>JAETNT010000030.1 GCA_021772025.1 Enterocloster bolteae | reverse complement strand
TTTACTTGGTTTCGTTCTGAATTCTCTTGAACTCTCGGCTGTTTTCCTAGCCTTTGTTTGTTCTTCGAATTTTCAGGGTCTGTGTATTGTTCAGTCTTCAATTGTTAAGGTACTTTTGCTTACAGCTTTAAGAAAAAGCCGAGCGCAGAAGGAGGGATTTGAACCCTCGCGCCGCTACTAACGACCTACTCCCTTTCCAGGGGAGCCCCTTCAACCACTTGGGTACTTCTGCTTGGTTGAAAACTCAAACCTATTAAATTATAACTAAGACTCGTCTCAAAACGTGTCCAACGGAGAGAGTGGGATTCGAACCCACGCGCCCTTGCGGACAAACGGTTTTCAAGACCGCCTCGTTATGACCACTTCGATATCTCTCCAAAGGTGCTTATCTATTTTACCAGACTCACCCAAGTTTGTCAAGAACTTTTTAGGTTATCTCGAAGTTTATTCTGAGTGGTTCTCTTTAGTGGGCCGCTGGTCAAGCGACTCGATTAGTCTACCACGGAGAGTCCAATTTGTCAATGACATTTTCCCATTTTTTTCAACTTTTTTTGACGGCTTTTTTCTTATATTTTCCAGCCTCAATGGATGGTGAAATTTTGTATGATCCGTACTATATCTGGTAGCTTTCCCTCTTTTATCCTTTTTATTCTTTACCGGATTTAAAATTTTTAGAAAAGTTCATTAAAGCCTCCGCCACGGCCATATCTTCCGGTGTAGTTACTTTTATGTTGGAATAACTCCCTTCTATCAATCGTACCTTGTGAGAAGACATGGATTCCAATACCATACCGTCATCCGTGACACCCTTCTGGTATTCTTCTGAAGAAAATAATTTATCATAGGCCTGCCGGATCCAAGAATATGAAAAAGCCTGGGGGGTTTGGATTTGCCATAACCTGCTGCGATCCGGGGTGGCTGACACAAAGTTGTCGGCAACAGAAATTTTTATTGTGTCCTTTACCGGCATCCCTGCCACACAAGCTCCGTATTCTTTCGCTCCCTTTAAAGCTCTGTCAATAATTTCTTCTGTTAAAAGAGGTCTGGCTCCATCATGAATCAGAACATATTCGGCCTCCCGGACTGCCTTTAGTCCTTCATAGACTGAGTGGTAACGCTCTTTTCCTCCGGCAATCACAGCAGCCACTTTGGAAAATCCGTACTTTTCCACAATCTCTTTTCTGCAGTAGGAAATCTCCTCCTCTCTGGTCACCAGAATGATCTGGTCTATACTGCTTTCCTCAAAGGCCTTTAAAGAATATGCAATTAGAGGTTTTCCATTTAATAGAAGAAACTGCTTCTGTCTTTTACTCTCCATCCTTTTCCCCTGGCCTGCAGCCAGGACAATTGCTGCTGTTGTCTCCATCTTTCTCTCTTCTCCTGAACTTTCCTGAGCCTATTATCTCTCTCCTAATTTCAGATTGGGAATAGCGTTCAAATCCCATCCATGGCAGATCCCTTTCTTATATTCGTAGTAAGCAGCTGCACCGATCATAGCTCCGTTGTCCGTACAAAAAACCGGGGACGGGTAGTAAAAATCAATCCCTTCTTTTTTACAAGCCTCTGCCATACCGGATCTGAGAGCCGAGTTGGACGCCACACCCCCTGCAATAGCCAATTTGGTATAGCCGTATTCTTTCGCTGCCATAACAGCCCGGCTCACTAAAGATTCCACCACTGCGCTTTGGAAAGAGGCCGCCAAATCCGGAACCGAGATTTCTTCTCCTATCATGTTAGCGTGATTGATATGATTCAGTACCGCAGATTTTAAACCGCTAAAACTGAAGTCATAAGGGCTTCCTTCAATCTTGGCGCGGGGAAATTCAATGGCGCGGGGATTGCCTTCCCTGGCAGCCTTGTCCACCTTTGGGCCGCCGGGATAGCCCAATCCTACTGCCCGGGCCACCTTGTCAAAGGCCTCCCCTGCCGCGTCGTCTCTGGTACGGCCGATAATCTCATACTCTCCGTAATCCTTTACAATTACCAAGTGGGTGTGTCCGCCGGAAACAATAAGGCATACAAAAGGAGGCTCCAAGTCCGGATGTTCAATAAAATTAGCAGATATATGGCCTTCTATATGGTGAACACCGATTAAAGGCTTTTTTGCCGCATAGGCAATAGCCTTGGCCTCGGCCACGCCTACCAGCAATGCTCCTACCAGGCCAGGCCCATAAGTAACTCCTACAGCCGTAATTTCTTCCAGTGTTACACCTGCCTCCAAAAGGGCCTTTTCCACAACCTGATTAATTTTCTCAATATGTTTTCTGGATGCCAGCTCCGGCACCACACCGCCATAAAGGGTATGAAGGGCGATCTGGGAGGAAATCACATTGGAAAGCACCTCCCTGCCGTTTTTTACCACCGATGCGGCAGTCTCATCACAAGAGCTTTCGATTGCCAGGATCAAAACATCTTCTGTTTTCGATTTCTCCATGAAGTCCCTCCATTATTTATTCTTGGTCAAAATCCAGCGAAAGGCTAAATCCGTCTTTTGCAGCCTTGGATCTGGGAAATATTTTTCTCACTTCATCCATAAATTCTTCCGGATGAGTTAAAGATGGGCTGTAGTGGGTGAGCCACATTTCCCGTGGGGCAGCCTCTTTTGCCAATACCGCCGCCTCGTAAAAGGTCATGTGTTTGTTTTCTCTGGCCTTACCCGCTTTATCTTTCTCCCCATACATGCCCTCACAGATAAGCAGATCCGCATCTTTGGCATATTCTGCAATAACCGGAACAGGACGGGTATCTGTACAATAGGATACTTTTAACCCCCGTCGGGCAGCGCCCAGCACCATGTCCGGGGTAAAAATTCGTTCCTTATCCATCACGGTTTCTCCCATTTGGAGGTGCTTCCAGAACCGCTGAGGAATATTTTGGGCTTTGGCCCGTTCTACATCAAAACGACCTTTCCTGGGAATGGAAATAGTATAGCCATAGCAGATTACATTGTGGTTCAGACGATAAGCATCAATTGTGTAAGGCCCCAGCTTTAACTGCTGACGGGCTTCTGTTAGTTCTATAAAGCGCAATTCAAACGGGAGTTCCGGAGCAATAACCCGCAGTGCTCCCACCACCCGCTCTAACCCCTTAGGACCGATTAAAGTCAAAGCTTCCGTCCGCTCCGCATTTCCCATAGTGAGAAGCAGGCCCGGGAGGCCACTGATATGATCCGCGTGATAGTGGGTAAAACAAATTCCGTCAATGGGCTTGGGACTCCATCCCTTTTCCTTTAAAGCAATCTGAGTCCCCTCTCCGCAGTCAATCAAAAGACTGCTGCCGTCACACCTTGCCATCATAGAAGTAAGCCAGCGGTAGGGAAGAGGCATCATGCCTCCGGTACCCAGTAAGCAAATATCCAGCATTTCACATTCTCCCTTATTTTCTGCAATAGTTAAGACGGCAAGAAATTCGGTGCTTCTTGTCCGGCTAAACTGCTATATTTTCTAAAAACCTAATTATTGCCACACCTGAGACAGGGTCTGCAAATCGTCCAGTATCCTTTCGTCAATATACCTCTCCAAGATTTCATAAACCACAATATCTGGTTTTTCTTCTCCCATTTTCGCTTCTGCCCCGGAATCCCACCAATAAGTATCCACCCGGGCAAAGTACCGGGACATAGTAGCGTTAATAGCATCCGAAAAAGAATCGCGGTAGATCACCATATGTCTGGGATCCGGCGCATTTTTACTGGTATAAAACTTCAAAGTAGGATAGTAGCTGGTATCCTCCGTCATCGTCAGTTCCGTTTCCGGCAAATAGCCGTTGACCAGCGCCTCTGTCTCGTCAAAGCTTTCTGACGGAAGATGGGCCATACGGACTAAATCTCCGGTTCCTCTGGGCGTATAGGTCACGTCCACCTCTGAAATATCGGTTACTGTTCCGCCTAAAGCCTTTATTAATTCCTGCCCTGCCAAAAAACCTCCGGCATTGTTCCAGTGAGTATCGGTTTTATAATACCACTGATAAGATCTATCCTCAAAACATTCTTTAGGATATACAACCGGCACGTTGGTAGATTTTTTCAGATAATCCGCCAAAATGTCCAAACGGTTTTTTTCGTTTACAATGTTCATATAATCCGGCATATATTCCTGGTAAATCCTCTCTTTATTGGGAGCCAAAACAATTACAAACTCAATTCCCTGGGCTTCTAAACCGGCATCAATGACATTTACTAAAGCAGCCACTTCCTGGTGCCATTCTTCTGTCCTTCCTCCAAGCCCCTGGAAATCTTCCGCGCTATTCTGTCCGGCATAAAAGAGCCAGCCGTTTTTTCCCAAAATCACACTGGGAGTGTCCGTAGAATGAAACAGGCGGTAATCCAGTCCGGCATTAAACGCCACCAGCTTATCCCGGTACGGCGCATGATCATTAATGTAATCCTCCACCTGATCGGCAAAGCTGTCCAAATTGTTCCATGAAATTTCAGTAGGAAACCCGGTGAGCATGCGCTGTTCTGCATCGCTGAACTCTTCCGCATTTCCTGTCAGCCCTTCCACAGCAATCCACAACCCCGGCACTGCCAAAAAAAGAACGAAAATTACAGCCATTAATTTTTTCATTGTATTTTCTCCTTTGGATTAAAACCGGAAATAAATAAAGGGGTTATAGGTACTGCTAATTAAAAGCAGGACGGAATACAGGAAAATAACGGTCATAGCGGCAATGTCCGGCACCCCGATATATTCTTCGTCAAAAAGGCGGTTTTTTAGCGCCGGGAACAGAGCCTGCAAAGGACCGCACAAGAGGATTCCAGCAACCGCCAAAAGCAAAGTTTTGGGGCTAATGTAAAGCTCTATAGGATACAGCCCGGCACAAGGGATAAACATATTCTTTAACAGGATCAGGATTCCCCGCATGCTGGTAACTCTAAATATCAGCCAGCCAATAATTACCAAAAACATAGTGCCCAGCCAGCCCGGCTTTTTCCCGGTCATACGCTCCAAAACAATAAGGATCCCATAATAAATGCCCCAGAACACAAAATTCAAGGCGGCTCCATGCCACAGGCCCGTAAGGCAAAATACAAGAAACAGATTCAAATAGGTTCTGTATGCCCCCTTTCGGTTGCCTCCCAGGGGGATATATACGTAAACCCGGAACCAGGTAGACAATGAAATATGCCAGCGGCGCCAGAACTCAGTAACCGACGTTGACAGGTATGGGTAGTTAAAATTCTCCATAAAGCGGAAGCCAAACATCCTTCCCAGACCGATGGCCATGTCTGAATATCCGGAAAAATCAAAATAAATCTGCAAAGTATAAAGGCCTACCGCACTCCATGCCAGAACGGTGCCCACATGTTGAAGCGGCAATCCGTAAATCTGATCCGCCGCCAAAGCCATGGAGTTGGAAATAATCACTTTTTTCCCTAGTCCATAGCAGAATCTCTTAATTCCATAGCAAAAACCGGACAAATCAGTTTTTCTTTCCACAAGCTGTTTTTCAATATCGTGATATTTAACAATAGGTCCGGCGATAAGCTGGGGAAAAAAGGAAATATAAAGGGCCAGATTCCACAAGTTTTTTTGGGCTTTGTTCTCCCCTTTCCAAACATCAATCACATAGGACATGGCCTGGAAAGTATAAAAGGAAATGCCGATAGGCAGAGCGATATCCCGGTAGGCTAAAACCTCTCCCCCCAACAGGCGGTTCCCAATCTGGAGAAGAAAGTTAAAATATTTAAAGTATCCCAGAAGGCAGAGATTAATCCCTACACACAGCCACAAAAGGGCGGTCCGTTTTCCTCTGTTTTCCCCAACCCTTTGGATTCCCAGCCCAAATACATAATTCAGGCAGATGGAAAGGATCATCAAAATAATATATTTAGGTTCCCCTCTAGCATAAAACAACAAACTAAATACCAGCAAAACCGTGTTTTTGGCCTTCAATCCCGGAGCTGTCCCATAGGCCAGAAGAACCAAGGGCAAAAAAAACCAAAGGAATATCTGAGAGCTAAAAAGCATGTGTACCACCTTTTTTATTTTTTGAGTGTACCCTTTTGTCCACTGAGGGTATCTCTACTACTATAACACAGAGAAGAAAAATTGACAATCAAGGTTTCATAAATCCGGAATTCCGAACTAACAGTTCAGCCGGCTGCGACAAAATTCCACTCATAATTTACATTTTGATTACAACTATTTAGAATATCTTTGCCTTTTGTGACGATATATATTATAAAGACAACTACAACTAATAAAGGAGGATTATGTTATGTCAATGATTGTGGGTTATAAGCCTTATACAGGCGCAATCGACACAAGCAGCGCACGATACAAACGCGCTAAAGCAATGTATGACGAAGGACATCCCAATGGAGAAACACCTAAGTCTGCTGCGGAAGTGAAGAACGAAAAGGCTTTGCAAGAACTGAAAATGCTTAAGCAGATACTTGGAGAAAAATATGATGACCTTGATTTAAAATTTAAAAATCCACTTGAAGCAGACGAAGAAACATTTATTCGTAATTATATGGGGCTTTTTGATGAGGACGGCGATTTCGTAAATCCCTATGGTGTGGCAGGAATGGACATTACAGGTAAAGACCCGTCTGAATTTCATAAAATAATAGATGTTTCCGAAACCGCCCGGCAGGATATGTTTGACGAAACGAAACGCCATTTCATTCAAGAAAACGGTGTCGCCAATGGCGATACAACAAAACGTACCGAGGTTTTTACACGCTATCAATTAAGCGTTAAAAAATCAGATAGATTAAGCGGTACATGGACACTTGGACAATATGAGCGAATATATACAAAAGCGTTTTACGAAGCTGTAAAAGAAGCAGACCCCAGCTGGCAGCTTGGACAGCCATTTGATACAAACATTGTACGCAATATTACCCGTAAAGATGTAGAAGATCGCATTGTAAAAGGCAGCAGCGAATTTTTATTAAAACCGAGGTCATCTTTAAATATTAAGGTATAATCAATTTATAAAGCAGACAGCCATCAAGTACAGATTAAGATTATTATGAATTATACCCTATGAGGAATACAATGCATGCAGCAAACATTGAGGAAATCGCCGGCAACTATCTTCAAATGCCATTATATTAGACCAATAGACGCAAAATAAGAGGTATCTCAAAACGCATGGTTTTGGATTACCTCTTATTTTGCGTCCGTATTATCAGGTATATACTCCACAATATCCTCAATCCGGCAATCGAGTATGTAGCAAGGGCGGTTGAGAATCAACTTACAAGCTATATCCCAATACCAACGGAAGCCATGTGGTAAGGGGCGCCCACAAACTGATGGCTAAAAGTACCAATACATTACAAATTACATAAGGCAGCGCACCCTTAAAAATCGCTATAATCGGCATTCGGTTAATTTTATTGCATGCATTCAGGCACATACCTACCGGCGGGGTAACCAAGCCGATAGCCAATCCGGTAATCATCATTGCCCCGAACTGCAGAGCGGAAAAGCCGTAGCTCTCCATAACCGGCAGCATAATCGGAGTCAGCAGAAGGATTGCCGGGCTTACATCGATAAAAGTACCGATCATCAGAATCATTACGCAGAACATCAGGGCAATCCCCCATGCCGGCATATTCATAGAAATAAAGAATCCTGCCACAATCTGCGGAACCTTCTGCATAGTCAGAACCCAGGTAAAAATAGTAGTAAAGCCGATAATCAGCATAATGGAGGAAGAGGAAATCAATGTCTTCTTCAGCGCTTCCCACACAGCCTTCCAGGTCAGCTCTCTATAGATAAAAAATCCGACAAGTATCGCATACAGAACCGCGATACCAGCGCTTTCCGACGCAGTACAGATACCGAAAGATACGCACACAATAATAAACAGCGGCATCAGCAACGCCGGAATACCGGACAAAATCGCATGTGTGAACTCCTTTTTGTCAAAAGGCGCCAGTTTAGGATGCCAATGTTTTTTATGGCTCATCCAGAATACCATGATTAGCTGGGTGCAGCCGATGAGAATTCCCGGAACCGCGCCCGCCATAAACAGTGCTCCAACAGAAGCTCCGGAAATCATAGAATACACGATCATCGGCGTGGATGGTGGAATAATCATACCCATGGTAGAAGATGCTACCGTAATGCCGGCAGAAGCATCCGGCGGATAGCCCTGATCCTCCATAGCCGGAATCAGAATACTTCCCAGAGCAGAAGTGTCTGCAACGGAAGAGCCGGAAATGCCGCCGAAAATCATGGAAGCAACGATATTTACCTCCCCCAGGCCGCCGTGGAAGGGGCGAAGAATCTGCAGGCAGAAATTAATAATACGTTTGGTAATACCACCGGTATTCATCAACTCTCCCGCCAGCATAAACAGCGGCATGGCGATCATCAGCTCACTGTACGCACCGTTCCACACGCGCTGCGGCAGCATGGAAAGAAAGTTAGGAACATTTGTCGTAATATAGGTTACACAGGACGCACCGATTGCAAATGCCAGCGGCACGCCAAGAGCTGCGAAGAAAATCAGCAGCACTAAAAGAATAATCATTGCCATAACTGATACTCCGCTCCTTTCTATACGTTAGGCGCATCGTTCTTGGTCAGCGCTTTATTTTTCGGTGCAAAATAGGAAATGTCCGCAGTAATAAATTCAATAATTTTAATCACAATACACACTGCACAGATTCCCCCGCAAACCGGCATAATCCCGTACATGTATTTCATGGGAATTTCCATGCCCTGGCTAATCTGCTTGCCGGCTACGCCGACATATACCCATCCCTGATAGGTAAATACAAGATCAACTACCAGAACGATAATGTAGTTTCCTACGCTCAGCCACCGTTTAACAGACGGCTTCACGGCATCATAGAGAATGTCAATCATAACATGCTCACCCTTCAGAACATTGATGCCCATCCCCCAGAAGGTAGTAAACGCGAACAGCGTTACATTAAACTCTGCCAACTGCTTCCAGCTAAGCGAAAAAAAATAGCGTGCAATAACAGAAAAAATCACCAGCACGGCCAGAAGCCCCACAGCCACAACGCCAATGCCAAAATAAATATCAAATATCTTTTCCCCTATCTTCTTTAACTTTTCGATGATAGCCAGCCCCTCTCTAAAAATCCGGCAAAACGCGTCACCGGTGCGTTTTGCTGGATACTTCATAAAACAAAATGCTCCCGGAAAGCCCCGGTACTTCAGGTACCCGACTTCCAGGAGCATTCCCATTCAGCCAGTAGCGGCCTGTTATTTCTCTTGACTATTTTGCGTTTGCAACAATGTCCAGCATCTCATCCAGTTCTTCCTGGGTCAGCATACCTTCCTCAATACACTGATCATAAACCACCTGAACAGCATCTTTAAATGCCTGCAGCTCTTCCTCAGTAGGAACATAAACCTCACAGCCCGCATCAATGATAGCCTGTTTTGCAGCCCCCTGATTTTCATCAATCAGCTGGTCATTGTAAACACCCATCTCAGTAGCACATTCAGAAAGGATTTCCTGATATTCAGCCGGAAGTTCATTCCACCATGCAGCATTTACATAGAAGGGATCCGGATGGAACTGATAATTTACCTCCGTGAAATACTTCTGAACCTCATAGAATTTCATCCCCTGTACGTTTACCCACGGATTTTCCTGTCCGTCTGCAACACCGGTTTTCAATCCCATGTACAGATCAGAGTACGGAATCGTAGTGGTAGTAGCACCCATTGCCAGAAAGGTCTTATCGATGGTATTCATACCATTGGTACGCATTTTCAATCCTTTTAAGTCCTCCGGTTTGGTAATGGGATGCTTGCTGTTGGAAAACTGGCGGTAACCGCCTGCATCACACAGGTTAATGATTACCGTACCTGTCTCAGCCTCAGCCTCGGCGCACACCTTTTTAGCCAGATCGCTGTTCAGCAGTGCAGTTACCTGCTCACGGTTCTGGGCCAGGAACGGCAGCGTAAACATCAGAAGGCGGGGACTGAAGTCAAACTGGCCGCCTCTCATGCCCTGAACAGTACCGGCCACAACCTGCTCCAGCATTTCTTTCTCTGTGCCTAACTGGCCATTGCCAAATACCTCTACGGTAACGTGACCGTTAGTTTTCTCAGCCACATCGGCGGCAAACTTCTCCATAGAAATATAACGAGGATTATCCTCCGGCTGTGCATGACCTACCATCATGGTAAAATCACCTAACCCTGCAAACGGATCCTCTCCCTCAGCTGCCGGCTTTTCCTCTTTTGCCGCCTCTGTTTCCGGAGCATCTGCCTTAGGTGCCTCTGTTGCGGCCGGCGCTGCAGTAGTCGCCGCGGTCTCTCCGCCGCCGCATGCAGTCAGACTGGTTACCGCCAAAGCTGCTGCCACTAGCAATGCAATTTTCTTTTTCATAATATGGTTCCTCCTTGCCCTTTCTTATTGTTACCTCTGGCAGTAAAATTCTGCCGAAGTATTTTGTTGTATACAACCTTAATTTGATATTAACATAACCCTTACAAAAAAGCAACCACTTTATATAGAATCCATATGTTTTTCTATTCTTTTTTTCTTTTTAAATTGTCTATTTTTTATATATTTTCTCTAATTATTCGCTTTATATTGCGCGTTATTTCTATATATCGCCCTAATCAATTTTCTCTCTGATAGGTTATTATTCATTCTGCAATTCCTGTATACAAGTAGTCTTATCCCTTATCGATATTTTATTTGACAGCGCATCTTTTCGCCTTTATAATAGAATTTGTATACGATTGTATAAAAGGGACGGAGGTAAACTGTATCGTGGAACATAATCTGACAAATGAACAGCTTTACAAACAGATTGAGGAGGAAATCGTCACTCTGAAAATCCCCCCCGGAGAAGTTTTAAGTGAAAATACCTTGTGCAAGCGGCTAAATATCTCCCGTACCCCGGTCCGCAGCCTACTGCAGCGGCTTGCCCAGAACGGCTTTGTCCAAATCGTCCCCAACCGCGGAACCATTGTCACGGCAATTGATCTGAATATCGCCAGTCAGGGAATCTATCAGCGCCTTGCAGTGGAATGCATGGTATTACGGGATTTTCTCAACATATGTTCTCCCACAGACATGGCCCGGCTTTCCTATATCCATCAGCAGCTTCTGGAAATCGGCAGTGATTACCCGGAAAAAGAGGACTTTGATATCAATCATTTCCTATCGGTAGATTTATCCGCCCACCAGGTATGGTTCCAGGCTACCAACAAAATGTATCTTTGGGAAACCCTGACCCGCCCCCAGGCCGACTATTCCCGCTTCATCCGCCTGGATATTATGAAAGGCGGCAATGTTCCCGATGTGCTGAAAGAGCATGAGGAATTACTTCATGTCATCGAAGAGAAGGCATTCGACGCTATTGAACCGCTTTTAAAGCGCCATCTTTACGGCGGTGTGCGGCGGTTGGGCGGAAAGCTCTTTTCAGAAGAATATAGGGATTACTTTAAGACATAGTCAAAAACCCCATTGCAGAGCAACGGGGTTTTTGATCCTCGCGGCAGTCGCCAAATGTGCATGCAAGCATGCCCACTTAGCTCGTTGCCCGCGGGAATAAATAGGTTATCTTACATTTGCTGCCCACGGTTTAATTTGGAAAGCAAATAAAGGAATTCTTCTTTGTAGGGGTCCTCCGTAATATCCGGCAGGGTTTTCAAACGGGTAATTATATCCTGATAGACGGATGTTCCACTGTATTCAGAGCCTCTAAGCAGCATACCTGTCTGAGCCACGCCGGCAGCAAAGCTGAAATCCGGAGGAAGCTCCGACAGCACGCTTTCCTGGCCTACCGGATACTCCAGCAAAACGCTTTGTTTCCCGTCCGGCGCTTTATAACGAAGCCGGACCGTAAGCCAGGAATCGTCAGAATCCGCACCGTCCTCAACCGCCAGCTCATAAATTGCGGTTACCCGGTGACCGGCCCCAAGTTCGCCCCCGTCTTTTTCATCATCGTCAAAGTCCTCAGCCGCCATCAAACGGTTTTCATAGCCTATGAGGCGGTATTCTTTTATAGCGGCCGGATCAAATTCCACCTGAATCTTTACATCCTTTGCCACAGTAAACAGCGTGCCTCCCATTTCTTCAATTAATACTCTGCGGGCTTCTGCAATATCATCAATATAGGCATAGTTTCCGTTGCCGTTATCTGCTAAAGCCTCCATTTTGTTATCTTTAATATTTCCCATGCCGAATCCCATAACGGACAGGAATACTCCCTTTTCCCTCTGAGCTTCAATAAGACGGATGAGGCCGCTTTCGCTGGACATTCCTACATTAAAATCTCCATCCGTTGCCAAAATCACCCGATTATTTCCCCCGGGGATAAAATATTTCTCCGCCAGCTCATAAGCAGTTCGGATTCCTGCGGATCCATTAGTACTTCCGAAGGCTTCCAAAGTCTCAATAGTTGACATAATCTCAAGCATATCCTGCCCTCCGGCGCCCTCCAACAGGATCCGATCACCGGATGCATAGGTGACAATGGAAATCCTGTCCTCCGGCTTCAGGTTTTCTGTAAGAAGCAAAAACGCCCGTTTTACCAGAGGAAGCTTATCAGCACTGTCCATGGAGCCGGATACATCCAGTAAAAATACCAGATTAGACGGCGGCAGGGCTTCTTTGTCCAGTTTTTGTGCCTGAAGGCCGATACGCAATAGCCGATGCCCCTCCTGCCAGGGACAGTCTCCGATCTCTGTGGTTACAGAAAAAGGAACATCTCCTTCCGGTTCCGGATAAGCATAAGAAAAGTAATTAATCATCTCTTCAATCCTCACACTGTCCGGATCAACTTCTTCTCCCCGAAGAATCCGTTTGCGGATATTGGCATAAGATGCCGTATCTACATCTGCAGCAAAAGTTGATATTGGATTCTTTTTAGGGGAAAGAAAAACATTTTCCACAATTTTTCCGTATTCCTCTGTATTGGGAGGTTCTGGTATTCCTGCATCCTCCTTCGCAAGGCTGTCTTCTTCCTCTGCCGCTGCGGCCGCCTCATTGTCCCATGAAATTCCTGCAGGAACTTCCGGAACGGCCGCTTCCGTAGCGTAAGCCAATCCGGTCTCCACGGCGGTCATTTCCTGTTTTCCGGTTCCTCCCGCCCCGCATCCGACAAGAACTGTCGAGGCTGCAGCCAGCAAAACGCCGGTTAGCAACTTGTACTTTTCTCTTCTCCTTTTCATAATCGTTTCCTCCCTTTTCTTTTACTGTAGCATATCGCTCATCCCAGCTCAACAGACTTAAAAAAAGGCTAAGAAAAAAATAAAAAAAGCGGCGGCTTCTTTTGTTTTTCTAAAAGAAACCTGCCGCTTTTCTTCATAAAATGATACTAGGGCCAAAATACCTTTTGACCCCAACATCCTAAACTTTTACAAAAACTCTGTCTGCTCTTCCACGTCCGCTTCGATGCGGAATTGATTGATAAAATCGTCATAGCAGGCTTCACACAGATCAAAATGATGAACCTCTCCGTCTTTTTCCGAAAAGAAATCCCATGTATGATCCACCATTACTGCGCCTTCCCGAACAATGCCATCCTTTACAACCATTTTCTTTCCGCAGCAGTTGCACATCACTGTTTCTAACCGCCCGTTCTTTGTGTACTTTCTCATAGCTTAATCACCTTTCCTCCAAAATCGGCACTCTTTTTATTCTCCTCCATTATATACGAAAATTTGCCGATTTTTAGTGGAAAATGTTTCAAATCCCCCGTTTCCACATGATAATGGCATCCTCGGTTGGGCGGCGGTAGTACCCCCTGCGGATGGCCTCTTTTGCAAAACCGCAGGATTTATAAAGATTCCGGGCAGCTTCATTTCCCCTCCGAACCTCTAAAGTAAGGGCCTGTCCCTGATTTTCTTTGACAAAATTTTCCATAGCGGCCATCAGTTCCCTGGCGATTCCCCGCCTGCGGGCATCAGGGAGAACGGCGATGCGCTGAATTTCCCCCTCCCCTGCAATCAAGCTGAGAGCCGCATAACCTAAAATAATCCCCGAAGCTTCTTCCTGGGCAACCCAAAAATGATTCCAGGAGTTTTGAAGACTGTCCTCTAACAATTTTGGGGACCAGGGGTCAGAAAAACAGGCTTTTTCAATAGCCGCCACTTCCGGAATGCGGGAGGGGAGCATAAAGCAAATCACCGTTTCCTCGTTTCCAGCCGGTTAAACCGGCAGGGCTGAAGGCCGCCATCTCCGGCAAGCAGCTCTTTTCCTTCCCGCTCTCTCTCGGCCTGGGACTTTCGTAGATAGTCCGGAGCGTGATCCTCTGCTGCTTCTGTCTTTCCTTCCTTCATATAAATGGCTCCCAACGCCGCCACTGACGCCGCCCGCTGGCGGTTCATGTGGGGCGGCGCAAACTCATAAGGAGCCGTTATATTTTCCTGAATCAAATCTTGAAATGCCGGAACGCCGTCGCCTAAAAAAATCACAGGCTGGTTCAAAGCATTGAACTCTCGTATCAATTCCCTTATATCCATAGCGCATTGGGGCTTTACGATCTCTAACCGGGCCTCCACCCGGTAAATCCCAGTGTAAACCTGGTTTCGCCTGGCATCCATAACAGGGCATATCAAGGCGTTGCTCCCCCATAGATTGTAAGCCATGGCATCTAAAGTCGGGACATGGATCAAAGGCTTTTTAAGAGCCAGCCCTAAGCCTTTGGCAGTGGCGGAGCCGATCCGCAGACCGGTAAAAGATCCCGGCCCGCCGGAGACCGCCACTGCATCCACCGTGTCCAGCTCTATCTCTACCATCCGAACCAATTGATCCAGCATCGGAAGTAAGGTCTGGGAGTGAGTCTTTTTGTGATTCATAGTGAACTCTCCCGTCAGCACTCCATCTGTGACAATTGCCACACTGGCCACCAGGGAAGAGCTTTCAATTCCCAAAATTCTCATATCGTCCTCTTTCTTAATCCAGAGTGATTTGATTCTATCTCTATTTTTCGATAATCAAATCCTTTCTCCAAATTTTTTTGAATGGTTACCCGGATTACAGTCTCAGGCAAAATTTCTTCGATCAGGTTGGACCACTCGATTAAGCTTACTCCCTGACCATAAAAATATTCCTCATAGCCGATCTCATCCATCTCGCTGACATCCCCGATACGGTACACATCAAAATGATAGAGAGGCAGGCGGCCATCCTCATACTGCTGGACAATGGTAAAAGTAGGGCTGTTAACCGGCCCTTCTATATCAAGTCCGGCAGCAAACCCCTGAGTAAATACGGTTTTTCCCACACCCAAATCGCCGTTCAGACAGTATACATCCCCGGGACGCGCCTGCCGTCCCAGAGCCATCCCCAGGCCATAAGTCTCCTGCGGACTGTATGTTTCTTTTATCATATTCTTATTTTCTCACCTGATTTTAAAATTGGGGGTAATAGTTCAGACGGCGGAGAATTCGATGTCCATCCGATGCTTCTTGCCCGGCTATGCCGGGCAAGAAGATGCTGCCTGAGCTGTTACAATTTATGAGTTTATATGTTCTTGCGGCGGCGCTTTGGCATTTTCTCCCTAAAAAATGCCAGAAGCTCTTCTTCTTTTGAGCCTACTGCCGATTTGGGAAGCAAAAAAGCATGGATCCGATCTTTATACAGAATAAATTGCCACTTATTTCTCACAATTTGGTTCATAGCCTCCCAGGGTATCGTGCCAATCTGCCCGCTCTGCTCCACCGTAACTCCGGAATCTCCAAAGGACAGAACCATAGGTTCCCTTACTGCCGGAGCCTTTGCCTGGCGCTTGGCCTTTAAGTACAAAGATCCCGGCTGCCATACCGTAAACATCAGAACGCACAAGATCAGAAGCACCCGGTAAGGGCCGTTTACCGCCCCCCACTGAGTTACCAGAAGGTACAGGGCCGCAACAGTAAACAGCCCGTTAAATATCCCGAAATACCCCCGGTTGGCATGGTACATAGAGAATTTCCAAAGCTCACCGGCATTTAAGGCCACCGGAAATGAAAATTTCGGCGGTTGGCCGGGAGCCCCGGACAACTGCTCCTGTTTCTCTGCGTCCTCGGGCGTATGAGGTGTTTGTTTTTTTATCTCTTCCATAACGATTCTCCTGATTTTCTCCCGTGCAGAAGACTGTATAAATATGATGTTGGGATCAAAAGGTCATACATGGCCTTTTGACCCTGGCATCATAATATTACAGCTTCATAGTAAGGGAAATTCTTTTTTTATTTAAGTCTACAGACAGAACCTTTACCTCTACAATATCTCCCACGCTGACCGCTTCCAGAGGATGCTTGATAAACCTTTCTGTCATCTGGGAGATATGTACCAGGCCGTCCTGATGAACGCCAATATCTACAAAAGCACCAAAGTCAATGACATTGCGGACCGTTCCTTTCAAAATCATTCCCGGCGTCAAATCCTTCATGTCCAGCACATCGGTACGCAGAATAGGCTTTGGCATCTCGTCCCTAGGATCTCTGGCAGGCTTTTCCAGCTCTTTTGCAATGTCTAAAAGGGTAATTTCTCCAATTCCCAGTTCTGCGGAAAGTTTGGCGGAATTGGTAATTTTTTTGCTGATTCCCTTTAAGCCGCCGGTCAGGATTTGATCCGGCTCATAGCCTAAACGGGACAGTAATTTCCCGGCAGCCTCGTAACTCTCAGGGTGAACGGAAGTGCCGTCCAGCGGGTTATCGCCGCCTTTGATCCGCATAAATCCGGCACATTGTTCAAAAGCTTTTGGGCCAAGCTTGGCTACTTTTAACAGCTGCCTTCGGTTGGTAAACGCCCCGTTTTCCTCCCGATAAGCTACAATGTTTTTAGCCAGCGCCTTGCTGATGCCGGAAATGTATTCCAGAAGGGACGCGCTGGCAGTGTTTAAATCCACGCCCACCTTGTTTACACAGTCCTCCACCACGCCCTGAAGGGTTTCACTTAAATGCTTCTGGTTCATATCGTGCTGGTATTGACCCACACCGATAGATTTGGGATCAATCTTTACCAACTCGGACAGAGGATCCTGAAGGCGGCGGGCAATGGATACCGCGCTTCTCTGCCCCACATCAAACTTCGGAAACTCTTCCGTTGCCAGCTTGCTGGCAGAGTATACGGAAGCTCCGGCTTCGTTGACGATAATATACTGCACCTTTTCCGGGATTTCCTTTAACATATCTACAATCACCTGCTCCGATTCCCGGGAAGCAGTTCCATTTCCTACAGAAATTAAGGAAATATGATACTTTTTTATCAGATTTTTAACGATTTTTTTGGATTCTTCCACCTTATTCTGGGGGGCGGTAGGGTAAATCACCACCGTATCCAGAACCTTTCCGGTTCCGTCTACTACCGCCAGCTTGCAGCCGGTGCGGAAGGCCGGATCCCAGCCCAGCACTACCCGGTTTTCAATAGGGGGCTGCATGAGAAGCTGTTCTAGATTCTTTCCGAACACCTTAACAGCGCCATCCTCTGCCATGTCTGTAAGGGCGCTGCGGATTTCCCGCTCAATAGCCGGGGAAATCAGGCGGTCATAGCTGTCCTCCGCCACCTCTTTTAAAGCTGGCGTAGTATATGGATTGTCCTTGGTAATCAGCTGCTTTTCCAAATAGCGGAGAATCTGGTCTCTGGGAGCAATAATTTTTACAGTGAGTATTTTTTCCTTCTCTCCACGGTTTAAAGCTAATATCCGGTGGCCGGCCGCCTTTTTTACCGGTTCCTCGTGATGGTAATACATTTCATAAACAGAAGAAACCGTATCATCTTTGGTAGATGAGGACAGAAGTCCCTGATCCATAGTCGCCTTGCGGATATAGGTCCGGAATCCGGCATTATCGGAAACTGTTTCCGCCAGGATATCCTTGGCCCCATCTATAGCCTCCCGGGCATCGGCAACCCCTTTTTCCTCAGAAATATAATCTTTTGCAATCTCCTCCAAAGGCGACTTTGCCATTTGGAGAGAAATCAGGTTTGCCAGGGGCTCTAACCCTTTTTCCTTGGCAATAGTGGCTCTGGTCCGGCGTTTTGGACGGTAGGGGCGGTATAAATCCTCTACCGCTACCAAGGTGGCAGCATCCAAAATCTGTTTTTCCAACTCCGGAGTAAGCTTTTCCTGCTCCCGAATGGAGGAAAGAACCGCCTCCTTTCTCTCTTCCAGATTGCGAAGGTAGCGGAGACGCTCATCTAAGTTTCGCAGCACTTCATCATTCAGTGAACCTGTGGCTTCCTTGCGGTAGCGGGCGATAAAGGGAATCGTATTTCCCTCATCAATCAATTTTACTGCCGCCTCTGCCTGGTGGCGGCCAATCTGCAATTCTTCTTGTAATTGTTTAATAATGTCCATATACTTTCCTTTTCTGTCTGTACCCTCAGTAGATAAGGGCTTGTTTAAGCCTGAAACCAGACCGGCGTTAACAGCCGGGCCTCCCGGTCTTGACCAGCCTATTATAATTCATAGCAGCGGTATATGCAAGGACGTGATCCGATTTTTCCTAAATATATGTAATCGTTCACCAGTGGACATACTGTGGATTTCATGCTACAATACTTTGTGACTTAAGTTTACGATTGGAGGAAATATTTATGTCAGATTTTAACGGAGATGATTTATATAGAAATCCAAATGGCGGGCAACCGGACAGCCCTGAGGGAGCGCAGGAAACCGGACAGCCCCAAGGGCAGCCTCAAAGTCCCTATGGAAATTCTGACCAGCAGCAACCCCCCTATGGAAATCCGGGGCAGAATCAAAATCCCGGCCAGGAGCAGAATCCCTGGCAGTACCCGCCTCAGAATCCCTACGGGCAGTCCGGCTTTAACGGCTATTATCAAGGCGGAAACCAGAATGGTTATTATACGGTTCCCGGCCAAGGGCAGCCTCAGCCCCCCTATAAGAAAAAAAATACTATGGCCGTGTTTTCTATGATCTCGGGAATTTTCTCTATTGTGTCCTGCTGCGCCTCTCCTTTGGCCGTTATCCTTGGAATTACCGGAATTGTCCTGGCAATCCTCTCCAAAAAGGGGCAGCCCATGGACGGATTCGCCATTGCCGGTATCATCCTTTCTATTGTAGGATTAGTAGTCAGCCTGGCATTTTTTGCCTATTACATCTTTGTTCTTTCTCTCATGAAGGATCCGGAATACGCTTCTTTCTTTAATGAGCTTTTAGAGCAGTATCAGATGGTCCCGTAGCAGAGGGCGGTACATTCCTCCCCATAATTCAGGGGAGCATGGCTATGCCGAAAAAAATCAGAACCGCATTTTTTACAATCCAGTTGATAAGGACCACAGTCAAGGCTCCTATTGCCCACCTGCGGATCCGGCGGGAAAAGCCGAAGTTTTTTTTTGCAGACGGTCTTAACTGCCCGTCTATCCAAAAAGCTGTTTCCGCTGCCGCCATCGCTACTATATACAATACAAAAGGATGAAAATACAGGCTCCTTAATATCTGCCCGGACAACAGAGCCTTTACCGCCCGGGTCCCTCCGCAGCCCGGGCAGTAAAGCCCGGTGAAAAAGCGAAAGAGACAGGGCAGGCCATATTCCGCCTGCGCCGTCTCTATAAGGGAATTAATCCGCCAGATCAAAGGCATCATGAACCAGGCGCATAGCCCGGTTAGCATCCTGCTCGTCAATAAGAACCGTAATCCGAATCTCAGAAGTAGCAATCATTTTAATATTTACATTTCCGCTGGCAAGGGCCTCAAACATCCTGGCGGCAACACCCGGGTTGCTGACCATACCGGCTCCGATAATTGATACCTTGGCTACCGTCTCGTCGCAGGTAACTCCGCTGGCGGTGAAGGTTTCTTTATTTTCATTTAGCAAATCCAGCGTCTCTGCCAAATCCGTTCTTGCCACAGTAAAGGAAATATCCTTCCTATCCTCTCTCCCTACAGACTGGATGATAATATCCACATTGATCTGGTTCTTTGCCAGCATATTGAAAATGCGGAAAGCAATTCCCGGCTCGTTTTTTACTCCCAGCACAGAAACCCTGGCGGTATTTTTGTCTACGGCAACGCCGCTTACCAACATGCGTTCCACTCTTGTCTCCTCCTTTACTACGGTTCCTCCGGTCTTGGTAAGGCTTGAAAGAACTACCAATTCCACCCCGTATTTCTTTGCCATCTCCACAGAACGGTTGTGAAGAACCTTTGCCCCCAATGACGCAAACTCCAGCATCTCATCATAGGAAACCTCCGAAAGCTTGCGGGCATTAGGCACAATCCTGGGATCTGCGGTGTAAACGCCCTCCACATCTGTGTAGATCTCGCAGCGATCCCCGTGAAGAGCAGCCGCAATGGCCACCGCCGTGGTATCGGACCCCCCTCTCCCCAAAGTGGTCATATCATCATACCGGTTAATTCCCTGAAATCCTGTAACGACAACAATCTTCCGGGAATCCAGCTCATGGCGGATCCGGTTGGTCTCAATTTTTTTCAGCTTGGCTTTCGTATAAGCGCTGGTAGTATGCATGGCAATCTGTGCGGCATTTAATGAAATGGCCGGAACTCCCAAAGCGTGGATGGCCATCGCCATTAAGGCGGCGGACACCTGTTCCCCGGTTACCAAAAGCATATCCAGCTCCCTTTTAGGAGGATTATAGTTAATCTCATGGGCTTTGGTTAACAGTCCGTCTGTAGTCTTTCCCATAGCGGACACCACCACTACTACATCATGGCCTTTCTGGTAATCCTCAATACAGCGCTTTGCCACGTTAAATATCTTTTCTTTATCTGCAACGGAGCTCCCTCCGAATTTTTTCACAATCAGCATAATTTCCTCATTCCGCCCGGATCAGGCCTATGATATCAGAGACAGCGGTTTTTTTCTGATTAAATTCCGCCCCCGTCATCTTAGGGGTAAGCACCCCAAACTCAGGGCAGCCGGAAAGCTCTATAATCTCTCCGTCCGGAAAAATCTTCAGTACCTGCTCCTTTTGTGACTGGCTGTTTCCGGAAACCCGCAAGAAATAACGGAAGGAGGTGTTTTCCAAAGGTTCTATCTCCTGCTTTTCCTCTGTCCATCCTAAAGGAATGTTTTCTTTGCTGTAAATAGCGGCCTCCATCATATCGGCTACCACTGCGCTGGCGGTAGGAAGCTTCCCCGCACCGCTGCCGAAATACATAGAAGTCCCCAGCATGTTCCCTTTTATGACAATGCCATTGTAAACATCGTTTACCGCATACAGCGGATGTTCCGGGCCAATCATTACCGGAGCCACAAAAGCCGTAACCTTGCCCCCTTCCATACGGCTGGAGCCGAAAAGCTTTACGGATCTGCCCAGCTTCTCTGCATATTTGAAATCCACATCTGTAATTTTTGTAATCCCTTCTGTGTAGATATCCTCATAATTCACTTCTTTTCCCGTGGCCATGGCAGTTAAAATCGCAATTTTACGGCAAGTATCATGGCCCTCTACGTCCGCCTCCGGATTTCTCTCTGCATACCCTAAATCCTGAGCTTCTTTCAAAGCGTTTTCAAAGGTCTGGCCGCACCGATCCATTTTAGTCAGGATATAGTTCGTAGTGCCATTTAAAATCCCGGTAATTTCCTCAATCCTTTCCCCTGACAGAGAACGGTACATAGTGCGGATTACAGGGATTCCCCCGCCTGTGCTGGCCTCAAACAGAAAATTCACCTGCTTCTTACGGGCAATCTGCAGAAGCTCAGTGCCGCAGGCGGCTACCAAGGCCTTATTGGAGGTAACGACATGTTTTCCCGCCGTCAGGCAGGCCTTTGCAAACTCATAGGCCGGGTGGACGCCGCCCATGGCCTCTACCACGATCTCTACTTCCGGATCTTCCGTAATAGCGGCAATATCATGAACGATTTTATTTTCTACCGGAGTTCCCGGAAACTCCCGAAGATCCAAAATGTATTTCGCTTCTATCTCTTTTCCTACTTTCTTTGCTATCACATCGCGGTTTTCTTCAAGAATCTCCACTACTCCTGATCCAATGGTTCCGTATCCCATAACCGCAGCAGCTATTTTTTTATTTTGTTTTGCCTCTGTACTCATTTTGTTGCCCCTTTCCGTGATTTCCGTCTATTCTCTCGCTAAGATTTTTACGTAGTGGATTCCTCTCATATTTTCCATCTCTTCTATCATGCTGGAAACATTGCCGGTATGGCTCTGTACCTCTACGCTTAAAGTCAGCATAGCCACTCCGTTTACCGGAATACTCTGATGGATAGTCAGAATATTGGCCTTGTAGACAGCCACCACATGAAGAAGATCAGACAGGCGCCCCTGCTCATCATCCATCTGGATCACCAGAGTAATGGTCTTTCCCTTGGCATTATCGTAAAAAGGAAATATATCATCCTTATACTTATAAAAAGAGCTTCGGCTGATTCCTACTCTGTCTGTAGCCTCCTGAACCGTAATAGCCCTCTCTGATTCTAAAAGCCGTTTCGCTTCCACCACCCGCAGCAGGACCTCAGGAACCGCCCTTTGCTTTAGCACAAAATATTTGCTTTTATCTTCCATAATTTTCCTCATTATAGCCTCATGGGTGTCCGTACCAAAAACACATTTGTATTCACGAAAAAGATATTATCATATTCATCTCAAGTATGCAACCGTTTTTTCCGGAAGGATCGCAAAACCAGCCCGGACGTTTCCTCCATCCGGGCTGGGATCGATCCTGTCTGTTACATTCTGTTTTAGTCTGTCATCTGAGCGTGTTTGTCCGGGCACCCAAGGCTCAGCCATTTTAAATAGGCGCTGATAAAGGAATCTAAATTGCCGTTTAGCACGCTGTCCGCATTGCCTATTTCTTCACCGGTTCTGTGATCCTTTACCATGGTGTAGGGCTGGAGGACATAGGAACGGATTTGGCTGCCCCAGCCGATCTCTTTAACTTCACCCCGAATATCAGAAAGCTTTTCCGCGTTTTCCTGCTGTTTCAGCATATATAGTTTAGCTTTTAACATTTGCATGGCTTTGTCTTTATTTTGAAACTGGGAACGTTCATTCTGGCATTGTACCACAATCCCGGTAGGAATGTGGGTAATGCGGATGGCGGAGGAAGTCTTATTAATATGCTGTCCGCCTGCTCCGCTGGAACGGTAAGTGTCAATCCGCAGATCATCCTGATTAATCTCTACGTCTAAATCCTCCTCAATATCGGGCATAACATCACAGGACACAAAAGAAGTCTGGCGTTTGCCTGCCGCATTAAAGGGTGAAATCCGCACCAAGCGGTGGACCCCCCGCTCAGACTTTAAATACCCAAAAGCATTTTCACCATTGATCTGGATGGTTACCGACTTAATACCGGCCTCATCGCCATCTAAAAAGTCCAGCACATCTACAGAAAAACCTTTGCTTTCTGCCCAGCGGCAGTACATGCGGTACAGCATACTGCACCAGTCGCAGGACTCGGTGCCGCCTGCCCCGGCGTTCAGGCGGAGAATAGCGTTGCATTTGTCATATTCTCCTGTCAGAAGAGTAGACAGGCGCATGGTTTCTAAACCGGCTGTAAACTCATCCATCATGGACTGAATCTCAGGAATGACCTCCGGGTCGTTTTCTTCATAACCCATTTCGATCATCAGCTCAATCTCTTCGTAAAGGTTCTCCAAATGGCGGTAATTTTCCACGGTATCTTTTAAATTTTTGGTCTCTTTGACGATCTTAGTGGAGCGATCAGAGTCTTCCCAAAAGCTGGGTTCTTCCATACTTTTGTCCAGTTCGTCAATTTTTCTCAGCTTGGCATCTAAGTTAAAGTGAATCCCTCACTTCCACTAATGGTTTTTTAAAAGTGGACAGAGTATATTTAAACTGATCCAATTCTACCACAAGTTTCACCTGCTTTCTTTATGTTTAATATTGTGTTTCCCGACATCATCATTATACGGGTTTACGTCCGCAGCACTGCTTGTACTTTTTGCCGGATCCGCAAGGGCAGGGATCGTTGGGGTAGATCTTTTGAACCATACGGCGTTTGGGAGCGGCGGCGGAGTCATCCCGGTTCGTGCCCGTTACCTTGGCCGCCGGTTCCCGCTCTACCTTTTGTTCTACGCGGATATGAGTCAGAATGCGGACCGTTTCTTCTCGGATAGCGGCAGTCATAGAGTCAAACATCTCATAGGCGCTGACCTTATACTCCACTACCGGATCTCTCTGGCCATAGGCCTGAAGGCCGATACCTTCCCGAAGCTGATCCATGTCATCAATATGAGACATCCACTTATTATCAATAACCTTAAGCAAAACTACACGCTCGATCTCCCGCATCTGCTCTGCCTGAGGGAACTGAGCCTCTTTTTCTTCGTAAAGCTTAATCGCCGCTTCTTTGAGCATGTGTTTCAGCTCATTTTTCTTCATGCTCTTTTTCTGCTCATCCGTAAGAACTACAGGGGGGATGGGAACCACGGGAAGAAGAAGAGTGTTCAGCTCCTTTAAATCCCATACATCGGCAGTCATTTCGTCAGAAATTGCCATGTCAACGGCGTTCTCCACCAGATCGGTAACCATACGCAGGATTACGTCTCGCATATTGTCGCCATCTAATACCTTGCGGCGTTCTGCGTAGATAATCTCTCTTTGCTCATTGTTGACCTCATCGTATTTTAGCAAGCTTTCACGGATGCCGTAGTTATTGGTCTCAATCTTCATCTGAGCCTTCTCAATAGCATTGGAAAGCATCTTATGCTCAATCTGCTCGTTTTCCGGAACACCCATGGCATCGAACATCTTCATAAGGCGCTCAGATCCAAAAAGGCGCATCAGATCATCCTCCAGAGACAGGTAAAATCTGGATTCGCCAGGATCACCCTGACGGCCGGAACGTCCCCTAAGCTGATTGTCAATGCGGCGGGACTCATGGCGCTCGGTGCCGATAATCTTTAAGCCGCCTGCCGCCTTGGCCTCATCATCCAGCTTAATATCCGTACCGCGGCCAGCCATATTGGTGGCAATGGTAACAGCGCCGTGGATGCCTGCATCCGCTACAATCTCCGCCTCCAGTTCATGGAACTTGGCGTTTAATACCTTGTGGGGAATCCCTCTCCTTTTAAGCATACCGGACAGCATCTCAGAAGTTTCAATGGTAATAGTACCTACCAGCACCGGCTGCCCCTTCTGGTGAGCCTGGGCTACTTCTTCCACTACTGCGTGAAACTTCTCTTTTTTGGTCTTATATACCGCATCCTCCAAATCAATACGCTGTACCGGCTTGTTAGTAGGGATGGCAATAACGTCCATGGAGTAAATATTGCGGAACTCCTTTTCCTCGGTAAGAGCCGTACCGGTCATACCGGCTTTTTTCTTGTACTTATTAAAGAAATTCTGGAAGGTGATGGTTGCTAATGTCCGGCTCTCCCGACGGACATTTACATGTTCTTTTGCCTCAATCGCTTGGTGGAGTCCGTCAGAATAACGGCGGCCGGGCATAATACGTCCTGTAAACTCGTCTACAATTAAAACCTCATCATCTTTTACTACATAGTCCTTGTCCCTGTGCATCAGGTTATTGGCCCGCAGAGCCAGGATAATATTATGCTGAATTTCCAGGTTCTGGGGATCTGCCAGATTTTCAATATGGAAAAAGTTCTCTACCTTCTTAACGCCTTCCTCCGTCAGATTGACGACCTTGTCCTTCTCATTTACAACATAGTCCCCGGTCTCCTCAATATCCTCTCCCATCAGCGCATTCATTTTAGTAAACTCGCCGGAAGCTTCGCCTTTTACAAGCTGGCGCGCTAAAATGTCGCATACTTCATAGAGTTTGGTGGACTTTCCGCTTTGGCCGGAAATAATCAGAGGAGTTCTGGCCTCGTCAATTAAAACAGAGTCCACCTCATCAATGATACAAAAGTCCAACTCCCGCAATACCATCTGCTCTTTGTAGATGGCCATGTTGTCCCTCAGGTAGTCAAACCCCAGTTCATTATTGGTAACATAGGTAATGTCGCAGGCATATGCAGCTTTCCTCTCTTCGGAGGTCATAGAGTTTAGTACCACTCCTACGGTAAGGCCCAAAAACTTGTGAACCTGTCCCATCCACTCTGCGTCACGCTTAGCCAGATAGTCGTTAACCGTTACGATCTGCACGCCTTTTCCGGTCAGGGCATTTAAATATGCCGGGCAAGTGGAAACCAGGGTCTTTCCTTCGCCTGTACGCATCTCCGCGATACGTCCCTGATGAAGAACAATACCGCCGATTAGCTGTACCTGGAAATGCTCCATATTCAAAGTTCTCCTGGCCGCTTCCCGCACCACCGCATAAGCTTCCGGAAGGATATCGTCTAAGGTTTCCCCCTTTGCCAAACGCTCTTTAAAAATGCGGGTCTTATCCCGCAGCTCTTCGTCAGACAAAGTCTCCATCTCCGGCTTTAGCTTTTCAATCTTTTCCACAATCGGGTAAATCAGCTTCAGCTCCCTATCGCTGTGGGTACCGAATACTTTTTCAAATAAATTCATAGATTAATCTCCTAAATCTGTTTCCTGCTTTTTTCATACCCAAAAAAGAATCCTGCTCTAGATATAATCTTATTTATTGTATCACCAACCCCAGTTTTATTCAACGAGTTCATAAAAAATTAACATTCCTGTTACTTTTCGGATATGAATTATGGTTAACTAGTGATTATGTACAAAATATATGTTCGTCCTTTTAGTTGTCCACATTGTCCACATCTAGTTATACACACATTTTTCCCAAATCCTCCTTATTTCTAACCGTTGATTTTACAAGAAAACCGAGTTATACACCAAGTTATCCACATTATCCACATTATTTTCCCCCTTTCTGTCTGTTTCTGTAAAAAAACATAGGTTCTTGATTTTTTTATCTATTTGTCACAAAGTTACAAATTATGACAGGCTTTTTCCAAAACCCCCTTGACTGCTGTCGAAAAGAGTCAAGTAGTTTTGCAATACTTTTTTAGATTTTTAGTAAAGAAAATTTATGGATATCCCCCACAAATTGTTAAGACAATTCTTTACTATTTATTGAATTTTTTCTCTAAACATGGTATACTACTAGTATCCCAAGAAAAAGGAGCTGATATGTATGCGTTATACCATTACAGGAAGAAATATTGAGGTCACTCCCGCTTTAAGAAGTGCTGTGGAGGAAAAAATTGGCAAGCTGGATCGCTACTTTAATCCAAATACGGAGGTCACCGTTACTTTAAGCGTACAGAAGGAGCGTCAGAACATTGAGGTTACCATCCCAGTCAAGGGCACTATTATCCGCGCCGAGGAGTCCAGCAGCGACATGTACGTTTCCATCGATTTAGTGGAGGAGGTTATTGAGCGGCAGCTCAAGAAATATAAGAACAAATTAATCGACCGCAAGCAGGCAGCAGCATCCTTTTCTTCCCAATTTTTAGAGGAAGAACCTGCGCCCTACGAGGACGAGATTAAGATTGTAAAGACAAAGCGTTTTGGCATGAAGCCCATGGATCCGGAGGAAGCCTGCTTCCAAATGGAGTTGCTGGGACATAATTTCTACGTGTTCCTCAATGCGGACACGGATGAGGTGAATGTAGTTTATAAGAGAAAGGGCAATACTTACGGTTTAATTGAACCGGAATTCTAAGGCAAGAAAAGTCTGGCGGGAACGGCTGTCCTGAAAACAAGAGGTTTTGTTTTCAGGACAGCCTCTTTAATCGGGAAGTATCCGGCAGAGAATTTTCCCTTACTCCTTTACCGGATCCGGAAATCCCTCCAGAGCCTTTCTAAGTTTCCCTATGTTTCCGTCTGCAAAGCAGTATCCATCCATGCCGCAGGCCTTGGCACCCTCAATGTTTAAGTCTAAATCATCAATAAAATAGCACTCTTCCGGCCTTAGGGAGAACCGTTCAAAAAGCCGCAGGTAAATTTCCTTCTGAGGCTTAATGCATTTTTCTTCAGCCGAAAACAAAATTCCGTCAAAGCATTCTATAGCCGGAATCACTTTCTGACAGCAAGAAAGCAGGCGCAGGGATGCATTGGAGCAAAGGTAAATTCCAAACCCCCTTTTTTTCAGCCACCTTACCACCTCTCCCATTTCTTCTATGGGCCACATGTTATATTCATGCCAGTGCTCTAGGCAAATCCTGGCCATTTCCTTGGCATGGCCGGCGGCCAGGCGGGCCTGAATCTTTTTTAAGGCTTCTTCCTCAGAAATCACACCCATGTCCAGCAGCAGCCACTCCGGAGAGACAAATACGCTGGTGCAGACTTCTTTCCGCTCCGCCTCATCCTCTATAAAATGACAGGCCACGGCATCAGCCCGATAGGCGGTCAGGACTTTTCCCATATCAAATACAATGTTTTTAATCATGTCTATCCTCCTGATTTTTTTCTCTTATAGAAGGGCATCCCGTCAATTTTTCGCCCCAGCAATTCGCCCAGCGTTCTGTCCAGAAGTCACTGTAAGGGATGTTCTTTTCCCGTCTCATCCGCTGAAAATAATTCATCCGGCTCCAGCACAGAGATGCCAGTCCGGGGATAATATAAAAGGGCCCCAGCAGAAGCGACTGCCAGGCATGGCCATATTCATGAACCGTCAGGCGGCTGTTCCACTCCGAATTCCCGCCCCCTTTCGAAGTAAAAATAAACAGCCCCAGACTGATGCCGCCGTCCACTTTCCATTCCGTGCGGATACATCCTCTGTAAAAAGCGTGGGGAGCCGCTCTGTGAATGCAGAAAAGCACCAGTCCCAGCAGGGTTTGTCCCAGTCCCCAGGTACATTGAATCAGTACAAACAATAAATATCCTATATATTTCATGTTTTCAGCTCCCTTTTTACAGAGAATACCAGGTGAGGCATATCCATGCCATAATAATGCTTTTTCTGCGTTCCTACCAATGTCATTCCGTTTCGCTTTGCCACATTTTGGGACGGAATATTGTTGTCCCTGATAATGGAAAATACTTCTTCTATCCCCAAATTTCTGAAAGCATACTCTTTGCATCCAATAGCCGCCTCCGTGGCGTAGCCTTGATGCCACCAGGCCTTTGCAAACAGGTAACCGATTTCCGGCACCTGTCTGTCCTTCCACTCCTGCATGGTCAGGCCGCATTGACCAATCATCTCTCCGGTATCCTTTAAAATTACGGCCCAGAGGCCAAATCCGTGTTCTTCATACCGAACCCTCTGCCTGTCAAGCCAATCCTGAACTTCTTTATCCGAAAACGGGTGTTCATAGGCATACATCACCTCCGGATCCTGAAGAATCCGACACAGGTTTTTGTAGTCGCCCTGATCCATTTTCCGCAGATATAACCGCCGGGTTTCCAGTACCACAGCCATCCCTCCTAGTTTATTGCCGGCAGACATTGAGCCGTTTACTGCATAAGCAGGAACAAAGTGCAGCCTTTTTCAGTATACCAAAAAGACCGCTCCCTGGCAATCATGCAATCCCGTATATCTCCCCGTTATTCCTTCACGCCGCCTTCCATAATACCTCCCAGAATATTCTTCTGGAAAAGCAGCACCATCAAAAGCAGCGGAAGAATGGTAATCATTGCGGCAGCAGCCACAACCCCGAAAGGAATGGTGTGGGTCGTCTGATATAAAGTAAGCCCCACTACTACTGTCCGGCAGTCCTCAAACTGATTCAATACCTGGGATAACAGGAAGCGGTTCCAAGCGCCAATAAATACCAGAATACTGATAGAGAATATACTGGCCTTTAACAGAGGAAGCAAAATGTAAATAAAAATCTGGAACATGTTGGCCCCGTCCAGCTTTGCGCTCTCTTCAAAAGAAAGAGGCACATTCTTCAATACTGCCGTCAGGAACCAGATGGTCATAGGTAAATCCAGCACGGAAATAATTACCGCCAGGCCAATATGAGTATTCAGCAAGCCCAGCTTGCTGTACATCTTAAAAATCGGATTAATCAAAGTAATAGTAGGCAGCAGGGAAATGGCTAAAACAAATACTAAAAAGGTTGTTTTAAATCGGATGTTGGTTCTGGTCAGCGCATAAGATGCCATACTTCCTGCTGTAACGCATATGACAACCGCAATAATAGTGATGATAAAGCTATTATATACATACTTAATAATAGGCTGCTGAGCCAACGCCCTGACGTAATTCTCCAATGTAGCTTTGGAAGGAAGGAGTCTGGGCGGAATCATATTTAAATCCGACTGAGGCATAAAAGATGCGGAAATCATGTACAACATGGGAGCTATCATCACAAACAGGAACAAAAGCAGAAATATAACGTACCCTATGGTTCCGGCTTTCTTTTTTCGCTTCATAATTTATACACTCCCTTTCGTTTTCAGACTGTCCACAAAGAACATGCTGATTCCAACCGAAATAATCAGCATCAGCACAGATAAAGTCGCCCCGTAACCGGTATTGCCGTAAGTAAAATAGGTGTTAACCGCATACATAGAGACTGTCTCTGTTCTTCCCGCCGGCCCTCCTGCCGTCATAGCCACAATCAGGTCGTACACTCTCATAGCGGAGATAATGCGGAATAAAATCGTCACCGACATGGTAGCTTTAATAAGCGGCAGAGTGATATTAGTAAACTGGCGGAATTTGCTGGCTCCGTCAATTTCCGCCGCTTCATAATAGTCCTTGGAAATGGTCAAAAGGCCGGACAGAAACAGCAAGGACATATACGGCGTATTCTTCCAAATATCCGCAATTAAAATGGACAATTTGGCCAGCCACTCATTGCCCAGCCAGCTTAAAGGCTCTTTAATCAAATTAAACGCCATCAAAGTACTGTTAACAATACCGTTCTGGGCAAAAAACTGGGTCCAGATAATGCCGGAAACGATGGTCGGAATCCCCCAGGGAATCAAAACTGCCGTCCGGATTAAGCCCTGCCCCGGAATTTTCCGGTTCATTAAAAGAGCCAGCCCCATGCCGATGACGAGCTCCAGGGTCACGGACACTGCCGTAAAGGCCAGTGTCCACCACAGAGTATCCCAAAAATGATCATCCTGAAAAGCTTTTATATAGTTACGGAAGCCTACAAATTTAGGCCCCAAAGCCGCCGTCTGCGTACGGATTTCAAAAAAGCTCTGATATATGGTATTTACGGTGGGATACAAGATTAACACCAGAATCAAAAGCACGCTGGGGAGCAGCATCAAATATCCCATTCTTGTACTCTTTTTATTCATTTTGCTACCTCTCTGAATCTGGTGTCTTGTTCCTTTAATATTATTTTACTGAAGACACCCGTTATCCGGTTGCTGTAAAGTACGCCTTCCGGCGCATGTAAATTTATTGCAGGATCTGAGCCACCTTCTGAACAATATTAGCCGCGCCGTCCTCAGGGGTAGCCAGACCAGTAATTACGCTATGGATTTCAAGCTGCATAACGCCGGAAATCTCAGCATAGTAAGGGGACAGAGGCCTGGGTTTTGAAGCCTCTAATACCGGCAGATAATTAGGAAGCTCCGGCTTTTTAGAAAGCAGTTCTTCGTCCTCGTAAGCTGCTTTTAAAGTAGGCTTAATATCCACTAAATCGCATGCAATCATCTGGCTCTCATAATTGGCTCTGAATTTTGCAAACTCTATTGCCTCATTCTGGTTTTTGGAAAATGCAGATACCATGACTCCCCACCCGCCAAGGCTTCCGTAACTGGGAAGCGGAGCAATTTCCATATTTCCCGCAACCGCAGAATCCTCTGCGTTAAAAGGAGCATAGCCGCTTAACCAATCTCTGGTAAACACTGCACCGCCTGCGGTTACTACTGCTCTGGATGCTGCCGTATTAAAGGTTTCTATACCAGCTGCCGCAACCTTATTGTCAATCATAGCTTTCATTTCCGCCAAAGTTTCGGCAAGCTTTGCTTCGTCCAGAACACTTGAGCCGCTTTCGTCTACAACTTCTCCTCCTTTTTCCCAATAGAACTCCAGCATGGAGCTGGTAAGACTCTCATTCTGCATCCAGTAAGAAACAAAACCGCTCATATTCCCCTCGGCCTCTGCAATTTCCTTTCCGGTTTCCGCTAGTTCCGCCCAGGTTTTGGGCACAGGCTTGTTATACTTTTCCAGCAGGTCTTTTCTGTAGTACAGCGCCCCTGCATCTGCCATAAACGGCAGGCCCCATGTTTTGCCGTTGAGCTGAAATGCGCTTAATGGACCAGGAAGGTATGCATCCAATTCTCCCTCTTCCAGATAATCATCCAAGGCAACCACCCAGCCTGCGGAGGAAAAAATAGGCGGCCACACTACATCGCCTGCAAATACGTCAATAGAGGAATCGCCTGCCTGAAGAACAGTGTTAATCGTTTTTAAACGATCATTGGAAGAATCCGGAAGCTCTACGTAATTCACTTTGATGCTTGGATGCGCTTCCTCAAAAGCGGCAACAATAGTAGTTTCTACACCGTTGTCATCAGGTCTGCCGTAATAGTTGATAGTAACCGGTTCCCCAGCCTGCGCCGCCTCGGTACGGGCCTCATCAGCCCCAGCCTGTCCCTGGGTCTGCGCCGCTCCTTTGGTCTGTCCCTCATTGCTGGAACCAGAAGCTTTGCAAGCCCCTAAAGTCAGGGATGCTGTCAATAGCAATACGGTCAATGCTGTCTTTTTCACACTTCTCATAGTCTCGTCCTCTCCTTTTATATTCTTTGGTCAATATAGTTTCTAAGAAGCAGCGGCCAGTCGGTCTGAATCATATCAAACTTCTTATCCAGCAGCCAGCCCCACCCATCTTCCATGCTTTTTAAAATAGCGGTATTATCGTCATGGCCTCCGGAAAGCCTGGTAGTATCATTTAAAGTCAGTGCATTCACCCATAAAAGCTTTCCCTCATGGTGCACCTTTCCGATAAATTCATCTGAGGCAAACAAGTGGTCATCAGTCTCAAAAATCACTTCCGCTCCAATGGCGTTAATATGATATCGCTCTACCAATTCCATTTGTTCCGGAGTCCGGACAATGGGCAAAAACATCATATCCGGAGCCAGTTCCTCCAAAATCTTTAACTCCATCTCTTCCGGGTGGCTTTTTAAAATAATCTGATCCCGCATATTATGCCTCTTCAAATGAGCAATCATATCTTTCCAGAAAAACCAGGTTCGGTCAATGTTGATAAGGCACCTGCCTTTAAAGTGCTCTAAAATATCGTCCAAGGCATTAACCCCTTCCGAAATCTCCTCCTGAATCCCGTTGATGAACCGGAGTTCCTGTACCTGCTCAGAGGATAAAGTCCGGATATCCAGAGTTTTTCCAAATACCCCCCTTTCCTGGCCATTGTGAAACGCAAAAAACTTGCCGTCAGTGGTTTGAATTACATCTACCTCAATAATATCTGCTCCGTGAAGCAGCGCATTTTCGTAAGCGCCAATGGTATTCTGAATAATATTGCCTCCGCAGGTCCCGCGATGAGCTGCCAGCAATACCTTGCGCTCTTGCAATTTTTTATATAATGCCGGGTTATTTACCACTTTTATCCCTCCCCTGTTCTTGTTATCCTTAGCATAACAGATAAATTGGTACGTGTCAATACTATTTTTCATTTTTATTATGTATTTCAATTATTCTTTTCCTAAATTTCCCATTTCCCCCTTATTTTACTCATCGTAAATGATTGGAACGTTCAATTTCTATTGATTATTTTCTTCTTTTCTCTTCCGATTTTGAAACATCCATGATATAATACTCATAAAAGCAAATAAGAAAGAAGGAGGATACCCCTTGCCAACCATAAAAGATATTGCCAAAGAGGCCGGAGTTTCTCACGGCACAGTTTCCAACGTATTAAACAAAACCGGAAAGGTCAGCGCCGAAAAGATCCGGTTAGTAGAAGAAGCCGCCAGACGGCTGGGTTATAAAATCAACAGCCAGGCCCGGCAGCTTCGGGGCGGCAGCTCCAAAGTTATCTGCCTGATTCTTCCCAATATACAACTTCAATGTTATGTGGATCTCTATGATCAAATCCTGCGTATTTTTTCCGGCGCGGATTATGAGGTAGCCCTGTTTACTACCGACAGAATTCCTTCCTCTGAAAAAGGAAGCTGGGATAAGGCTTTCGCCAAACGTCCGGATGCCGTTATCTGTTCCACCTGCTTAGAGACTATTCCTGATTTGGATACCGTGGATTTTCCGATTATTTTAATCGATTACAATCAGCCTATCCATCATTCCATGGTATCCTTTGCTTCTTTTGATTTTGTAAAAGCAGCCCAGGAAATTTCTGCTTTTGTAAAGCAGAAAAGCTACCGGAACATCGCCCTGTTTTCTACCTCCGGAAAATCCGCCAGCAAGACCATCTTTTCCAATACTCTGTCCGGCCTTTTGGGGGATTCCGCCCAGCTGACGCCCTTCAGCTCTGATGACAAGCTGATGTTTCATAAATCTTTTGAAATTGTCAGCTCTGTCCCCGGATACGATCTGGTAATCACCTTCCACGCCGAGCAGGCAGAATGCATTCACCAGGCAGCCGCTTACACAAAAGGAGCTGCTCTTCCGGATATCATTACCATCGCCAGTTACAAGACCATTCCGGATAACCGATTCCTTTCCTATGAATTAAACTACAAATATATGGGAACCCATATCGGAGAGAAGCTTTTAGAAAACCTCCGCGAAAAAAGCAGGCAGCCTCTGGATTTTCACCTGAAAAACGAAGGATTCCGCTATTTATTCCCGGATTTGAAAAGGATAACAGGCAACCCCAGGCTCAACATCCTAACCCTGGAGTCCCCTGCCGCCAATGCGTTAAAGATGCTGCTTCCGGATTTTGAACAGCGTACCGGGATCCATACCGCCCTGACTATTCTGTCTTTTGACGAACTTTACGATACTATCAGCACCATGGGAAGCAGCGGATATTACGACTTGATCCGTTCCGATGTAGCCTGGCTGTCCCACCTGGCGGAAAAGACTTACCTTCCTCTTAGGCAGGCTCCTTTGGACTTATCCGATGTTTTATCCAGGCTTATCGAAGAGACAGGAGACAGTTTTACCAGCGCAGACGGAAACCTCTACGCCTTGCCTTTTGATCCCAGTATCCAGATGCTTTTTTACCGCAGTGATTTATTCGAGGACGCCATGGTGAAACGTCAGTATTATGAGCTTTACAAAGAGGAACTATCGATTCCCAGAACTTTCGCCCAATACAACAAAGTAGCGGCTTTCTTTACCAGAAGCATAAATCCGTCTTCCCCTGTTGAGTACGGCACCACTCTGGCCTTTGGATCTGCCGGTGTGGCGGCCTGCGATTTTCTCCCCAGGCTTTTGGCCGCTGGGGATTCGGTTTTTAATTCTGACGGGATTTTAGCCATAAACACACCCGCCCTTTCTCGGGCCATGGAAAACTATATTGAAACCTATCGTTATACCGATGGCTCCATAAACAAATGGTGGAAGCAGTCAGTGGAGAATTTCTCCAAAGGCCATACCGCCATGACCATAACTTTCAGCAACCACGCTTCCTACTTGATCAACAGCAAACATTCCAACGTGGTGGATCGTCTGGGTTTTGATATGGTCCCCGGCGGAAAGCCCCTGTTGGGAGGCGGTGTCATCGGCATTTCAAAAGCTTCCCGCAACCAGGAAGCAGCCTGTGAATTTTTAAAATGGGTATACAGCGATGAAATTTCCAATATTTTGACTATTTTAGGCGGCACTTCCGCCAACCGTTCCAGCTACACCAACGGAGAAATCACTTCCCTGTTCCCTTGGCTGGAAAAAGCCCGGGACAGTTTTCGCTGCGGTTCCAGGCGGGCCGAGAGCAGGCGCTATCCTTTATTTAACGAAAAAACTTTTGAAAATATTTTGGGAGCTGCCGTAAGAAGTTCCGTTACCGGCATGATGTCCGTAGAAGATGCGCTGGAATACGGACAAAGAATTGCGGAAGAGGTGTTTGTTCCGGAACCAGAGTAATCGGAACCCGGTAATGCTCATATATCAAAAACGGCATGGCAGCCGTCAAAATGCTGCCATGCCGTTTTATTACGGAAAAGTGTAAAGAATATATAAAAACCTGCATCTTCACGCAAAGAAAGAAATAATCAGCGCTACTAAAAATCCGGTTCCGCCAACCAAGGTCTCCATAATGGTCCAGGTTTTTAGAGTTGTCTTTTCATCCATCCCCACCAGGGACTTCACCAGCCAGAAGCCGGAATCATTAAAGTGGGAGCACACAGTAGAACCGCCCGCTACAGCCGCGGTAATGCAAGCCAGGTACAAGGGAGAAAACTCTGCAATTCCGGGCATTGCGGCAATAATACCTGCCGCCATGGTCATGGCAACCGTTGCGGAGCCTACAGAAATACGAACCAAAGCCGCCACTACGAAGGCAACTACTACCATAGGCAGCGCTGCAGAAGATACTGCGTTTCCAATTACATCACCTAATCCGGAATACTGAAGCATGTAGCGCAGAACGCCGCCGCTGGCAGTCACCAGCAAAATCATTCCCGTAGGTTCCAAGGACTTTGTCATAACATTTTCCAGTTCTTTATTGGTGTAGCCGTGTTTGTAGCCTAAGATAAACATTGCCACCACCGTTGCGATTAGCAGCGCTACAAAAGGCTCTCCAAGGAAGCCAAGAATAGGCTGGATAGGAGCCATTGCCGGGATCACCCCTGCAATAGAGTCGAAAATAATCAATACTAAAGGAATCAGAATAATCCCTACAATAGTGCCGAACTTCGGAAGCTTGGACTCATCAAAATCCTCCTGATTTGCCAGGTGCTCCGGAATGGCGATATTAAACTTTTTACCGCAGATAGCACCCCAAACAGGGCCTGCTACAATCATAGCAACCGTTCCGCAGAAGATCCCCACCAGAATAACCCAGCCAAGCTCTACGTTCAGCATGGTAGCCACCAGCACCGGCCCCGGTGTCGGCGGGATAAATGCGTGTCCAACTGCCAGACCGGCCAGAAGAGGAATTACGTAAAACAGAGAGGATCGTTTCGTCCTTTTTGCCAGAGAAAAGGCAAGGGGAATCAGAATAATCAGGCCTGCGTCAAAAAACACCGGCATGGCGATTACCAGGCCGGTAATCCCCAGGGCCCAGGCCGCTTTTTCATCGCCGAATTTCTTTACCATCGCAACCGCAATACTTTGAGCTCCGCCTGACGTTTCCAATATAGCGCCAAACATAGATCCCAGGCCTACCAAAAGCGCAATGCCTTTTAGAGTATTTCCGATACCATCATTTACCGCCGTTACAATCTGTTCAAAAGGCATACCCGCCATAAGGCCAATAGCCAATGCGCCGATCAAAATAGCAATCATAGCCTGGATGTTAAACTTAATAATTAATACCAGCAAAATGATAAGCCCTACAATCGCTGCAATCACCAATCTGGTTGGATTTAATGCTGCTGCATCCATTTTTAACCCTCCTGAATCATTTTCTTGCTTATACCATGTAACCGCCCTTCATAGGGGACACCGCATGTTGAGAGTAAATTTTTAATACGCCCTTTGTGTACTTTTCCGGCTTGGGCTGCCAGGATTTCTTACGCTCTGCTAAAACTCTGTCTATTTCTTCCCTGGGAAGTTCTTTTCCATTGATTCCCACTATTTCCAAAATCCTTTCTGGAATATCAATCTTAATCAAGTCGCCTTCCTCTACCAGAGCGATAGGACCGCCTTCTGCCGCTTCCGGGGATACGTGTCCAATAGCCGGTCCTTTAGACGCGCCGGAGAATCTTCCGTCCGTAATCAAAGCAATGGATTTTCCCAGCTCCGGATCAGACGAAATCGCCTCGGTAGTGTAGAACATCTCCGGCATGCCGGAACCTTTAGGGCCTTCGTAACGGATAAAGACAGCGTCACCGGGCTGTATTTTATGGGATAGCACCGCTGCAATAGCATCCTCTTCGCAGTCAAACGGCCTTGCCTTTAGCACCGCCTTAAACATCTCTTTGGGAACTGCAGAATGTTTTACCACTGAGCCTTCAGGAGCCAGATTACCTTTTAAGATCCCTACAGTACCGTCAGTACCGATTGGATCGTCAAAAGTCCGGATAACATCCGTGCGTTTTAGTCCCCATTTCTTTAAATAATCCCCGCACTTATCATAGAATCCGCTCTTCTTTAAATCCTCCAGGTTTTCTCCCAAAGTTTTTCCGGTTACAGTCATCACATCCAGGTGGAGCATGGATTTGATTTCTTCCATAACCGCAGGCACACCGCCTGCATAATAGAAGAACTGTGCCGGCCACTTTCCGGCAGGGCGGATATCCAACAAATAATGAGCTCCCCGGTGCATCCGGTCAAATGTATCAGAATCCAGCTCTAGTCCCAGTTCATGAGCCATTGCAGGAATATGGAGCAGGGAGTTGGTGGAACCAGAGATAGCCGCGTGTACCATAATGGCATTCTCGAAAGACTTCATGGTTACAATATCGCTGGCCTTTAAACCTCTTTTTGCCAGTTCCATAATTTGCCTGCCGGCTTTATAAGCCATATCTTTTAAGTCCTCGCAAGTAGCAGGCATGAGGGCGGATCCGGGAAGCATCAGCCCCAGGGCTTCTGCCATAATCTGCATAGTAGATGCAGTTCCCATAAAAGAACATGCTCCGCAGGAAGGACATGCGTGGTGCTTGTAATAGGTGAATTTCTCTTCTGTAATCTCGCCTCTCTGGCACATTGCGGAATACATGCCAATCTGCTCCAAAGTCAGCAGATCCGGCCCCGCATCCATAACACCTCCTGTAATAACGATAGACGGCATGTCCAGCCTTGCCAGCCCCATAAGGCAGGCAGGTACTGATTTGTCGCAGCTTGCAATAAATACGCCGCCGTCAAAACCCGTAGAGCTTCCATGAATCTCAATCATATTGGCAATCATGTCCCGATGGGCCAGAGAATAATTGATACCGTCATGTCCCTGCGCGATGCCGTCGCAGATATCAGTAGTATAATATCTGGCTCCTTTTCCTCCGGCTTCTGTAATGCCTCTCATGGCCTCTTCCACAAAAACGTTTAAGTGGGCGCTGCCCGGATGGCTGTCGCCGAAGGTGCTTTCCACCAAAATTTGAGGCTTTTCCAAATCCTCTACCGTCCATCCCATGCCAATCTTTAAAGGATCATTTTCCGGGGCCAGCTTTCTCACTCTTTGGCTGTTCAGTTCCATAAATTCCTCCTCCTTATAAATTTGTTATATTTGTTCCTTGTTGTATGACGTCTTATGTATTTATACTAGCATATTCAATTATTTTTGTAAAGTCATCATATCTATTTTCTACTTTTTGCTGAGTCTTTCCATATATTTTTGTGTATAATGTATATTTTCGAAGTTGAATAACGGAATTTCGGACAAATCATCATTCTGTTTTTATGACTTCGTCTTTATTCAGTCTTCAAGTAGTCTGATGTATTGGGATTTTTATTAAAGAAAAACAGCAAGCCAATTGGCTTGCCATATTAATTCTATTATGATTTTTCTGATTTCCTGGACTCTTTCCAAAGCTTCCGGATTAAATTCCGGTTATAGGTCATATGCATAGTCATAGCAGTTCTTGCGCCGATGGGATCCCGATCCACAATGGAATCCACCACTGCCCGGTGAGTGGCAAGGGTTTCCTCTTTTAGCATCTTGTGGGTTACATTGACAAACACCATAACCGCAGTATCTATAATTGGAATTAACTGCTCCACCACCTTGTTCTGGGAACATTTTGCCACGCAGGTGTGAAAGGCAATGTCCTCCTGAACGTAGTCCTCTCCGTTTTGCATTTTCTGTTCTACCAGACTGCATAGGCGCTCTAACTCTTCAATGTCCTTCTCTGTAGCATTTCTAGCTGCCATCTCTGCAATACCCGGTTCCAGAATCAGCCGCACATCCACCAAATCCATAGCCAGGCTCATCCTGTCTCCCAATCCCTGAAGCCCCAGAGGATCCATATCCGCCGGAGTAGTATTGATCACATAGGTTCCGGAGCCTCTGCGTACCTCCAGCACCCCTTTAGAAATCAGAAGCTTTACTGCCTCCCTGATAGTACTGCGCCCCACACCGAACTTTTCTCCCAATTCAAACTCATTAGGCAGCTTAGCGCCAATCTCAAAGGGAGTGTCAATGATATACCGATACAGCTGTTCTTCTACCTGCTCCGCCAGCAATTTATTTTTAATATTTGAAAATTCTCTCATTTAATCCTGTGCCCCTTTACCGTAAACTTTCACGCCCCGGCAACGGACGTATTTGCCAAATACAAAAAGAAGGAGGCGTAAAATGAAACTTTACAGTACCTCCTTCTTCCCCATAAAGCAGCCCGATTATGCCTCCGGCTTTTCTACCTGTACAATCGCCTGCTTCTGCATCGGAATGCGGCAGTTTTTGTTACTGCCGAATTCTACAATAACCGTATCATCGGTCATGTCAATGATTACGCCGTAAAAGCCGCTGGAAGTCAGAACCGTATCGCCTACTGCGATACTGGCCATTAATTCCTGCATTTTTTTCTTTTCCTTTTTCTGGGGTCTGATGGCAATAAAATACATCAGTCCGAAAATTGCCGCCAGATAAATAATCCAGAAGCCAATTCCCATAGTGCCTGTTGCAACCATTCTTCGTTTTCTCCTTTCTTGCCCTGCTTTTTGGCATAGAGGTATACCGGCAAGGTATTTCTCCTTAATTGGGGGAGCTTCCGCCTCGCCTTATAACTCCCCTTTATTCCTGCCAACAAATGAGCCAAGCGCCGCGCTTGGGCGGGCATTTGGCGAATGCCGCGAGGGTAAATCTCCCGCCATTGGGGCGCATCAAGTTTCATGCCCCGCTGCTTGCGGCGGGGTTATTGACTCTCGTGAACCGGTTACGCCGGCAAGCTTTTCTGCCTTATACTCTGCGTAGCGGTGTTCTTCGATGGCGTCGCGAATCTCACTCATCATTGTATTATAAAAATAGAGATTATGCAATACACAGAAACGCATTCCCAGCATCTCTTTTGCTTTTAGCAAATGCCGGATGTATGCCCGGCTGTAACCTCCCCTGCAGGCCGGGCAGCCGCACCCCTCTTCTATGGGACGGGAGTCCAGTTCATACCGGGAATTAAACAAATTCAGTTTTCCATGATTGGTGTAGACATGGCCATGACGCCCGTTTCGGGACGGATATACGCAGTCAAAAAAATCCACACCCCTGTCCACTGCCTCCAAAATGTTGGCCGGCGTTCCCACTCCCATCAGGTAAGTAGGCTTATCCTGGGGCAGAAAGGGAACCGTTACATCCAATACATGATACATTTCCTGGTGACTTTCGCCTACTGCCAAACCTCCGATAGCATAGCCGTCCAGGTTCATAGCCGCAATCTCTTTGGCATGGGCAACCCGCACATCATCCAAAACGCCGCCCTGGTTGATGGCAAACAAAAGCTGTTCCCTGTTAACCGTATCCGGCAAGGCATTAAGCCTGTCCATCTCTGCCTTGCATCTTTTAAGCCACCTGGTGGTGCGGGCCACACTGTTTTCGATATACTTCCGGTCCGCCCGGCTGGAAGGACATTCATCAAATGCCATGGCAATGGTAGAGCCCAGGTTAGATTGGATCTGCATACTTTCCTCCGGTCCCATGAAAATCTTGCGGCCGTCAATATGGGAGTGAAAATAAACCCCTTCTTCCTTAATCTTTCTTAAACTTGTTAAAGAAAATACCTGAAATCCTCCGGAGTCGGTTAAAATCGGCCTGTCCCAGTTCATAAACTTGTGAAGGCCTCCCAATTCCTTGATCCGCTTATCGCCGGTTCGGACATGGAGGTGGTAAGTATTGGACAGCTCCACCTGGGTTCCAATATCCTTTAAATCATTGGTTGACACAGCGCCTTTAATAGCGCCCACGGTGCCCACATTCATGAACACCGGGGTTTGTATGGTTCCGTGGACGGTCTCTACAGTCGCACGCTTTGCCCGTCCTTCGGTTGTAATCAAATGATATTTCATCCGTTAATTCTCTTTCTTTCCAGAACGCTTTGCTTCCTTGGCCGCCTTTTTCTCTGCAGCAGCTAAGGATGCTGCTTCCTGATCTTTCTTCTGCTTTCTAGTTGTCATTACATACCACAAAGCGCCGGTAATGCATACAGAAGAATAGGTGCCGCAGACAATTCCCACCATCAAGGGCAGTGCAAATTCACGGATAGAGGAAACGCCCATCAGGTACAGCACAAATACCATAATAAAGGTAGTCAGGGATGTGTTGATACTTCGTGTAAATGTCTGAGTAATGCTGTTGTTTACCAGCTCTGCTAAGGGCCGTTTACCTTCAGAGGCCAAATTCTCACGAATACGGTCGAAGATAACGATAGTGGCATTAATAGAGTAACCTACGATAGTCAGCATACAGGCGATAAAGGTAGAACCTACAGACCATTTTGCCAGTGCATAGCAGGTTATCACCACCAGTACATCATGAACCAAAGCCAGGACGGCGCTGGCGGCAAAGCGGATATTCTTAAATCGGAACCAGATATAGACAAGCATGCAGATAGTAGCAATAACGGTTGCCACAACTGCGTCCTTCTTCATCTCATCGCTGACAGCTCCTGAGATACTCTCAGCAGTAATTTTCTCTTTTTCCACACCAAAATTTTCAGCCAGAGCATCGTTTAAAGCTTGACGCTCATCTACAGACAAAGCCCTGGTTTTGATGATTACCTCGTTAGTACCTGCTACCTTCTGTGTCTGAGTGCCGGCATCCTTTGTAATACTCTCTACTACCGGAACTACATCCGTGGAAATCTGCTCTAAAGTCAGATCTTCATTAAATGTAACATTGGTGGAAGTGCCGCCTTTAAAATCCAGGCTATAATTAAACATATCGCCAGTGCTGGCTTTATTCATACCCATACCTGCGAGTCCCGCAACGATAACCGCCAGAGAAATGATAAAGCAGATATTTTTCTTCCCCAAAAAGTCAATAGGCGTCCTTTCTTTCTTAGTTCCGTACATTTTGGCACTGTCAAAGCCTAAATAATACAGGGCGCGAAGAACAAATCTGGTTACGAACAAAGCCGTAAACATAGAAAGCACAATACCAAGGGCCAGAGTAGAAGCGAAACCTCTCACAGTACCGGACCCTCTCCAGAACAGCACCAGAGCCGCAATCAATGTGGTAATATTTCCGTCCACGATAGCGGATAAAGCCTTTTGAAATCCGGTTTTAATGGCAGACTTTACAGTCTTTCCAACTGCAATTTCCTCTTTAATGCGGGTAAAAATAATAACGTTAGCATCTACCGCCATACCGACGGACAGGATAATACCTGCTACGCCGGGAAGAGTCAGGGTAATCTCAAATGCAGACAGCAAGATCAAAATCAGGCCTACATACAAACACAGGGCGATAACTGCCGCTACACCGGGAATCAGATATACCGCAATCATAAATATTGCCACAATGGCAAATCCAATGGCGCCTGCTTTTAAACTGGTAGAAATGGCCGTCTCTCCCAGCTTTGCCCCGACTACGTTGGAACGCAATTCTTCCAATTCCAGGGAAAGGGAACCAATACGAATGGTGGAAGCCAGATTCTCGGCCACTTCAAAAGATCCTAAACCGGTAATCTCACAGGATCCTTGGGTAATCTCAGTCTGTACCACAGGGCTGGAAACCACGGCATTATCATAGATAATAAAAATCTGTTTGCCAATATTCGCTTTCGTTGCCTCTGCGAAAGCTTTCGCCCCTTCATCATTAAAGGTCAAAGAAACTACAAATCTGTCCAGGCCGGTGGTTTCGTCCTTGTACATTCCCGCTTTAGCGGAGGTAACCTTGGTACCGTCTAAAACCGTCTTGCCGGTCTCATCGCAGAAAATCAAAGAGCCGGGCTTTCCAAGCTCCTCTAAGATTGCATTTGCATCTGATACGCCAGGAATGTCAATGTTAATCCGATTGCTGCCTTCCTGATAAACTTCTGCTTCATTGCTGTAGTTTTGTACACGCTGCTGAAGCTTGTAGATGGTATCGGACATTTCTTCTGAAGTAGGATTCTCTTTCACAGTCTGATAGGTGATGCTGACACCTCCGGCCAGATCCAGCCCCAATTTGATATCGTCCATGGTCTGATATCCCATAAAGCCAAATACCGCAACTGCTGCAATGGCCAGAATCAGGCCCACCAGACCTTTCATTTTGCTGTTATTCATGATTTATTATCTCCTTTTCCTTGTCAATCCTCCAGTGCCGCCTTGATCATAACCGCACATTCGATTCGCTTCTTCTGCATCTGGCAGCCAATCTCATAAGCATCGGTAATAGAGCCGTGGAAGTTGTAAGAATTTGCCGCACATCCCCCGCTGCAGTAAAATCTTGCAAAACAATCCCTGCACTTTTCCTTGGCGTACACGTTGCAGAGTTTAAACTCATCACGGATTGCTGTATTGGTTACACCTGTATCTACATTGCCGAGAAGGAATTCCTCTTTTCCGACAAATTGGTGACATGGATAAAGGTCGCCCCAAGGGGTAACGGCCAAATATTCGGTGCCGGAACCGCACCCGGACAAGCGCTTGGCAACACATGGCCCCTGTTTTAAATCTACCATAAAATGAAAGAAAGTGAAGCCTCTTCCTTCTTTATGGCGCTTTACATATTCTGCAGCCAGCCTGTCATATTCCTTTAAAATTTCGGGAAGGTCCTCTTTTCGGATGGCATAATCTTCTGTAGGCTCTGCCACCACCGGTTCCATGGACATTTTTTTAAACCCCAAATCCGCATAGTGAAGCACGTCCTCTCCAAAGTCCAGATTTTTGTTGGTAAACGTTCCCCGAACAAAGTAATCTTTGCCTCCCCGGCGCTTTGCAAACTCCTGAAACTTAGGAACAATCAAATCATAGCTTCCTTTACCGTTCCGAAAGGGGCGCATATGATCATTCACTTCCCTGCGGCCGTCCAGGCTTAAGACTACATTGCTCATCTCCCTGTTGCAGAACTCCATAATCTCATCATTTAGCAGAACGCCGTTGGTTGTCAGAGTAAAACGGAATTTCTTATGGCAGGCTTCCTCCCGGGAACGGCCATACTCTACCAGACGCTTTACCACATCCCAGTTCATGAGCGGTTCTCCGCCAAAAAAATCCACTTCTAAGTGCTCCCGGTTTCCGGAATTGGCAATAAGGAAATCCAGAGCTTTTTTGCCCACCTCATAGCTCATCAGCGCCCGGCGGCCATGATACTCTCCTTCTTCTGCAAAACAGTAGCGGCAAGCCAGATTACAGTCATGGGCAATGTGCAGGCACAAAGCCTTGACCACGGTCTTACGCTTCTTAAAATCGGCCACATATTCTTTGTAAATATCTTCGGTAAAAAGCTGTTCTATGTCAATAAGCTCCTGGATATCCTCCAAAGCCTCATCTATCTCGGCCGCCGGATAGGAGCCGGACAGCCGAGCCTTTACTAAGTCCACTGCCGCCTCAGGAAGCATCCCAGGCTTTTCCATATCAGGAATTTTCGCTTCCTCTGCCAATACCTTAACCGCGTCATAAAAAACCGGATCCCCGGAATGAACAGAACCGCTGTTAACATCCATTACAATGTAGTAGCCGTTATTGATATATTGATGAATCACCGATATTCTCCTTATCTAAATCTGCCTGCGCCATTCTTTGGACTCTTCCCATCCGGCAGACAGAACCAGGCAGACACGAAAATACCCCCTACAATCCGGAAAGACCGTAGGGGTTTCTTGTCTGCCTCTTTCTCATCTGGCCTGGTCTCGCCATACAAAAGAGCCAGCCGTCCGGCCAGTTTTGTGAAATTAGCGGCTGCTGTTCTCGCAAGCCTGGTTTCCTACTGTACAAGAGGTCTTGCAAGCGGACTGGCAGGAAGTCTGACATTCGCCGCATCCGCCCTTTTTCATGGACTCCTTTAAGGTGTTGGCATTTAAAGTTTTTACGTGCTTCATCCCCAAATCCTCCTATCTAAAATATTTTATAAATATACATAATTTCTTTGCGATTATATCACATGTAAGCTGGCTGTGCAAGGCCTTTTCCAGCAGCACATCTCCGCCGTCTGAACTGTTGGCTTTTAACTGCTGCGTATATCTTGTACTTTCCCTGAATATATTGAATCAAATAATTCCCATGCAGAAATGAGGTATTTGTATGTCAAACGGAACTGTAAAGGCCCTTCTCCGTTCCTTGCTGTTCTCCTACATTATCACCGGAATCCTGCTTCTGATCCTGTCTTTCGCCCTATACAAGCTGCATCTCAAATCCGCCCAGGTAGGGGCTGCCGTCAATATTATTTATGGCATAACCTGCTTTTTCGGCGGTCTTCTTGCAGGAAAAGCCAAGGGGCAGCGGCGGTTTTTCTGGGGGTTTTTAGCGGGCCTTGCCTATTTTTTGGTGCTCTTTGCCATGTCCGTAGTTCTGGACAAAGGCATCATTGCCGATACCAGGCAGATTCTTACCGTATTTGGGATCTGCGGAGTATCGGGAACCATTGGAGGAATGGCAAGTTAATTATAGCGGCAACTATTGGGCCACGCCGGAAAAAGGCCTGCGCTGCGGTGTTTCTGCCGAAGCACAGGCCTTTTTATGTTAATCTTATTTTTCTTCTTCCGTTTCCAACGGCTCCAGCCGGTAAATATGAATCTTTTCAATTCTGTTTTTATCCATCTTTTCTACCACCAGACGCAGGCCTTCGTGCTCTACTTTTTCGCCTTCCTCCGGCAGGTGATCTAAAAGGCCGATAACCAGACCGCCGATAGAGTCATAATCCTCAGACTCCAAATCCAGGTCAAGCTGGTCGTTTAAATCATCCAGCTTCATCGACCCTTCTACAATATATTCCGTAGGACTGATTTCTGTCAGGCTGTCCTCTTCGTCCTCATCATATTCATCCCGAATCTCTCCCACGATTTCTTCCAGCATATCTTCCAGAGTAATGAGGCCCGCGGTTGCTCCGTACTCATCTAAAACAATTACGATATTGTTGGAGGTCTTTCTCATTTCTACCATCAGTTCTGCAACCTTTTTAAATTCATAAGTATAAAGGGGCTGCCGCAGATAATCCTTTATGGAAAAGCGTGCTTTTTCCTCATCTGAAAGCAAAAGAAGATCTTTCATATTGATGATGCCAATAACATTATCCGTGGTTTCCTCATAAACCGGAATGCGGGTAAACCGATCTTCTCTGAAAATTTCAATCAGCTGGTCATAAGTAGCATCCGCTTCAGTAAAGGACATGTTAATTCGAGGCACCATAATATCTTTTGCCAATGAGTCTCCAAAATCAAACACATTGGTAATCATCTTCTTTTCTTCTGTTTCGATTACTCCTTCCTCATGGCTTACCTCCACAATGGTACGCAGTTCATCTTCTGTAATGGAATCCTGCTTTTGATTGGGGTCAATTCTCATAAGCCGCAGCACGCCATAGGACATTTTATTGATAATAAAAATCACCGGAGTCATACCTGCCATTAAATAGTAGATAATCCGGCCATCTTTTAATGCAATGGAATCGGCAGATAAAGTTGCCATGGTTTTTGGTGTAATCTCACCAAAAATCAGAATCAGTAAAGTCAGCACGCCAGTAGCGATTCCTACCACCTTGCTGCCCCAAAGATTGGTTACCAGCGTAGTCACCATAGATGATGCGTACAGATTGACAATATTATTGCCGATAAGGATTGCGGAAAGCATCTTGCCCTGATCCTCCACCACCTTATTTACATACATGGCCGGCTTTGAGCCTGCCTCCGCCAGGGTACGCATCCGAATTTTATTCACTGTGGTCAGCGCTGTCTCCGCAGACGAGAAAAATCCAGATAAAATTAATAGAATTACAACTATGATACCTTGTATCACGACGTCAGACGACGGGTCCAAAAAAGATCACTCCTTCTTTCTCTGTTTTAGTACTGATTTTACAATACTTCCGTTATTCTGTCAATATGCGTGGCTTTCTCCCCGCCGTCTGAACTGTTACGATTTCTGTTATCCCTTTACCGCAATGCCGCCTGTTTATATTTTTGCACAACAGAAGGGCCGGAAAAACAGAGTTTCATTCACACTTTTTTCACAGCCCTTTTTCACTTCTTCTATCAGCCCTTAACCCCGGCCCTTTTTCCGACATCTTTTAAAAACTGAACCGCCTCTGTCAGCATAGCGATTATCATACCTGCGAAAATAAATAAGTCCCCCAGGTTGAATATAATCTTTTTTAGTCCTCTTACGTTAAAGCTAAAGTAATCCACCACATGGTTTCTCTTATACCGGTCAACAATGTTGCTGACCGCCCCGCCCAGCGTGAGAGAAAACGCCAGCTTTTCTGTAAAATGACCCTTTTTTCCCAGCAGATAAGCCAAAGCACCGAATACAGAGGAGGCTGCCGCCACCGGAATCAGCCTGACCAGTTCCGGCTTTTCCTTTAAAAATCCGAATGGAAAACCCCGGTTATAGCTTTTGTGAAGAATGATCCTTCCTCCGGTTCCCTGAAGCGCTCTGGGAAATTCTTCGTCTGCCTGTTCTTCTATCAATTCCTTCAGGCATAAATCAATGAATGCCAATATCCCAATCAGTCCTATCCAAGCCACTCATTCCACCATCCTTTCTCTGTTACTATTTTACTATGTTTCGGTCACGCCGTCCAGTAGTTTTTCGTCCCGCCCGAATCTTCTTGTAACAGTTCAGCCATGCGAAGATTTAGAGCGAAAAAAGCGTTGAAAACTTGTTTTCATAAGCATTTTTCACTCTGAATCTTCATAGGGCGGACGCCCGGCGCTTCTTGTCCGCA
>JAETNT010000029.1 GCA_021772025.1 Enterocloster bolteae | reverse complement strand
CACTGATATGCTTTCGGTCATCCAGACGCAGTATGTGGTTGTCCCAGTATACAGAGTGTCCGAAACCGGATTCCCTGGCAAATTCCACAAGCTCCTGCACATCGCCTTTTAAGGTCTTTTCAGTTATGTTATAGTCATCTGTCAGTTTTTTCAGGCTCAGCTCCTCGTTTGGATTCTTCAGAAGCCGCTGTAATATCTCGGTACTTCTCTTTTTCATTTACACCCACCACTTTCAAATTAGTCCAACCGGCCAGATGGACTGCTGCGTCTCTACACGACATCTGCAGCGTCCCCTGATCCGGAGGCGCCGCAAAGTCTTTTCCCTTAAATCCGGCTATTCCCTTCAAGCACCTGGAAACCGGACCATTTTATATTTTATATACTCTCCCTTTTGCACTTCATCAACCTTATGTCTGAACGGCTGCGCTTTACTCCGCCGCAACCTTCTTCATCAGCTCCTCCAGCTTCTTTTCCGTATTGGCCTTATTGACCCCGGAAATGAGTCCGAACACGCTCATGTACGGCTTCTCCAGAGGCTGGCGGTAATTGGCCGTGGTCAGCACAATATCCACATGGTGCTGCCTCTCCGGAACTTCCGCAATGGTGGCCTTAAATACCCTTGCATTGACCCCTGCCCTCTGCGCTATTTCCTTTACTGCCTCCTGTGCGATGGTTGAAGTCGCAACTCCGCTGCCGCATGCTACTAAAATTTTGATTTCTTTTGTCATGATACCTTCTCCTTTTCTACAGTGTTATTGTTTAATGTTATATGACTCATATCCCGCCCCATACATGGATTCTTTAAGGTTTACTATTCGATGCTTGCATGGCGCTTTGCCATCTTCTTGTTCGTATCCGCATTTTTTGAACTCATCTTAAGGATGACCGCGTCAAAAATCAGCAGCAGCATCTGCTCAAACAAACTGCCCAGAGGCTGGATGCTTGCCTTTGACTCAGAAAACTTGGTGGCGGCCTCAATCCGGATAAGCGGCTCATGGTTCCTGCTCAGTGTGGATTCCTTGCTGCCGGTGATCACCAGCACGTCGGTTCCCTGCTTAGCCCCATCGTCTGCCGCGCTGCACACGCTCTGTGTCTCTCCGGAAGCCGAAGCCACAATCAACAGGTCCCCTTTTCCCACGGAAGGAGTTGTGGTCTCCCCCACCACATAGGACTGATATCCCATCTGCATCAGTCTCATGGCCAGCGCTTTTAACATCAGGCCGGACCTTCCGGTCCCGTATACAAAGATTCGCTCATGAGTGTCAACCGCCTCTATGAACTGGTCGATTTTTTCTTCCGGCATCTGCACGGAAGCATTCTTTAATTCAGCGACAATATCCATTAATTCCATAACCAATCTCCTTTTTCATCTCTTACGTGAAAGGGATTTCCCTGACTATCCTATCTTTTCCTGTAAGTATTCAATCAGTTCCTCGTCTGAAAGGCTCTTGCATTTTAACAGAGCTTCCGAATCATTTAAAAAACCCATCATGTTCTGCAGCGCCTGAAGATGTTCATTGGGATCCTTGATTGCCAGGTTGAAAATCATATCTGTACTGACATCCTGGGTATCGTCATCCATCCGCTTAAAAGAAACAGGCCGGTCCAGTTTGAGGAAACAAACACTGTTTTGTGTGATGCTCTCATCTTTGGCATGCGGGATGGCTGTAGGAATCTCCGTGGGCAGTCCTGTAGGGTAATTCTTCTCCCGTTCCACGCACAGAGTCCCAAACTGTTCGCTGACAAGTCCTTCCTTATACAGAGCCTCACCGCACATGGTGATTGCCTCATATCTGTCCCTGGCAAAACCGTGAATCACTAAATATCTATTTTTCATACTAATCTCCTATTCTTAACCAAGCATTCCAAACAGTCTGTGCAGCAGGGATACCAACAGGTTGCCCGGGTTCCAGCCAAAGTGGGATGCGGTTACCAGTCCTTCAAATTTAACGCCGGTGACAGACAGCATCTGCGTTGCTTCGGGTATGAACATGTTCGCAAAGAACAAGGTAATGAACATCATGACTGTCATGCAGATCAGAGTCCTGAATATATTTCCCTTACTGGTCAGCACACACATAGGAGCCAGATAGCAAACCTCTGCCAGGATTCCCAGAGGGAAAAACCTCATATCGGGAATCAGGAATGCCAGGAGGATGGTGACCGGTATCATAATGGCCGAGCATGTGATACAGGCCGGGTCTCCCAATCCAAGGGCGATGTCCATACCGATGTAAATATCCGCGTCATCGCCAATCTTCCTGTGCATGTAATCATTGGCAGCATTGCCCATGGGAGTCAGACCTTCCATCATAACGCTTACCATTCTGGGAATCAGCACCATGGATGCCGCGACACCCATGCCGATGGTCAGTAACGCCCCCAGGTCCTGTCTGGTCAGCAAGGCCAGGAATACGCCCACCAGCAGTCCGATGACCGCGGGGTCTCCAAAGATTCCCAGTTTCTTTCCCAGCTTATCCACATTGACATCCACGTCCCTCAGGCCGGGAATCAGGTCAATGATTTTATTGAGTCCATATGTAACAGGATATACCCAGGCGCAGAACGCCAGCGTGGTACAGGTGGTTCCTTCCAGTCCGAAGAATTCCCCCCACTTCGGGGCCAGCCACTGGGAAAAGAACAATGCAACGATGCCGCACCCCACGGCTACCAGGAAACCGATAACTGCGTTTCCTGACAGGGCATATGCCAATGCGCCGGGTACAAGAAAATGCATGAAATTCCAGATATCCACATTCAGTACCTTTGTAATCTTCAGGCGCACCAGAATCAGATTCACAATTATGATGGCCGGGATGACAAACACGGCAAAGGGAACGGTCCAGGATGCAGCCCCCAGCGCTGCAAACCCAACCTCCAGAGCGTCATATCCCGACCCCAGCGCCTTATAGTAGTCCATGACCGGCTGTATTGTTGTAATCAGCAGGTTGACCGCCAGAACCAGTCCCTGGAAACCGATTCCCACCAGTAATCCGGACTTGATGGCATGGCCCAGCTTCATCCCAAAGAATTTTCCTAATATGGCTATGACAACCGGCAGAAGTATGGCTGCGCCTAAATTGATAAATTCCTGAAAAAATCCTAATATTGCCTCCATTTTATACCCCCTCTTTTTATCTGTAAACCTTCTTTATTAAAATCAGGCTATGGTACGGCCGCCGTCAAGAAGGATCGTCTGCCCCTGGATGTATGAATTGTCCTTGTCAGCCAGGAACACCGCCAGGTTTGCAACATCCCGGACCGTGCCGTAGCGGCGCACAGGAATCTTTTCCAGAACAGCGTCCAGCTCTGCCTGGGTGGGATAATTTACACGCATCATATCCCCTGTGTCAATCAGGCGCGGCGCGATGATATTGACATTTACGCCTTTTGGTCCAAGCTCCTTTGCCAGTCCGCGCATCAGCCCTTCGCCGCCTGCCTTGGAGGCCGGATAGGCCACGGCTCCGCCTGTACCGCTTAAGGCTGAACCGGAACTGATGTATACGATGGAACCGTGGTTTGTGAGGAAATCATTGTAAAACGCCTTTACGGTATTGAACAGACCGTTTAAGTTTATGCTGATGGTCCTGTTCCACTCCTCAAATGTAAATTCATTTACCTTCTTTTTGAAGGCCACCCCGGCGTTGAGGACAAGGGTGTCAATCCGTCCGAACTCCTCAAATACTTTCTCCCGCACATGGTCCATATCTTCCGGCTTTGACACATCCGCCTGGACAAACAGGGACTTCACATAATCACGTGTGATTTCTTCTGCTGTCTCTGTACCGAATTCCACATTATAATCAACGATTACGGTATTAGCTCCCTGCTCTGCAAACTGTACTGCGATCTGCTTTCCGATTCCATGTCCTGCTCCTGTCACCAATACCACTTTTCCCTCAAATTTTTTCATCTTTATACCATCCTCTCTATTCTTGTGGTGTCATGCTTATCGTTCCATAGCCCTGCCGCAGCTTCTATTTCACTGCTTCCCGCAGTATGCTGTAGCGCTCGCCGGGATTGCCTCCAAAGAGATATCCGCCGACTACAATCAGCTCGGCTCCTGCACCGGCCACCTGCTTTGCTATAACATCATTGACGCCTCCGTCCACCTCAATCTGGATGGGACGGCTGCCAATCATTTTTTTCAGATTGGCAATCTTTTCAAGGCTCTTTTCTATGAATGTCTGGCCAGGTGTCCCCGGATTGATGGTCATGATAAGAACATAGTCAATATCATCCAGCAAGTATTCAAGCACTGACTCCGGTGTGCCCGGGTTGAGTACGACTCCGGCCTTTCTTCCTGCTTTTTTGATGCGCTGGATCATGTTATGGATGTGAGGCGTGGACTCATAGTGGACCGATATCATCTCGGCTCCCGTGGCAATCACATCATCCAGATGGTCCTTTGGATGGTCAATCATCATGTGCACATCAAACATCATTTTAGATGCCTTTTTCATAGCCCCTATCTGGTTTGGCCCGAAGGCAATGTTAGAGACGAAGTTGCCGTCCATCATATCCACATGCAGGATAGCCGTGTTTTCACGTTCCAGAAATTCAATCTCATCCTTTAACCGCAGAATATCTGCTCCAAAAATTGACGGTAGTATTTGAGCCATTGATAAACCTCCTAATTACCATTCATAAGAAGTGATCAGATTCATATGATGGCGCCTTGTTTTTTTGTTTTATAATTCATGAATTATCCGCTGTCCATTGTGTGTTTCTTACTAAGCCTTACCGCGAATCAACTTTATGGTTTTACTATATCATCAACTTTCTTTTGCTTAAAGACCAATTTACCGCCAATGTGCCGGAAGGGAATTTACTATTTGATTTCCGCTCAAATATACCTTCCCGCCTTTTTAATAAAAAAAGAGGCTGGTTCATAATGAATCAGCTGCTTTTCATATGTGGATATAAAATGTTAGTATTTTTCAGGAATCCGAATATTAGACGCGTTAGAAAACTTATATTTTTCTGTCATATGCTTCTTCATACAAACCAAGATATAACAGTAGCAATCCGCTATACCATCTGCAAAGGAATCCGCGTTACCCTGGTTTAATTGCCGGAACGCAGCGATAACTTGTTTATTGAGATGCGAAAGTGTACGCCTCTTGGACGGATAATAAGCAAAATGATGCCCCCATTCAAGAAGATGATTGGTTTCAGATAATATAACATATAAAGGTTCCAGTGTGGTATGTTTTAGTATGGCTTCCAACATATCTGCCAGATAAGCGGAACCGGGAGATGTAAATCTGTCCGCCAACTCGTCCAGCTCATCTCTGGTGAACCGCAAAGCTGCCTCCAAAGCCGCCGGGCGAATCAGCAGGGCCATGAGCTGCAGGGCATGAAGGTAGCGCAATGCCTTTTCTACATATCCGGAATTAAGAGCCAGCCGGTGAATTTTAGTATCATCCGGTTCTATAACAATAGTGCCTTTGCCATTTAATGTTTTTACGAACCCTCTCTGTTCCAGTTCTGACAATGCCTTTCTGACAGTGGATAAAGAGACATTATACTGTCCGGCCAGCTGCTTTTCATATGGAAGATACATGCCAATCGAATATTCTCCAAGGCCGATTTTCAAATTCAGGTCGTCAACAATCTTCGAGTAATAATAATCCTGGCCGCGCATGGGATTCCACGCAAAGGGCACCCCCGTTTGCACAGGACATTCAGGCGTCGTGTCCCTTAAATTTTTTAGTGTGCTTTCAATGGAGTCTGTAAGAGCCTGATACATATTTAATAACTGGCGGTGCTTTGCAGACGGATCTTTGCCCTTTAATATGTCTATAATAACGCTGTTCGCAGGTGCAGGCTTCTGTAAAAAGTGTTTCCTGAAACAGGGGCATTCCTCTATGAAAAATGAAAACTTATTGTAAAGGCCAAATGCAGAATAAAGTTCGCCGAATAAGGGATTTCCTCCTATCCTTAATATATCATATCCCAAATTAGAAGGAATACGCCATCCGCCGGTAAAGCGCCCCAAACGCAGTACCTTCATAGCCTGTTTATAGTGCGGCATAATCTCCACATCGCAGCCCTGCAGGGCAAAAACAAAAAGGGGTGGCAGTATTAGCGTAAAGGTCTGATATACCTGCAATATAGTCTGCTTTTGCTTCAAAATTTCAAAAACAGTATTCAATGAATCAGGCGTATCTTTTCCTGAAACAACGATTGGAGCAAGGCGGGGCTGAATCTCAATCAGCCCTTCTTCCCGCAATGCTTCAAAAACATGGTTAATCGTGTATCTGCTTACATGAAACTGCTCGCAATACATCCTTGAAGATAATAAAGAATTTCCAGGAAGTATCTGGCCCTCCAAAATGCGCTGTTTAATTTCGTTATATACAAATGTAAATTTTGTTTCCTGTGGTTTCATATCGTATCTCCTCTGTCTGGATTATATCATGAAGTTCCACACTTGTCAGCATGAAAAGCTGTAACCTATTTGCACTCCTTACCAATATGGGTATTGCACGTTGATAAAGATAACCTTTATAATAAAACCGTAAAATTGGCATGAAAGAGATTACACATTAGGGAGGAATAACGTCAATGGCAGGCAGACAAAAAAATGATACTACGATACAATTTCTGATATACAGCTTCATTGGGCTCCTTATCTTTAGTATTGTTATTTTCAGCATTCTGGGAATTTATATGAGTCAAAAGAGCAGAAAGGCCGTTTACAAAGTTGGAGAGATCTATATGTCCGGAATGAATGAACAAATGTCCCGACACTTTGAAACAGTAATTAAATTGCGTTTTGATCAGGTCAGCGGCATTGTTTCTGTGGTTTCAACAGATAACAACGACAAAGAGGCACTATATGAGGAACTCATTTACAGGGCACAGGTCAGGGATTTTGACTATTTAGCGCTTTGTTCTGCTGAGGGAAATTTCGAAACTCTTTACGGACACCCAATACAGCCGCTCAACCCAGAACCTTTTGTAGAAGCATTATTACAGAGTGTACAGCGAGTTGCCGTAGGTGTTGATTCAGATGAAAATGAAGTGGTATTATTTGGTGTTGATGCTGCTTATCCTATGCAGAATGGCGATATGAGCACTGGCCTGATAGCAGCGGTGCCGCTGGAATACATCACTGATTTTCTTTCCCTGGAGGATAAAGGGCAGCTGATGTATTACCATATTATCAGGCCGGACGGCAGTTTTGTAATACAAAATCCCAACACCGAACTGTGGCCTTTTTTTGAAGAGCTGCAAAAGCATCTTGCTCTTGCAGAAAACGATTCATCTGAAGAAAATTCTATTGATGAATTTGGTATTGCTCTGAAAGATCATAAAAAGTATGCTGCCACATTTGAAGTGAATGGGGAAGAACGGCAAATTTATGGCATACCATTGCCTTATTCTGAATGGTATTTGGTAGCGGTAATGCCTTATGGTATATTGGACGATACCATAAACAGTCTGAGCAGTCAGCGTATGGTCATGACGTTGCTGTCCTGCGCTTCTGTTCTATTTATTTTGACATTGATTTTTCTTCGGTATTACTCCATGACCCGTTCTCAGCTGCATGAACTGGAAAAGGCCCGTCAGACAGCACTTGAGTCCAGCAAGGCCAAAAGTGAATTTTTAGCCAATATGAGCCATGATATCCGTACCCCCATGAATGCAATAGTAGGCATGACCGCCATTGCAACAGCCCACATGGATGACCGGGAACAGGTACAGAGTTGTCTGAGAAAAATCACATTGTCCAGCAAACATCTATTAGGGCTGATTAATGATGTTTTAGATATGTCTAAAATTGAAAGTGGTAAATTGACGTTAACAACCGAGCAGATTTCTTTGCAAGAAGTTACTGAAGGCATTGTTAACATTATGCAGCCACAAGTGAAGGCAAAAAAACAAACCTTTGATATTCATGTTGATAATATATTAACAGAAAATGTATGGTGCGACGGTGTACGCCTGAATCAGGTATTATTGAACCTCTTGTCGAATGCAACCAAGTATACACCGGAGGGAGGAGCCATACGATTATCCCTTTCTGAAGAAAAATCTCCAAAAGGAGAAAACTATGTCCGAATTCATATCAATGTCAAGGATAATGGAATCGGCATGTCACAGGATTTTCTGAAAAAAATATATGAATCCTATAGCCGGGCAGATGGTGCCAGGGTACATAAAACAGAGGGTGCAGGTTTGGGAATGGCGATTACAAAGTACATTGTAGACGCGATGGAAGGAGGCATTGAGGTTCAAAGTGAAATTGGCAAAGGTACTGAATTCCGTATTACATTTGATTTTGAAAAAGCTGCCGCAATGGAGGTGGATATGGTGCTCCCTTCCTGGAATATGCTGGTGGTTGACGATGACGAGCTATTGTGCAGAACAGCTATGAATGCGCTGAAATCCATTGGTATAAAAGCTGAATGGACATTAAGCGGGGAAAAGGCCATAGATTTGGTAATCCAACACCACAGCAGAAGGGACGATTATCAAATAATCCTGTTAGATTGGAAACTGCCTGGCATGAATGGGATTCAGGTTGCCAGAGAACTACGGCGCAATTTAGGAGATGAAGTACCTATACTGCTTATTTCTGCATACGACTGGAGCGAATTTGAAGCGGAAGCACGGGAGGCGGGTATCAGCGGCTTCATTTCCAAGCCTCTGTTTAAATCCACATTGTTCTATGCGCTGCGCCAATATATGGGAGTTGATACACCAAATAGCCGGACATTGAACCAGGGTATGGAGCTGTCCGGGCGCCGCATCCTTCTCGCCGAGGATAATGAACTTAACTGGGAGATTGCAAATGAGCTGTTATCTGATTTGGGAGTGGTATTGGATTGGGCCGAGGATGGCCAGATTTGTCTGGATAAATTCCAAAAGTCACCCGAGGGATATTACGATGCTATTCTCATGGATATAAGGATGCCGCATATGACAGGATATGAGGCCACGAAAGCAATCAGGGGACTGGATCATCCGGATGCCTTATCTGTTCCAATTATTGCTATGAGTGCGGATGCTTTTTCGGATGATATACAGCATTGCCTGGAATGCGGTATGAACGCTCATATTGCAAAGCCTATTGACGTTATGGAATTGACCCGCATGTTAAAAAGATATTTAATATAGCCCCGTTTACTGCATTTATGTTCCGTCCACAAAAACATTGCAGGCCCTCAGGCTGCAGGAAGAAATAAAGTTTCAATCCCTGCTTTATTAACGCATTGCTGCAGCCTGAATTCATCCGCTGGAATATCCTCCTGGTGCATCAGGGCCCCTGCATATACTTTTCTTCATACTCTGAAATTGATATAGGCCTGCTAAACAAATAGCCCTGCACAGTTTTGACACCATATTCTCTTAGAACCTCAAATTGCTGCCCGTCCTCTATCCCTTCAGCAACTAACTGAATTCCCATTTCACTGCACATTCTTGTCATCATCCCAATTATTATCTGTGCTCTTTTATTTGAAATAATATCTTTTACAAACCCTTTATCTATTTTTAATATATCGAATTTCACTAATGACAGCAGCGCTAAATTTGAACTTTCCACCCCAAAGTCATCCATTGCAACTCTGAATCCAGAATCTCTTATTTGATTGATTCTTGTTACCAATGTGTCCAAATTTGTAAAATTGGCGCTCTCAGTAATCTCTATTTCCAAATAATTTCTTTGAACATGATATTTGTCGCTGATCTCTTCCAATCTTTTTATAAAACGATCGTCCATAAAAGTGAGCTTTGAAAAATTACTGGAGATTGTAACGGCAGACTTCCCCTGCCTGGCCCAGATACTCAGGGTTTTGCATACCTCCTCAAATACATAATAGTCAATCTTACTGATCAGGTATGTGTCTTCTAAAACTGGAATGAATTTATCTGGTGCTATGATCGCTCCATTTTCATCCCGGTAACGTATCAATGCTTCTGCACCCACCATCCTGCAATCATCCACATTTATTTTAGGCTGCAAATACACTTTGAAATTATGATTCTCTATTTTTTCGTTTAGCACATCAGGCTCAGCCAAGGAGCGCAGTATGTCATTATTATGCCTGTAGCGGCCCGTTGCATGGTGTCCCTGATAGAACCGCTTTTTATCATCATACATTAATTCATCCGCTTCTTTGATAATATCCTGAATATGAGTGCATTCTTCATTCCATCTGCATCCTATGGCTGCCTGACATTTGCTCTTCTCAAAAGCATTTTTTAACAGCTGAACATTATCGCAAAAGGATTCCTCGGTAATATCCACATAAATTATTACAAACTCATCGCCGCCAATACGGTAAAGGTACTTTGAATCAACGCTGTTTTTCACAATATCAGCGCATTCCTTAATCATCTTATCCCCCGTGTCATGGCCAAAGGAATCATTAATCTCTTTAAGCCCATTAATATCTAAATAGACCACTCCTACAGATTCTTTGCACTCTTTTAATTCAGATACATCCTGTATAAAACGGTTTCTATTGTAAAAAGAAGTTAACCGGTCTATTTGGCTCATCTCAAATAACATTGTTTCATTTTCATTTCGCTGCATGGTCAGAGAAAGAAAATACTGGATAGTCTGCAAAAATGGAACCGCTACTTCAGCCAGGCCCAAATCCTGATTATCCAGGCCTATTGACCCATTTACTTTTCCATTCTTCATCATGGGTACCCATATAATATTTCGTATTCCCTGTTGGACAAGCAGTTCATAGCCCTTCGGGAATGTATCCTTTATTTCTTCAATATCATTAATAACCAGCTTTTTGTGCTTGTCCAACTCATCCAGCCATACTTGATAATCACCGATTGGGATATTCTGTAAATTGTCTATTTGTGGCAAAACACCTTCTTTACACCATTCTGCGATGTTAGAATAATACTGGTCATGAAACCGGAAAACATAGGAACGTTCTGCCGAAAACAGTGTTCCTATATATTGCAGAACCTTTGTGATTGCGCTTTGTATGTTGCGATTATTATAAAGTTCCCTTACACATGCAAGGCGTATATCATCTCTTTTCAGTCTTCTTTTTAATTCATTTTTTTCATTATTAGCTTCTGTAATATCAAAAGCAATTTCCATCCGGACTGTGCGTCCATCCCATTCAATCAGGCGGTCTTTCAAAAGATAATGTTTTTTTATTATAGGGTTTGTATACTCCCAGGAATATGTTTCATCCGCTTTAAGCAGCTTATTGGTACAAAAAGGACAGGGTTCTTCAAATCCCTGTAAAACTTTATAGCATTTTATATTCGGCTGGCTGTCGTCAATCTGAAACATTCTCTTTCCCGCTTCATTGACAAACAGCAGTTCATACGTATTTATGTCTGAGACATACATTAATTCTGATATCTCATTCATAGGCGCCATTAACTCCTGGGCTCTTCTTGACAACTGCTCGCTCTTTTTTATATTTTCCTTTTCAGCCTCAATTAATTTTTTCCGGCGCTTTTCCTGGCAAATGGTAAAAACAGAACAGCCAAAAGCCATTAATCCAAATATAATATTGGTGATCACCAGTGACTTTCTTGCATTCTGTACCGTATGCTCCGTATATTCTTCAGCCGTAAACACTGTATCATTGGCTAATCTAAAATAATCTTCACTCAATTCATAAAGCATCTGATTGGAAGGATCTTTCCGATAATTGTATATCTGCGCTTTAATATCTTCCCAGTCATTTTGCATTTCTATTAACATGGTTTGGAATTCTTCGCTATCCAGTTTTATCAGATTTAATTCATCACTCCCGCTTGAAAGTCCTGACAATATGTTATCCAGAAAATAAATCAACTCGTCATCCGGTACATGATTCAATTCCTTTTTAATCAGTCTCTGTGTTGCTCCCCGAACGATACCAATATAATTTATGACCCTGGCATTCCCCTGTAAATCATCCGTTAAATCAAGTGACATATGCGCTGTAAATATAAGAGCTGTGCAAAAAATGATTGGAACAAAAACCCCGCCTAATTTCCTGATTATCCTCCCCATTTAATCCCCCTCCTTTGTACTTTAAAATTTATCGTGTTCCGTATATGCCACATTCCAAAGCGGATATCAGAAAGCAGCGGGATTAAAATAAGCCTTATGGTGTAAAAGTCATTCAGAGATAACATCCGTTTAATGTCTGCTTAGATAAACACTAACTATGATTTTAACCCCTTCGTATAAAACTGTCAAACATTAACAATAATTAACTATACCAACACATCAATTAGTTTTTCTGATTAACCAGTATTTTTCAGGGCGTTTAATAATCATAGAAAAAGCCTCCGGTTAATAACCGAAGGCATACATAAGACAATTCTTTCTTTACTTCTATTCTCCCAAAGCGTTCCGGAAAGCCAGTGCCCTTTCAGTCAGATTTTCAAAATCATGGCTGACTGTCAGTGATTGGTTTACAAGATTGCTCCCTATCCCAAAGCAGGCAACACCGGCGGCAGTAAACTGGCATATATTTTCCGGGGTCACGCCTCCCACTGCTGCCATCGGAATGTGGGATAGTGGACCACGGACCGCCTTTATGTAGGATACTCCTAAAAGTCCTGCTGGAAACAATTTGATGATATCGCCCCCATAATTATACGCATCCACAATCTCAGAAGGCGTAAATGCACCAGGCATGGATATAAGTCCCAGTTCCTTTGTCTTCTCAATCACACTTCTGTCAACATTAGGAGATATGATATACTCTGCACCGCTTCTATAAGCCTCTTCTGCTTCCTCTGCTGTGAGAACCGTACCAGCGCCAATATGCATACGTTCGGACAGGTGTTCCTTCAGCAATGCGATTGAATGGAGCGTCTCCCTTATTCCCTCAGGTCCGCTGTGATCAAAGGTGACTTCCATCATGCAAATTCCGCCGTCTGCCAGAGCCCGTCCCGTATCCAGGATCAGCCCGGATGGGATACCTCTTACAATTGCAACTATTTTTTCCTTCCTAATCATCTGCAGAATCATCTGCTGCCTATTTCTCTCATCCATTATCCTATCCTCCCTAAAAATCTCCATTATAAACAGCTATAAGCAGCGCCCCGTATCCGGAGAGCAGCAATTCTCCTGAATCATACCCTGACACATCAGAGAATGAACCATCTTCCTCAAACAGCCTGGTCAAGGCGCTCCTAAGAGGTTCCTTCCCGGCCACTACCACCTGCATGTCCGGGCTCAGCATGAGCGCGCTGCTCTTTTTAACAGCACTTATATCAGAAGAAAGCACTGCTCCCAGCAGGTAACCGGCGCAATCTTTTGGAGATGCGGACAGACATTGGTTCAGAATACGGGTTGTAAATACCGCCCTGGTCAGACTGGTATCCCGGGCTGTCTTAAAGCCCTTCAGCACCATTTCCCAGTTATAATGAGCAGAAGCAAAGGAATGGTTAACCGCATCCGCTATAATGGTATGATTGGTGATGGCTGACAGCAGCTCGCCGGACAAGGTGGTCAGACACCCCGTCAGTCTCCCAGACCGATCCGTAGTCACGAACTTATTGTGCGAACCGGGCAGCGCGAGAAGGACAGCCCCTTTTACCGTGATAAGAGATAGCAAAGCCAGTGCCTCTGTCTCCTCCCCTCTCATAATATCCATGGATTCCAGGGTATCCATATCCACAGCATTGGAATTTTTCAGGCCCGGGATGAAGTGAATGGGGAGTTCAAACACCTCCGGAATGAGCACAGCTCTCACCGCTGCCGCAAAATCCTCTAATCCTGCAGGAGCCTCTATATGCGGAACCTCTGTAAGTCCTACATTGGAAGTAATCATACCGGATGCATAAACAGATGCAATCTGATGGATTGTCAGATTATTTCTATTTAATAATGTCTGGATGCCTTCACGTATGGCTCCGGCCAGCCTTTTATTGTTACCCTCTACAGCTGTGACTCTGACTCCAATTTCGCTCTTATAAATATCCACGCATGCCTTCTTTTGGTTCCACAGAGCAACTCGGGTGTTCGTTGTTCCGCTGTCAATGGTAATCAGATAGTGTTCCATATGTACTGCTGCCTCCTTGTGCATAAATTAAAATACTGAATGGGTCGATAAAATATTAGTGATATATTTGTGATATATTAATTCTATAATACCATTCCGCGCACAATTCTTCCATATTTAAAATCTCACAAAAAAACCATTTAAAAAATGTGCATACTTTACAATTTTCAAAGAAACCGCAAAGAAATATTGTGTTTTTTAAATATTTGTGATATATTTCCCATATACCAGCAGAAAGGAGAGGACGTTGGAAAACAAATCAGACTATGCATATCAGGAACTAAAAAATAGAATTATATCCGGACAGATGCCTCCTCTTAGTGATGTTTCGGAAGAACAGCTCCAAAAGGAACTGGGAGTCAGCAGAACCCCTATCCGCGAGGCCATACAAAAGCTGGAGAAAGAACACTTTGTGATGATTTATCCAAGGCGTGGCACGCTTGTCAGTGACATTACACTGGATTTGATCTACTCCATCTATGAAGTCAGACTGCTGAACGAACCGTTTATTGCCCGTTCAGCCTGCCGCTACATTGTCAATGAATGGATTGATCATATGTACACCTCCTTCTCCACAACATTTCATGAAAAGGAGGGCGAACAGCAGCGGGATTATTACATTGAGTTGGACCGGGAACTTCACAATACCCTGACTAGCCATACCAATAACTTTATGCTGAAGGACATGTTCCGGGTGGTAAATGACCATAACCACAGAATCCGTATCCTTACATCCCAACGCAACATGAATTACCAGAGGTCCATCAATGAGCATCTTGCCATCCTGGAGGCTCTCCGACTCAGAGACGAGAGCCAGCTGGAGAACGCAGTAAGAGAACATATTCTCACTGCCAAGCAGGAAGCCTTTGAATACTACTATTAACAGCGGCCTGCCAGAATTCAGAATTTTGAATAGGAGAATTCCACAGAGATGGTTTCTCCTATACTTTTGCAGAGTCTGATATATTACAAATATATTTGTAATATATATTATTGAAAGGAGAATTCCCAAATGGAGAGAAAACTCATAAAAATCGAGGAACATGACAATGTTGCTGTGGCGGTAGAGTCCATAAAAAGGGGACAGACCGTTATAGCCGGCCAGACTGAGGTTACCGCCCAGGAGGACATCCCCTTCGGACACAAAATCGCTCTCAGAGATATAGAAGCAGAGGAAGCGGTTATTAAATACGGATATGCCATCGGACATGCCTCCTGTCCCATCAAAAAGGGCTCATGGGTACACAGTCATAACCTTGCAACTAACCTGAAAGGCATGCTCACCTACACTTATGAGCCTGATATCCCCCGCCCGGCCAATGTTTCCGGTATTTCACGTACATTTCGCGGATACGTCCGCAAGGATGGAAACGTGGGTATACGAAACGAGATTTGGATCATCCCCACTGTATCATGCGTCAATACAACGGTACGGATGCTGGCCGACATGGCGGCCAGGGAATGCGGGGAACTCTGTGACGGCATTTATGCCTATCCCCACAACGCAGGGTGTTCCCAGCTCGGTGATGATTTTGAAACAACACAAAAAATCCTGGCCAGCATTGTCCATCATCCCAATGCAGGAGGCGTACTGTTGGTAAGCTTGGGATGCGAAAATAATGATTTAGAACATTTTCTTCCTGTTTTAGGAGAAATTGATGAGAGCCGTGTTAAAATGATGGTGACTCAGGATGTGGAAGGGGACGAACTTGAGTATGGTATGGAGCTGATTCGTGAGCTTGCCCAGGAACTAAGCCAGGACCAACGCGAGGATGTACCTGTGAGCAAACTAAAAATCGCTTTTAAATGCGGCGGTTCCGACGCGTTCTCAGGAGTGACAGCCAATCCCCTCTGCGGACGCATTGCCGACTGCATTACCGCATTGGACGGAAGCGCTGTCCTGACCGAGGTTCCTGAGATGTTTGGCGCTGAGACCATTCTGATGAACCGCTCCGACTCAGACAAAACATTTCATCAGGTAGTGGAACTAATCAATGGATTCAAACAATATTATCTGGATTACGGCCAGCCTGTTTATGAGAATCCTTCTCCCGGGAATAAAAGGGGCGGTATTACCACGCTGGAAGAAAAATCCCTGGGCTGTATACAAAAAGGCGGCAAGGCCATGGTGACAGGTACTCTGCAATATGGGGAGCGTTGTATAAAACCAGGTCTGAACCTTATGACCGGTCCCGGAAATGACAGTGTATCCATAACGGACCTGCTCTCCTGCGGAGCCCAAATCCTGTTCTTCACCACCGGCAGGGGCAATCCCTTGGGCGCAGCTATTCCTACCATAAAAATAGCCTCCAACAATGTTCTTTATGAGCGCAAGGAGAGGTGGATAGATTACAACGCCGGAACCATACTGGACGGAAAAACGTTTGATGATGCAGCCCATGAGCTTTGGGACCTGATGATACAAACGGCATCCGGCCAACATACAAAAAATGAAATCTACGGATACAGAGAAATCATGATTTTCAAAAACGGTGTACTGCTTTAACACCAGGAGGAGGCACTTATGGCATTAGAGACTAAAAAAGAAGGAAATATAATAACAGAACTGGCTTCCAGTGTAAGACTTCCAAAAATGGTAAAAGTCAAACAGCTTCTGGACCATAGCCATATTGATATTAATGAGATTCCGGGAATTGTACGCAGTGAACTTGATCGTGAGGAACTGAGGGCCCGAATCAAACCAGGCGCAAGTGTTGCCATAACCTGCGGAAGCCGCGGAGTTGCCAATATAGCAGTAATCATCCGGGCCATTGTGGATTTTGTGAAGGAATGCGGCGGAAGTCCCTTCATATTCCCGGCTATGGGAAGTCATGGAGGAGCCACTGCCCAGGGGCAGCGTGAAATACTGGCCAGTTACCATGTTACAGAGGACACTATGGGATGCCCTATCAAGGCTACCATGGAAGTGGTTCAGGTTGGCGAGACACCTGACGGTATGCCGGTCTATGTAGACCGATACGCATATGAGGCTGACGCCATCATACTATGCGGACGTGTAAAAGCCCATACGGCCTTCAGGGGTCCCTACGAGAGCGGCATCATGAAGATGGCTGTTATTGGTCTTGGGAAACAAAAAGGAGCTGAGACAGTCCATCGCAACGGCTTCTGCGAACTTGGGACCATGCTTCCTGTCATTGGAAAGGTCGTTTTGGAACATGCGCCTGTAATCGGAGCTCTGGCTTTGGTGGAGAATGCCTTTGACCAGACCTGTATCATCAAAGGTATGCTGAAGGAAGAAATATATGAAGAGGAGCCCAAACTGCTAATTGCCTCCAAACAGAGGCTGGGAAAGATTTATTTTGACAACATCGACGTTCTGGTGGTGGACCGGATTGGCAAAGATATCAGCGGAGATGGCATGGACCCCAACATAACAGGACGGTTTGCTGTTCCTTATATTAACGAGGGCATTAAAATCCAGCACATTGCGGTTCTGGATCTGACAGATGAGACACATGGAAACTGCAACGGACTGGGGCTTGCAGACGTAACAACCAAACGGCTGGTGGATAAAATTGATGTGGACTGTACATATCCAAATGTGGTGACATCCACAGTGCTCTGCACACCTAAAATACCGCTGTTTACCCATTCTGACAAAACATGTATACAGATTGCCCTGCGCACCTGCAATTATATTGACCGCGAACATCCGAGAGTGGTGAGAATAAAAGATACGATGAACTTAGAGGAGATTTACATATCTGAGGCTATGTTAAAGGAAGCGGAAGAATCAAACCATGTAATCGTATCCGGCCCGCCGAAAGACTGGGTTTTTAACGAAGAGGGAAATCTTTGGTAATTGTTTTTATTCAGATAATGAACCGTACCGTGGATAGGTGCGGTCCACATATAAAATCAACATCTATTGGAGGAGGATATTATGTCAGGTACATTACTTGTCGTTAACTTAATCGTTGCAATCGCTCTGATGATTGCGCTTATACTTATACCCAAACTGAATCCCGCTATCAGCTTAGTCATTGCCAGTATCTATATGGGCGTATCCTGCGGATTGGGTTTTGTCACATCCATTGACACGATTGCCTCTGGTTTTGGCAATATGATGGCCAGCATAGGACTGCCTATCGGCTTTGGAGTGATTCTGGGACAGCTCATGAGCGATACCGGAGCTGCTAAGGTAATTGCAAAAACCATTGTACATTCTGTTCCCAATAAATTTGTACTGTATGCCGTGGCAATAGCCGGATTCATACTGGCTATTCCCGTATTCTTCGATGTAACCTTTATCATACTGATCCCCATTGGCATTGCAGTTGCCAAAGAGGTGAACAAACCTCTGGCCTATGTAGTAGGCGCTCTCACCATCGGAGACGGCATTGCGCAGACTCTGGTGCCTCCTACCCCCAACCCTCTGGCTGCAGCGGATCTGCTGCATTTCAATCTGGGAACCATGGTAATCATGGGCCTGATTATCGGAGCTATCGCAACGGTTGTTTCCGTATTTATCTATACAAAAATACATGATACCGGCTTTTTTAAACCTGAAAAGGATATGAACCCCAACGCGGAATTGTTCAGCGAAGAAAAAGAATTAGAATCAGATAAGCAGCCCTCTTTCCTGGTATCCTTTCTTCCCATACTGATTCCTGTTGTATGTATCCTTACAGGCACAGGGGCTGACGCCATCTATGACGAGACACCTATGGTAGCCCAATTCCTCGGCAATAAGATCATTGCTATCCTGTTGGGAACACTCTGTTCCTATCTGATTGGTTACAAGTATCTGGGACGGGACAAGGTTGAGGCATCCGCAGGAGAGGCATTAAAGCAAGCCGGTATTGTTCTGCTCATAACTGGAGCCGGAGGTTCATTCGGTTCCATCATCTCAGCCACTGACATCGGAAATGCCCTGGTCACAACATTGAGCATCAATAGCGGTTCCGTAATAAAGGTATTGTTCCTGGCTTATTTTATCGGCTGCATATTCCGTATTGCCCAAGGTTCCGGTACAGTAGCCGGTATTACCGCCATGACAATCATGGCGACCATTGCTCCCAGCGTGTCCATCCACCCTGTCTATATCGCACTGGCCGCACTGGCGGGAGGAATCAGTGTGGGACATGTCAATGACAGCGGTTTCTGGGTCGTAAGTAATTTATCGGGATTTACCGTAACCGGCGGTTTGAAAACTTACACTGTAGCACAAATCATCATGTCTGTCTCCATTATGATATTAACCCTTTTATTTGCACTGGTACTTCCAGGTGCAATTGGGTAATATTATGTAAGTGGGGGGTGTCGCAAAATCATCAAAATAGATGATTGAGCGGCACCCTCGCTCTGTATATAGAAAAAAATCAGGAGAAAATCATTTTCGATCGACTTTCTCCTGATTTTGGGTATACTTTAATAAGCATACGGCTTTTCTTGTATTTATGCACTCGCTTTTAGATCAAACAAATAGCTTCCAGTCCGCTCATTCTGGATTTTTCTATGTAGGGGCAGCCGGTGCAGTCCTCACATTCGTATACTGTCACCTCAGACTCATACCCACTTTTGCTGCGCTGCTTTTTCAGGCAGATCACCCGCAGTTCCTTTTAAAACTCCTTTTTTCCATTTTTCATAGGTTTGAGGTTTGATGTATGGCTGCTGCCCCTCCTCCCGCAGATAGCTGTACCCTTCTTCACTTTCATATCCTGAATCAGCGGTAACACTCGGATAGTTAAAACCCAGAAACCGGAACGGAACCGGGCAATGGTACTGTGATCCGGCGCTTTTTGTCCGGCTAACAACCACATGAAGTTGGTAGGCCTGATAAAGCTTTGTATAGTCTAAATCCTCCAATTCGTGGCTCAGCAGTCAGACCAAATCATCGTTCGGAACCAGCCCTTCCAAACTTAATGGCAAAACCAGTTGATACGTGCGGCCAAGTTCGGTATAATCTTTAGTAGTGTAATTATTTATTCGCGTACTTAATTATACCACGGATGGCGGACTCTTCGGAGCCTGCTTTTCTGTTTTTATACAGAAAAGGAGCTGTTGCTCCAGTAGATTATTTATCTACTTTTGCGACACCCCCATCTATTCTTTGCACATATGGTTTAGAAACAATTCTCACATTCTGTAGATAACCACTCCTTTTCATGCTATACTAATTTACATATAATGATTGACGCGAAATGAGGTGCCCTGCATGAAAGGCAATATGGAACGGTATCAGGTTGTCTACAGTGTTTTAAAAACACACATTCAGTTTGGAATCTATGGGTTTGGTGATGTTCTGCCTTCCATCGAAAACGCCGCCGCTGATTTCTTTGTCTCCGTTGATACGATGCGCGCGGCTTATCAGCAGCTGCAGCGGGATGGCTTGGTCACCATTTCCACAAATATAGGGACTACGGTAGTCAGGAATTACGGAAAAGAAGAAATTGAACAGAATATTCAGATGTTCTATGCGCAGAGGAAAAACATCCTGATTGATTTAAGTAAATCCCTGCGCCCGCTACTGGGCCATGCCCAATGGATTGGTTTTAAAAACATTCCTGCTGAGATTTACGGCAATCTCCGCCAGCTTGAAGACAGCCATTCACTGCCCCAGACAACCACGTTTGAACATGTTGTCCGGGCTTACACCGCGCTAGGGAACAATCTGCTTTTCCGGCTTGTCTGGCAGATTTTCATGTTCTGTGAAAACCCATTCTTTAATATGCGGGATAATCCATGGCGTACCTTTATAATCAAAGATTTTCTCCCGCGTTCTTGGGATTGCTGTATAAAACAGGACTGGGATTGCCTGCGGGAATTGGTTTATGCTTCTCAGGACAGCCTGTCTCTGGCACTGTGCCGGTTTTATGATGAAAAAATCACGATGCCTCCGCCGGAACAGGAAGTCGCATTTCAGTGGAATTCTTATAATAAGGCATCCCAGATCTGCTATTCGCTGGCTATGGATTTACTTGTTTCAATCAACAATGGCGTGTACCCTGCTGATACCCTTCTTCCTTCTCTCAACAAATTGTCCCAAGAGAAACAGGTCTCAGTGAGCACAGTCCGCAGGGCGCTTTCCCTGCTAAACGGCGTTGGGGCAACAAAATCCGCCAAACGGATTGGCACAAGAGTCCTCCCTTCACATGAGATTGTAAAAAACTGCGACTTTAAAAACCCTGCCGTCCGCAAACGGCTCCTGGATATGGCGCAGAGCCTGCAGTTTCTCACCTTATCCTGCCGGGACGTGGCCGAAGGCACCATACAGGCCTTGACAGAGGACGGCCTGCAAACATGCAGAAAACGTTTGGCTGCTTTAAAGAATAGTCAGCAGTATGAATTAATCGGCTACGCTACACTGGAGCTTCTTAAATGCTTTGCCCCTTATAAGGCCATTCGTACTGTCTACAAAGAGCTGCTTCAGCTGCTCTTTTGGGGATATTCCCTGAAAGACATATGGAAAACGGATGAGGGCAGAATCCACTACTATCTTTCCTGTTTTGAGGAATTTGACCTTTTCCTGGCCGAAAAAGATGCCGCTGGTTTTTCCATGAAATTAGAGGAGCTAATGGCCGGGGAGTTTCATTTTACAATAGAAATTATGATTTCACAGGGAATTCATGAAGCAAAAAAGCTTTTGGTTATTGGTATATGATGTAAACGTCAGAACGAAATGCTTCTGTACCTACAAAACTGCAGACAATACGTCTGCAAGCACATCCATATCAATGGGCTTACCGACATGTGCATTCATACCGGATTCCAGCGCTGCATGCACATCGTCCGAAAATGTGTTGGCGGACATTGCTATAATCCGAATACTCCCTGCCTGCGGATGCGTGGATTTACGGATGCGCCTGGCAGCCTCATATCCATTCATGACCGGCATCTGGATATCCATGAGAATCGCATCAAAATAACCGGGGTCCTTCTCTTCAAACGCCTTTACCCCCTCCGCTCCGTCGGGAGCGCATTCCACAGCCGCTCCGGATACCTCCAGCAGCTGAGAGGCAATCTCACAGTTTAACTCATTGTCTTCCACCAGAAGAAAACGCCTGCCTGTGAAAATATTTCGGGAGTCCCGTGGGCCAGTCCGGCCGCAAAGCTCGTCATCCGCTTCCTTGGAAAGCGGAAGCTCTACCTCCACGGTAAATACAGAACCTTCCCCCAAACGGCTTTCCACATAAATCTGGCCCCCCATCGCCGCTATGATATTTTTAGAGATAACAAGACCCAGTCCGGTTCCCTCCGCCTGATTTTGATGCCGGCTTCTCTCCCTTTCAAAGGGCAGAAAGAGTTTTGGCAGAAATTCAGGGCTGATGCCGATGCCTGTATCAGCTACTGCAATCCGGTAAACGGCATGGCCTGAATGCTTCTGCGGCAGTTCTTTAACCGTTAACGTAATGGTTCCATTTTCAGGTGTAAACTTACCGGCATTGGAAAGCAGGTTTAACAAGACCTGGTTAAACCTCAGGGAATCACCCAGCAGATATTCATGGCGGATATCCTTTGTTTCTGTCACAAAGACCTGGTTTTTTGCCTGGTACTGCGGGTTTACAATCGCAATATTCCTTTGAATCAGCTCCGTAAGGGAAAATGATTCCGAAGTGAGGACCAGCTTGCCGCTTTCGATTTTTGACATATCCAGTACATCGTTAATCAACTCTAACAAATGTTTCGAAGAAATTCCTATCTTATACAGACAGTCCTTTACCTTTTCGCGGTCCTCAATGTGAATCTCCGCCAGCTTTGTCATTCCAACGATTGCATTCATAGGTGTCCGTATATCATGGGACATGTTGGACAGGAACACGCTTTTCGATGCATTGGCATGTTCGGCTGCGGCAACCGCGGCATTTAAATTTTCCCGTATCTGTCTGTCGTGGGTTACATCTGTAACGGCAAATATGTACTTTAGTTCCCCCAGCAGTTTTACAGGCAGGGCAGCAATTTGAATCCACATTTGTCTGGACAGCAGATCGTTATACACCGGAATTGTTTTTACTGTTTTCTCATCAATCCGCTCTTTTAAGACACTGCATAGCGTCTCATAAAAGCTGCCGGAACACCGGCCGCAGTCTTCTCCAAGATTCTGCGGTTTGATGCCCAGTATCTTCTCTGCATTTTCAAATGCATACTCTACCTGGCCGGTATGCCCGTCCACTATAAAAATAGCGGTATCAATGTTTTGCGCAATCGCCTCATTGATATTTTGAACGTACCGTTCGTAGTCCCTTCTTTTTTTATTGCGCAGCAGAAATAACGCAGCAATAACAGCAACTGAAAATACGATTGCCGCGGTTATGATAAAAGCCATTTTCATGGTGTGCATGATAATTGCCGTACCGTCTTTTTCCACCATGCTCAGGGGAATAACCGATACATAATACCAGTTATGCTTCTGCATAAGAGGCATAAAGGTAAGAAACTGTTTCTCTCCCTCAAAGTCAAATACCGCCGTACCGCTGGCCTGGGACCGCAGGGCCGCTGAAAATTTCCGGATGGATTCCTCATCATTTTCCCCATCCTTTAAGACATCCTGAATCGTACTATATATCTGGAGATAGCTGAAACGGACCGGGGCCAGCACAATCGAACCGTTACCATCCAATACATAGCTGTAACCGGCATCATTGTATGTAGAACCGTGGTAAGCATTCTGCAGTAATTCCACAGGATATGCTTCATAGAGACCGCCCACCACTTTGCCGTCTCTATAAATCGGTATTTGAAACATTATCTGACGTCTTCCTAATTCTCCCAGAAATACATCCGTAATTCCCTCGTTCCCCTGCAGCGCTTCGGTGAATAGTTCCTTCTTATCCGCGAAGTTCTTATTCATCCCCCCTGTGTCCTGATAGGTTCCATTCGTATCAATAATCCACATGCGGGCCGCCCCGTGCTTTTCTTTATAATCTTCCAGTAATTCCGGGTAGGCAAACAAATCATCAAAGGCCCCAAGATTTGCGGCAAAGGACTGAAGGGACAGCAGCTCTGAATGTATCTTTTCATCCAGAAACTGTGCTTTGCTGACGGTCAGCTCCGTAATACTCTTGGTCGTCGTATTCCGCACCAGTTTTCGAACAGACTGTACGCTCATCAGGCTTACAGCCGTCATGGCTCCAATCGCCAGTAAGAGACAGAGGCAGCTAATATAAATTAAATACTTATACGTTTTTCTTCCTTCTTTTATTTTCAAGGGTGTTTCTCCTGTTTATCATATGCGGAAATCTGTTCCAGCTGGATTTTATTGTATTCCTCTGCGGCCTCCACAGCTGTCCTTCCATTAAACATTTCAAGACATAATTCCCGCACAACATCCCAACTGCCAAACTTCAAGTGCATATCCTCTGCCGGAATCCTGATTCCTGATACATATGTATCATATGCAGGCCGCATCTTCTCATTGCTCAGCGTAAAATCCGAGCTTTTATAAACGGGCAGAATAATCGTTCCATTTTCCATACTCTCTTTATAATACTCGCTGGACAGATATGACACAAACTCCATGGCCTCGTCCAGATTATCACTGTCCGGATTAACGCAGAGGCGGGAAACTACAGTAATCAGCAATGCCGTTCCTCCCGGAACGGGAATTCCCTGTACATGATAATCGGGCGGGGGATTTGCCTCTTCCACCAAAGGGATATATTCCAGGGGCCCAAAATAAAATGCGGTCATACCGGAAGTGAAATCAGAAATATCCTTCTCTCCCGCGCGCAGTGCATCCGCAGCATCCCCATCCACCCCATCCCCATACCAACCGTTCTCCACAGAGGTTTGAAATGCCTCAAATCCCTCCACCATATAATCCCCAATCTGCTCTTCCCCGGAATTCAGCAATTCAAGGTGTTTTTGGATATCCGGGCCGTCATAGAGTTTATATAATCCGTTGGCGATAGTGGGAACAGCCGTAGCATGCCAGCGGCTAAGGCTGATCGGCGTCCCTCCAAGCGCCTTTATCTCAGTACAGCAAACTTTAAATTCTTCCAGATTGTCCGGCGCTTCCAGTCCATACCGCTCTAACACATCCATATTGACAAATAATGCATATGCCGTCATATTCATTGGAATGCAATATACCGTATCCCCGATGACCGCCTCCTCCCTGGCGCTGTCGTTTAACTTCTGAAACGCTTCCAGAGAAGACAAATCCTGGAAATACCCATTATGCGCAAGGGTCTTTACACTGTCCTCATTGACAATAAAAATATCATCGCCCTTTCCGGTTCTTAACCGTTCCTCAAGATACTCATTATAGCCGTCCGCAGTCGCGATGCCCTCAAATACAACATGAACATCATGGCTTTTATTGTATTTGTCAATTAACCTTCTGTATGATACGGCTCCGCTGGATTTTCCTTCCACAGGTGCAAAAAAGGTCAGCGTCTTTCCCTGAGGCAGATCCCTCTGCGCCTTCGGCTCCACAATATTCACCTCATTCCCGGAACCAGGGAAACGGTGACAGCCGCTCAAGCTCCCAATGCAGAGAACCAGTGCGGAAAAGAAGAGATTATAACTGCGTTTTATCATGTACCAGTTCTCCTTATACCAGCAGCTTATCCAAAGTTTTCATGAGAGCGGACATATCAATGGGCTTTGCCACATGCGCATCCATACCTGCCTTCATAGCCTCCTGTATATCCTCCGCAAAAGCATTGGCTGTCATCGCAATGATAGGCATATGGCGGCCTGTTTTTTGTTCCAGATTTCGAATGGCACGTGCTGCCTCATAACCATTCATCTCCGGCATCTGAATATCAATCAGTACAGCGTCATAGGTGCCGTAAGCCGCGCTCTGGAATTCGTTCAGCACCTGGACGCCGTTTGTTTTCACAACAGTTCTTACACCCTGTAACAATAACAGCTCGCTAAGGACTTCCGCATTAATCTCATTATCTTCTGCCACCAGCAGGCAGCGGCCTGTAAGCCTGTCTGCCCCGGACGGTGTTGAAACTCCCGTTTTATCCCCAGATTCCCCTCTATTGTCTTCCGGGGCAATTCTGTACTCCATCTCCACTCTGAAGGTAGTTCCTGCCCGTTCCCGGCTCTCCACAAGAAGTTCGCCGCCCATAAGCTCTATCAGTCCCTTTGTTATGCTGAGTCCAAGACCGCTTCCCTCGACATGTTCCGTATTCCGGTTCCGCGTAAAGGGCTCGAATAGATGGGACAAAAACGACTCGGGCATACCAATTCCTGTATCACGAATCGTGAAGCAGTACCGGACATATCCCGGTCCCTTGATCGTGGGGAGTTCCTCGGTCAGGAATGTTACCGTCCCGCCATCAGGCGTAAATTTAACCGCATTCCCCAGTATGTTAATTAATATCTGGTTGATACGAAGGGCATCCCCGTAAAAGTATGGATGTATAATATTGGAAGTCCTCACATCAAATTGCAGCCCTGCTTCCTGTGCCTGCTGTCCTATGATAGAATACAGCTGTTCCAGCAAGTCTGAAAGAAATACCTTGTCATTGTTTAACGTAATCTTGGACTGCTCGATTTTACTCATATCCAGAATATCATTGATCAGGCTCAACAGGTGTCGGGAAGAGAGAGTGATTTTGCGAAGGCAATTTTCCACCTTCTCCCGCTCGTCCAGATGCGCCCTGGCCAGTGTCGTCATACCCATAATTGCATTCATCGGCGTCCTGATATCATGGCTCATGGAGGAGAGGAAGTCGCTTTTGGCCCGGTTGGCCTCCTCTGCCAGCGCCAGCGCCTGCTCCAATGTTTCCTTGCTCCGGCGCTCCGCAGTCATCGTCTCGGTCACATCCTGACGCACAATACAGATCATCTTATGGTCCCCGTCCCCCCAGAGTATATTAATCTGCTTATACCGGATCTGATTCTCCTCCAGATAGGGAAGGACAAAATCATATCCTCCTGGTCTTTCCTCCAGGCGGGCAAGCATGTTCTGTAATCCAAAGCATCGTTCAACCTCCTCTTCCCCTCCTTTCGGAGCGTATTTTTTCTTAATATCCGCAAGCCAGCTGTCAATGCTGGCCCGCCTGGGTTCCAGGACCTGAAGCACCGCCTGATGCGTATACAGGGTAATGTGCCGGCTTCCCAGGTGAATGATTCCCAGCATCTCAAATGTATAGGCCACCACATTCAGCAACCCTTGCTGTTCCCTTACAGAATCCGTAATATCAGCTCTGGCCAGGCAGACCCGGCCCAGCCGCAGGTCCGTGGCGGAAACAGTCAGCTTCTTCGTCTGGATTTCTCCCGCCTCACCCAATATAGAATAGGATAGAGAATAGGGATCCTCCTGCTTAAGCCGCTCCAGTATATATTCCGGCTCCAGCATTTTCATTATTCGCGGCCTGTCCTTGGGAACCAGCTGTCTTTCCATCATGTATGCCAGGCGTTCTGAGTGGCGCCCTGATTTTGCACAGAGGTCGTCTTTTGTAAATCTTCCGCTCAAAATCGTACAGAAGTCATGAAACAGGTCCACATCCGCGATTAAATCATATCCTGAAGTAGAGAGCTTCTTCAAATTCCGTTCCGCAATGGTCTGCTCTGTTATATCATAAACGGTCAGGATTCCAGTGATATCTCCCGTGTCAGGTTCTTCCACCAGGTTTACCTTAAATTTCACGTAACGGCCTCTCACATCCTTTGGCAGCCTGATAAAACAGTCCAGCTCCAGTTCCCGTTTGCCAGCCTGAAAAGCAGCCCGGGTAGGCTCGTTGAGAAAACGATTCATATAATCCCGCCGCTCTTTTTCATCCAGAATTAAAGTAGATATGCCTGTGAAAAATGCATCCCTCTCCGTTCCAAAGCATTCCAGAAGGCCAGAGTCCGTATAATCGCTGATTTCCGTAATCTGGCTTCTGGTAATATTACAGTGCCCCACAATCAAGGCATTTGGTCCTGGTGTCCGGTAATGCTGCAGAATCAATTCTCTGTATTGACGGCGAATCTGCTCCTGCTCCTTAAACTCCACGGTCAAGTCGCGGTAGCTGGCATAGAGAATCACCTCGCCCTCCCCGCGCCGGAGCATGGAAGTCATATTCTTAATCCAGATATATTCCCCATCTCCCCTTTTTATCCGGTATGTAAATTCCCGTTGTTCCTCACCGCTGGCCATAAAGTCGGATAATTCCGCATTCAGCTGTTCTACATCGTCCGGATGTACGGCTGCCATGCCGTCCTCACCGTATGATTTCCACACCTGGTCCATTGACATACCGCTCAGCATGGCATAACCGTCTGAAAAATACTCCGGCGTCTTACGCCCATCTTTTTCAATCCGAACTACTGCCACACCTCCCGGCAGCTTTCTGACCAGTGTCTGAAAGTATTGCTCTATGTGTTCTTTCTCTTTTTGGGCTTTCACTTCCTCGGTGACATCCCGCACATATTTCAGATAAGCCGGAATACCATTCCAAAGAGTTTCCCGGAAACGGGTACTGTAAAAACGGCCGTTTTCATGGTAATCCATGCCGTGGGCAGCACCATCCGGCTTATGACTCTTCAGCGTGCAGAATTCACATGGCTGATTTTTTCCATACAGGGCAGCATAGCATTTCTGCCCTATACAATCCGCCCCCTGACAGAGAAACCCGGCGGATTCACTGGTGTAGATCAATTCATAGGATTCCTTGTCAATGACATAAACACGCTCCGCAGTGTCATTGGCAATACTGCGGAACAGAATGGCGTCTTCAGACATTCCGGTGAAAACAGCGTAAAACCGCATCGTGTCTGCTTTCGGTCCAATCCTGCGGCCGCTTATGTGAATCCACACCAGATGCCCGTCCTTATGCCGGATCCGGCAGGAAATATCCATGACCCGTCCGCTATCGACCGCACTGCGCGCTGCCGATAGCACCCTTCCCCGATCTGCCTCATATATTATGTCAATGGTGTTCCCTTTTACCAGCTCATTATACTCGCTTCTGGTATGCCCGGAAAGGGCAAGCAGGCCATAGGAAACAAAGTCCGGCACCGCCTTTTTTCCTTGAATCTCATAGCTGACTATTCCCCCCGGAATGGAATTAACCAAGTGCTCCATTTTCATCCTGGTGTCTTTCAGCTCTGTTTCCAGATGGACACAGTCATTTGGGTAAATACACAAACCACATGGAACACTGCACAGTGTCCGGTCCGGGCCTTCCGAACGGTTCCGGTACCGCTCCGTCTTCGTCTGAGCCCCGGTCACATCCACAATATACTCAATATGGGCCCGTGTTTCCTCCCAGTCAATCATCTTGCTGCTCACCTGGTAAATCCTCCGGGTAACCGGATCCATATAATTGCACACAGTAAACTCTGAAGAATTCGGTTCCTCATACTGGCAGAAGGGGCATGGACGACAGCGCCCGGCCGCTTCATAGCAGGTTATACCCGGACGGTAATCCTCCTTCAAAAAGAGTTTGCGGGCACGCTCATTGGCATAGAGCAGAACACGGCTTTCTGCCGAACAAACGATGATAGATGCCGGAGCGTTGTTCAATACGGATTCCACTAGTTCTGATGAACTTCCATGAAATGGATTTTGAGACATACACTTATCCTCCTCTCCGGTTCAGTCACCGCTTATTTCCCTGCCTAACCCGGCCCCACAGTTTTAATGATAGATGTAAGCATGGTCCTGATTCACATTTTCCGAACCGTCAATCTTAAACCGGCCCACAAGTTCTTTCAACATTTGCGCCTGCCCGCTGAGTTCTTCGCTTGCTGCTGCTGATTCTTCGGAAGTCGCGGAGTTATTCTGCACCACATAGGAAATCTGATCGATTTCCTGTGTGACCTGTACAATAGACCCCGCCTGATGTTGAGCCGCCTCATCAATTTTATCTACCGTATTCAGAACTTCATTTGTGCTTTCCACGACATTATGCAGGGATTCTGCTGTAATATTAGCGATTTTTCTCCCCTTTTCCACAGCCTGAACCGTACCGTCAATGAGATCCGATGTACGTTTGGCCGCATCCGTTGATTTCCCGGCCAGCCTGCGGACCTCACCTGCAACCACGGCAAAGCCTTTTCCGGATTCCCCGGCGTGCGCAGCTTCCACAGCGGCATTGAGCGCCAGTATATTGGTCTGAAATGCAATCTCTTCAATCGTATTATTAATGGCCCTGATCTGTTCCGTCTTGGCGCCGATTTCCCCCATTGCCAGGAGCATTTCTTCCATCTGCCGGTTACTGACCGCCACCTGTTCCCCGGCTTTGGCAGTCAGGCGGCGCGCGGCTTCCATATTGGCAGCTGTCTCTCGCACCTGGAATGATATCTCGTTTATGGCAGCCGCAAGTTCCTCAATAGAACCGGCCTGATCCGCAGCTCCCTCTGAAAAGGTCTGGGCGCTGTCAGACACCTGGGCAGACCCGCTGAATACCTGATCGGCAGACAGGTTAATTTCATTAAGTGTATTTGACAGACTTTCTCTGATATTTATGAGCGCATTTTTTATAGAAACATAATCGCCCGTATATTCCGCCCGCGGGGCAACCGTAAAGTCGCCATTACTCATAGCTCCCAGCTGTTGGCCAATATCCTTGATAACCGCTTTCATACTGCCGCTCATCTCCCGGAACATCTCAGCCAACGTCCCCACCTCATCTTTTGAATAATAGTCAATCTCAATATTCAAAGCTCCCGCTGCAAGTTTTTTTGCTGCATCTGTGAGCTGCGAAATCGGCCGGCTGACAGCTCTGGACAGCACGGTGGTAACTCCCATACACAGGACTACCATAACCACCAGCAGAACGATCAGCATCACCGTGGCATTTTCTAACGCTATTCCTGCATCCTCATTAAACTCCAAAGCTTTATCTAATGCAAAATCCACAATTTCCTGAGAAGTTTCTATTCCTGATTTCATAGCCGTTCTGAAATCAATATCTGCGCTGTTCTTGGCTTCCTCTATTTTTCCACCGGCAACAAGCCGGTTAATTTCCTTCCCCGCCGCCTCAATTTCGTCCAGGCTTTGGTACATATCCAGAATCAACTGCTGGTCACCAAGAAATCGTTTCTCCACAAGGGCAAGATTTGCTTTGGCCCTGCCGCTGGAGGCTAATACGGAATCAAAATAAGAAGGGTCCTCATACAGCACCATGCCACGTATTTCCCGTCCCATATTTTGTATTTCTTTCTGCAGCATAATACTCTGGGTGGATACAGTAAAAGGGCTTTGATAAAGCCTGTTAACAAGTCCTCCAATGTCATGCAGGCTTACAATTGCAATAATCATCATAGCCGCGGATATGGCCACCATAATTCCCAGCCCCAGGATTAATTTTTTCGACAGCTCCAGATTCTTTAACATTTACTTCATCCTCCCCTGAACCATGCCGTGGCTCTTTCATTCTCACCGATTACCCAGGTATATTCTTTGTTCATATGCCAATTAATTGAATCAAGTATAACAAAGATTGACAAATATATCAATCTTTTAAGACAATTCATTTTGCCGGAAATTATGTGTGCTGAGTCCGCATGTGACCAGCATATCCCGGGGCGGCGCTTCTGCATCCCGGCCTTGGATTTCAGGCTGCATATAACACCCTGCGTTTTCTCTGTTCCTGTTTACTTCGGACGCCCCTGTTCCAGGGCGGCATTACAGGTCTCATCAATTGCTTTCGCAACCTCTTCCGGACTTTTTGTCCCTTTGAGCAGATCCTGGATATTGAGATAGAAAACATCCCGGACCCCCTGCCAGTTCAGGTTGTCCAGGCGGACAACAGTAGTCAGGTTGGGGGAATTCTCGCTATAAGCCTTCAGCATCCAAATCTCATCCTCATATTTGTCCATAACCGATTGATTGACCGGCAGGGTCCCCAACGTATATTTCATCAATTCCTCATCTGTATAGATATAGCGGACAAAATCCTTTGCCGCCTGAACTTTTTTTGTATCTCCGTTATCAAACACACAGAAACCATTAGTAGTAGCGACAACGTAGCCTCTGCCGTCCAGGCTGGGAAAATTGACAGGGAACACCTCCATGCCTCGGTCGCGGTAATCCCACAAATTCGTCAGGTTAGACATACAGATTGCCATCTGTCCGTTATAAAACAGATTTATCACATCTACAAATTCGATATTTTCCGCATTCTCAGGCACATACCCCTGTTCATCCAGGGACTTTAGCCAGGTAAGCGCCGCAATACCCTCCGGCGTATTTACGGCAAAATTTCCATTTTCATCATACAGGCTTCCGCCCATCGCCTGGAGCAGGGTCATAATATGGCTGTCTCCCTGATCGTTCAGAGCATACATCATAAAAACATAGGTGGTCTCGTCTGTAATAGACTCCTTCAATTCTGCAAACACCGTATTAAAGTCCTCGGTAGACCAGTGGGCAATGGTATCCTGTTCCGGAATAAATTCCGCCAGGCCCGCTTCCTCCATCATCTTCTTGTTGACAGCCAGCGTATTGTGCAGCTGCTGATAAGGCAGCACATAAACATGCCCTTTATAGGAGTTCTGCCTCCAAAGCGTCTCACTGATATCGGACCGCAGCCCGTCATCAATGATATCATCCAGAGGAACAATCCACCCTTGTTCTGCCCAGGCAGAGGTGTTCCAGGAACCGGCATAAAATATATCAGCGGCGTCCTCTGTGCCAATTTTATCCAGCAGCTGCTCTTTTTCATCCGTATAATTATAGCGGTTTATCTCAAAGTTCACATCAAAAGCGGTATATTGGGCGCTGAACCGCTCTGCTGCCACCTCCATCATCTCACTTATCTCTGCTTCCCCCACCCCCGGCACGCTGCCCAGCCCGATAGGCGGTGTTGCAATTCTAAGGGTGATCGATTCCGGGCGTTCATCTGCAGGCTTCCCGGAACTGCATCCCGTCATGGAAAAGCAGGCGGCAAAGATTAAAAACATACACAGCAAACTCTTTTTCATATCTGTTCTCCTTTTTCTATGCGGCTGATTTTGTCAATCAACGCAGCCACGTCCAGAGGTTTTGTGACTGCATCGTTCATGCCCGCCGCCAGTGCTCTATCAAGATCCTCCTGGAACGCATTTGCAGTTACTGCAATAATCGTGATTGTTTTAGCGTCAGGGTGGCTGCTCTGCCGGATACGCCGGGCAGCCTCATATCCGTCCATCTCCGGCATCTGGATATCCATTAAGATCAAGTCAAAAAAACCTGCTTCGCCGGCTTCAAAAATATCCACCGCCTCTTTTCCGTTGACAGCCTCCGTCAGAATGCATCCCTCGTTTTCCAAAACGGTTGTGACAATCATCCGGTTCAGTTCGTTGTCCTCTGCCACTAAAATATGCTTATCCCTGATGGAAACGGCAGTCTCTCTGCCTCCTCTTTCCCTCAAAATATCCCTTTCTTTTGAAATAGGGAAGGGAATTGTAATTGTAAAGGCAGTGCCCTGTTCCGGCTTGCTTTCCACGGAAATGCTTCCCTGCATCTTTTCCACTAAAGTTTTACTGATGGTAGTTCCAAGCCCTGTTCCATTTTTATAAATTTTCCGGTTCTCCTGCTCAAATGGCAGCCAGATACGCGTCAAAAATTCCGGACTCATACCACAGCCATTGTCTGCAATCACAAATGTGGTAACTGCTGTCCCATTTTTCAAAGTCTGTATTGCGTTTAATGAGACTTTTCCGCCCTCTGGTGTAAACTTAATCGCATTTCCCAGAATATTCATCAAAATTTGTTTGATGCGGATTGGATCGCCTGCAATCCACTTTTGTTTGATTCCTTGTGTATTCACGGTAAAATCAATTTGCTTATGACGTGCCTGGGTCTCCAGAAGCGTTTCAACTTCAGATAAAAGCCCGTTCAAATCTATATTACGGCATATAAGCTCCAATTGCCCGCTTTCAATTTTGGACATATCCAGGACGTCATTGATGATGTCCTTTAAAAAAGCGGTCGAAGCAACTGTTTTTTGCAGGTACTCTGTCAATTTTTCTTTGTCATCCATGTTCTCCTGCATCAGATAACAAAGGCCGGAAATACCGTTAAGGGGGGTTCGTATCTCATGACTCATATTAGCCAGAAAGCTTGTCTTTGTCTGCTCTACGATACGAAGGGTCTTAACCTCATCTATTTTACGATAGATAAAAATCACAACGAATAAACACACAATCCCGATCAACACAAAAAACACAAGGGACTGCATCAACAGACGCTGTACCTGATCGGTCGTAACCTTGTCTGAAAGCTGGACCACAAGATTCCATCCGGAATGATAGTCGTCCTTCAAAGGCTCAATCAACGTATAAAAGCTCTCACCATCCACGGAAAACCGAAACAGCTGCTGCTCCCCATTCTGTATACCGGATTGGATTCCCTCTCTTGTACAGCCTTCCTGAAGTTGAGTACTTTCTAAAAAATTGAGATAATTGTTGGAAATATTGCTGTCATAGACTGTACTGGAGGTAATGATTTCACCGTTAGACTGCATAACTACGGTCACGCCCATCTGATCAAAACTTTCCAACCGCATCTGTTCAGAGATGGCAGAAATAGGAACCAGGCCAACAATTCCAGCCACAGACTCTTCACCGCATCTGACAGGTTCAGACAAGCGCACGCCATAAACAACATATTCGCCCCAATGTTCCCGGGAGCTTTCGCGGAAAATCCCCGCAAAGGGGGCTTCTGAATTTAAGTAATCATCTTTCCATGCCATATCTTCAAGGCTGGTTTTCAGTGCAGTGTGGGAGTATACGACTCCCTGCTCCGTAACCAGGTATAATCTCCGGAATGTTCCGGAAACCACGTTGAGCTTTAAGTCTTCAAACGCCTCGTCCATCGTGTATTCCCTGGCTGCATCCACACGGTTTGTAATTGTTGTAAGTGCAAGCCATTTACCGGACATTTGATTCAGCATATTCTGCCGGTCATGGTCGGCAATCTGCTTCATGAAAGACAGCGTTGTTGCATAAATGACATTACGGACGCTTTTCTGATAAATCCAATAACCCACAGAAAGAAAACAGAGAACAGAAATAATTAATATACTCAGCGGGAGAATCCTCACTTTTTTCTGATGCACAGGTTTATGCTCCTATCCTTAGTAATTTCAAAACATAATAAGCTATCTATTTTTTATTGGCTCTTTCCCCCTATTTGATTATACTCCCGGGCAATATCCTCCAAAGAAAATGGTTTTCCAATATGGGCATCTATTCCGCTGTTCAGGCACCGCTTCCTATCCTCCTCCAATACATTAGCCGTCATAGCTATAATCCGGACTGTCTTTGCATCTGCCCTGGACAATGTCCGGATTTTCTTGGTTGCATCACAACCGTCCATTTCAGGCATCTGCACATCCATGAGAATCAGGTCAAAAAATCCCACTTGGGAAGAATCAAACTGTTTTATAGCTTCCTTGCCATTGCAGGCCGTGCATATATGTGCTCCGGCATTTTCCAACAGCCCCGCAGCAATTTCCAGGTTAATTTCATTGTCTTCCGCAACCAGAATATTCATTCCGTCAAAGCTGGCAAGCTGTTCCCCTGTTTTTTCAGCTATAGCCCCTGACTCTAATTCGTGCAGAAGCCGCTCAACATCCGATTGAAAGGCTGGACAGACAAGCATTCCATCGGCATTTGTCTGATGAACCACCTCATTCAATTCATCCTTGTCATAACCGTTAATCACAATCCGGGGCGCACTTCCCACTGCTGCCTGCCGGATTTCCTCCACAAGCTGAATCATCTCCGATGAAACGTTCCACCAGATAATGCAGAGCGCCAATGGGCAGCCTTTCTTACAGATATCATCCGCCATCAAGACCGCCGTCTCCCTGGAGGAGGCTGTTTTTACGTTAAAGCCATTCTGTCCTAAAAGCCCTGTTAAATATGACCTGATATCAGGATGATGATGAACCACCAGCGCATATTTTCCCATACCAGAACTTTCCGTTGGCCCTGTTACACCTAAACAGCCAAACGGGAGTTCCACCTTAAAGCAGCTCCCGGCTCCAACGGTACTCTCCGCAGAAATTGTACCGCCCATTAATTCTACAAAACGCTTAGTGATAGGAAGGCCAAGGCCGGTACCGCCATATTGGCGCGTTGTACCTTCATTCTCCTGCTCGAATGGCAGAAAAATGCGTTCTATGTTTTCCGAAGATATCCCGCATCCAGTATCACGGACATAAAAAGCAATCCACAGCTTTTTATCTTCCCGTTTCTGTTCCCGCACCTCCAATGTTACGCTGCCGCCTTGTGGACTAAATTTCATGGCATTAGAAAGCAGATTAGTGAGAATCTGATTCAGGCGCAGGGCATCCCCCTCTAATTTTTCCTCAAGATTGCCTGATAGGAGGATATTGTAGGAAATCCCTTTTTGTTTGGATTCATCATAAAAGGTTATCATCAGTGCTTTCAAAAGCACACTAAAGTCAAACGGTTCATGATGCAGCTCAATCTTTCCGCTTTCAATTTTTGACATATCCAGCACATCATTAACCAATGCCAGCAGATGTTTTGCGGACAGGTCAATCTTATCCATACAGTTAAGCACACGCTCCACCTCACCCGCATGCTGCCGGCCCAAAGCAATCATTCCAATGATACCATTGAGTGGTGTACGGATCTCATGGGACATCTGGGACAGAAAATTTCCTTTAGCATAGCTGGCAACTTCCGCCCTTTCTTTCTCCGCCAATAGAAGCTCATGGTTTCTTTTCTCACTTCTTTGGTATAACAAAAAAAAGACCAGAATAATCAGCAGGATGAGTGCAAATACTGCTACAGCCATTGTCAGCAGGAAGTGACTTAAACTGGATACCTGGGAATTAACAGTATCATAAGACATGCTGGTACACAGGTACCAGTCGGTACCCTGGATTGGTGAAAAATAAATATATTCATGCCGTTTGCCAATTTTTAAGGATACCATTCCGGATTTTCCACCTGTAATCTTTTCCCTCATCTCTTCCAGGCTATATTCATCATCAAATTCTGCCTGCTTCTCCAGAGTTGAAAAAAAATTTGCGCCATATTTGGCTGCCTCGGAATAGGTGCTTGCGATTACAAAACTGCCGTTGCGGAAAATAATATTGGAATAGGAATCTGTCCCTTCCTTGCCCAGAGCCAGCTTCTGATTTATGACGCTGGTATCAATTCCAGCCACTATCGCCACCAGGCGTTCTCCTCCAAGCTCCATCTTTTCAACAGGTATACCCAACAACAGCATATTAGTATCCCAGATACCCTCATTAAATGAAATTACCCGCTTCTCTCCTGACAACAATAAATCAAGATCCTTAATTTTAGAAATTGCCGAAAAGGTACCTGTGGAGGAATAGGCAACTCCCGTACTGCTGATCAGTGCCAGCTGGTCAAATTCATTTTCCTGTTGAACTTTATAAAAAAGAATCTGATTCAACTCCTTTTCACTGTTCAGCTCTATTTCATGTAAATAGTCCGCAATCGTTTGGATTTGTACAAACAGGCCGTCCATATTAGTAGAAAAGTGGCTATTCAACTGCTCCGTCATTTCCTGCAGGTAAATCTGGCTAATCTTAGTTACTGTATCAGAAGATTTACTGCTGTAAATATTCTTAACTGTAATACCGCCAAATAGAAGCACACATACAATGCTTATCCCAAACAGAAGGAAGATGATCCTCCGCCTTACTCTCTCTTTCAGCATGGCACCCTCCCTCCTCATTAATATCCTTTTTTCGCTAAATCAGTAATCCGGCCAGTCGTTTTTTTATCAATCATTGTATCTCGATGATTTTCAAAATACTGTGCCAAAGCATCCCGATAAGTCATATTAGTTTCCAGAATAAGATTGACATTTCCCCTGGTTGTCTGTCCGTCGTAGCAATTAAGCATCTTATATCCATCCCCATTACCTTCTGCATACCCCTGGCGTCCTGCCATATAATCGTTGACCGCTACCTGATACGTACTGTTTTGATCCAGCTCTGTTCCATCTGCCAGTCTAATCTCTGATACTCTCTGTCCCGCCGGCTTCCTGCTGTCAAAGATATAGCTGAACCCGGACACATGGAGAAACCTGCCGCCGGGTAAATCATCTGTTATTGTAGTCAGACTGTTTTCCATCATCTCCCATAATGTCTTTCCCTTCATTTCTAAAATAATAACTACGTTATCATAGGGACATACCGCCGACAGCTCCTCTCCATACACCTCGCCCTGGTACAGGCTGCTTCGAATCCCGCCGCCGTTGACGACCGCAATTGGCGCTCCCGATGCTTCAGCAACACTGTCGGCCAGGAGATTGCCAATCTCTGTTTCACCCAGGCGGACATTATAGTTTTGGAGAAGCATATCATGCCCTACGGTTCCTATCACGGACAGGTCGTAGTCCACAGTTTCAGATCCTTCGTAATAATATCGGTCCACGGCCTCCAAGGCCTCCTGTAAAGTCATTTTACCAACCAGTGTCTGCCGCACCTGGCTGCCCAGGTATTCTATGACTCTGTCAGGAAATTGAATGTTATAGATATAGCCTGACTGAATATATTCTTCCAGCCCCTCAGGGATAAATGCGGTATCCGGCTGGTAATTATGCAGGTAGGAAACACCCATCTGAAGATCTTTCATAACCGCTTCCTGTCCCTCCGATGTAGAAATCAGCTCCAGAACCCGCTTTGCTGCCTCCTGCTTCTCCTCATTTACAGCGGCGTTGACCGCAACATATGCTGACGGTGCAAGGAGGAGCCAGTTTTCATTTCCCTCATCGCTTAATAAAGGCAGCATCCGGTAGGAATACTCAGGTGCGATTCCATCCTGTACATAGGTTTGATTTAATTCCCTGCATTCCTGATACAGCGATGAATTACCAAATGAAACTGCAAGCGTTCCATCTGCCATACGCTGTGCATCCCTGATTAAGTTCCGCTTTCTTCCCATAGCGGCTGTATCCAGCAATCCGGCTTCAACCATTTGATCGGTCAGGGTAAGCATGCTCTCCCATGTTCCGGTGAACGTTGCTTCCTTTCTCCGGAAGGCCGCCAGCCAGTCAACGCCATCCACTGTACCTAAGAAGTCCGGCACCATATAGCCGGCATAATATGTGCCAAGCTCCGCGTTGGTAGCACTCGAAATGGAGAAATTGATTCCATCCTCTCCAATACCAATCCCCAGTTCCTTCATTTTTCCCACCGCTTCCAACAATTCCTGATTACTGATGGGAAGCGGTATTCCGGCCTTCCGGAAAAAGGTTTCGTTGACAATATATCCGCTGTACTGACCGGGCAGCGGCAGGAAATAGGTGATTCCGTCGACCTGCAGCTGCTGCATCACAGTGCCGTCATAAGCTGTGCTGGCTTGTGTATCACTGATGTCCAGCAAATATTTTTCCGAAATCTCATCAGAAGGCTGGGTGAAAACCACCAGTTCCGGTCCCATGCCTTTTTCCAGTCTTCGCATTTGTTCGCTTGGATAGGAGAGCCTTTCAAATTGCAGATCAATGTCAGAATATGTATCTTCTACCAGCTTCTCTAAATTACCGCACTCATTAAAATACAGAATGCTAATGACTGTCTTTATATCTTCCGGCTCCTGTGCACATCCCGCCAACATGCATGCCAGTATTATAAAACAAAGACAGTGAGAAGTTGCTTTTTTGAAATACAACCCAGGGAAATTAACATAGCTTTGGACTTTCATTAGATAATAGTTTTCTTTCATTTTATCTCTCCCCGCTTTTTCAACGGTATTATCAGCAACCGCAGCAAGCACGTTATCCCCGAATCTGTATCCTTATTCGTCATTTTGCTTTTTGAAGAAGTCTACAGCCCTCATAGCCCCATGCCATGTATAGTAATAACGCATTAAAAAACGAAACAACGCAAATAATAATGCTATATTTATTTTTTATTAGAATTATAACACATTAAATATGTATAGTCCAGGCTTTGATTTTGTTATTCTATTCAGAAAGAGGTATTATTATATGGATGAAGAATTTATTCGCAACCGGATTACGGAGCTACGCTTAAAAAGGAATGTGTCCGAATATCAAATGAGCCTGGACTTGGGGCAGAATAGAAGTTATATTCAAGCAATTTCTTCTGGTCGGGCCCTCCCTTCAATGGGACATTTTTTGAAAATCTGTGATTATTTTGAGATCTCACCGATGCAATTTTTTGACTCTGAAATCGTCAACCCACAGCTTATCCATAAAGCGATGGATGGTATGAGAAAGTTAAATGCTGATGACATGATTATGCTGATTGGCTTTATTAACAGACTGCAGGCAGATGAAAAATAGGCAGACACGAAAGCGGTGTCTGCCTCAGATTTTTTATCTGATTACTTACAAATCTTTGGAATTATTCCATACGAAATCCGTCCGCTTTTTTCAAGCTCCCCTGCAACATCCTCCGGTATATGATCTGAAAAATCCAAAGAAATCCACGCATTATCGACAATGCCGGTGAATGCGTTGCCATAGGTCAGCACAAAGCGTTCAATCCCCTTTGGAACCTGAAAGGCCACATATCCTTCTGCTTCACCACCAGGATAAACCTGTTGGATTTCTTCTGTTTTTAGAGTGTCCCCATAGAGTGTCCACGCGACTACTTCACCGCCCTGCCCGGTGAGTATGGTATAGCTGTCCGCATCAAATTGGGGGGCATTGTTCCCATCCACCTCTTTTACATTGACTGCGATTTTCAATACAATCAATTCTTTATCAAACTCTGAGAGATAATAATAGGAGGGGTGAAGGAACTTTTCTGCCAGCTCACCTCTATATGCTTCCTGCACACAGATATTCCCGGAAAACGGGGAACCCAGTTTCTCATCGCGCATTGGCATATAATTCAAATCCACTGTTTCCCCCATTTCATATGGGTTATTCCAATGTCCCTTTTTTGATTGATATCCCTGATTGGATTTTCTAAAAAAAACCGGACTGGAATTGTAGGAGGCAAATCCGTCTGGCACATCATATGCCTTATCCAACTTGAAATAAAGCATTTTATCATTAAGGCTCTGGTAATACATTGTCGGAGAATCATCCGATTTATCAATTATCACGCCAATCCAGCCGGTGGCTGTACCTCCCGGCGCAATGCTGCAAAGGTCATGGGGTCTGAGATACAAAAGGGGTTCATAGCCGTATTCCTTGCCGGTTTTACTGTTAATAACCCCAAAGTCCATTGAATCTATAATCAGTAAAGCATCATCGTCCAAGTGGGCGGACGGTATATTTACAGTCAGATTGATTAACATATACTCCTGGCTGTCTAATATCTTCTGTTCGCTCAAAACATAGGCAGATAAGTCATAGAGCTGTTCTTCTGCTGCTTCTCCCCTCAGCACATTGTTCACTTTCAGTTCAATCTCATAGTCTCCGAGCTCCTGTCTGCGTTGTCCCCTCTTTGGCATTGTCAAATAAGTTATCATCTATGTATCTTCGCTGCAGGAAGTAATCATAGGTTGTTCCACTTTCGGAAACAAGTTTAAATATATTCACATCCCGCTCCCCTATGTCTACTGTAGTATTTTCCTGCACATCCGAGAGGGTAAATGTAAATCTGGCCACCATAAGTTCTTCCTCATCGCTGAGTTCCAACGCCTCATGGTAGTCCGCATACCCGCCGGCAGCTGCGAATATATCCTGGGCCGTCTCTCCGCGGACAACATCCTCCAGTACTATTTCCGCCTTAAAACGATTCTTTTCTTTTAATGCTTCCGTGCCGTCATAGTACATCACCTGCCCCACACCGGCCGGATTCTTCTCTGTCCCATACTCCTTTTGCGAACAGGAACACAATGCCGTGAGGCAGAGCATGACAGATACATAAAGCAATTTTCTTTTCTTGTATTTCATATGGTTTCTCCTTCGATGAATTCATTTTCTCTTCTGTGTAAACTCCCGGAATACTCATAAGAGAAGGTGTGGCCCGCTTGAATCACACCTCCCTGACGGCAGAGTTTACGTCCGGTGATATCCTCCTTCTGCAATACTGAAATATCTGGGATTATACATCTTAAAGGTTACATTTCGGTTTCTTTTTTATTTTTATTAAAAATCATATGAATAGCAAAAAGGACCAGCTGCATCAGCCGGTCTTTTCTTTGTTTATATCCAATGCTTATATCAGATATATTCCCATGCTCTTCAATTATAGTTTATAGTTGCAGCCAACCCCCACTCCATTGTTTCCGTGCAGGTTGCCATCCAAATGAATCAGCAGTGATTCCCCGGAACTTCTGGACAAAATTATTCTTTTATATCAAACGTGTAGTAAATGCTGACACTGCCCGGTTTGACGCATCCCTCCGCCTTTATTTTTTCAGTCAGGACCTCGGTCAGAAGCCGGCCCGTTCTTTTCGGTTCCGATACCTGTTCCGGTTCCAACACGCCTTCCAGATAGGCCACTGAATAGCTTTTATCCGGTTCTATCGCGCTTCCGTCCACCATGGCCGCTTCCGCAATCCGCGCTCCTATTCTGGCATTCCGCTCATAACGTACCATCATGCCTGCCACGGCATATGGATGAAAATGCTCTGTCTCTTCCGCCTCACGCTCTTTTTCTGAATAAGCGCCGTAATCAAGAATTTCCAGCAGTTTCTCACCTTTGACCTGTGCAGTCCAGCAGTAAACCGGTACCGTATCATTCCTTTGTGCAATCCGCTTCACATCCTGCTCTCCAATTGTTCCTGCATAAAGCTTCGACAGGACACCCTGCACTGGATCAAAGCCTCCTGCTTCCGACACACCCATAAGAGCCACATCCGTTCCAAGCACTTCCCGCATGGTATCAGCCTTCAGCTGCGCAGTTTCCAGAATGTCAAAATTCTCTGCAGCTATTCCAATAGAAACTTCCTCTTTTACTTTTCCTTCCATAACTTCCCTGCAATGCTGCATGATTTCTTTCTTAGAAATATCACCTCTGATATAAGAGGTCAACTCCGGCTGAAGGACAGGAATCAGGCTGCCCAGGACAGGGCGCATCACATAGTTTCCCTGCATGACCGCCCTCCTGATTCCGTCAAACACCTTGTCGGCAGGGATAACCGCGCCTTTCACAGTGGATACCATTCCGATATTGTCCTCAATCAATAAATTCTGTCCTTCATCTGTCGAGATAAACTCCAGAATATCCATGACCGCTTCCCGCTTAGCCATATTCTCAGGCTGCTCCAGATATTTTCCAGCGCCAAAATAATATCCAAGGCTCAGGAGCCAGCCCTGGTTGTCCGCCACCCCATACTGGGGATAAAAGGCAAACTCATCCGTTCCCTCTTCATTTAATGCTTTGATTGTATTGATTTCAGCAGTTGTCATAGCCAGCTGCCGGTTCCGGAGCAGTTCAAGCCTTTCTTCAGAACTCAGCGATAAATCCTCCACGCGGATAATCCCCTCATCCATCATCCGGCTGTATACATCCAGAGTGTCTTCCAGGGGTTCCTGGGAAGACGCCCTGCCTGCCAGAAAGTCCTCATACCATGTCTGCCCCTCCACCGTAGTCATATAGTCCATTGCGAGTCTTACACAGAACACATACATGGGCATATTGGCATGACCCAACGGGAACTCACATCCCCGGATCCCGGAATCATCGATCTGCCTGCACAGCGCCAGATATTCTTCAAAACTTTCCGGCACCTCCCATCCATGCTCCTCAAACAGTGTTTTGTTATAAATATATGCATTAAAACTCAGGGGCCCCGGAACAAAATAAATCTCCCCCCTCTCATTCTGCGGCAGCGCATTTTTTGTATAGTTAGCAGGAAAAGACATGGTCGACAAATCCATCAGGCTCTCCGTGGTGTCCAGAAGAGCGATACGTCCGGCCTTGGCCATCATAATATCGCAGGTATCCCCGCTCTTAATTCTGGCTGTGAATTCACACTCAGCGTAATCTCCTGTATACAGATACTGCACCAGGTCAATATTCGGAAATTTATTCTCCACTGCCTCCTCAAAGTGAGGCAGCGGCTGGATACCGTACAGGGTAACGGTCACTCTGTCATTTTCTGTCCCCGGAGCAGCAAAACCGTCAATTTCTTCATTGTGCTTTTTCCCGCACGATGATAATGTCAGTACAGTCAGAACCAGCGCAGATATACAAAGATAATTTCCAAGCTTCATCTTCAAGGTCCCTCTTCCTTTATTTTATATTAAGACGCGGGTTATCTCCTGCATCAGCGAAACAGCATCAATCGGCTTGGAAAGATGTCTGTCCATTCCGGCCTGTCTGGCCATGGCAATGTCCTCTGCGAATGCATCTGCCGTCATGGCAAAAATCGGGATACTTCCCGCATCCCGGCGATTCATGCCGCGAATCAGCCGTGTCGCTTCATATCCATTCATAACCGGCATCTGAATGTCCATCAGAATCAGGTCATAATATCCATCTTCCATACTGGCATACCGGTCTGCACCTTCCCTTCCATTATACGCCGCATCAACCGCAGCCCCCGTTTGTTCCAGCAGTTCTTTTACAATCTCCTGATTAATCAGATTGTCTTCCACCAGAAGAATCCGTTTTCCTGCCAGAATGGGCGTTTCTGCACACTCCGGTCTCCGGACAGCTTCCGTATGAAGCACATACTGCCTGACAATCTGCTCCAGTGTGGACTTAAAGATTGGTTTGCGCACAAAACCGTCCACTCCGGCTTCCGAGGCTTTCGTTTCCATATCAGCCCAGTCATAGGCGGCCAGAAGGATAGTCAGCTGCCTTTCCCCAGCAAGCTCTTTGAGTCTGCGCACAGCCTCACAGGCATCATAAACCGCAAGCCCCCTATCCAGAATGACAAGCTGGTAATCCTCCCCTTTCTCACGGGCCGTCCTCATCAGTTCTACTGCTTCCAAACCACTGCCGGCTGTACTGGGTACCAGTCCCAGTCCATTCATAAATTCACATACACATTTACATATCTCCGGGTCTGCTTCTACCAGAAGGCACTTTACCGAAGATATCGCTATTCCCTCCGATTCAGAATCCATTTCAGGCTCCGCCCGACAGAAATCCAGCTCCACAGTAAAGATACTTCCCATCCCCGGTTCGCTCTCCACACGGATACTTCCGCCCATGTTAGCGACAATCATCCCTGTAATCGCCATCCCCAGGCCGCTCCCCTCAATATGATCCACCCGTGAATCACGCTCACGTACAAACGCTGTAAAAATATTGTTCTGGAATTCCCGACTCATCCCCATGCCGGTGTCCGATACGGTAAAGGTAAAATGCGCCTGCCCAGGATGTGGTGATAAGCTTTCCTCAACCGTAACCCGGATGCTTCCGCCCTCCGGAGTGAATTTTATCGCATTGGAAATCAGATTCATCAGAACCTGGTTCATCCGGACAGAATCAAGCATCAGATGTTCATGGCGGACTTCCCGGATACAAATCTGGAAATCCTGGTTTTTCTCTTTCACCAGCGGAGTTATCACCACGACAATATTTTCAATCAGCTCCGCTAAGGATGTTCTTTCGGCATGGATTTCCATTTTTCCGCTTTCTATTTTTGCCATGTCTAAAATATCATTGACAAGTCCAACCAGCAGTTTTCCGGATCTGCGGATCTGACCCAGACAGTTCATGGTTTTATTCGGATCATCCAGATGATTTACCGCTATTTCCGTCATGCCGATGATGGCATTCATTGGAGTACGAATGTCGTGGGACATACTTGTAAAGAAATTTGTTTTGGCTTCATTTGCGCTTTCAGCCGCCTTTCTCGCCTTCTCCTCCGCCCGAAGTATCTGCTTCGCCGCATCAGAATAGAAGATAACAAATCCTATAATAATCAGGGCGCATACACCAGCCATCAAAAAGAATGCATGATAAGAGTACTGTTCCATCTTTCCGCTCACCGCTTCAACAGGAATCATACTCACAAGAATCCAGTTTTCACCTGTAATCGGAGTATGATTGATATAATAATCCTTCCCCTCAAACTCCACGGTCATCAGATTATCCTCTCTGCTGCCGGTCTCAAGTCCCCTGCGGAATTCCTCTGGGGAACCGTTTTTAAAGGTCAGTTTTTCCAGGCTGTTCAGCAGATTATATCCCTTTACCCCTTCACTATTGACAGCAGAAAACACCTCCGTCCCATCTTCGTGTATCACATACAGATTACTCTGCCCCTGAAATGCCTCAATCTGCAGGACACGGAACAGCTTATCTGTGTCATAGCTTACACCGATCGCTTTCATCTCCTTGCCATTGATTTTAAGCTCCTCGATTGGCATAAAAAAAATCAACCGATTTTCATCTTCATAAATCACATTATCAACAATCGCTTTGTTGTGTTCTGTCAGAAGACGGCCCGTCACGTCTTTATAAGTTAAAAGTGAATATGTGTGTGTCCTGTCATAGTACTGGGAATTTTCATCAATCAGACAGAGGGTCTCAAATCCCCAATCAGGCTGTTCCCGCATAGCATAATCCTGGAACTTTTCAAGATCTCCTCCCGACATATCCATCAAATACCGATAAAACATATCTAACATCGTCCACTGGCTGCTGCAGTGCTTCTCAATCGCCGCCGCCATCTGCAGAGATACCTCATTCAAATACTGAGAACTTTCCGCATACATGGTCTGCTGCGCCATCCTTGCATAGAGAAAGAGCAGTCCTGCAACCATCATCGCAAGGACCACGCCCAATATATTCCTGCTTATTTTCCACACTCTGGGTTCACTCGCTCTTATTTTTCTCATGTTTACCCCAATGTTCCTCATTAGCTTATTTTACTTTGTTCACATACATAGTAATTCACTTAAGTATATCAAATAAGAATATAAATAGCAACAAAGGGAGAGCTTTATACAGTTCCTTGACAATGTCCCGTCCATTGTCATATGATTATAAGATGGTCCGCCAATCAAAGCATAAAATTGCTTCATAGGAAATACCTCTGATACAGCTCCATCCGAAAAAGGTTCATCTGTCCGCAGCACCTATAAGTTTTTTGATTTCCTCTTTTGTCATCTATCCTTCCCTCTCCCAAGACCCTTACCAGAATCTAGTCATCATCCTGTTTATCATTGACTTTGCCACATCCGGCTGTTCATGGCAATCCAGGATTTCTGTCAGAAGGTGCGAGACACCCTGACCGCCATTACGCGTCAGGTTCCCAGCACAGGATGCACAATACGTATAGACATGCTCATATCCTTCCTCTGCCACATTGCATGCCATACCTCTGGCCAGATCCGGTTCCTTTCCTCCTGCACAGCCTCCCAATCCACAGCACTGGGTCCCCTCTATAATTTGGGGGTTCTCCAGAAGGAATGGTGCCAGCCATGATACCCACTGCTGTTCTTTCCTGTCCGGACACGGCAGGAACAGACCTCCCTTCCCCTCTACCTTCTGCCCTATTCCAAGTTGTGATAATTTTTCATAAATACTAAGGACCTGTATTTCCAGCTTATCCTTCAGGAAATAATAACAATTGGGACAGAGCATAACGATTTCCTGTATATCTGCAGCACGAAGTCTCTCATTGAGCCGCCTGATTATCTTCCCTTCCTGTTCTTCCAGTCCAAGTTCCGACACCGGTTTGCCGCAACAGTCAAACAGCACCCCCATGTCTGCCTCATCCTTCAGTATTTTGATTAATTTCCTGGTAGTCTTCGGATAAAAGGACGGGAAATTGCATCCTGGAAACAGTACACTTCTGCCTGACATATGCCGCTCATTCCGAAAGATATAATTTTTCTTTTCCGCCAACAGCATTGCATATCCTTTTTCCCGGCACTTCCCGTTGTTCTCTTCTACCTCAGTCCGCCGCATGTCCAATATAATACCGCGGCCATCAATCCCTATGGGACATACCTGCGAACATATTCCACATAAGAAACAGTGATACGCAAGCTCCCTCAGTTTAACCGTATCACCAATATCCGCCTTGTACTTTGTCAGAAAAGAACAGCGTTTCTGACAGAGATGGCAGTGTATGCATTTGTCTCCATCCTTTATCCTAACTTTCCTGTCCATTGGCCTCCTCCGCCCGCTCCGGCTGAACCACGTACTTTTTCTTGAAGTACACTCCCATGCCCATGACGATTACTGCCAGTATAACCGCAATACTGATATAAAGCACCCTGTTTTCCTTATCCGCTAAGCCTGATGTTCCTATGGTATACATGGCTGTACCCGGCAGCATAAAAATCAATGAGAATACAGAGTAGGTGGTGAACGGAATATCCGTAACGCCATATGCAAAATTCTGAAGATTATAGGGGAACAGAGGTACCAGCCTGGTAATCATCAGCACAAACAGTTCATTCTTACCTGCTTCATCGAAAAGCCACTTTTTAAGGTATCTGTTTTTCATAACGACCGGTTTAATACTATCCTTCAGGAAAAAGCGGCCTGCCAGAAACGCTGCCATGGCACCTATCATAGTAGCAATAGAACAACAGATTGTTCCCAATACCGGCCCGAAAAGCAGTCCTGCCAGAACGGCAAAGGTGACCCCTGGCAGAGTTAACGCCACACATCCCACAACTGTAATCACGATGTACAGGAAAATTGCATTCATCAGGTTTTCTTCTGCCATCTGCCTGAGAAGATTCAAACTTCCTGCTCCACTCAACACGGCCGACCAGCCAAATATATGGTTGCAGGCTAAAACGGCTGCTATCATTCCTATAAATAGAATTAGTTTTTTATATGTATGAAATACTGTCTTCATCTCCATCCCCCATTGACACAAATAAGCGTTGAACTTTTTCAAAGCACAACGCTTACTGTTTTCCTATTATCTGTCCGCCTGTTTTAACTTTAAGATATCATTCAAGCCAATAATGAACATGCCTGCTACCGTAATGATACATAATATCAGATTGATTTTGGAGAACGGTATCCTTGTCTGATGGATTCCCTCCCGCACCAATGCGGCCGGTACCACCTTCATCCGTTCACTCCCATACAAGACAAGCCCTATCGCTGAACAAACAACCAAATTACCGGCTGTGAAGAGGCTATTAAACACGTTTTCCCTTTTCCTGAAAACAAACCACACCGCCACGGTTGAAAGAATTAACAATCCCCCAAAAAT
>JAETNT010000124.1 GCA_021772025.1 Enterocloster bolteae | reverse complement strand
ACAGCTGAAAAGAAAGAAAAGCTGTGAAGGCGGCAGGCTGTCCGGATTCCGAACCGGCTGACAGCAGGTTCCTAACAAATGATGTCGTTTGGAAGCATTCATGAAACAACCCTGGGTGTTGTTCAGACGAATCTTGACAGTGTGATTAATTATATTTATAGCGATGAATTTAATAAGGATTTTCCATGGGCGCCAGGGCCTGAGAACCAGGGAAACCCTTACGACAGAACGAAAAGGACGGTACTAAAAATATGGGATCACATCAATCTGGCAAAAAGACAACTGTCTTTATTTAAAATGTCGGATGATGATTATACCCGTATCGTTGATGCAAAGATGAAAGAAGAAGAGGCGAAGCTGACGAAAGAGATGAATATACAGTTAATCTCTTTGGTTGCTATTTTTACAGCATTATCTTTTATCGTATTTGGCGGAATCAGCTCTTTAGATAATATTTTTCTGGGAGCAAAAGATATTCCTGTCACAAAATTAATGATAGTGGGAACCATTTGGTGTTTCTGTATTATGAATTTGGTATATGTGTTTATCTTTTTCATTGCAAAATTAACGGAATTGAATATTAAATCCTGTCAGGATGTAAACGCTAATTTGATACAGAAGTATCCGCTGATATGGTGGTGCGATTTTGTGCTGATTGTAATTTTAGTATTCAGCTGCTGGGCATATTACATAAAATGTGAGGGATTCAGTTCCGGAACATATTCGGCGCTGAAACAATATCCGACAGCGTATTTTATTACAGGAACATTGGCCATTATACTGCTTAGCATTTACGGGGCAGTGAAAATATATAAGTTATCAAAGGCAGACTTGAAGTAATCGCTTCGGGGCTGTCCTGAAAACGTAATTCAGCGATAGCCTAGAAACCAGAAGTGACCTATTAAAGTACACAAAAAATCCGGGAAGAATCAACAAATCAAAAGATTCTTTCCGGATTTTTGTATATACAGAGCGAGGGCATCACTTAATCATCTAATTTGCTGATTTTGCAACACTCTCATTTGAAATTTCATACAGGAGTTTTTTACAATAGCATTAACCTGGGTAAAATACAACGGAAAGGCCCAAAAGACCTGGATACGATATTCAAACTATGTTAAGATAAGCATTAGAAAGAAAGGAGGGGCTGGCCATGGCAAGGACAGTAGGAATCGGAAATCAGGATTTTGAGATCATAAAGAAGAGCCAATATTTTTATATAGATAAAACGAAGTTTATAAAAGAATGGTGGGAGACAGGGGATCATGTAACGCTTATAACCCGTCCCAGGCGTTTCGGAAAGACTTTAACCATGAGTATGACAAAGCAGTTCTTTTCCATCCGGTATGCGGGGCGGGGGGATCTGTTTGAGGGGCTTGCCATCTGGAAAGAGGAAACATACAGAAGGCTCCAGGGAACTTATCCGGTGATCACCCTTTCATTTGCTAATGTGAAAGAAAACAGATATGAGAAGATCCGGTACCGAATTTGTCAAATATTGATGAACCTGTATCTTGAGAATCGTTTCTTACTGGAAGGAGATACCCTGGCGCCCCGGGAAAAGGCGTATTTTAACCGGATATCGGAGACCATGAATGAGGAAGACGCGACCATGAGCCTTCACTATCTGTCCTTATTTTTATCCCGTTATTATAACAGAAAGGTGATCATCCTTTTAGATGAATATGATACCCCGATGCAGGAAGCCTATGTAAACGGATACTGGGAGCAAATGGTTTCTTTTATGAGAAGCATGTTTAATGCTGCATTTAAGACCAACCCTTACCTGGAACGGGCCATCATGACGGGGATCACAAGAGTAAGTAAGGAATCCATCTTTTCTGACCTTAATAACCTGGAAGTGGTGACAACCACATCCCTCAAATATGCCGATTGCTTTGGTTTCACGGAAGAGGAGGTCTTTGCCGCGCTGGATGAATATGGTATGTCAGATGGGAGAGAAGAGGTAAAAAGGTGGTATGACGGCTTTACCTTTGGAAACCGGAAGGATATCTATAATCCATGGTCGATTCTGAATTACTTGGATAAAAGAAAGGTGGCATCCTATTGGGCTAATTCCAGTTCCAACAGTCTGGTGGGGAAACTGGTTCAGGAAGGCAGCAAGGATTTGAAGACCAGATTCGAGAGTTTACTTGAGGGAGATTCTGTTACAGAAGAGATTGATGAACAGATTGTCTATAACCAGTTGGATGACAACGATCAGGCGGTCTGGAGCCTGCTGCTGGCCAGCGGATATTTAAAAGTCGTAAGCTTAAGGGAATATACCTCAGATTTTGGGGAGTGGAAAGAGGAATACGAGCTGGAGCTCACAAACTTTGAGGTAAAGATCATGTTCCGGAATATGATACGGAAGTGGTTTACTGGTGCGTCTACCAATTACAGTGATTTTATTAAAGCTTTGCTTCTTGGGAATATCAAAGCAATGAATACTTACATGAATAAAGTCGCCTTGGCCACATTCAGTTATTTCGACACAGGGAAAAATCCTTCTGAGGAGGAACCGGAGCGCTTTTACCATGGATTTGTACTGGGGCTGATGGTGGAGCTTTCTGACAGATATGTCCTGACCTCCAACCGGGAGAGCGGGTTTGGAAGATATGATGTGATGTTGGAACCGAGAGGTTCGGAGGATGACGGAATTATCCTGGAGTTTAAAGTACAGGATAGGGAGGATGAAAAAGAACTGTCTGATACGGTGAAAGAAGCATTGGCCCAGATCGATAGACAGAAGTATGATGCGCTGCTTATAGAGAAAGGAATCCCAAAGGATAGAATACGAAAATACGGGTTTGCATTTAGGGGCAAGGAAGTTTTGATCGGAGAGAAATAAGGGGTATCACAGTGAAAATATATAAGCTATCAAAGGCAGACCAGTACTTTAAGTACCGGTCTGCTGAAAACGCAGGCAGTCGGTAATAAAAAGCCGCTTTATTCCTGCGGGCAATTAGCCAAGTGCCGTACTTGTATGAGCATTTGACTTTACACATCCCCTGCATATTAGGACGCCACAGATTATCTGCCCACCAGGACTACTACGCTGCGGGCACGGACAGTAATGTTCTGGCAGGAGAGGGGAACGGGGCGCTGTTCCGCTTCCCAGGTATCCACCGCCAGCGTCCAGAACATAGAGATGGGCAGCTCAGGCAGGGTGATTTCCAGATCCTCCCACCAGGCATTGGAGGCCACATAGATTACCTCGGGCCCGGTGTTTCTGTCCCAGCCGGCGAACATGACGCCAATGTACTTTTCATGGTCGCCGAAGGATTCGTCATGCCAGGGGGTGACGCCGTGGAAACTGACATCAGGGAAGCCGCATGCCCCGCCTTCTGAGCTGGAGCGAAGCACTCGATGGGCTTTGCGGAAGCGGATCATATACTGGAAAAAGTGGAAAATATCCTGGTTGCGCTCCAGCAGCCCCCAGTCCAGCCAGGATATCCGGTTGTCCTGACAATAGGCGTTGTTGTTGCCAAACTGGGTGTTGCCAAACTCATCCCCTGCCAGAAACATGGGAGTGCCTCGGCTGCACATAAGCAAAGTGAAGGCATTGCGTACCATCCGTCGGCGCAGGGCATCGATCTCAGGATCGTCAGTCGGCCCCTCGACGCCGCAGTTCCAGCTGTTGTTGTCGTTGGCGCCATCAGTATTGTTCCAGCCGTTGGCTTCGTTGTGCTTCTGATTGTAAGAAAACAGATCCCACAAAGTGAAGCCGTCATGGCAGGTAAGGAAGTTTACGGATGCGTTGGCGCGGCCCTGAGCGGCGTATATGTCCCGGGAACCAATGATGCGTAAGGCAGCGGCCTGCGCCATGCCGTTGTCACCCTTAAGATAACGGCGCATATCATCCCGGTAACGGCCGTTCCATTCGGCCCAGCGGTTCCAGGAGGGGAAGGTACCTACCTGATACAATCCGCCGGCATCCCAGGCCTCGGCAATAAGCTTTACATTACCCAAAATAGGATCAAAGGCCAGAGCCTGAAGCAAGGGAGGCTTCTCCATGGGAGAGCCGTCTTCATTACGTCCCAGAATGGAGGCCAAATCGAAGCGGAAGCCATCCACCCGATAGGTGGTGACCCAATAACGCAGACAGTCCAGAATCATCTGGTGGACTATGGGGTGGTTACAGTTTAAGGTGTTGCCGCAGCCGCTGAAGTTATAATAGTGTCCGTCCGGGGTAAGCAGATAGTAAATGTTATTGTCAAAGCCCTTGAAGGAGAAGAAGGGCCCCTTCTCGTTACCTTCAGCAGTATGGTTAAAGACTACATCCAGATAGACCTCCATTCCGCGCTTTTTGCAGGCCAGGATGAGCTGTTTGAGCTCGTTGCCCTCTCGGTTATACTCAGTGCTGGCAGCGTAGCTGGTATTAGGGGAGAAGAAGCTTACTGTGCTGTAGCCCCAGTAGTTGTAAAGGACTTTGCCGTTTATTTCCCGGTAGTCCTGCATCTCGTCAAATTCAAAGATAGGCATCAGCTCAATGGCGTTGACTCCCAGAGATTCCAGATAATCCAACTTTTCCATCAGCCCGGCGAAGGTACCTGGGTATTGCACACCGGAGGAGGGATCCCGGGTGAAGCCCCGGACATGGAGCTCATAGATGATCAGGTCTTCCATAGGGATGAGCAGCTGAGGCATGGCGCCCCAATCGAAATCATCTTTGACAACCCGGGCCTTGTAGTGCTGGCCCCGAGGGGAAGTAGAGCCCCAGTGACTCTGACCGGTAACTGCCTTGGCATAGGGGTCCAGCAGGAAGCGGGTACGATCAAAAATCAGGCCCTTTTTCGGGTCATAGGGGCCGTCCACCCGGTAAGCATATTCAAACTCTTCAATATTCAGCTTGAAGACAATCATAGAGTACACGTTGCCGATGCGGTAGTGGGGCGGGAAAGGAATGACGGCGAAGGGTTCATCCTCTGTCCGGCGGAATAGCAGCAGTTCGATACGGGTGGCGCCATGGGAGTACACCGTGAAGTTTACGCCTCCGGGAATAGCAGTGGCGCCATTGATTTCATAGAAGCCGGGGCGGATGTCAAAACCGGCCACATTGGCCATGGGGATCAGGTGAATGGTGCGGGGCAGGACGAGATGAGCAACCGGATTTTCCGCTGGAGTGTTTGGGGTAGCTGGCATATTATTTCCTCCTAGTTTCAATGTCATGATGTCGGGACAAAAGGGATTTTGGCCCCTGTCATGCAGCTATGATGGCTATGACCTTTTGTCCCTAGTATTATTGTTTTAATTATAGCATACTGCCATCCTTTTTACCATGTCCTTTCCTAAAAACGGAAGGATTTGAAAAAATAAGAAAGGCACTCTCTTGACAAATTCTTTCTATATGCTACAATGAATTAAATC
>JAETNT010000123.1 GCA_021772025.1 Enterocloster bolteae | reverse complement strand
ACTACAAACTTGCCGTATCTCTTGTCTTCTGAAATCTCTGCGATTTCAATGTTTGGTTTTTCAAAATCGAACACTAATAGCCCCTCCTTTTTGGGTTTCTATCAAATCTCGAGGGATATAAAACCTGCACACAGCAGAACGTACCCAAACCAAAGAAGATCCGGGGTCCATGTCCTGCAAAGCACGCCTGTCCGGTAAGGAACAGGCATGCCTTGTACAATCTATAGAGAATGGCAGGATTATTTGGAATACAACTCGACGATAAGCATTTCGTTTACTGGAACATCAATTTCGTCTCTGGTCGGCAGTTCCTTAACAGTGCCGCGCAGGTTCTCCTGATCTACTTCCAGCCATGCTGGAGTCAGACGTCCACCGGTTACTTCCAGGATGTCTTTGTATCTCTGAGCAGATTTATACTTTTCCTTAACCTCGATGACATCACCGGCCTTAACCTGGTAAGACGGGATACCAACTGGCTTGCCGTTAACCAGGATGTGCTTGTGGTCAACAATCTGCCTGGTTTCCTTGCGTGTGCGTCCAAGACCCATACGGAACAGGACGTTATCCAGCCTGCACTCCAGAAGGATCATCAGGTTGGTACCCACCATGCCGTTCATCTTGGAAGCCTTTGCATAGTAGTTACGGAAAGGTTTCTCTAACACACCGTAAATGAATTTGGCTTTCTGCTTTTCTCTCAGCTGCATGCCGTATTCACTTAACTTCTTATTTGTTCTTCTTGATTCTCTGTTTGACTTTTTATCGATTCCTAAATAGACCGGATCCAGTCCAAGGGATCTACATCTTTTAAGAACAGGAACTCTATCTACTGCCACTTTAATTACCTCCTAATTAAGTTCATCAGACTCTTCTACGTTTTGGCGGACGGCATCCGTTATGTGGTACCGGTGTTACATCCTTAATGCTTGTTACTTCCAACCCACATGCCTGAAGGGCACGGATTGCAGCTTCACGTCCTGAACCAGGACCTTTAACCATAACGTCTACTGACTTTAAGCCATGTACAAGAGCTGCCTTCGTAGCAGTTTCTGCTGCCATCTGAGCTGCATAAGGAGTAGATTTCCTTGAACCTCTAAATCCCAGACCACCGGCACTTGCCCATGATAAGGCGTTACCCTGCGCATCAGTTAATGTAACAATTGTGTTATTAAAAGATGACTGGATATGTGCCTGTCCGCGTTCAACGTTTTTCTTCACACGCTTTTTTGTAACTTTTTTAGTCGTGGACACTTTTTTAGCCATTTTAAACTAACCTACTTTCTCATTTTCTTGAATTCGCTCTTCCTGTTTTTAAAACATGCAAATCGAATTCTGTTACCGTGTTACTTAAGGAAGTTCCTTTCACTAAGTTCGAAAAGACCTCACTAAGTTCAAAGAACAATGTTCGCACCAAACTCGCGTAATACCTCGTTAAGTGCTCACTATTTCTTCTTATTTGCTACTGTCTTCCTAGGTCCCTTGCAGGTTCTTGCATTGGTCTTTGTTTTCTGCCCGCGGACCGGAAGGCTCTTCCTGTGACGGATTCCCCTGTAGCATCCAATTTCCTGAAGCCTCTTGATGTTCATAGCGATTTCCCTGCGGAGATCACCTTCAACTGTCTGGGTATCAGCGATGATGGTTGCCAGCTTCTTTACCTCGTCGTCGGTTAAATCCTTAACGCGGGTATCTGGGTTCACGCCAGCTTCTGTTAAGATACGGTTGGAACTTGTTCTACCGATTCCGTAGATGTAAGTGAGACCAATCTCAACACGTTTTTCTCTTGGTAAGTCAACACCTGAAATACGAGCCATGTGTGTATTACACCTCCTAATTTTAATTAACCTTGTCTCTGTTTATGCTTTGGATTTTCACAAATTACTCTGATACTGCCTTTTCTCTTAATGATCTTGCACTTTTCGCAGATCGGCTTTACGGATGATCTAACCTTCACAGTAATTCTCCTTTCTATAGACCAACAAAGTTGCTCAAGCATTATACCAAAAAATCGGGACGAATGCAAGCATTTTTTCGTCTATGATTCATCTTTTTCCGGGGCTGCCGGGATCATGCTTTCCTGTGCCGCCGGGAACCCCCGGCTCCGCCTTTGGGCAGCGCTCCAAAAACGCAGCTTATTTATCCCTCCAGATAATCCTGCCCTTGGACAGATCGTATGGGGACAACTCAATGGTAACTTTGTCGCCTGGCAGGATACGGATATAGTTCATACGAAGCTTTCCGCTGATATGTGCCAGTACCTGGTGGCCGTTTTCCAGTTGGACCTGGAACATGGCGTTTGGTAATTTCTCGATTACTGTTCCTTCAATTTCAATTACATCTGCTTTTGACATTCTCTTTTTACCTCCTACTGCTTGTGGGTGCGGATAAAGGATGATATTTCCCCGTCGCTCACCGTCCCGCCTTCTGTAAGCTTTTTCCTTAAGGTTTCATCGTACTCACTTGTGAGCTGCAAGTGTTTCCTGTTCTTGCGTTTCTGTTTACTAAGGGGATGTTTCCTGCCGTCCGACAGATTAACATATTCCCCTTGGACACTGATTATGATATACAGTTCATCTTTGTCGTGACCTGCCAAACTTTTGACCAGGCCGGCTTCTTTAAACTCTACCATAGGGTCACCTCTGCTACAGCGATAAAATCTCAGGCTCTCCATCCGTGATCAGGATGGTATTCTCGTAATGGGATGCCAGTGAGCCGTCCTCTGTCACAACGGTCCATCCGTCATCCATCCACGCTACATCATAGCGACCTGCAGTAATCATAGGTTCAATTGCAAGTGTCATTCCCGGTGCCAGCTTTATGCCCTTACGCCGCTGGGAAAAATTAGGAATCTCCGGCGCTTCATGCATTTCCGTTCCAATCCCGTGCCCTACCAGGTCACGGACCACGCCGAAACCAAAGCTTTCCGCATATTCCTGGATGGCTTTGGATATATCATTGAGATGATTGCCAGCTTTTGCATACTTTATTCCTTCAAAAAAGCTTTGCTCCGTCACCTCTACCAGTTTCCTGGCCCGGGCATCCACTTCCCCAATCATATGGGTCCTGGCCGCGTCAGACTGATAACCCTTCCATATGACACCTGTGTCCAGGCTGACGATGTCACCCTCTTCCAGGTATCTGTGCTTATCCGGTATTCCATGCACTACTTCGTCATTGATGGAGATGCATACAGAAGCCGGATAACCCTGGTAGTTTAAAAAGGAAGGAATACATCCATGGCTCCTGATCATCTCTTCGCAGATTCGGTCAATTTCCTTGGTGGATATGCCGGGTTTAACTGCCTTGCCCAGCTCCTCATGGACGCTGGCAAGGATTTTCCCGGCCTCACGCATTAACTCAATTTCCCGTTCTGATTTAATTGTTACCATTCTTTATGCTCCTAAAATCTTAGCAATGGCCTGGAACACATCTTCCATATCCATGGTTCCGTCTACTTCAGCCAAAACGCCTGCTTTCTGGTAATACTCGATAAGAGGCTGGGTCTGGTCATGATATACATCAAGGCGCTTCTTAACTGTCTCCGGCTTATCGTCGTCCCTGAGCACCAGCTCCTGGCCGCACACATCACAGATACCTTCCTTTTTGGGAGGGTTATATACAATATGATAGGTTGCCCCGCATGCAAGGCATGCCCGGCGTCCTGCCATACGGCTGATGATGTTCTCATCCGGCACATCCACGTTGATGGCGTAGTCAATGGACTCCCCCATCCCGCGCAGGGCCTTTGTAAGGCTCTCTGCCTGTGGAATGGTCCTTGGGAACCCATCCAGTACATATCCGTTTTGACAGTCAGCTTCATGAATACGGTCAAGCAGCATGCCGATGGTTATCTCATCCGGCACAAGCCCGCCTGCATCCATGAATGCTTTTGCTTTCATCCCCAGTTCCGTGCCATTCCTGATGTTCGCACGGAAAATATCGCCGGTTGAGATATGGGGTATCTGATACTTTGCTGCAATCTTTTTTGCCTGGGTGCCTTTACCTGCACCTGGCGCGCCTAACATGATGATTTTCATAGACCGATCCTCCTCCAAAACCTGTAAGTTTCTTATAACGCAATCAATCCACCCTTGTGGAATACCACAAAGGCAGATTGATTAATTCAACTGTGGTTGTTAATCGTTCAAAAATCCCTTATAATAACGCACAAGCATCTGAGATTCTACTGCTTTGATTGTCTCAAGCACAACACCCACGATAATGATTAAGGAAGTCCCGGAAAATGAGATATGGCTCACATTTAGTAAACCAGACGCAAGAATCGGAACAACTGCAATCACAATCAGGCCGCATGCACCAATGAAAACAATATAATTCAAAATCTTATTTAAATAATCGCTGGTTGGCTTGCCAGGACGGATACCCGGTATGAAGCCTCCCTGCTTTTTCATGTTATTAGCCACTTCCAACGGATTAAAGGTAATGGACGTATAGAAGTATGCAAACATAATCAGCAATGCAATATAAATCACCAGACCGATGGAATACTCAGGAGCGTCAGGTCTGCACCATGAGCCGGAATTGAGCACCATCAGGATTTTGCCTCCGATTGAGCTGTAATCCACCGTGAAGAACTGGGCAATCACAACTGGGAATGACATGATGGAAGATGCAAAGATTACCGGCATTACACCTGCCGTGTTGATTTTTAACGGGATGTTGGAAGCCTGTCCGCCAACCATCTTACGGCCAACCATTTTCTTGGAGTACTGGACCGGGATTCTCCGCTCTGCATCATTTAACACAATAACAAAGACAACCATGGCCAGGATCACAAGGGCAATCAGGACAATGGCAATCGCTGCCTTGAGTACGGTCTGCCCAAAAATGAAACGGTAATAAAGGCTCCTTACATCATTTGGCACGCTGGAGAGGATGTTGAATAACAGTACGATTGAGATACCGTTTCCAACGCCCTTATCCGTAATCTGCTCACCAATCCACATCAGCAGGGCACTGCCTGTTGTCATGGTAACAATGGCGATGATGATGTTCCAGGCATTGTAATCAAGGAGAAGCCCCTGACGGCCGAAGCCGATAGCCATGGCACTTGATTCAATCAGTGCCAGGGCCACCGTGGTGTATCGGGTGTATTCCTGAATCTTTTTTCTTCCGTCCTCACCGTCCTTCTGCAGCTCTTCCAGTTTCGGAATGGCTATGGTAAGCAGCTGGATGATGATTGAAGATGTGATGTATGGCGTAATGCTCAGGGCAAAGATGGACATGGATGAAAATGAACCACCTGTCATGGCATTAAAGAAGCCAAACACATCCGTTGTCTGTTTCGCGAACCAATCCGCAAAGAATGTTGTCTGTATTCCCGGAATCGGAAGCTGGCATCCGAAACGGATGACTACCAGCATCATAAAGGTATAGAGGATCTTAGCCCGAAGCTCTTTTACCTTAAATGCATTTCTGATCGTTTTAAACATTAGATCACCTCGCAGGTTCCACCTAAAGCTTCGATTTTAGATTTTGCACCTTCACTGAATGCATTAACCTTAACGGTCAGCTTTTTGGTT
>JAETNT010000122.1 GCA_021772025.1 Enterocloster bolteae | reverse complement strand
AAAGAAAGCAGTCCTGCAAAAGCCCTGGAAGAGTTTTTAAATGCCGTAGCGGCAAGTAAACAGGAATACCAGTACGCTTATGATGCCGTAAATGAAGAGGATAGGCGGCTTCAGGATCTTCTACATGAAGTGGAGTTTGCCCCGAATAAGGCAGAGCGGAACCGCAGCGCTACAAAGCTTCAGCAGAGCCGCAGGTGCCGGCGGGAATGTAAGGATATAGTAAAGAAGAATGAAAAGCTTGTAAAGTTCTTCGAGGAACAAAAGAACCGGGAAACATTAAACCGGATGCGCCAGCTTTTAGGCCAGCAGAGGAAAGAAGAGGAATATCTGGCCAGTGAGAGGACATACAAGCCGCGGATGAACCAGGAGGCAGAGGGGAGGGAACTATGAGAGACTACGAAAGAAACGGCAGTGGAATCCGTGATGCTGTGGCGGCAGAGGCCATCCGGAACGCAGACAGGCCGCCAGAGAGTGTGCGGCATTTCCGCCAGGCAATGAAACTGATGTGTATAATCTGTCATGTACGCATCCTTGGAAAAGTGACGGTGGTGGATGAGAAAGGGCAGCGGTGGTGACATAAACAAATATCCAGAAAAGATGTACAGCCAAAATAAGCGGGAGGTGGTGTTACCTTGGATAAGGAGGTGCTGATGCAATATTGTGAATTGCAAGAAGAAATAAAAGATTTGCGAAAGCGCATCCGGAAATTGGATAAGTTTTTAGAGAATCCCCGGATAGTTGCTGATACGGTGAGGGGAACCAGAAAAGATGGAACTATCGGGCCGATTAAGATCCAGGGGATACCTCTTCCAGAATATGGGAAGAAAGAACTCCTCAGGGAACGATATAGGGAACTGTTGGAAAGAAAAGAAACAGAGCTTTTGGAGCTTACCTGTCAGGCAGAAGCATACATAGAGAGCATTGAGAAGGCAGATATAAGAATTATGTTCAGGCTGTGCTTCATAGATGGCTGTAGTTATCCAGAGACGGCAAGTCAACTAAATAGTATATTTCCTAAGCGCCGAATAAAGTATACAGATGAAAATGTAAAGAAAAGAATTCAAAGATTTTTTGAAAAAAAAATAAAAATGTCCCCCAATGTCCCCTTGAAATGTGGTAGTATGCTATCATAGCAGAGCTAGAGACAGGTGATTAGCTGTTGCTTTTGTTCTCCTCCCATAATTTATATATTTTGTGAAAGCGCCTATCTATAGATGGGTGCTTTTTCTATCCCTAAAACTCAACCAGACAGGAAGGTGAGGTGATGGCAAATAATGGAAATCTAATCCCATTCAACAAACGAAGCATGAGGGAACGAAGAGAGATCGGAAGAAAAGGCGGAAAAGCATCTGGAAAAGCCAGACGCCAGAAAGCAGACTTTAGGAAGACATTAAACGCCCTCCTTACAGCTGAGATAGATAGTGAAGAATGGACTCCGCTCCTTGAATCACTGGGGATTGACAGTACGCTGGAAGCTGCGGTTAATGCTGCTATGATTCGGGAGGCATTGTCTGGAAATGTTAAAGCATATTTGGCGATTAAAGATGTGCTTGGGCAGACTTCTAAATCGGATGCAGACATAGAAGAGCAGCAATTACGTATGGCAGCGGTTAAGGCAAAGATGGGGGTTGAAGAGGAAGGAGAAGAACCGGATGACGGCTTCTTAGATGCATTAAAAGATTCCCTTGAAAAAGACTGGGAAGGGTTTGAACCAAGAAACGAGAGTGAATCGGAAGATGAAGACAAAGAGACCAATATTTAAATTTAAGCCATTTTCCAAAAATCAGCGCCGGGTATTAAACTGGTGGCTGAAAGACAGTCCGGTAAAAGACTATAAGGGTATTATAGCGGATGGATCAATCCGATCCGGAAAAACGGTGGCAATGTCACTGTCTTTTGTTTTTTGGGCTATGGAGTCATTCAACGGCCAAAATTTTATTATGGCCGGAAAAACTATTAGCTCCTTCAAGCGCAATGTGCTGCAGAACTTAAAGCTGATGCTGACAAGTCGGGGATATCATTGGGTGTACCATGTGTCAGGGGATACCCCCAACATGCTGGAGGTTACAAGGAAAGGGCATACCAATTATTTTTATATTTTTGGAGGGAAGGACGAGGGCTCCCAGGACTTGGTTCAAGGCATTACGGCAGCCGGGGCCTTTTTTGATGAAGTAGCTTTGATGCCGGAAAGCTTTGTTAATCAGGCCACAGGCCGTTGCTCTGTGGAAGGTTCCAAATACTGGTTTAACTGTAATCCGGCAGGCCCCCTTCACTGGTTTAAAACGCAATGGATTGACTTAAAGGAAAAGAAACGGCTGTTGTATCTGCATTTTACTATGAATGACAATCTGAGCCTGTCGGAAAAGGTAAAAGCAGAATACCGCGGTATGTATGTTGGTGTATTCTTTAAACGGTATATTATGGGGCGTTGGGCAGTGGCGGAGGGCCTTATCTATACCATGTGTACGGATAAGAATTATTATACTGACGAAGAACGGCCAATTAGCCTGAAATCAACCGCGCAAAAGTATATTGCCGTAGATTATGGCACTACGAACCCCTGTGTATTTTTGGAAATCTGGGATGACGGAGAAACGATATGGATTGACCGGGAGTACCGCTGGGACAGCCGGTCAGAGGAAGCCAGACGGACTGGAAATCCGCAACGGACGGATGCTCAATATGCAGATGATATGGAAGAATTTATGGGAATGGCCCCGGAAGAACAATGTACGATAGTGGTTGACCCGTCAGCAGCTTCTTTTATTGCAGAGCTTCGGAGCCGCGGATTCTACGTAAAACCAGCAGACAACGAGGTGATGGATGGCATCCGAATCGTGTCAACACTGCTGGCTAAGAGAATGATCCGGATCAACTGGAAATGTACCGGATTGCGCGCCGAAATGCGGTCATATGCCTGGGATAACAAAGCTGCAGAACGGGGAGAAGAAAAGCCCATAAAGCAGTTAGACCATGGATGTGACGCGGTTCGCTATTACTGTAAGACAATATTACCAAGCTGGAGGACAGGGATAACATGACCAAGCGAAAACGGAACCGCTCTACCAGAGCAAATACAAAACAGAATGACAGTATGCAGGCGCCCATCTCCACAATGGACGCCTTTTCTAATCCTGCGGCCCGGATTGGATTTGGAACAATGGATTTGATTCAGGCTACGGAATATCCCATGACTCGCCTGACCCAGAACTACCAGCTTCTTACCAGCCTTTACCGGGATAACTGGATCGTGCAGAATATCATTGCTACGATTCCTAATGATATGATGCGGAAATGGTATGAGATTAAATCTAGTATTGCGCCGGAATACATGGATCAGATGATTCGGCTGGAACGAAGCAGCCAGATTCGGAAAAAGCTCCTGTTGGGAATGTATTGGGGCCGTTTATACGGTGGGGCAGCCGGTCTGATGCTTATCAAAGGTCATAAAGATATGAGCCAGCCTTTAGATTTGGGAACAATATTGCCGGGAAGCTTTCTGGGGATGCAGATCCTTGACCGCTGGAATGGGATTTATCCAGAAAGTACAATGGTAGAGGATCCAGAAGATCCGGATTTGGGACTTCCTGCTTATTACACGATTCGAGATGAAGAATCGGGAGCTTTAATATCCAGGGTTCATCACAGCCGGATTATTCGTTTTATTGGCCGGGAATTACCCTGGATGGAACAGGTAACAGAGCTTTACTGGGGAGAGTCAGAAATTGAAGCTATCTATAACGAGGTAGTGCGGCGGGATAATGTGGCCGGAAACATTGCAGCCTTAACCTTTCGGGCAAACGTCAATTATATGGAGACAGACGGCCTGGATCAGTTGCTTGGAACAGCCAACACAGAGATGCAGCGTCGCTTCTGGAATACCATGCAGGCGCAGGCGATTATGGAAAGTAATTTCGGAACCAGAATCATTAATAAGGGGGACGCGATTCACAATACCCAGTACACCTTTACGGGCCTTTCAGAAGTATATGACCGGGTAATGATGGACGTAGCTGGGGCTGCCAGGACACCAGTTACAAAGCTGTTTGGCCGTTCTCCAGCAGGGCTTAACTCTACTGGAGAATCTGATATGCAGAATTATTATGATTATATAGATGGACTAAGGGAAACAGAGCTAAGGGGAATTATTGAACGCCTGCTTCCGGTGATGGCCCTTTCCGCCTGGGGAAGAATCCCGGATGATATGGATATTAACTTCCCGTCCATGCAGGAAGCGAAGGCCAATGAAACAGCGGAGATCGCAGAACGGAAGACTAACGCGATTCTGGCTGCGTATCAAAATGACCTGATTGATTCAGCCACAGCGCAGCAGGAGCTTCAGGTAATGGCAGATGAAACGAGAATGTTTAGTAAAATATCTGACGAAAGTATTGAAGCCGGAAAAGGGAAGACCTATACAAGTAGTAAACTTATGCAGGATCCCCAGGCTGGTCTTTTCTTTCCCGAGATAGCAGGGGAAGGGGCGGTAGAGGATGCCGAAACTAATTAGGCCGCCGGATAAGGCAGATGTAACCGCGTTTCTGCGGATGCTGTTTTTGCGGACGGAGCGGGAGCTGGTAAATGAGATTACCCGAAAGAGGACTTCGGGTTATGTGGATTATGCGGAGGTTGCTGCAATAGAGCGGGTTCAGAGAATCTTACAGACTATGGTAGACGAATCCTGGTCTTATGTGCCGGTAATGATAGAGAAAATATTTTATCAGACAGAAGCTGGGGCAGCAGGCTACCGCAATGCCAGGGTTCTGACCTCCACAGAGATGTCTGTAATTCAGCAACTAAGCAACAATTTATTAGGGGAACTGGAAGAGGCGGCGGAAACCGCAGAGAAGAACGCCAGAGGATTTCTGACGGTTGGCCGTCTGGAATCAGACCCTTACCGCCGGGAGACACTGCTTCAGGTAAGCAGACAGCAGGCGGCTGGTACGTCCTGGGCCAAAGGCAGTAAGGAGCTTGCCAAAGACCTTCAGAACAAAGGGATTACCGCATTTACAGATAAGGCCGGCAGGAATTGGAGTTTGCAGGATTATAGCAATATGGCTGTCCGAACCACTGCAAGACAAGCGCAGGTGGCGGCAATCCCTACAAAGGACCCGAACCATGACCTGTATCAGATTGTAAAGATTGGCAGCACTTGTCCAGTGTGCGCTCCATTGGAAGGCCGGGTGTATAGTAGGAGTGGAACCAATCCAGAATATCCGGCGCTTACACTGGCATATGGAAAGATGGATCCGGCTGGTCCGGATGACATAATGAATACATACTTAAATATCCATCCAAACTGCCTTCATTCCCTCATCCCTTATACAACGATAGGAAAGACAGAAAAGCAGATTCAGAAGGACAAGGATTTTTCCAATCCGGAAAAGAATCCTTTAAACCGGGATCCACGCACCAAAAAGCAGATAGCGGCATACCGGGAAAAGGAGAAAAAACGTCAGAGACTGCTATCGGATAAAAGGCAATATCAGGAATACCGCGAGACATTGGGAAATGAAGTACCAAAAGACTTTGCTAAATTCCAGGAGATAAAGTATAATAGACCTGAGAA
>JAETNT010000121.1 GCA_021772025.1 Enterocloster bolteae | reverse complement strand
GTATTTACAAGGGTTTCCGGGATTTTTCAGGTAAGATTCCGGTAAGATAATCCGAAAAAATGGTAAGACATCACAGAAAAGAGGTAAAAAATGAGCAATAAAAGCGTTGGGACAGCGTTTGAGAGAGAGTTTGCAGAACTCCTAGCCAATCACTGGTTCTGGGTTCATATCTTTCAGGACAATAAAAACGGCCAGCCTTGTGATATTATAGCAGCCCGGAGCGGAAAAAGCTACCTGTTTGACTGCAAAGATTGTGAAGAAGCTTTCTTCCGGCTGGACCGGATGGAAGAAAACCAGGTAAACGCAATGAAATTATTTGACATAACCGGAAACGGCAAAGGAATGTTTGCTATCCGGTTTCCGGAAAAAGGGGTATACTTGTTAACCTTTGAACGGCTTCAGGAACTTGAGGAGGCGGGATTTAAACGGATTAATGAGACGGTTTGCCGTACTCAGGGGGTTACGCTGGAAGAATGGCTAAACAGTTTGAAAGATGCAAAGGAGTGGGGAGATTATCATGGAACTGACGATTGGAAGTGAAATCCGGATAAAAGGAGCCAGAAAAGAGCTGAGGGACTGGTGCCTGGAGAACTTGGTCCTTCCCAATCCGGAATATGCGGATCGGATGCGCCGGGGACTCTGGGTGGGAAGAACCCCCCAGTATTTGCACCTCTACCGGGTGGAGGGTGAGGAACTGGTTCTTCCGGTGGGAACGGGAAAGGATATCCGCCAGTTCTTAACTCCCAGAGATATCATAAAAACAGACTTGGCGGATAATGGAAAGCTGGACTTTCCTGGGAAGGTCTCCCTGTATGGATATCAGCAAGCGGCTGTGGACGCTATGGCCCGGACAAGCTGCGGAATTTTAAAAAGCCCCTGCGGCTCCGGAAAGGGATTGCCGCTAAATGCAAAAATCTATACGCCAGATGGATTTACACGAAATGCTGATTTAAAAATCGGCGATGAGGTTTGTAACACATACGGTGGTATAAGCAAGGTAACCGGTATCTATGATCGTGGGAAACAGCCTTGCTACCTCGTTACTTTCAGCGACGGTACGGCAGTGACGTGTGACGCAGCTCATTTATGGACAGTAAGAAACACTAAAAAATACAAATCGACATGGGAAGTGCTTTCAACTGCGGATCTAGCAAGAGCAGAGCTGTCAGATGATGTAGGGAGAAAAACATACGAAATTCCGGTTTGTCAGCCGGTTTATTTCAGCCCTAAAAAAGTTACGATTGATCCTTGGCTTCTTGGTGCGCTCTTGGGTGATGGGGGTATATCTGGAAATACAATTGGATTTAGTAATTCCGAGTTAGACGTCATTGAAAAGATAAACGAGAAGGCCGGTGCTAGCCTGAAACACAAAAGCGGATGCAATTATTATGTCGCGGACGGAGGCAGTTTGAAATATAGGTTGATGGATTACGGTTTGTTGGGTATGCGTAGCCATGAAAAATTTATCCCAAAAGATTACATCTACAATACGGTTGAAATTAGGCTGGAAGTATTAAGGGGAATTATTGATACGGATGGGAGTGTAAAGGATTCCGAAATAACGGTAAGCTCTACATCGAAAAGATTAATGGAGGGCTGTTTAGAAATTGTCCAGAGCTTGGGCGGGACAGGAAAAATATCTGAGCGCCATACAAAATACACGTATCAAGGAGAAAAAAAAGAGGGACTGACTTCCTATTGCTTGAATATCAAGATGTATGACATGCTTCCGTTTTCCAGCCAGAAACATCTGTCCAGGTATCAGCCAAGAGTGAAGTATAAAAATGCATATAGACGAATTGAATCTATTAAGTTCACGGCGCCACAAGTCACGCGCTGTATTACAGTAGATAGCGAAAATCATTTATTTTTAACAGACGGATTCATAGCAACCCATAACACCCAGATGGGAATTGCTCTGGCGGCGGCCCTTGGGAGGAAAACCTTATGGATTACCCACACCCAGGATTTGTTAACCCAGTCCCATGGTCGGGCCGCCCAGTACTTTCCCCGGGAGACCATGGGAATGATTACGAGCGGAAAGGTACATATCGGTACTCATTTCACCTTTGCTACGGTACAGACGCTGTGCAAGCTGGATTTGATGCAATACCGGTATTCCTGGGACGTGATTATTGTGGATGAATGTCACCGGCTGGCTGGAACCCCAACGAAGATTACCATGTTTTACCGGGTTTTAAATAGCCTGGCAGCGCGATATAAATTTGGCCTAAGCGCCACTGTTCACCGTTCTGATGGGTTAATCCAAAGCACGTTTGCAGCCCTTGGCCCAGTGGTTTATCAAGTGCCGGAGGCAGAGGTGAAAGAAAAAACCATGAAGGTGAGCATCCGTGAAAGGAACACAGGAGTGAAAGCCAGTAGAAGCTGCTTGGACACAGACGGTACCATGGATTATGCAAAGCTGATTCCCTATTTAGTAGAGAATCCGGAGCGGAACCAGCTGATTATAAAGGATATCGCGAGCAATGCAAAACACTGGAATTTAATTCTTTCAGACCGTTTGGAGCATCTGCGGATACTGATGGGAAGTCTTCCCAAGGAGTGCCTTCCATTTGCGGCAATGATTGATGGGAGTATGACAAGTAAAAAGGGAAAGGCAGAAAGAGCGGCGGCAATCGAGGATATGAGAACCGGGAAAAAGCATTTCTTGTTTGCTTCGTACAGCCTGGCAAAGGAAGGGCTGGACATCCCTCGGCTGGATCGATTGTATCTTACCACCCCGAAGAAGGATTTTGCCGTGGTAACACAGAGTATAGGGAGGATTGCAAGGAGATTTCCGGGAAAAGAGGATGCGGTCTGTTATGATTATCTGGATGATATCGCCTTCTGTCAGAATCAATACCGGCGCCGGAGGACGCATTACAGAAAGGCAGGATGTGAATTGTGACAAAAAGGGAACAGCAGGCGGCAGCGGCGAAAGCGGCATGGAGTGATTCCTATCGCTTTTATCAAAAATATCATGGCTGTCCGGTAGAGCCCGGGATGTGGGAAGAAGCCACAAAGGATTTTGCAGAAATCATGGCAAGGAACGGCAACTCAACGATAGGAGCCAGGTTAATGCTGGCGGCGTTCAGTTTGTTAGAGGAGGAAATGCAATAATGCAAAAGCAATTAAACCGGAAGGTTTTTCTTTGTAGCGAATGTGGAAAGCCCATAGAGGGCGATTGCGTGTACATCAAAACCAGGAGGGGGACGGAGCTGCACATTCATTATGAGTGCATTCCCAAAGCTCCGAGAGAAGGGAAAAGTAATGGATTATAAGCAGAAGAAAGTTAAAAGAGGAGACTAAAACAAAATGGAGAGATTAACACAGAAAGAAGTGCTATGGATGAACTTTGAACCGGATGGGCAGATAAAGATGGAGATTTGAACATAGAGATGGATATGAAAAAAAGGAATCATAATAATAAATTTACCGGAACACTGCAGGGATTGTGATTTTTACGGCATCAGGTGCAGGATAACAAATGAAATGTGTAAATATTATAGCGAGGATGGAAGGCCGGAAGGATGCCCGATCCGGGAACTGCCGGATTGGACTGGCTGGGTGAACAGCTTGGAATATATATCTATGACGAAACTGACTCGGTCTTATTTGATGAAAGGATGGGGAGATGGCGATATTGAATTATACAACAACCGTTGATAGTTTCAAGACGGTATCAGAAATCGAATACATATTGATAAAGCACAAGGCAAAATCTGTCATGAAAAATTATGAAGGGGAATCCATAATTGGACTGTCATTTTTAATAGATACCGGCTTCCAGCAGATACCGGTGAAGCTTCCTGTGAAAATAGATGAGTGTTTGATGGTGCTGAAAAAAGAGAAGAAAGAAAATCCCCGGAAACAGATTAAGGACACCAGAGAACAAGCGGAGCGTGTGGCGTGGAGAATTCTTAAGGATTGGGTAGAGGCGCAGATGGCTTTAATGGATATAGAAATGGTAAAGTTTGAAGAAATTTTTTTTCCCTATATAGAGACAGGAAATGGCCAGACTGTATATGAGAGGCTGGAGGAAAAACAATTTTTGCTAGAGGGATAGTTAGGAGGAATGTCTATGACAGATACAGAAGTTGTAGAAAGCCTTGATAATGCTTGGAGGGCTTTGGCAAGACAATATAATAGGCATCCTGATGAGGGCATCAGGTGCGGCATGAATCTGCTTGCGAAAGTAATTGGCAAAGTAAGAAGTGAGGTCGAAGAGAGTCACAGGGAAAAGCAGATCACGATAGAGGAATGGATTGCTATGCTGCAAAGAAAAGATGTCACATCAGATAAGAATGAGGCTTAATAGGATTGTGTTTTATACTAAGACAGATTAAAAAAGACTGGAGGAAAAGAGGACATGAAAATAGGACTAAGAAAACAGATGGACAAAGGAGGAATTTTGACAATGCCACTGCGGCAGAATGTCCCCTGGCCAACAGATAAGACCTGGAAGCTTACCGCCTGCCCTTCGTGCGGCCGGGAGTGCTGGGACAGGCCGCACGAAGGTTTTTCGGAAGATTCTTTTGCCGGAAAGCTTTGCACGCTGTGCGCGCTAAAGGTGGGTAATAAACAGGAGGCGGTTTGATGGGAAAAGAAAGCAGCCCTGCAAAAGTCCTGGAAGAGTTTTTAAACGCCGTAGCGGCGAGTAAGCAGGAATACCAGTATGCTTATGACGCTGTAAATGAAGAGGATAGGCGGCTTCAGGATCTTCTTCACGAGGTGGAGTTTGCTCCGAATAAGGCCGAGCGAAACCGCAGCGCCACAAAGCTTCGGCAGAGCCGCCGGCGCCGACGGAAGTATAAAGATGTGGCAAAGAAGAACGAAAAGCTTGTAAAGTTCTTCGAGGAACAAAAGAACCGGGAGACATTAAACCGGATGCGCCAGCTTTTAGGCCAGCAGAGGAAGGAAGAGGAATACCTGGCCAGTGAGAGGACGCACAGGCCGCGGATGAGCCAGGAGGCAGAGGGGAGGGAACCATGAGAGACTACGAAAGAAACGGCAGTGGAATCCGTGATGCTGTGGCGGCAGAGGCCATCCGGAACGCGGACAAGCTGCCGGAGAGTGTGCGGCATTTCCGCCAGGCAATGAAACTGATGTGTATCATCTGCCATGTACGCATCCTGGGGAAGGTGACAGTGGTGGATGAGAAAGGGCGGCGGTGGTAATAGCGATAGCTGAGATTAAGAGGTGATGTCCGTGGAGATTAAGATTACGCGGAAGCTGCTGGATAGTTACCGGAAGTTGAAGCGGGAGATTCCAGTTCTGGAGATAGAATTAGTTGAAATGACACAAGGCGATAATGGTTTAGGGAACAGCACTATTTTTGATTATCGTACCGGAGAACCCAGGCCGCAGAGTGTAGTAGGATTTGATTGGCAGTTGTATGAGCGCAGGCAGAGGCAGTTAGAAGATAAGAAAGCTAAATGTAAAGTTGTTGAAAGGTGGATTGATGCCATTGAAGATGGACAGGCAAGATGTGTATTCCGGATGTTTTACAAGGACGGAATGACATGGGAGAAGATAGCAGCGAGGACAGGATATAGAGGAAATCCGGATTACCCAAGATTACATATTAGGGACAATTATTTAAAACAATGTGAAAT
>JAETNT010000028.1 GCA_021772025.1 Enterocloster bolteae | reverse complement strand
CTTCCTCCATCCATACCATCACTGATACCGACTTGTGGTTCACTACACTTGGCGGTAAATACCCGTGACTGGACTTTCACCAGTAAGATTAATGCCATGCTCGGCACACAAAATAAGGGTGCCCCCAATGAAATCACACTCTTTGGGGACATCCCTACTTTTTTCTGTCTATTCATCTCTTTAATTTGTCACCTGCTAGTCACATGCTGAATTGAATTTCTGCTACTCGTCCTGTTCCAGGTTGTCAAACGTATCGCAATCGTAAAATTCTCGAATGGTCATGCCTAATCCTTCTGCAATCTTCTTAATGTTCACAATGCCCGGATTCTTACTCTTTCCATTCATAATGCTTTTTACGGTAGACGGCGGCATTCCGGTACGATAAGATAACTCATACATCGAAAGCCGTTGCGCTTTGCTCAGTTCCCGGATCCTTACAATGGTTGCTTCGTTTACCTTCATACGCATCTCTCCTTTGTAGTTCTAGTGTAGACGATATTTCCATAAAATAAGGCCATTCTTTCGTCTTTCGAGAAATATTTTTTCAAAATTCCCACTTTTCATGCATTTTTTCCTCTAAAAGCCCTTTCTCTGAATATTCAGAATTCTTCTTTCTCCAGCCGATCCGAATGCCACCAGATATCGAGATTTTCTTTTGGTGAAATTATCTCATTGGAAACATACCGAAAGCTGCCGTCTTCTAAAATCCGAATCACGGTTTTATGAGAATAAGACCTGGATGTATTTTCATAAGGATATACCGCATTAACCGTAAGGGCAATCGTCCCGTCCTGGTTTTCTGTATAGCTTACCACTTCCGGATATGGAATTTCCGGATACTCCGCCTCGTCAATTCCCCTGGGCCTGTATTCATAAGCGGACACTTCCGGCAAATAAACCGTCTTAGATCGAAGGATTTCCCGGTCTATGTCAAAATACGCCGTAATAACCTGCTCCAATATATTTTCCGGTATCTGATATGAAGTCCCCATTTCCCCCTCCTCCATAACGGTAAAGGGAACCGGCTGTTCATAGATACGGGGATAAAAAATATCAAATAAGTCATAAAAGTTCAGTTCTCCATAATCTTCCTCGCTCCAGTCGGAAAGAAACAGGTTATTTTCCCTGTAGCCCACAGGTAATATATACTGCCGGTTCCATTCCCGGCATTGCTCATCTAAAGGCAGCACCCGAATCGCAATATGCTCCTGTCCGCCACTTAAGGTAAGAGCAAATTCTTCCTCCGAAAAATACCTTCCCTCAAGCAGCAGATATCCTTCCTCTGTGTACTGCCAAAAGTCGGCGGAGTAGCTTACCTTGCTTTCTCTTTGAAAATTTCCGTTCTCGTCCAGCCGGTGATACGTTCTGGCAACCGCCATATCACCGGCTTCCGTTTTTAGATCATAGGTAATAAAAGCATCCCCGCTAACCACCACTATAACGGTCAATTCAGAGGCCTTCCGGGAATCTGCCATTTTACAAAATTCCAGCACCCGGGCTGTCCCCTCCATATTCACTTGATTGCCTCTGTCAACAGACACATAGCCATTCTCACCAAGGCCGGCAACTATACGCTCTGTGGTTTCCAGGTCATAAGATGCGTCTGTTTTCCTTGCTTCGTCATAAAAAATCTGGTAAATCCCGGCCATGTCTTCTTCCATCAATGTAATATGGTATACATTCCCCAGCTGTGCAGGATAGCTTTCTAAGATGCTGCCGTCATACTGGATTTCAATGACATCCCCGGTCAGCAGCTTTAGCCCTTCCTCATTTGCCACATAAATCCTGTCTGCAGACAAACGTTCTGCAGAGCCTTCTAACGGCTCTGCTAAAATCATTTCGCCATTCACTTCCACTACTGCTGCCTGAAAAACCGCAGCAGCCGGAGCCTGGCCTCCATGGTCCGGCAATTTTCTTTCGCATGCTGTAGAAAGAAGCAGAAACAGCACCGCTATTATCAATAAAATACTTCTGTACTTTTTCATCATAATCTCCTCAAAAGTCAGCCTAAAGCTGTCTGTGCCGTTTTCTTTTATCCACTACCGTTGCAAGGGATCGTACTTACTCAATTTATTTCAGTTCCTTTAAAATAATTGTTAATATCCAGTCATTTCATTGGGGTTCCGACTTCAATTAAATTGCCGTCCGGATCATAAAAACGGATTACCTTCTGCCCCCAGGAATGTTCCATCAAACGATTCACATAATGGATTGGCTCTTCATATGCATCCAGTTTCTTTGCGAATCCTTCTATATCAGGCTCTTCAAAGTACAGCTCTGCCGCATTATTTTCCGGAACAATATTTCTATCAATAAATTTTTTCCATATAGCTGCATCCTGAAGAACAAGTCCTTCTGTTAGAATCACATTTCCATCGTTGTTCAGGACCACATCCAGTCCAAATAAATCTTTATAAAAAGAAATCGACCTTTTCATATCCTTTACTACAATAAGCACATTTTTCAGTTTCATTTTGCGTCCCTTCCTCTCCTGATAATTTGCTTCATTCACTGATTAGTAAGCAGAACATGGCAGACGAGCTATTATCAGTATAGGTAATTTTTCTTTGATTTGTCAATGACTTTGGAACACCATCGCATATCAATTATAACAGTTCAGCCAGGCTTCTTCTCTTCTGACATTTTTTGATATAACATTTCCTGCTCCTGCCTACTTGTCGTTTTTTCAATAATAAATGCAAGGAAGATAATTCCGCAAGTTCGTCTTTTCATTATTAAATGATTTTCCCATGGATGAAAAACAAACCATTTCCATACCTTTTTCTAAAATAACCTGGGCTGAGTATCTAAATGTTTCCCGCACTTCTCTCAGCAGAGAATTAAAGATCTTGCACGCCCAGGAAGTTATCAGCATGAAAGGAAATAAAATTCGCATTTTGCAAATAGATATGTTAGAGTCCCTCTTGTTTTAGCTCTCTGGATCATACCGTCTTGCACAGTAATCACCTTGCTTTTATATTTGAAAGATTTCAAAAGAAGAAAAAATCCTCTCCCGCCGGTATGTTCATCGCACCGTCGGAAGGGGACTTTGTGTATACTTAACTATTACAATATTCTTTTGCAAAATTTTCGAAGATTTCTATCGCCTTTTGATATTCACCGATTTCTATCCATTCTTCAGGAGAATGTGCACAATTAATATCTCCCGGCCCAAATACTACTGTAGGGATTTGCCCCTCATTTGTCATGATAGAAGCATCACACCAAAAGGGCACCATACCGCTCTCTGCTGCTTTCCCCGTTACATCATATACAGATTTTTTCAAAAGCTCTACTAACCTGCCTTTTTCATCCACCTCCATCGGAAGCCGTCTTTTCTTTCCCGGTCTTTGCTGTATACTGCTTTCCTGTACGCAAACCTGGCACTTTTGATCTACCGCCAGCTTCGCCATTTCTTCCAATTCTTTCAGCACTTCTTCCGATATTTCTCCGGGCAGGTCTCTTCTGAGCATTGTAACGACACAATCTTGTGCAACAACATTCGGTTTTTCTCCCCCTTTAATTACACCAACATTAAATATTGGTGTTCCTAAAAGATTGTGCTTTTTCCGCTCGTAGCATTGGGTCAGTTTTTTATCATACAAGGCCAGCACCTTTCCCATTTGTATAATGGCATTTCCTTCGTTATGCTGACAAGATGTGTGCTGGGGATAGCCTTTCACCCTTATGTCGATATGAGATACTCCCCTCATGGCATATCCGATTTTCAGCCCTGTAGGCTCACTGACGATGCCTGCATCTGCCTTGATTTTTTTTCGTTTTAAATACTCCACCATGCAGGCAGTCCCTTCGCTCAGCTGCTCCTCATCCGGTACCGCAGCAACAATTAATGTTCCTTTTTTTAGACCTCCTGTATTTTTTAACCGTTCCAGCGCACAGATCATCGCAGAAAGCCCGCCTTTCATATCCGCGGCCCCTCTTCCATAGAGTTTTCCTTCTTTTATCTCCGCTTTAAAGGGGGCTCCTATATAATTATCTGCACTGTGAGTATCCATATGTCCATTATACACAATAACCGGCCCCGGAGCAGAGGACTCCAATATGCCCAGCACCATAGGCCTTTGAGGCGCTGCATATTCGACAATTGTTTTTACCCCTATGGAAGAGAATTTATCTGCGATTACACCTGCTATTTTGCTTTCTTCCCCTGTTACGCTGGGGATTTCAACCAGTTCTTTTAAAAATTCTATTTCCCGGCTCCCCGGATTACGATTCTCTCCCATATTCATCTCCTTATTTTATAAAAATGCCCAACTGCCTGCTATACATCCGGGTGTTCGTCCAAGCCGTAATAACGCAATATTTCATTTGCCGTATCCAGTGCTGACGGTGCACAGCCAGCAATCCATGGAGCGGTTTCCTTTCTCTTTTTCGCGCAGTTTCCTATTAAAAAAGCATCTTCACCAAAGTTTTCATCCGGCACTTTCGTTCCGATAATTAGCTTCATATGGAGATCCGGTACTTTTTCAAAAAATCCCATATCATTTAAACGGCTAATTGTGATTGCCGCACATCCCATACACCCGCTGCAGGCCTGATAATTTAATACCTCTGCATTTTTTCCTGCGGGAACAGATGGAATTGCCTTTTGAAACTGATATTTTATATCCGCAACCGGCTCCCCCGCTATTTCAATTTCCGAAGGATCACCAGGGCCTATATGATGTTTTGCAGCCAATCGGATATGCTCAATCTCCAGCGGCGCAAATCCCATAATTTCCGCTGAAACCATATCCACCGCCAAAGTGTTGTCTCCGGCCAGCACTGTTTTAAAGTTTACCGGCCTTCCTTCCTTGGGTCCCAATCCTTCACTGGCTACTGTGCCGTCCATAACGGTAAGATCAGCGGCAATCACTGCGCCTAAATCCGCAACTGCCTTATTTACTCCTATATCATGGAAACGCCTCTTCTCTCCAGGCGGTATACAGCCTTTCATATTTTTGATTCCAAGGCTGACCTCTGTTATGAAATGGGTTTTTAATACCGGAATATTAACAACAACATCATAATCAAAATACTTTTTATTCACTTTAACCGATTCCAAAACAAATCCATTTGATACCGGAATCTCAACGGTCTCGCCAAGATTCAGATCCACGATTTCTCCATGATTTTTTCTTGTTGTTTCCCCAATCCCGCATCGTTCCATGACTTCTATACTGCCTATGTGAATAGACCCTGTTCCGTCTCCCACATCCACTCTAGCTGCTCCGGCTTCCCAGGCAAGCTTCATCAGCACATCCAGAACGGCCGGATTTGTAGTAACTCCTTTTGTGTACGGCGCAGGGCCTGTCATATTGGGCTTCATCAGTACTTTACAGCCTGGTTTCACAAACTTGCCCATTCCTCCGATGAGTTCAATGGCTTTCCTGACCTGCCGCTCTACATGATCCTCTTTCACTATTGACACCAGATAATGATTCATATCATCATTCCCCTACTATTCTCCCATGGTCATCACTCATCTCACTCTTTTTTCAGTTCAACAATCATTTCTATTTCCACCGGTGTGCCAAAAGGCAGCTCGTTTATCCCCAACGCCGCTCTGGCATGTCTGCCCTTATCTCCAAACACTTCAATTAAAAGTTCAGAAGCCCCATTTATCACATAAGGCTGCTCGCCAAACCCCGGAGCGCTGGCTACAAATCCTAAAACCTTAACAATCCTTTCCACTCTGTCAAAATCCTCTATGCTGTACTTTAATGCTGCCAGGCAGTTCAGCATCGATTGTCTTGCACATTCTTTTCCCTGTTCTACATTAAGCTCCGCTCCTAATTTTCCTTCATACAGAAGTTTTCCATTTTTACGGCAGTCCTGTCCGGATACATAAACCATATTCTCATTAAATATCACGGACGGCAGATATGCCCCGACCGGAACCGGTGTTTCCGGTATTTCGATTTCCATTTCCTTCAATCTGTCTTCTATTTTTGCCATTTTTGTTTTCCCTCGCTATACTAATTATTCTGCTGCTTGTTTATGAATGAAAAATCAAATTATACATATCCCAGCGCCCTGGGCAATGCTAAAATCACATCCGGAACATAGGTTGACAGTAATAACACGATTATTTCCGCTATGCAGAAAGGCAGCACTGCTTTCATCGTTCTGGAAAGAGGGATTTTTGCTATGCTGCTTCCGATAAACAGACATACCCCATATGGCGGAGTCGCAAGCCCAATTGTAATATTCAAAATAAATAGAACTGCAAAGTGTATTGGATGTACCCCTAAAGATACTGCCAGCGGCGCAAGTATGGGAGCAAAAATCAGCAGACTGACATTGGCGTCAATCCCGCAGCCCAGTATAAGAAGGAATATGTTAATTAAAAGCAGTACAAGGTATTTATTACTGGTAACGGACGTAATAAATTCTGCAAGAGCGGCCGGAACCTGTCCCATGGCAACAAGCCAGCCTACCGGACATGCTACAGATGCGATCAGCAATACTGCCCCTGCCTGAATCATCGCCTTAACCATACAGTCCATCAGTATCTTTGGCGTCAGGCTCTTATAATAAAATACCCCTACAAGAATGGCATATAAAATCGCTATGGACGCTGCTTCTGTAGGCGAACATACGCCTGCAAGAATTCCGCCCAAAATAATAACCGGCATCAGCAATGCGGGTATTGCATGCACTACTGCTGACAAAATCTGTTTTGCAGAGTATTTTTCTGTATTGCGCGGATATTTTCTCTTTATACTTAAATAGGTAGCCGGAATCATTAAAGAAACACCCAGCAATATCCCCGGAACGACTCCGCCCATAAACATAGCCGTTATTGATGTTCCCAATGTCGCACCATACAATACCATTCCAATGCTGGGCGGAATGATTGGGCCGATCACAGACGAGCTTGCTGTAACGGCTACTGAAAAGTCATCATCATATCCCTCTTTTACCATTGCCGGAATAAGCGCCCCGCCTATTGCAGACGTATCCGCCACTGCCGAGCCTGACACGCCGGCGAAAAACATGGATGCAACAATATTGGCATTGGCCAGGCTTCCCGGAACCCATCCTACAAGTACCCTGCATAGAAGCAGAATATCGTCAATAATACCGACTCTGGACATAAGCTCGCCGGCAAGGATGAACATAGGCACCGCTATAAAAGTGAAACTGTTCACTCCCTGGAAAATCTGCTGAAACAACATGCTGAAATCAATGCCGCCCCAAAAATGGATCGTCGCAACCACTCCCATTGCCATTGCGAAAGCAATGGGAACGCCTAAAGCCATAAAAAAGAATAAAAAGCCAAACAGATATACTCCCATTAAACAGCTCCCCCTTTCATCACTTTATTCCATGTACACAGATGATCGATCAGCATCTTTAATGTATGCACAGCCATTAATGCAAAGCCAATATATAATCCGAGAGCCCACCAAAAATAGGAAATTTTTGTAGCTGCCGCCCGCACCCTCATTTTTAACAGCAGCATATCATAACCGCTGTTGAGGATTACCGCCAGAACGCTTATGATACACAAGTAGCATACGATTTCCAGAAAAAATCTTACCTTTTCAGGCACCGCATCAATAATCAGATTAAATTTAACCAATTCTAATCTTTTATATGCCACGCTGGCCCCATTTGCCGTCAGCCACAGCATACACATGCGTGCAACTTCTTCAGACCATATTGCCGGAGTCATAAAAGGAAGCCATCTTGTAATAACTCCCACCAGCAAGGAAAACAGCATAATACACCCTGATGCCGTAGCGAAAACAATCCCGATTTTTTCACAGAAATCACTTAATAAATTAATCGTTTTCATGAAAGGATTTGTACTTTTTACCGTATTTTCTGCACTCATACAATTGTCCTCCTAAACCATGCATGAAAGCGAGAGGGCAACTTACCTGCTGCCCTCTGTTCTCTCCAGCCGCTGTTTATTGAACCGCCTGAACTCTGTCATACAGTTCCTGCGGAATTGTTTTTCCTTCTCCGATAAACTGGGGAACGATACTTCTCGATGCTTCCAGCCATGCTTCCTGCTCTTCTGCATTAGGCTCATAAACAGAGACTCCTGCCTCTCTCATCTTATCCGCTACACCGGCTACATCCTTCTCATTTAACTCTCTCTTTATCTGTTCTGACTCCTTTGAGGCCTTCATCACATTTTTAAACAGCTCGCTGTCCAATCCTCCTAATTTATCAATTGCGCTTTGGCTTAAAACCCGAACAGAGGGGCCAAAAGAAAGGGTAAGAACTGTTGTATATTTTGCTACTTCCGTAAATTTGTTTGTAAATCCGGGAACAGGGCCGCAATATACGCCGTCAACCGTTCCCTGCTCAAGGCCTGTATAAAGTTCCTGCCATGCCATAGGAGTCGCGCCGATTCCGCAGGCATCATAAAGGGCCATTTCGATTTCCGATCCGGTTGTTCTGACTTTCAGGTTATTTGCATCCTTTGGCGTTTTCACCTCTCTCTTGGCATTAAACAGCCATCTTGCCGCACCGCCGTCTACATCAAAGGTAATGGGATAACATCCGATCTCCTCATACACTTTCATTGCTAATTCATCTCTTAAATCAGATGTTAATACCGCATATACATGATCGGTATCTCTGAACATGCCCGGAAAATCACAAAAGTCAAGGACATGGGTAAATTCTGAAAGATTGGCTGTAGAGCATTTTGCCAAATCCAATGTATTTGCCATACAGGCCTGAACTACATCCCCGTCTGAACCGAGCTGGCCGGCCGGATAGTATTCTATTTTAACGCGGCCGTCCGTATACTGTGATACTAATTCAATAAACTTTGTATTCGCCTCATATTCTACCGTACCCTCCACAGCAGCATCTCCCCACCGTAAAACGATTGCGTCTTCGGCGGGTGCAGCCGCTTCTGTTTGTGGAGAATCGGCTTTCTGTTCCCCTGATGTTTCTGCTGCACTCGTCTGTACCGGCTTTTCTGAACTGCATGCGGTTAACCCCATTACCATCGCTGCTACCAGTAAGATTGAAATTTTCTTTTTCATTACATTACTCCTCCTTATAAAAAATTGTAACTGCAAGTTACTTAATTTGAGTTAATCACATTTCTTACTTTTTGTCAACATATTCTTACAAAATTTTGATATTATCGCGATTTTTCCTGTAGATATTCAAACTAATTGTGTTTTATCATACAAAAAGCTTGATTTTTCCCATTTCCTGTCATATAATGTTTTTATTATTAGATTTTTTGTTTGATTTATGAAAGGAGGTTTTCACCATTATGACGTTTTTCAGTCAGCAAAGTCTGCCACAAGATCCTGTTTCCCTTCTCCAAACTCTTGTCCGTATTCCAAGTGTTAACGGAGAGGAAGAAGCCATAGGAAATTATCTCCACTCTTTTTTTCTTCAATGCGGTTGGGAATCCTCTTTATACGAAGTGGAACCCCGCAGGCCGGCAGTTGTAGCACGTATACAAGGCCGAAAACCCGGCAAAACACTGATGTATACCACCCATTACGATACTCACGTTACCGATAACATGGATATCCCTCCTTTTTCTCCTGATATAAAAAACGGATTTCTATACGGGAGAGGAAGCTGTGACGCAAAAGGTTCCATTGCCGCCATGATAATATCCGCATTGTCCTTATTTCAAAAAAATCCTGATTTTGCCGGCACTCTTCTTCTTGCTTTTGTCCCGGACGAAGAATATTTAAATAAAGGCACTACTTTTCTCATGGAGCATGGGGTTACTGCCGATTTTGCAGTTGTCGGAGAACCTACGGAATTAGAAATCGGGTTCGGGCACAGGGGATGCACACATCTCGATATTATTACCACAGGCAAAGCCTATCACAGCGCTTATCCGGAACGCGGCATCAACGCTATCGAAAAAATGGCATATGTAATTATGCAGCTAAGGCAAAATTTTTTCCCGTCCTATAACAATAAATGTCATCAATATCTGGGACATCCCGTTATCAATCTCGGCTTAATACGCGGCGGTTCCAGAATACATACAGTTGCCGATCAATGCATTGCCTCTTTCTTAAGGCGCGATCTTCCCGGAGAAACGACAGAAGATATCTTATCCGAGATACAATGTTATTTGAATTCTCTCATGGAAAAAGATCCCTCTTTAAAAGCAGAAGTAAAGCTGAGTACCATCCAGCAGCGTATTCGCCTCCCTTATTTTATCGAGCCTGACCATATGCTGGTAGAAGAATTTGCCAAAAGTTATTTGTCCGTGACAGGCAAAGAGGCTGTCCGAAACGTGATGAACTATTATTGTGATGCTTCTATTTTATGCACGGAGCACGGAATCCCCACTATCATTTTTGGTCCCGGAAGCATTCAGGTAGCGCATTCCGCTTTGGAATACATCAATATTGATGATCTGTGCACCTCAGCATGTATTTACGAAGACTTTGCCAGAAACTTTTTGAAAAGTCCCTCATAAAAAGGAGATTTCCACTATGCAACGAATTTCCTGTATAACAGCTGCCCTGGAAAGCAAAAAGGCATCCGCTCTCTTAGCTTTCCATCCGAAACATGTATACTATTTAACAGGCTTTTTCACAAATGCCCGGCCCTTTTGGCAAATACCGCAAACCGGAGCTCTTGTCCTTCCTGATAACCAAGTTTTTTTACTGCTGCCAAAGCCATGGAAAAAAGACTATATTCCCAATACAGCGGATCCTGATGTCCCTAAAAATATAACCGTTATGGAGTACTCTGACGGTATTCCCGGTTTCACTGCTGCGATTCAATCATTACTTCCTTATCAGCCCGGTTTCACACTCCTGGCTGATCTTCAATGGATGAGCGTACCGATACTAAAGTCCTTTCAAAAGCAAATGCCTGATATTTGCCTGATAGACGAACATCCTGTTCTGGCAAAAGCACGCATGGTAAAAAACCAGTATGAATTGGAGCAGTTAAAGAGAGCGATTTCCATTTCTGATACCGGCCTTACTGCGGCTAAAAATATAATATCAGAGGGAAAAACAGAGTGGGAAATTAAGCTTGCCATTGACAGTCTTATGATTTCGATAGGTTCTTACGGAAATGGTTTTAATACCAAAGTAATCTCCGGAGCAAACGGAAGTTATGCTCACCACGTACCGGGAAACAATGTTATTGCGAAAGGCAGTTCCACAATTGTAGATTTAAGCGCTTCCGTAGGCCCCTATGAATCTGACAGCGCAAGAACTTTCTTGTTAAATAAGCCGGATAATGAGTTAAAAGAAATACACGCAGGAATCTGCGAACTTTTAGATTCGCTTCCGGGTATTTTGACACCCGGTATGCCTCTCGATTATCTGGATAACCACATACGAAGCTACTTATCCCACCTATCTCCCACAGCCGTACAGGCAGGCAACATCGGCCACGGAATCGGACTTCACGCTCACGAATATCCTGACATAAACAGCGCATGCCAAGAAACCTTATTGCCCAATATGACCCTTGCCATTGAACCCGCATTATATATGCCGGGGAAATGGGGAATCCGAATTGAAAATGTCTATCAGATTCAGTACAGCGGCGGAGAAAAACTTAACAGACTGGAGACAAATTATGGGAATTTATGAAGAACTTGGCGTCCCCCGCCTTATTAACGCAATGGGAACCTACACATTATATGGGGGCTCACTTATGAGCAGACAAACTCTGGCAGATATAAACGATGCTGCATCATCGTTTGTTGATCTCCGTCTCCTGCAAAGAAAAGCAGGCACGGCCATTGCGGAGCTCACCCATAACGAGGCCGCTTACATTACCTGCGGAGCTGCAGCAGGCGTATACTTAAGCCTTTTGTCTGCAATCTCTTTTCATCATGCAAAAAAACTTAAATACTTAAAAAAAGAGGATTTTGAAAACAGCGAAGTAATCCTTTTCCGTTCACACCGCAGCCCTTATGATATTGTTTTTGAGCAAACTCATGTAAAAACCATAGAGCTGGCCTATTCTAACCATGTGCCGGATTCTCCGCTGGAAGATATTGAAGCGGCCATTACAAGAAATACCGTTGCCATCTATTTTTTAGAATCCGGATGGGTGGCTTCCGGCGCCCCTTCTTTAGAAATCACTCTGCAGGCGGCGAAAAAGCGGGGGATTCCTGTTATATTAGATGCTGCTGCTATGCTTCCTCCTGTGGACAATCTTTGGCGGTATGGAAAAATGGGGGTTGACCTTACTATTTTTTCAGGCGGAAAAGATTTGCACGGGCCCCAGGCCAGCGGACTCATTGTGGGCAAACAGAGCCTTATTGATATCTTATACGAATCGGCTTTTCCGGTTCACGGATACGGAAGATTCCTGAAAGTGGGCAAGGAAGAAATCGCAGGCATTTATTCCGCCATAAAGCAATATTTGGCTATGGACCACAACGCCCGTGCCGCTGACAGCGAAGCTCAGGTAGATTGGGCCTGTTCGATGCTTAACTCCGGCTCCTGTTACCATGCACAGAGAGATTACCCCAATGAAGCCGGTCAGCCAATCCCAAGAATTTTAGTAAAAATACGAAACCCGCAGCTGGATACGGCGGCAGTATCCAGCCGGCTTATGGAGGGAGAGGTTAAAGCTGTCGTTTCCATTGCAGATGACAGGCATTTTTATATGAATCCAATGACCATGACAATGGCAGAACTAAAGCTTGTCTGTGAAAAGCTGCTTACAATCAATGTTGAAAATGGAGGTTGATTATGTACAAAATAGGATGTATCGGTTATGCAGGCCGGCACGGCGAATTTTTTTCTAAGGTATTCAATCAGTACAAACTTTTTCCCGGGTATTCTTTTTCTTATATGTTTGGGGAAGATGAAACCCCGTCTCTTGAAGAAAAGAATCAACGTTTTTACGGTATTGAGCATTATTGCGGCTCTTTAGATGAACTTATCGAAAAATCCGATGGAGTAATGATCCTGACCATTCCGGGAGAAAGCCATCTTGGTTATGCACTTAAGGTAATCGAAGCCGGAAAGCCGGTCTTTGTTGATAAACCTTTTTCCACTACTTTCGAAGATGCCCAGACAATCGTTAACGCTGCTCAGAAAAATAATGTTCCTTTATTCGGCGGCTCCACTCTAAGACATTTAAAAAAGCTTGATGAAATCCGGGAACTTATTAAAACCGAAGATTTTCCGTTTATCTCTATCGCTTACAGGGCTGATCCCGAAAGTCCTTTAGGCCTGTATCACTACTATGCCAGCCATATATCCGAAATCTGCATGTCTCTTTGCGGTGCGGACTATAAAGATGTAACCGTAACCCGCAACGGCAAAAATATATGTGCTTCCGTTAAATATCAAAAGCAAACCGCTGTTTTAATGACAACTCTGGATACCCAGCTGGTCAATATCCATCTTTTGGGAAAAAAATCCTATTCATTTGATTTAAATCAGGATCAGTGTTACGTTGACGGCGCCGGAAAATTCGTTAAGATGATAGAAACCGGTATTCCTCCTGTCCCGTATGAAGAATACTGCAGTTCAGTAAAGCTTATTCAGGATATTACACGGAAGATGAACAGTCAGAGCTGGTAGTCCTTGCTATCTGCTGAAACTTTGAGGAGGATTCCATGAACCTTATTTATGACAACTGGAATATGTGGCAAAAACTGCTTACCATGCTGGAATATCAATTCGGCAGCAAATGTGAGTTTATTCTTCACGATTTAACAAAGGATTACAATCATTCCATTGTTGATATCCGCAATGGCTATATTACCAATCGGAAAATCGGGGACTGCGGCTCCAACCTGGGATTAGAAGTTTTGAGAGGAACTGTTCAGGACGGCGATCGATACAATTATATCGTCAATACCCGGGACGGAAAGCTTCTCCGCTCTTCTACCATGTTTATTCATGATGAAAACGGAAAGGTTATCGGCAGCCTGTGTATCAATACAGATATCACCGAAACCGTCCATTTTGAGGAGTATTTGCGGAGGTATAATCAATACAGCGTCCCTATGTCAGAAAATCCCAACCTGCCCCCTTCTATGCCTTCCCCGGATAATGCCGGCCGTCAGGATATGGGAGCCAATATCCATTTAGACTCTGAAATATTTGCCAACGATGTATCTCAGGTATTAGATTATCTCATACTCCAGGCGGATCATTTGGTTGGGAAACCTGTTAGCAAAATGAATCGGGAGGATAAAATCAACTTTATTAAATATCTGGATCAAAAGGGTGCTTTTCTGATTACAAAAGCCTCAGAAAGGGTGTATGAGCATTTAAATATTTCCCGCTACACGCTATATAACTATTTAGATCTGATTCGTAAAGAAGATGTAAAAGCAGGCACAGAACAGGAGGACGAAAACGAGAATGAATCTTGACTATTTAAAAAAAATTTTTTCATTAGATGGACAAAAAGCCGTTGTAACCGGAGCCAGCTCGGGCATTGGACGAGCCATCGCTGTGTCTTTAGCAAATTTCGGAGCAGAAGTCGCCCTGTTAGGGCGTTCTTCTGAAGGCCTGGAAATTACCCGTAAGCTCATCGAAAGCCAGGGCGGAATTTGTGAGGATTACATAGTCGATATCTCTGATACATCTGCACAAAAAGCCTTTTTTGAGTCATATGTAAAAAAGCATAAGCGTATCGATATTTTTATTGCCAATGCCGGAATTAACCGGCGTGCAGAACTTCCGGATGCTACACTGGAGGATATTGAAGCTCTTCTCCATACCGATTATATCGGTACGCTCTATGGCCTGATACAATCCTCAAATATCATGAAACAGCAAAAATCCGGCAATATTGTTGTAATCACTTCCATTAACGGAATCAGCCCTCTTATTAATCAGGCTGTCTATTCCAGCATTAAATTCGGCCTGGAAGGCGCAACTCGTGCATTAGCCGGAAGCATGGCTGAATATGGAGTCCGGGTAAACAGCTGCGCTCCAGGCTGCGTCCACTCTGCCGGAAACAAACATATTTTCTCTGTTGACGAATTCAGGAAGGCAAAGGAAGCTTCCATCCCTCTTGGAAAAATCGGCAATCCGGAGGATATCGGAGATGTAGTTGCCGCTATGGTCAGCGATGCTTTTCGCTTCATGACCGGAACTACCATTCTTGTTGACGGCGGGGAATTACTCCGGCCAAAACAAAAGCAGTCACCCGTAGATAAGTAAACTTTTTAGGAGATGCTGCATGAATGATATCTTAATTCAACAATTCAGGAATAAACTGGCCTCCGGCGCCTGCGTATTCGGCCCTTTTATGAAAACCTGTGATCCGGCATTTGTGGAAGTAGCAGGATGGAGCGGCATGGATTTTGTCATTTTAGACATGGAACATGGTCCGGTCTCTATGGAAACCATGCAGAATAATATACGTGCTGCCCAGGTTTCCGGGGTGCTCCCCATTGTCCGCGCCTCCCATCTATCGGAAGATGCTGTTTCAAAAGCTTTGGACATAGGAGCCGCCGGAATCGAGATTCCGCAAATAGCATCGGCTGATGATGCAAGAAACGCTGTCCGCTACTCTAAGTTTTATCCGGCAGGAAACCGGGGGATGTGCCGGTTTGTCCGCTCATCCCGGTATGCCTCCATGGATAAAAGTGATTTTTTCTCTTCTTCCAACAGCAGTTTGGTCATCCTGCAGGTAGAAGGGCAGGAAGCTCTTTCCAATTTGGACGAGATTCTGGATGTAGAAGGCATTGACATTATCTTTATCGGACCTTACGATCTGTCCCAAAGCCTGGGACTTCCAGGTCAGGTTTCTCATCCGAAAGTTTTGGAACAAATTTCCTGTATCGTAAAGAAAGCTCAGGCAAAGGGAATTATTACAGGTACTTTCTGCGATACTCCGGAAGCGCTGAAACTATGGATGAACGCTAACATTCAATACTTGTCTTATTCTGTTGATGTGGGAATTTTTCAGCAGGCCTGTCAGAAATTAGTAGAGGACTTTCAGTCTTTGAGCAACCGTTAAATTTAGACGTTCTAAAGAGAATGCTGCAAAATGAAAGAAAGAGGCTTTCCCTCGCCGATTTCATTTTGCAGCATTCCTTATTGTTTAACCGCTATTTACAACAATTTCTTTTTTACCGGAAAACAAACTTCCGTAACCAGTTCTCTCGGGTCAGATGTTTGTCCGGGGCTTACGTGATAGATACAGAATGATTTTCCGTTAAAATCATATCCATTCTCAACCACCCAGTTTGCAACAGCCGCGTTTACCCTTGATATCTGATCATAGCTGCCTTTATATGTGGCGGATGCAGTCTGTATTGGCGGCACAGTCTTAAATTTTACATGTTCTGTATCCTGATATTCCCCTGCAACCGCACTCTGAATTTCCACATCCGGGTTGTGCTCTTTATGTCCTTCATCATGAAAAATTGCCATTCCATAGCAGGGAACCGCCTGCTGCACATTCTGGGGTTCCAGCTCCCGGCACATAATTTCCCATAGCATTCCTTCGCAATCATAAGAGGGAATTACCTGACGCACACTTGCAACGTAGCGTTCCGGTATTGTTTTTAATGTTACATTGTAGTCCATAAGGTTACCATCCTTTCTCAGCCATTTCAGTGTACTGTCAAGGAACTGCAGCTTCTGGCATATCCCCAGGGATTCTTCTTCCAATTCCTTCCGCTTTACAAGCAGGAACTGTTCCATTTTATCGGCTTCTTCATACTTTGCCAGTATCTCCTTTATTACCGCAAGCCCGAATCCCAGGCTTTTTAATGCCTGTATTTGTCCCGCCAGAGGGAGCTGCGATTCACTGTAAAAACGGTATCCGGTAACGTCATCTACATATTCCGGATGAAAGATTCCCAGTTCATCGTAATGCCGGAGCATACGAATGCTGATTCTTGACAGTTTTGAAAAATCTCCTATTTTTAACATTGGTTCTACCTCACATATATGAGTATTTCCGAGCTCAATTCTAGTTTAAAGTATACCACAGTGTGAGAGTCAAGTACCAAATTTCAGGCTGAAGAATAATTGATGCAAATGCTCTTTGTACCATTCGATATTTTTAAACTATTTTCTAATTTCGTACGATCCTTGTTGATTTTATTCCGCAAATCGCATATAATAAAATTGTCCTACAAGAAAGGAGGCGTCGTTCATGATTGTTACTGCAACAGAATTTAAAACCCATTTTGGAAAATACCTTGAACTGATTGCAAAAGAGGATATTTTTATCACCCGTAATGGGAAAACCATCGCAAAAGTAATAAATCCTCAGATTTCGGCCGTGGATTCCCTCCGTGGGATGCTAAAAGGCGTACCTGCCGACCTTGATCTTGATTCCGTCAGAGAGGAGAGGCTGTCACAGTATGAAGATCATGTGTGATACCAATGTCATCCTTGATGTGCTGCTGGAGCTGGAACCGTTTGTCGATGATTCCTGTAAAGTCTTAAGCCTCTGTGAAGAACACCGGATTGACGGCTTCGTATCAGCTTCCTCTGTTACTGATATTTATTATCTGGTCAGAAAATACACCCACAATACCGACCTCGCTTATAAAGCTGTCGGAAAGCTGTTGGAAATCGTAAAGGTATGCAGTGTCACAAACAATGATGTCCTTACCGCATTCCAGAAAAAAGCAAAAGATTTTGAAGACTGCCTCGTGGCAACCTGTGCAAAATCCATCCGCTGTGATTACATCCTTACCCGCAATAAAAAGGACTTTGAAGAATTTGGCATTCCGCTTCTCACTCCTTCGGAACTCCTGGAGCAGATTTCATAGTTTCAAACCCCGTCCACGAAATCGATGCAGTGGATGGGGTATTGCGGCACTATACCTCGCACATCAAAGACCTGTCTATGTGGTGATGTTTTTCTGCTCTTGTTTGCATCCTGTTTATCAGCGTTAATGATTTCAGGCTGAAAAAATCACCTCAAATGCTCTTTGTACCATTCAATCACGTTTTTTCTGTCAGACTCAAAAAACTGCGTAGAAATATAAATGTTGCTATCATTAAAATGCAGCTCCTTTGCCCTGTATCTCTTGACAGAAGAATGTCCCATATTATCTGTTCTGTTATCGGCAATTGCCGGATAATCTGCTGCCTTGAACAATCGCTTCGTATATTCTTTTGTTTTCAGTTTTTCAATTTCAGATGCCGTAATCTTTGATTGGCCGATTAGCTCTTCTATTAAATGATAGAATAGCTTTGCAACTGACAGCATCTCCTTTGACCAGGTATTTTCATCCTTAATATCGAAGGGTGCTTCCGAAAGTGAAAAGCTGAAATCATCTGCATCCAGGCTCATCTTTGTCAGCAAATCCTTAATAAACGAAATAATATTATTTGATGATAAATTGGTTTCAAAGAAGATTCCACTGTTATTAATCTGTTTTGCTTTGCGGAGTTTTCTCTCATCATTGCTGATATAGGCTCTGTCTGCATTTGGGATGGAATAATCTGCTTTCGCTAAGTCGCTGAATATTTCTGTATTTAACTCATACGCAAGATTAATGAATTTTGTCAGCAAATCAACCCAGCTGGATACCTTTGTATATTCGCCAGTGAATAAAAAGCCCTCCGGCCTGGTATTGGAAAAGTCCATTCCGCTATTAACACCAAAACTTAATTCATTAGCCTCGCTGACATCGGAATGCATTTCAACATAGTCAAATTCACGAATCAAGATATCAGAGAGTGCCCTGGCTCTATTCAGAATTGAAGATTCATTCCAGCTTTCTGCTGACAAAACTTCTTTGTTTAAAATATTCGCCTTAGAATTATCACGAATGATATTCTTCTTATCGTGAAACGATTTTGTTCCCAGCTCGCTGTTATGCCCTGTAATAGTCAAGTTGCCGAGGGTATGCAGGTATAACTCATATACCCTGCCATAATCATCACCGACTTCTTTTTTCCATACAGCGGCATTTTCTTTCTGCGGCAAAATATGCTCTATCGTAAGATTACTAATATCAATATGTTCTTTGGTAGAATTTTCAATCACAGAAAGTACAAATTTACAAATAGGCTTTTTATATAACGGCTTATAGATAAGCGCCTCTTTAAATTCCCTATCCGTCGGCATCCGGTCGTTTGCTCTTAAATCATTGAGAAAGATTACAAATTTTTCATAGTAATTATCATAATTTCCATCCATCACTCTATCATACATTGATTTCATAAACTTGGATAGATTCTTATTAATTTCACAAGCCGTGATTCTGACAAGATAGGTAAGCAAATAATCTAATACTCTGCAAAGAGTTACTTCGTCAATATTCTTCTCCTCAAAATCATTAAAAACCCGGAAAAGAAACGGAAGAATTGTTGTTTGCTTAATGGTATAAAAAGTTCGCAGATAATCGGATACTTTCTTGCTGTAGTAATGATTTTCTCCTATAAAAGCACCATAATATTTTGATGTCCGCTGCAATTCTTTCAGCACATCTTCATGGCTCAAATGATTTTCTTCACAATGCTCCTTAAATAAGCGATATGCATTTTCGCTGTTTACAGACTTACTAATCCGGGAGTTTAAAAAATTAATAACAAAGTCTCCCAGATTACGATAGCCTACATTCTTTTCGATTACAGACCAGTAATTCTCGTAAAGTTCATCCTGATTCGTATCATCCATAAGCAGATAGTTTCTAATCAAATCCGCCAGGCTTAACTCTAACCCTGTTGAGTTAATTGATTCAAAGATTTTCTGCGGCTCATCACCTTGAGATTTATCAAGAACAATTTCTACCATTTCAAGTTTTTTAATGCCATTTAAAATATCATTTAACTCATAACCGGCTGCTATTGTGCCTTCAATCAAGTTTTTAAAAGTGATATAGTTTTTGTAGATATTAGAATTTCTATCCATATCATCAATTTTATCTTTAATTAGAAGGATCAGCTGTTCATTATCTGTTTTCACGGGTTTTAACTTCAGCTTATATTTTTCCTCACAATTTCGATTAAACATTACTTCTTCTACTTCAGCTTCTATTCTGACAGATACGCCTTTTGCCGCATCATAAAGCGCCTTTAAAAGAATATACATAGTAGTAAGACGCTGCTGTCCGTCTATAATCAGCACTTCATTCAATGCGCTGCCGTCAAGACCAACTATATACACTATCGTTCCTGTGAAGTGCTTATGATCTCTTTCGTTTGCAATCATAATGTCCTGATAAAGTTTTTCGCACTGTATATTCGACCAGTCATAATTTCGCTGGTAAACGGGAACTTTAAACACTCTTTTGTTTTTTTCAATAAGATCTGAGAATAGCCAAACTTTATAAGGCTGCATGATTTTCCTCCTTATCCTTTGTAAGAACCGGCTTAATTTTATCAATCAAATTTACCGCCATTTCGTCCCCGGGACTCCCCGTCAGCAGGAACAACACTCTGTTTTCTGACACAGCTGACCGGATCTGTTCCGTTCATCTTCCGGAATTGTTTCGTCAGCGCCCTGGACAGAACATCCCCGGTTTTATAATCCTGAATCAATTCCTCAATGTCCATTTCCAGAGACAGCTCAGAAAGAAGCTGCTTTACGTTAGACAGGATCGATTTCTGTATCACAAAAGCAGGACCTGTAACCCAAAATTTAATCTCTCCTTCAATTTCACTAAACTTATGGCGGGTAACATTTAAAGGCAGACGCGCATTTGCAGTCAGATTACAGGAAATCTTAAATAAGCCCGCCGGAAAAAGCCCTCTGGGGGCATTGTCAAATCGAATCCCGTCCTGGCAGAACACAAAGGAATCGCTGCTATTTATTTGCTCAATATCCTTGATCTTTATATAAAAATCCGCATCTTTCGCAAAATCTTCGTTTGAACACAGAGCTATATCAAATATACTTTCTGATGTATCTCTTTCCCCAAATCCTTTTCTTAAGTCTTCCAGTTCATCCCTTGAAGCGTCTTCTGTAAAACAGATTTTATTATTGGTAATACACACGGCCTTAAACAGGGATTCTATTGAAAATTCGTCACAAGGCGCCGCATACTCATCCTCCTCCATATCTTGTTCGTAAAGCTCTTCCGCCAAATCACTATCAAAATACAGCTCGTCCTGATATCCCTTTATATAGATTTTTTCACGATCTGTGCGGGAAATCTTGTTTTCATAATGTCCTGCCACCCTCACCATTGAGTTCCATACTTTCCCATCATGAAATAAAAAACCATTTACGGAAGCATACTCATACCCTTCATCAAAATCGCATGCTTCATGATAAAGGAAAATAATTCCCGTTTTTTCAGACAAATCAACTGCCTCTTGCATATATCTGACATTGACTATTTCAAGATTCTCATTTAGCTCACAGATGCAATACTTCCATTTGAACTTCCATGAAACCTCCGTTCTTTTCATCGTCGAAGCCGATAACCTGAGAAGCTCCCTCTTTTGTTCTATCTCTTTTTTAAGAACTTTCAAGTCCTTCTTAAATGCCATTAATTTTTGACTGTAATCCTCTATTCCCGAAACCAGCTTTTCTAAAGAGAAGGTTTCTGCAGGAAGCGGAAACTCCGGAAGCTCTTCCTGATTTTCTTTTACTTTTTTCTCCAGCCCTTGTATCTGCCTTTTAAAGTCCTCAAAATTCCGCTCATCAGAGTCTTCCCTGCAGGATGTTCTCTTTTCCTCCATCCCTTCCCTCAAATCATCGGCTTTCTCCAATACATCGTCATATAAGTTGGCTTTTCTATTATATGGTTCTATTTTACCTTTTCTCACCAGCTCAAAGTTGTGGTAATACTTTCTCAGCTCATACGGCTTTTCTAAAATTCCGTCAAAGAATATCTCCGGTTCCAAATGCCTGGACACCTGCTCCAAACGGTCAATGTCCACACAGGTAATTCCAACGCTGGGATATAAAAATGTGGTATTCAAGTATTTCTCAATTTCACTGTACGTAAAATCCTGCTTTAGCTTTAAGTGGATCGTGGTGCCTGCCGCCATGTCCAGGGAAATATTCTCAATCATCGCCTGATTATTACTGGCAACCAGGGAAACATGATGCACTGCTTCTTCCTCTGCCTTCTTTGTAAATATCTCAATATCGCTTGCATTAATCAAACACGAAACAAAACCGATTCCAAACTTTGCGATACTGGGAAATGCAAAAAGCCTTTCCCCCGATTCAGAGTATCCGGAACCGGCAACCTTAAACAAAAAACGTTTCAGATCAGACTGATTCATACCAATCCCGGAGTCCAGCACGAACAGCTCCTTCCGATTTTCCGAATATCCTATAAATATGTCCTGGCAGGCCGATTCTGTATTCCAGGATCTGGGAGAAATATGCTCCATCACAGCTCCGGAATCAGAGTACAGCTTAAAAAGGGTTGCATCAATCGCGTTCTGCACCAGCTCACGCAAAAAATCTAATGCATCCGTATAAATAGACTGGGAAAGTAATTTCCATATCCCCCCGGAATCATCAATCTCGAACCGTATTTCTTCCACTTCAAAATTTGCGTTCTCTCCTCCATGGATGGTGGTAACCGGAACAGGAAAACGGATCCCGTATTGTGACAGATATGAGTTGATATGTAATATTTCATTCTTCATATAGCCCAGCCACTCTGACCAGATGCGGAACTGCTCTATATTTTCGGCCAGCACTTCTATTTCCAACGTGGTTTCATCATAGAAATATTTCTGCACATTTAAATGCCTGGTATTATGCTCCCGGGAAATACCGGAAAAGCCGGGTGAAAAGCTGGACAGCGCAAATTCGTTGACCCGGTTGGAGTCTAAATCCATCAAATCCCCGATTCTTAACAGACTGGCCAGCACCGCATATCGGACCTTATCGGAATCGATCTTGTCCCTCTTTTGATAAGTGCTGCTGTTATACACGTCCTGTATTTCCATACCATGAGCCTCGCAGGCAAACTGAACCGCCAGCTTGATTCTGTCCCGGTTCTGTAAAATGGCGGCCTTTTCCTCAAAATACTTATCCAGAACCCGGGCAGCAAATTTGTGATGCTCTTTACGGATTTGATCGGCTTCAGGCAGCATATAAAGGGCCATCCCCGTATCGTGGAACAGCGCCGCCATAATCAGGCAGAACAACTCCGTATCAGACATCCCTTCCATCACCCGCTCGCTCAGCGTATCGGAGAGATATCTCAATATCCTGTAAGAGTGCTGGATATCGTGGCCCGGATATTCCGGAAATTGAACCTTAATATATTCCAGCAGATAATTGGTATCCGCCGCTATCGGCTGCAGGATACCTGCATATTGAATCGCATTGGTACTTTTTCTCTTTATAAGCTCTTTGTAAAAACCATTATCATGCAGCGACAATAATCCCATTACAATCCTCCTCATTGGTATCAGCCGTCCTTATTTCGGCGCTTGCGAGCCATTAGACCCCCGTATTTTCTAACCATAGCGCCGCCTTTACCGCTATTCTTCTATGCAAAGCCTGGCCTTGTAAAATCCTTCAAAATGCCTTCCAATCGTTAAATACCCTTCTGATAAATACCTATTTTCTCATAATAACGCAATGTATACGCACGGGATCCCATTATTTATAAGACCATTTTACCAAACGATGAGAAAAAAAGAAATGGAGAAATACAGTTATCAACTACATAGCCAAATAAGTAAAAAGCACCGTCCATTTCTGAACGATGCCCCCTGTACTATCCCATAAATCATTTTTCATTGGAATCCGCTTTCTGCGTCAGCTGATATTTTCATTTATTTTATGCTTCCGTTTTTTTCAATACCCAATAAGAACCATACTGCGTCCCATCATGTCCTCTCAATGCTTCCCGTCTTTTCTGAAATCCCAATTCTGTCAGTGCCTCCGTGCGTTCCCGCGCTTTTGGCACTGCCTTTGTAGCCAGAATTCCGCAGGAAAACATGAAAAAAGCAGGGGAAAGTATGGGCTTCAATATTTCTTTGATACACTCCTTCTTTTCATAATCACTGTGCAGATCCAGCCTCAGCAAACCACATTCTGTAAAGTAATCTTCCGCATCCCTGTGAAACAGCTCGATTGTCCCGACCGCTTCTCCAATGGCACGATCAAAAATACTCCATCTGACAAAGCCTTTTCTTTTATATTCCCAAAGCCAGTACCGAATTGCTTCTTCCATACGTTCCAGAGATGTATAATGAAACGTATCTCCATGGCAATTGTCACTATTAAACAGCAGTACCGCTTTCTCGTCAGAATACACCTTCAGCAAATCTGCCCCATCAGACTCTTCCACCAAGCGCAGACGATATCGCCCTGTATCAAAGATTGGGCAATCCTCGTATACTTTCCCATAATCAGCGGTTTTCCTACGAACAGCAAATACTTCGCAATTTGTTCTCCAATAACCGTCCTCCATTACCGTTATATTTTTCCAGTGAAAGGTATCTCTGGCCATCCTGTCAAATACCCATTTTTCAGAGGTATTATCCAATACCGTACAGACAATCATACCTTCCTCCCTCTGTATTCTCAGCCGGGTCATACTTCCTTTTGTTGTATAAACCATATCGTAGCCTTTCGTTTCCGGCTGATACATCCGAATAGCCGCTCCGTATTCCCCGTCCGGCTGCGGATTACTCTCCCTTGTTGCCCTGGATGGACATATAAAGAGGTCTTCGATACATGTTCCGTCCAGCACCCGGCAAAACAGCCATTCCCCCTCCACATGACGTCCTCTTTTTCCATCCTTAACATCATAGTAATCAAACTCCCAGTCCCCCAGCAAGGGGGCAAACCAGTCGTATTGCTCCGGAATTCCAGAAGCTTTCCGGCATTCCAGCAATGCTTTCACAAATTCACCCATCAACTTTATCCTCTCTTTTTCTTAGTATCTTATCACATGTATACGACAGCTATATGTCGTAATTAGAAAAAAAATTTGAGCTGTTTTGATCAGCTCATTACGATATTAGTATAATATCTTGTTTCCTTTTTCACATATCTCGTAAATCTCATCATATTTCGCCTCAATCAACGGTGTAATCTTTTCTGTCTGTTTCCCTACAATCTTTTTATAGAGAAAATACGGAAATATCCAGCCCAGAAATCCCGGTATGGCAAGCAGGATGCATAAAATATAATGGGGCGGCTGTGCTGTTACCGCAAAGGTAGAACCGGCCATAAAGGCTGCCCCGAACACCCCAAGTAATATAGCATAAGCTGCTGCTGCCGATGTTTTTCTCTGTTCCAGTATCTGTATCTGGGAAACACATGCCTCAAAATTCCGCTGTAGTCTGGTAAGCTCCGCTTTGTTGAGAATCTTGCGGTCACGTTTCAGCCGGATTACCGTCCTTCCGCTGCTGCCCGGTTTCCCTTCCATACTATCCCCCGGCAGGCTGTCATTCACTTTCCAGCCAAAATTTTCATATCCGTCCAAAAGTAATGAAACCATACTGCTATCTGCCGTAATCTCTTTATATTCATATCCCACATAATTTTTCTTTTCTTTTTCCAGAACTTCGCCTCTTCCATTGTCTTCCATTTTCTGCATTCCTCCTACTTTAAGACGCTGACCCGGTCACGGGCAGCGTCACAAGAAAGGTACTCCCCTTTCCTTCTTCACTTGTGATCTGGATCTCCCCGTCCATCAGCTCTAGTACTCTTTTCACCAGAGCAAGGCCAAGTCCGTTCCCCTCCGCGGAATGGGATGTATCCCCCTGATAGAACTTGTCAAAGATATGTTTCATACTTTCCTTCGATATTCCGCATCCCGTATCAGACACTGATATTCTGATATGGTCTTCGTCAGAGGTCTGCCGGATTGTAATGCTGCCTCCCCGATCTGTAAATTTTACCGCATTGGAAAGCAGGTTGTTCCACACCAGCTCCATCAGGTTTGCATCCGCTTTTATCAATACTATATCCTCGATATCTGCCTCCCACTCAATCCCTTTTTCTTCCAGAGCATCCTCAAACAAAAAGATACTCTCGCATAACTGCCTGCATACGTCATAAGTTTCCACTTCCGGCATAATCCGCTGATGTTCCAGCCTATTCAGTTTCAGGATATTACCGATCAGCGAAGAAAGCCTTGCCGCCGCCTGTTCGATATTCTTTGCATATTCCTTCTCCTGTTCCTTTGAAACCTGCCCTACGCGCAGAAGCTGTGCGTAATTTTTGATAATGGCAATGGGCGTTTTCATTTCATGGGACACATTGGAAACAAAATCTGTTTTCAGCGTCTCAATGCTCCCCAGTTCTTCTACCATCTTGTTAAAATCCATAATCATAATGTCAAGGTAATCCAGCTTATCTGCTGTATGGATTGTCGGCACATATACGGAAAAGTCCCCTTCTGATACTTTTCTGGTGGCCTCTGCCATTTTGTGCAGGGGTTCTTCATAGGTTGTTTTCATTTTCTTTCTTGTAAACAGGGTAAGCCCGACTGCCACCACTCCCCAATAGATCATCGGGACAATCGTCTGCACCAGCTCATTCCACCGGACCCTGTTCATAAACACGATTAATCCAGTATGGATTCCGGACATCAGCAGCAGGACTCCTAAATAAATGGCAAACAGGGAAGGCGGAAAAAGATTTTCCTTTATTTTCATTGCAGCACCGCCTTATACCCAAGCCCCCGCACTGTCACGATTTGGAACCCATCGCAGGCTGAAAGCTTATCCCGCAGTTTTGTCACATACACATCTACTGCCCGCAGACTGGTGTCGCTGTCCATGCCCCAAAACTCATCCATGAGCTGTGCTCTGGAAAACGTCTTCTTGGGATAAGACAGCAGCTTATAAATGATATTAAATTCCCTTGTAGTAAGGCTGATCTCCTCCCCGTTAATCTCCGCGCTCATGCCATCCGCATCAAGCACCAGATTCCCCACGGTTATCTTTCTTTCCATCTCTATATTTGCCCTACGCAAAAGTGCCCTTACCCGCAGCAGAAGTTCATCCAGCTCAATAGGCTTTACCATGTAGTCATCTATACCAAGCTGGAATCCTTTCTGTTTGGATGGCAGATCATCCTTAGCGGACATGAACAGAATCGGGACTGTTCTGTTTATCTGTCGGACTGTCCGGGCAAATTCAAATCCATCAATTTCCGGCATCATAATATCAGAAATAATCAGCTCATAGAGATTGTTATACATTTCGTCATAGGCTTCCTTTGCACTCAGGCATCCCTTCGCATGGAACCCACTGTCATTTAGGTAAGTGCAGACGCTCTGGTTCAATTTTTCATCATCTTCTACTACAAGGATATTTATCATACAATCATCTCCTGTTTCATATGCTTCATCTGTTTTGTAGACCACACAATCATAAAGACTGCCATCCCAAGCACAATTATGCTGATACCCGCCCCCGTAGAGGCAGTCATGACCTTTCGAAACCCCGGATCGTCAGCCGCTCCGAACTGTGTCAGCATAGCTGTTTCCAAAGAAAGCATGGACACAAGCGCCGCCGTCAGGTTAATGGCCTTTGCCGCAGACATGACAGGGCTTCCATATCTTCTGAATTTTACTACATTCCGTACCGCCGTAATTGCTGCATAAAATGCATACATCGCCATAACGTAGATCAGCATCCCCGGATATTCAAACCCGCTGTTCTCATGGACTGCAAGAATCACAATGCCTGCCAGCGCGGCATTCATAAACAGCAGGATGATTCCGCATAAGCGGTATCTCTTCCATTCGGAAACTTTATTTTTCCCGTTTTTCCTCACATAATGAAGCAAGGATGCCCTCATGACGGCAAGCAGGATATAATAAACTGCCAGTGTTACAAACCAGACAGATCTGTAAAGAATCCCTGAAAACATTTTTATCCCTGCATACAGAATATTGACGAAAAAACCTTGATACAGACCTGTCTCTGCCCGGAACAGGTCTTCCCTCAGATACTTGCTGACCAGCGGGATACCCAGTGCTTTCCTCACAATCGGATGCTTATCTATACCCTGCCGGACAAAACGCACAGTGCCTGTAACTCCGGTAATAGTAATAATAAGTGCGTAAGCTGACAAAAAGTACGATATATACGCTATCATCGGCTCCACATCTTTGCCAGCCAGCGCATAAATAACGAGTCCATAAGACGGAATGGAAATCAGCAGAGTAAGAACTGGCGGCAGGCAGAATAACTTTTTTAATTTCTTTTTTATCCAATCCATATTCATACCCAATCTCCACACTTTCTTATCTATTCGTTATTTTAACATATATCACATTATTATTTAAGTTCTGTTTGAGTTTTGTTTCCATTATTTCAATCCCTTTATAAAAGGAATCAGACACAGGAAAACTACAATCCCCGCAATTCCGACAATGATGCCGATCACCATGTTGCTCCATACCATTGTCAGGCACATTCCGACGCCCAGCAGCAGCGCGCCCGCAATCCCAATCAGTGTTGCTCCGATGGTCTTTCCCGACAGTTTGATCGGCTCCTTGTTCTCCATTTTTCTCCATATAATCACCATAGCCAGCAGCACTACTGCCCCGATTGCTCCCATGATGACACCCGGCTGAAATGCATTCCACTCTGGTATCAGAGTCATGCACATTCCCAGTGCAAACAGAATTCCTCCAATGGTTCCCATAATCATTGCTACGAATGCGCTCTTTTTCATTATTCAAGACCTTCCTTTCTTCTTGCTTCCCTTTCCTTTTGTTCTGCAGCTATCCGTGTCTTCGCTTCTTCTACAGACTCGCCCTCTTTCGTAAGAAAGTTGTCAACAAACTTATCAGCCATTTTGTTGAAGCCGCTAACTGCTCCCTCCTCTACTTTTTTATATCCGTCAACTACTCCTTCTTCAATTTTCTTGTAACCGCTGACTACTTCTTCTGCAATTTTCTCATTTGCTCTCACTAACTTAGACTTTGCCATGATGTTGCTCTCCTTTTGATTTATTTTTGATAAGTTCATAATACCTGTTGATTGTTTCCGCAACATTTGAATTTTGTTTCTAAAATATTAATTCCTCTTTAATTTTGATTTGATGCAAGAAAATGAAGCATATCAGAATATTCTGTGACACAATAATGGCCATACAAAGAACATGGCAGTTTATTCTCTGTATGGCCATCCATGGCTAAATTCCAGCTATAAAATTCTCATGAATAAGTTACTTAATGAAGCTGACATGTTTACATATCTCTTCAATCGCTTTATCCTTTCTCTCATTAAAAATTACTTTGTTTTCTTCAAACAGATTACGGCCTTCCGTATCAATCGATACAATCAGTGGTCCGAATTCTTTTACATGGCAATGCCATAATGTTTCAGGCATTCCGAGATCACGCCACTGTGCGTCTACGATTTCTTCCACCTCTGTTGCCGCAACTACTGCGTTTCCCGCCGGGAATACACAGTGAATCGCTTTATAATTCCTGCAGGCATATTCTGTGTTAGGACCCATTCCGCCTTTTCCAATAATTACCTTTACCCCTGTTTTTTCCACAAACTCTTTCTCAAATTTTTCCATACGCATACTGGTAGTCGGTCCAACGGATACCATCTCAAATCTTCCATCTTCCATAGGTCTGATGATCGGTCCCGCATGGAAAATTGCGGCATCCTTGACATCAACAGGCAGTTCCCGTCCTCCTTCAACCAGTCTTCTATGGGCAACGTCCCTGCAGGTTGTCATACTTCCGTTCAAATATACGATATCTCCGATATGAATATCCGAAAGGTCTTCCGCGGATATTGGTGTTGTAAGAATTTTCTTTCCTTCTCTTATTTCCAGCATTATAATTCCACCCCCAAATGTGTTGTAATTGTATAGTTCAGGTCTTTATCAAAAATAATATGGCCTCTTCTGTGTGACCAGCAGCCCACATTTACGGCAACCCCAATCGCAGACGGATGTCTTGCCGTATTTTCAATATGGACGCCCATAACAGAATATTTTCCGCCCATTCCCTGCGGTCCGAGGCCAATCGCATTAATTCTGTCTTCCAGAAGTTCCTTTTCCATTTATCACGATACAGAATTTCGGGAACAAAATGTTGATATTGAGCTGTGCTTACCTGTAAAGAAAGCCGGACAAAATACAGCGTTGTTTTGTTTTCGCATGACTGAGCCTGTCCCATCTATGGCCTGCACAATGGTCTATGGCGACTTTTCAAATATCAAGGGCGGCTATCTTGCTTTCGCTGAATGGTTACAAAAAAACAGCGAATATCAAATGTCCAATCCCATGCGTCAAATTGTGCACAGGGAACCGTGGAATGAAAACAATCCCGAAAAGTATCTGATTGAACTTCAAATACCTCTGGAACACACATAAGTATATAGATTTTTAAAATGGCCGGGTATTTTTATTTTTCTCCCTTGTATCTCACATGATGTAAGGCCTTATACTGGGTTTACCAACAAAACAAGGAGGAAACATATGACCTATCAATTAAAAGCCATTGGCAAAGTAAAAAATGATGAAAGCGGCGCATTTATTCAGTTGGAGCCGGAGTACATTCCCGGACTGCAAGCATTAGAGGGATTTAGTCACATCAATGTCCTTTGGTGGTTCAGCGATTGCGACAACAACGCAGACCGAAATGAATTGCAGACGGAACAGCCCTATAAGGGTTCGCCTGAAGTAATGGGTGTATTTGCGACACGATCCCCCTCGCGTCCAAACCCTATCGCGTTAACAGCGTCTGAAATCATCAACATTGATTTTGCCAGAGGAATCATTCGTGTTACATTCATTGACGCAAATGACAATACGCCCGTACTTGACATTAAGCCGTACACGCCGAGTTTTGACAGAGTTGAAACGCCCGGTGTTCCTACATGGTGCAGCCAATGGCCGAAAAGCACAGAAGCGTCCGGCTGTTTTAATTGGGGACAGGTGTTCAGCTTTTAAAGGGGGCGGATTATGTAGGATTTGGTATATCCGAAAAGCGCCGGATATCATTATCTGGCTGTAACTGATACAAAATACCATAAAGAATAGAAAAATTCCAATCCGCAGGGAGAGTGACCAATGCGGGATGGATATCAGCCCAGCATTCAAGTGTATGCAGAACGTACAGCGTCTGTACACAGCGGTTGAAAACGCTCATGTCATAAAATCGGGAAGTATCTTCTATCTGGATAAGAGGATGCCCTCTTGGGGCAGCGATACACTGGCGGTATGTCCCAAACGGCTGAAAGTTGCAACGGCTCAGCCATTGCCTGGAATCACAGGCAGCAACCACAAAATCAAATTTTTTCCCAAGGGAGGAAATTTCCGACAGGATGCCGATTCTCGGCTATGGTGTTTATCAGGTGGATGCGGAAGAAACGGAACGTTGCGTATTGGATGCGATCCCTGCGGTCTACCGCCATATTGATACTGCACAGGCATATGGTGCAGAATATTGACGTTTTTGATTTTGCATTATCAGCAGAAGACATGGAAGCAATAAAGGCACTGGATCAGGGTGAGAGTTTATTCTTTTCACATTATGATCCGGACACAGTTGAATTTTTAACAGGTCTTGGTAAGTAGATTAAGAGTGGTGGCTGTCGGAAAATAGCGATTTTTGCCGGACTGTTTCGAGTTACGTTATCAGGACAGCCCCCCCTTTCTTTTATTTTCGCTTTTTATATTCAGTAACGCCCATTCCCGTCCAAGCAGTAAATGCCCGAAGGAAAGAATTCAATTCCTGATACCCGAGAAGGTACGCTATGTCGTTTGTCGAAATGTCTGTATTTCGGATATAGTGAAGAGCCAGCATTTCCCGCGTATTGTTAAGCTGCTTTTGAAAAGTAGTCTGTTCTTCGCTCAATTTGCGCTGCAAGGTTCTTTTTGACATCCCGATTTTCGCGGCAACATCTTCTATGGCGCAGGCGCCGCCATACAGCCAAAAAAGTTAGAGAAAGCGGTATCATCAACCGGCTTCTTCATGTTTACGGCGATGGGCTTTATCGTTTCCTTTGCAGCTTTTCGGATGATCCCCACAAGAAATACAAACTCTGTTTCTACGAGGAATTGCGGCAAATCATATTTTGCAGTTTCCGTTGTAAGAACCACCTCTGTGTGGCCGTTTTCTTTTCGGATCTGAAATACCATCGGCCCCATCAGCCTTTTGTATCTGGCCAGCCGCTCAATACATACATTTCCATTTTTGCTGCAATAGGACGCAAAGATTGGAGGGGAGAAAGATTCGATCTGGTCAGTACAGGCAATCTGAACCGGTATCTGCGGATCAGTGATCAATGATTCTACCGCATCCATAAACCGGTAATACGACTCTTCCTTCATAACAGGAGCTTTATGGCAAAAGGTATCCCCAGGCAGCTCCGCCTTCCGAAGCGCTTCCTCCACCCGAATTCCATAATCGCTCAATAATTCTGCATACCTGCCATCAAGAACCAGATTACCACCCTTTTGGGCATGAATATTCACAAAGCATACTCCGAGTCCGCCGTATGAGCCGGCAATAAGTGCTGTCATTTTCTCTGCCATTTTGGTACCCTCCACTTTTAGGCTGTTTTTATTATTGTACCAAAATTCAGCCGAATCAAAACATCATATCGTGCCAATATGTTATCAATTTATACCGTATCGTTTATCAGTACGTTATCGTATTGAGCCTGCTGCTAAAGTCATTCTGTTCTTCCGATCTGATCCGCCAGCCGTTTCACATCCGCTCTTTGGCGGAGTCACATCCAAGCCTTGCCGCTTCCGATAACACCGAATATGCCGAAAGCCTTTCTTTCTGTGGTTTTTCAAGTATTTTGTTCCTACCTTTTCTTTTTAATTTTCCGTTCCGGCAGTTCCTCCCACATCTCCATCACCATTCTCTGTAGTTTCTCCCTATCTTCAAGAATGGTACACAGCAGCATTTCCTTTGTCCCCTCATACGGCAGCACCGGCTCACTATCCGGCATATACTTCCTGCTTGTCTCTGTAATCTTTACCAGCAGCTCCCCGGAACCATATATCCCGCCAAAAATCCTCTCATTATAATAAAAGATGTATCCGCCCATCATAGGGATTTGCCGGATGCCCGGGAGATCTGACAGCTGATCGCAGACAAACTCCATCATTCGCTTGTTTTGTTCCTTGCCCATCGCAATTATCCCCTTCCTGCCAGCTTCAGAAATTTCTTATCGTTCATCTGCTCGTTTGTGACATACTCTCCATCAAAGAACAGAGCATATGTAGTAATCGGAGTCGGAACATTCTGTGCATCCTCCCTGCTATCGATCTTTACAGCCTTAAAGGAGATACCGTTGTTCTTTGCTGTCTCTTCCAAAACCGGCACATACTTCGCATTGAAAGGACACTGATTCGTATAGTAAAGGACATATCCCTTTTCATCAATATGCGGATGCTTTGCACAATCCCTGAACGTTGGAGCCCCGGCATCCTCTTCAAACAGCAGATACCATAACTGAATACCATTATCAGCTTCATCTGAGACTCTAAAGCCTTTGTACTTTAGGAACTTCGGATCAGCCAGAAATGGCTTTTTCTTCGCAGCAGCCAGAATGCAAAGTCCCTTCTTTCCCTTATCCTTACTATCTCTGATACATTCCGAGAGTAAGTCGCTCGAATATCCGTGTCCTTTGAAAGAACCGGAAACCCACAGGCAGTCAATGTACATGTATCCCTCTGCTTCAATCGGGACCCATGCAAATTCTGCCGGAATATACTCTATAAAGCACTTCCCCCGCTCCACACTTTTCAAAAATACAAGCCCTTCATCAAATCTGTCCGAAAGCCAGGCCTTCTTTGACGAAACCTGCACATCCTTATTATTGGAAATGGCACAGCAGATATGCTCCTTCTCAAGATTCTCTTGTGTAACTCTGATATATTCCATACTCAAACCCTCCTTATCGGATGCCTTACCACAGTCTTTCGCTTCTCGGGGACGACCTTCCGTGCATCGCTCAAATAAATCTCATGATGCAATCGTTTGTCTGTGATATCCAGAGCATACCCCTGCTCTTTCATAAAAAGGTGCATTGCTTTCACTGTAGCTGGTTCATCGTCATATGCTCCGATATGCATACACTGCACGCACACCCCTTCATCATAGGTAAAAAACTCCACCTTTGAGAAATCCTGCTTCTTCTTTACCGCTGCTTCTCTTACAGCCCAGTCAAAATCATCTTTCGTAACAAAATCCGGTAAACGGATAACAGAGATCCATTGGAAATCTTCTTTACGAGCATAATCGATTTCAGATACTCTTTCCCGCCTGTCGGCTCTATCGGTTTGCAGCATGGCATCCACCGGATGCCGCTCACCCTGCCACCAAAATCCCTCTAATGGCGGCACCACGTAATCAAAATATCCTTGAATCTGATGATCACCCTTTTTGCTCATCTTGATCGTAAACGCAATCCCGTACAGAAGCCCTATAGATGCCTTGTACTCTCCATCCTCAGCATTCGGATCACCGCTTCCTCTCACAGCAAGGAAATTCATTTTCGGTACTGTAACAATATCGGGAGTCGCCTTCGGAAGATAAAACTCTTTGTATTCCTTCTTATAATCAAATGCCATCGCCATCACTCCTCCATATAAATCCGTATTGTTTCTTCCGCATTCCTGCGAATGATGCCGCGTGCCTCGACCGGCTCTAGCACTTCAGCCTTTGCTCCAAATGTCAGAAGCCAAGTAACAAGATTATCCATATCTGTATAACCTGCTGTAAAGAGCAGCCTTCCGTCATCTGTTTCTGTAAAGCAGTGCGGACCAAATTCTTCAACAAGACGCCATTTCATATCCGGTGTAAAAAGAGCCTTCACCCTAATACCGCCTGGAAATATCTTTTCGTTTGACAGATCCGGCATAGGAGCATCCCTGCATACAAACTTCTGATCATTTTCTGCAACTCTGTCCATACGGTTCAGCTTAAACAACCTGTAATCATCCCTTGTACTGCACCAACCCCACACATACCAGTTTGACCATTGAAAGACCAAATAATATGGCTCTATCGTCCGAATGCTTTCCCCGGATGGTGCATAATAATTGAACTTCAAAAGATGCCTGTTTTCTATCGCTCTCTGGATTACCTCAATCTTTGGAGTAAGAGAACCTTTATACCAGGAAGACAAATCAATCAGCATGGAATCCCGGCCGCTTATAAACTCAGACGAACCGGCCTGAATCTTCTCCATCAGCTGTCCGTAGTAGCGGCTTCCGCTCACACTGTCCAGACTTCGGAGTCCCGCAAGGATCATCTGCATATCCTTTGATGTCAGGATTGTCCTGTCCATGCGATATCCGTCCATGATGCTGATTCCTCCGCCTGTGCCCTGGGCAGTCCTTATAGGAATCCCTGCTTTGCAGAGAGCTTCAATATCGCGGTTTATCGTCCTCCGTGATACCTCAAATCTTTCCGCCAGCTCAGGAGCCGTTGTCTTTTCTTCCTGCAGTAAGATTGACAATATTCCAATCAACCTGTCTATTTTCATAATCTCTCACGCTCCATGTGTATCATAACAAACCCAATATGACAACTATATGTCATGTTTATTATACCATCTCAAAGTATTTTCTGATACAAAAAATAAAGGCCAGCCGTTCCTTTCTGGTCTCTTTCCTGGAATGTAAGCTCTTTTTCCTGATAAGAAAACTTATCTATAGCCTTATAAGGTGCTTCCAGAAATTCCAATATAATGTCCATGTATACTTCTACAAACAGTCTTCCGGCAGTTCCATCTCATCTTTCATGCTCACAAAACCATAGCGCTCATACAAAAGCCTTCCCATATCTGTTGCCTCTAATGAGATATGCTTCACACCTTTCTTCTTCGCCTCTTCTATCAAGTATCTTTCTAATTCTTTTTATAAATCTCCAATTCATAAGTTTTCCCACTGCGCTGGTCTGTCTTCTGCATCCGTTTTTCTTCTCTCTCCATTTATAATTCTTTCCGCCGCCTGCTCCGATGTTATATGGGAAACATCTATTTTTTCCGTATCCAGCTTTTCATATAAACCAATTCTGGCAATACTTCTCTGAATCACATCCTCTGACCTGATACCTGCATCTATATCCTTTTGCAGACGTTTCTTTAGAACATCCACATCACATATCAAAGAAATGGTATATATCTGACAATCTTCTGTTTCCAATTTTGATATAATTTCATCTATAATACCCTGCTCGTGCATTACCCAACAGAATATGATATTCTCATATGCGCTGCAACGAATAAACTGATTCAACAGGAAACAGATATTCTCCATTACCATTAACTCTTCTTCCAGTTCCATAATTGTGTATTTTGACTGCATCGGTTCAAGGGTGCCAAATTCTTTTAAAATCAATCTGGCGAGTCCAAATGCCGAACCTACTGCTCCCGGTCCACCATGCAAAACGATAATATGATATGGCTCTTTTCCGTGTTTTCTGACCATAATACTCTCCTTTACAGTCACTTTTCTATACAGACAAAATCTATATATTCTTCTCCAGCCACTTTTCAACAATGTTTCTATCCCTATCCTGCATAAAGGCGTGTTCACTGTCCTGAGAAATCGTTAAATCGCACAGATGCTTCCGCACAAACTTCTGAATCACTTCTGCCGACTGCATGTTATCCTTCCCGCCATAAAGAATTGCCGTCGGAATACCCCAATCACAAATGGGATGTTCCTTCACATACTGATAATAGTCCCATCTCAATATATCAACAGGTGTTGGTATTTCTTTTTCAATACACAGTCTTTCTTCCGTAACCTGAAACCATAAAAACATTTGCTGAATCAGATATTCCATATCAACTACAGGGGACTGAAACAGGCATTTTTCTATTTTCCTTTCCGAATAAGTGTGCAGGCTAAAATATACTCCCAGACTGCACGCATACAGAAACACATGATTCCATTTTGAAAATACATAGTCTGCGATCACATTCAAATCATGAATTCCATTCCATATATCACACCGATAATTACTATCTGTTCTTTCCCCATGCTCTGGCAAATCAAAGCTAATTGTCTGATAACCTTTTTTCTCTGCAATTTCCGCAAAAGCCTCGGCATACTCTTTGCGGGACATTTTTCCATGAACATGAATATATACTTTCTCTGATGCTTCTCCCCAAATAATAGCAGGAATACCTTCTATTGAAATTTTTAACTTTTTCATTTTCCGCTTATCCTCTCCTGATATATGCTTATTTTCACATCCAAATTCTGCAGCTACTCAGTCCATTTTCTTTTCCCCTCCACTACAGATTTTTTGTGCTGTATCAGCAGTTCCATCCGCTCTGCCATCGTGTCGTCTTCCTGATACCGCAGATTAGAATAATGTTTAATATCCCGGAGCAGCATTCCGGTATCTTTCAGACGCTGGATAAATTTTTCAAAAAAGTCTTGACTTAGACTATGGTCTAAGAACCATCCTTTTTACAGCAGCTATTGATACCTTATCAAACAGAAATTGTTTCATAAGACCATTTTACCAAACAAGGAGAAGAAAAGAAATGGAGAAAACAAGATTTCATACAGATATGGAAAATTTTAAAAAAATCATGGGAAAGGCGCGAAGCAGTCATCCAGTCACTGGAAACAATTTCCCCTGATCTTGGGAAGTATATTGTTGAATTTGCATTCGAGGATATCTATGAGCGGAACGGCCTGTCCTTACAGGAGCGCAGCTTGTCCTGCTTTTCAAAGTAGCTGTCCATAACAGACGTTTCATGGCGCAAGATAACCTTGCAGAACGCATATTCGATATGCTCCATGAACTGTTCAGAATATCTCCTTTTTACTCAACCCCTTCCCAGTAGGAGGTATTACGGCAAATACCCATACAGCGGCTATCTGGCTATCATATACTTAATTTTACTTAAATAGAGGTTCAATCTCTCTTTTTATAAAATCTATCCTGTCTTTAACTCTTGGAACAAATAAAGAGGAAACAGCAACCACAATTCTGTCTTTAGGATTAACATATATCGCATTTCCACCGTCACCTAAAGCTGCATACGAATGTTCTGCCTCATCTATAATCCACCACAAATACCCGTACTTTAAATGGCGTGCTTTCCAAATACTTTGCACCTGTGTACTCTCGGTAATCCATTTATCGGAAATAATCTGTCTGCCATTCCAATATCCCTCATTCAAATATAACTGCCCTAATTTTGCCATATCCATAGTTGTAAGGGATAATCCCCAGCCAGCCGTATTTGTTCCGTTTGGATCGGCAACCCATCCATTTGCACCTTTTGATTTATAAAAATCCATTTGTTCTTCTTTGTTTTGAAAATATATATTTTTATCAACAGAAATTTTCAACGGAGAAAAAACGGTGTCTTGTGCAAATTCTAAAACAGATTTCCCCGTAGTATTAATAAGTATCCCAGATAAAATATCAATTCCGATTATGGGCGCATATTTGAATTTTCCAATTTTTCCGTTCCCACCCAGAAAGTCAAGAGAGGATATTACCCAATCCCCACTAGAAAAATATTTTTGATAAGGGTTAAATTTATACTTATAGGGGGCAGTCATTGTAAGCAGGTTGCGGATTGTAATATGCTGTATTGTTTTTTCCCTTTTCTTGATTTGATAATTCGGAAAAAAATCAATTACTCTTTCATCAAGGTTTTTGATGCAGCCTTTATCTATTGCAATTCCGAACAAGATGGAAATGACGCTTTTTGTTACTGAAAAAATATGAATGGGGTCACTTTCTGAACACTGATTAAAATAATTTTCGTAAACAGCATTATCATCTTTAAGTACAATTATTCCGGCTATATTGCCATATTCTTTTTCTATTTTGATTTCTAAAGACGCTATTTGTTCCTGTTTCATGCTACTTGATTGACCTCCGTTTCATATCTTTCTAATTGGATAATAGACTTCTGTAATCAATTCATCCTCCTCTGTAACTTGAGAGGGGTCTGTTACGTACACTTCAAACAATGCACCGGTACATTCGTACCCGTTCTGCTCTGCCCATTTTGTCTGTTTTGCATATACAGAAGATAAAATTGAATAGCTTCCCTTTACAACAGTTTTCAAACATAACCCCGCCCTAAAATCTCTTGTTCCGGTTACATATTCCCCAATGGGGATAGCAAATTCCGTATCTAAACCAAATGAGCTAAATTCATTGCTGTGGAATAAGACCATTGGGGGATTGGCTATGGTTAAATTATCTTTTCTTATCCTGCCTAATAACTTCCCAAAACAAATGCTGTATTCATCGGAAAAATTATCTGCTTGAACCATTTTGCGGACATAAAGCAGACACATCATTGGAACCTCTACAAGTTCTACATCAATATCATCTAAATATGACATGATGGGCTTTCCATTTTTTAGGTTCAATATATCGCATTCCAGTTGATACAAACTCTTTTCCTGTTCATGTAATTGCTTTTTTATATCTTCCCGTTTTTGGGTTAAGGCAGCATACAATTTCTCCTCATACAATTCTGCCGATTCTATAATCTGCTTTATTTCCTCCAATGAGAAATTGTATGATTTCAAACGGATAATAAGCAGCATAGTTTCTAACTGTTCAATAGCATAGTATCTATATCCATTTTCCGGGTTGATTTCGCTTGGCAGAATAAGCCCTATTTCAGCGTAGTATCTGAGAGTTTTGGTAGATACTTTGCATATTTTTGAAAACTCACCGATAGACAGCACTGATACTCACCTCCCTTTTCTTTCTTAGAGTATACACTTTACCGTAAGGGTAAAGTCAAAGGCATTTTTGTTGACGGCTTTCCACGAGAAATCTTAACGCTATATAAAATCCAAATCAATACTTACATAAAGGAATTATTTAAGTTGGCATTTTCTAAATTTCTCCGTATTAAAGAACAAGGAAAACTTTTTGAAAATTTTTCTCAAAACTCCGTCAAAACTGTCCTGTATGGTGTCACATATTCTGAATCTCATGTTGTCTGTCCACAAATGACGTTGCTTCGCTAAGCTGTAAATCCCAGTATTTCTGCAACATTTGAATTATCGTCCTATTCTCAATGCCTACCTCAATCATTGCCGCTGTTGCGTTTTCAATTCCAAGAATCCTCTCTTCAAACACAGCGTCGTCAAGAATTTCTCTATGACTGTTACGAATACTTTCCAAAATTTCTCCACCAAACCCCTTAAAGGTTTCCTTTACACTTGACATAGCAAATTTTCCCCCTCTATTACTTAAATTTACAAGCTTAAAAGAAAACGTCGAAGGCATCCTTGCCCAGCTCGGCATTTCCCCTTCCAGCGCGATCCAGATGCTCTACAGCCAGATTGTCCTGACAAAAGGCGTGGAATCCTTAAAATCCGGCAGGACCTATACGGCAGATGAGGTCGATGCGGAGCTTGCACGGGAATTTGGGATATGAGCAACGCCTATTCCATTTCCTATTCCCCAGAGGCAATGGTGTTAATAACTTCATGAGCTGTCACAGACTTGACCGTCTTCCTGTCACCAGACCAATTGTATACACAATTATTTTTTCTCGGTTTACGGCAGCTTTCCATACAGCCCTGTCTGTTCTGCGTACAGTAGTTATCTGACAACTCCAGATGCTGTATTTTGTATCCCTGCACGGAATTATTCCCAAAACAGGCACAATTCGCAGACAGGCCGCCCGGTCTATCCCGGACAGCCTGCCTTTTTCTGCTCCATTATGAAATTGTTCCCATCCCCCGCACACTTCGCCTAACATTTATTTTGCGTACAGTTGTCCTGTCTCCCTTTAAAGCCAGTCCCTCCCTGTATACCCGGATAATGCACGCAGGGCATGCACAACGGTTACAGCATCCGCCTCATTCATATGCGCTGACAGGCGCTCCCTGTTCCAGAAGATATCTGACAGCCTGCTTAAAGGGCATCCTGCATCAATGTCCGGTATACAGATATACTGGCCACTCATATATTTCCCGATCACCGCATTGATACAGCTGTCCCTTCCATAAATAAGAAGCTCTGCCGTGCACATGCTGTGGCTCCTCACCATGACCTCCCCCAGCCATCTCTGCCCACGTCCTCCGTCCTGTGCCGGCACGGTGCACACAAACTTCATGCGCCCCTCCGGCCAGGCCATCATCCCACACCTCTCAGCATCTCATGGTCCGTCACAAAACGCACCATGTGTTCATCCAGAAGCCGCTTCTGCTGCTGGCAGGCATACATCAGCGCCTTTTCGCATACACGGTTTATCATCTGCGGGATGCCCGCAGATATTTTATAGACTTCGTCTTCTGCACCGCTAGTGAAAATCTCCTTCCCTGCCCCTGCATACGCCATATGGGCTGCGATATATTTCCCTGTCTCCGTGCGGTCCAGCCTCCCCAGCACGATATTCATGTCTATACGCTGCCTTATAGCCTCATATGCCTGCAGCTTCAGTTTCTGCTCCCAAAGTTCCGTCTGCCCAACAAGCACCAGCGACATTGATAGCTCTGATTAAATTTTTTTGTGGGTGTAGGCTCCGAAAAGCCTTGATATTACAGCGTTCCTAATAGGAGACATTCATATTCTGAGTTAAAATTAACGCTCTCCGTGTAAAACCATACCTGATTTCCATAGCTAAAAGCAACCATCGTCTGGCCTAAGTTAACCTTACTTTCTCCTGATACACTTTTTAAATAGCTGTTCCATCGCTCTATAATCACATAACAAGGAATCCTCACTCGCTTTCATCATCTCTTCTTTACTCGCATTTGCGAAATTTACCACATACCCATTATACAGCGCTAAGCATCGAATAAACTCACGCTGGCTTCTGCCGTTTCCTTCGCGGAAGGGATGCAGGGCATTGATTTCTGAAAAATAATATGCCAACCGCCGTGTGAAATCTTCTTCCTCTAACCCCTGCAGGTAATCTTCTTCTTTCAATTTTCCAAAGATTTCTGCTGCTTGGCCTGACAGGAATCTGACATTGCAGAACATATTTCCTTTTGCGATATCAACCTTTCTGATTTCCCCTGCCCATTCATATATATCCTGAAAAATATATTTATGAATTGCCTGCAAATGTTTCAAATCGAACTTTCCCCTGATTGGTTTGTCTATCAGTTCCAACAATCACAGCATTGTAAGCCGTCTTTCCAACTGGCTCAATTGTTCGGAGTCCCGAACTCCCATTTTGTTTTTCAAAACATCGGAATCCGGATAACAGTATATACGATCCGACATTTTATCTGACCTCACTTAATATCTGGCTTCTTAACTCATCTCCCGAAACCTCTCCGCTTTTATAAGCACGCAGCATCCGGATATCTTCTTCATTCAAATCCATTCCTTCAAACGCCATAGCCGCTTCCACTTCCCTGATTGCCTCTGCCGCCGAATATGCTGAATGGTTTATTTTCACTTCAAATGGAATGCTTTCTGTAAGAATGATTTGCTTTATCATCATATTTACCACAGCAGATAAATTCGTTCCCAGCTTTTCAAGAATCTCCGATGCCTTCTCTTTATCCTCTGATGAAGTTCTGACTTGTAACAATGATGTATTTGCCATATTCATTCCTCCTCGATACTTGGTACTTTCATTATACAACATTGTCATTACATTGTAAACTCTATTCTCTAAAGTTTATATCAAATCGAGTAGGAGGGGGATGCCTTTATGACTGCCGATCTTACCATTACCGATAATGGAATATCATCTGCCAGAAAAGGGGCATCCATCCCTGAATGCCCCTAATCAAATACTAAACCTATCTCACATGAAACACATACTTCTCCAATCTCTCAAAAACTTCCTGAACTTGTGAAAACGGATGGGCCAAACACATTCGAATTCCATATTCTCCATAGTTCCTGGCCCCTGCCGCCCGCTTTTGCAAATCTTCAAAATCCATGGTATACTTTCCATCTCTATAGCGAAGCATATTTGCGCTGATTTCCCGGCCATTATTCAAAACTGCCTCTGGAAAGCACTGATATACAGACGGCTGAATAATAATCTTATCTCCCGGTTCTGTCAATGCAATAATCAGGTTATTATAGATCGGCGTAATCCCCACGGTAAACACTGCCCATGAAGGATCCATTTCCCAACCGTATCTGCGCTTAATCCAGTGGGCTGTGACACTGTAAAAGCTGTCATCAACCTTTGGATATGCATATATAGGGTGCTTTGCCCTCGTCATAACCGCATCAATAACCGGCTGTGGACAAGGAAAATCCATATCTGCAATCCACATGGGAATCGTATCTCCATTACCCATTCGAATCATATTGTCCCATTTCTGAGACTGGGTATTACGCCTGTCAACTACCTGGTCAAAATCGTAAATCATATCCCTCACTCCTTCTCACATTTTTCTAAATTTAGCTGGATAAAATCCAAAAACCATATGGGATTTTATCTTGAGTCAAGAGTAAAGTATAAAGTATCTTGAATGTCAATTAGATTAATTGTATAATTATTTCCAAGTTATTTATGAAATTTGACCAAATATAGTTTTGCTAATACCGAAGGGAATATGCATGGAATATGATTTTTTAGAATTCATATTAAAGAAATTAAGTTCTGAACATTTAACGCCAATTGGCGATTTAATGGTAATATATACTTGTTTTAGTTTTTGCGAAGATGAGCATCAGCGGTATTGTACATTGATGATTCTCATTGAGAAATAAAGGCTTTGGGGGAAGCGGTGAAGTCTGTAATTACTTTAAGCTTTGAAATGGTCTCAAATTTACTCAATTATAGTTTTTCTTTTTAAATTTCGATCCCCATGCTCCTTTTGGTAAGGGATTTCTCCCAATTTTTTATCATAGCCCCTTTCCGAACCCAAAAGTGAAAATCCAAGCCGCCGTTCATTTGCTCTTGTCTTATCATAATAAACATTCAAAATTCCACTGATAATCAGAGAAAAGCCCAGATACTTTTCATTTTCCCTGTGCTCAAAAAAGAAATACTTTGCCTTCTTTTCGCTTTCTTTTTCCACTTGCTTAGGAGCTGCTTTATAAACAGACCACTTGCTTAAAACTCCCACGTATCCAGGGAACCAGTCGTAGCGGTTGGTTCCCGTTTGGGGAAAATTTTCTTTTAAATGAGCAAAAATCTTTTCTCCCTGTGTTTCCAACGTCCCGCTCTCCGTCGTATACATAGCCACCAATGCTAAAAACGGCCCCTTTACTTCCTGATCCATAGCGTTCTTCCCCGTGCACAATTGCCCCACTTGCTCCAACGCTTTTATCTCCTGACTGACCTGAGAAAAATAAAGATTCTTTTTTACCGATATAACGCCGACTACCCCTTCTGGGGGAACAATCACATGATCCCCCATTCTGAGAAATACCGGATAAGAGGCGGAATCATAGATAATCAAATCCAGCTGGGAAGAATGGCTGTCCTTGTCTTTCGCCCGCTCTCTTTTTCCTTTTCTGGTCTTTATCGCAGGACGCAAAATAAACCCGGTCAGTACTTCCAACCCTTTCGGAAGAAATTTTTCAATATAGCCTTTAAGCAACGCTTCCACATACATTCCATCCTCCCCCGGATGAGCGGCCCCGCTTTTTTTCTTCGCAGGTATCAGAATCTGAAATTGTTCATAGGTTTTTAGCATTGCTTCTACTTCATTTTCCATAAACTCCCTGACTCTTCTTCCGTCCATCCAACTATCCTCCGTAAAAACGCGCTTAAACTTTTATGGATTTCTATTCAAATCCAAACCACCATTTCTGGCACTGGTCAATTAGCTTTTCCAGATTTTCTATCTTTCGTTTCAACGCCCTCAGTTGGGGAGTCTGATCATTTTCCCCCTTTAAAAAGGTAATCAGAAACGCCCGGTAACCGCAAAGATAGTTGATTACCGATTTTTTATTGTTAAACCGCACAAATTGCTCCTTCGGAAACAGGGCGTTTATTTTTTCTACTACCTGAGGATCCTTCACCTTTTCCGTATTTACCTGATAAGGGGAACCATCTATGGCCCCTCTTTTATCAAAATAATTCAGCACCTCATTAATCTCTCTCATACGCTTTCTGGAAGGCCGCACCACACATCCATGTTCATCTCCTCCCGCTACAAAACCAGACAAAGAAATTTCTCCTTCCGTCATATAGGTTTTGTCATGGTTAAGATGAAAGCCATTTTCCAAAAGAATGTGTTTGATCATTTTATAAAAGGACAGCATTTTCCGAAAATCCAGATGATCGCTGGAAAACATCATATCATCCGCATATCGTGTATAGATAATATCATCATACTCCACCCTTCTATCCTCTTTTACTTTTCTGATAGCCTGACAATATTTTAAAATTCGTTGATCGATCTGCCGGAAAACAATGTTTGACATAGCCGGAGAAGTAGCCGCCCCCTGGGGAAGGCAGCCGCCCAAAGTGGTGATTTGGCCGATATTTATGCGGATCCTTTCATCCTGGACAAATTCTTCCAAGCTTTTTACCACCCGCTCTTCTGTCACATTATCAAAAAAATGGCGAATGTCCAAACGCATATGAAAGCGCTTCCCACAGTGGGGCCGCAAATACTCCTGATAGCTTTTCCCTTTTACAAAGCCTACCGCCGCCTTGGACAGCGGAATCCTGGAAAGCAGATTTTTATTCAGGTTATTCTGAAGCTGATATAACCCGCTGCTCTTATCTACCTGGTGAAGCTCTCTCGCCTTTCCCCTGTCCCTTATCTCAAAAGCAAGATAACTTTCTTCCTTTTTCTCCAGGCTATTCTCTATGTAGGTTTCATTCTTCCTCAGAATATTTTCGCAGTAATAATTCCATCCGTATATTTTCTTCATTTTTCCATCACATCTGGCGGGCACTGTCTTAAAAATTCGTATGGTGTTAAATAATTGATCGCATATCGTTCCACCGCGTACGTTCCCCAGTCAAAAAGTAACATTTTCGCCCTGGTTTATGGAGCTGTCGCCCCCTCAGGGCCTGCCTCTACGCTAGTATCGAGAGCAAATTGCTGCCCGCCTTTATTCTCTTGTGTGCTGCCCCGTCAGTTCCGTTTATCCCGGAACCATCTGGCAAACCATATTCATCAAATCTCCCAATTCCGGGAAATCCTGCTCAAAATCTATTTTTATACGAACTCTCTTGTTGGTTTTCTCAATTACCCTTAAAAAATTTCCCAGCTCTTCTGGCCCGAATCCTTTCAGTCCCGCCTTGCGGCAGAAATAAAACCGCAGCCAGCTGGCAGCCCAGGAAGTCTTGGAAATCTTATTTGTTTCCACTAGCTTTTGAATCCTTGTATCCAAAGCCGGCTCTTGCTTTTTAAGCCATTTATACCCCATTCCATAGTCACATTCTCCTCCAAGAAGAAGACGGATAAATGTGAGATACTCGTCCGTTGTAAAAAGCGTTCTGTCAAAAGGATAGATATTTCCATATTGCGCCGGAAAATATTCTTTTAAAAACTCCAAAAACATAGGTAAATTTTCCCCCGTTACCAACATTCCTTCAATGGTTGTCGCGGCGGTAAATATCCCGTATTCCTTAAAATAATCCTGAATCAAACCAATAAATTCTCTATAGTTTTCATCTTCCGCCAGATAAAAGGGCTTTATATAATGAAATTTACATTTTTCCGCCATCCGGTATATGCGATTCCTTCTGGCCGCCAAACAGGCTCTGGAGGAAAGGGGCGTATCTTTCTTTTTAAAAAAGCAATAATTCTCTCCGGTATTACACATATCAAAATACTTTTTCTTTAGCTTTTCCGGGTAAGTATAAACCTTATCCAGATCTAAAAGAATCGTTGCCGGGATATGACAGCCCCTGTCTTTAGGAGAAACAATACGATATACCACGTCATCGCTCATTCCTTTGATAATCTCCACCTGTCCTATCCTCGGAAAAATCCCTCTTAGGAAACGGCTTTGAAACACTTCCAATTCCGTCTCTCCTTCTACCAGAAAAAGGGCTTTGGCAAAATACGCGCTGGCATGTTGATCGGTAATAAAATATCGCTCCCGCATCTCTGCATCCTGACGGAACATCTGGAAACGGGAAAGCATGGTTTCCTCTCCTCTGCGGTAAATCTGATATAATTCGTTGCCGCCGCTGTCCTGAGTCAAAATATTCCGAACCAGCCGCGCCGAATGAGTCGCGATTAAAAAATCAACAGAATACCTGCATTGATAAAATATCTCCGCCAGGTTATCTATCATATTATTATGTAAAGAGATTTCCGGCTCATCAAGGATGACTACGGGTTCTTTCATTTTTGTCTCTGCTATCAGACCTAAAATGTAAATAAACAGCCGCGTAAAATTAAACGTATTGGTTCCGTTGGAAAACTTTGATAAGTGGCTTTCGTCAAATTGATATTGTTCCCCTGAAAAATATATCTTTGATAAAATCGCCGCAAACTCATTTTTGGAATACTGAGCAATCTTAACATTCTGCTTTTCAAAGCCATTTTCTATCCGCCCCAGGCGATCCTTTAATTGACTGCTGGCGTCTTCTATTGAGTCCTTCAGCTTCTCCCGAAGCTCTTTTCCTACCGTATTTTCCAGTTTCATCAAATCGCCGATGTGCTTCCAAAGTATATCCCAATTCACCAGATCTATTTGCCTTGCGTCTACAAAATAAATAGGGAAAAGACCTGCTATTAACTTTCTCGTATCCGCGTCATGGCTCCAGCGCATCGGCATATCCCGAATCTTCACCATCCGCACAGTCACAATATCTTCTGCAGATATTCCAATAATTTTTTCATAATAGCTGGAATACCTGGTCCCTTCATCCTTAAGATTTGCATAGGCATATCGTTTCAGACGCCCCAAATCATAAGTCAATGCAATCTCTACCCGATTATTCAGCCGGTTATTATGATCGAAAATATCGTCTGACTCTGACCGGTAAACTATATTATCATAAAAATATTTGACGGCAGAGAGAATGTTGCTTTTCCCCGTCCCATTTTCTCCCAAAAGGGCAGTAACACCATTCAGTCGGAACACGCAGCTGCCTACAGACTTATAATTTTTGATGGAAATTTCAATCAGGGACATGAAGCGCCTCCTTTCCTGTTGGCAGAGCTTTACCAGTTACTATTATACGAAAAAGCACCCCACAATTCAATAGGGAAATGCCGCCCCATGCTGCCCGTATAAGTCATCCATACTCATAAGAATCTGCCGTTCAGCCTGCAGTTCCGTATAATCAAGATACAAGGATACAATTCCTTTAAGCAGTTCTGTTTGCGATGCAATCATACAAGCAGATTCTCATCTCCCCACGATTTCATACAATCAAGGACAGCCAAAAAACTCTTGCCAAGATCTGTTAAAGTATACTCTACTCGTGGCGGCACCTCACAAAAATCATGCCGGATAATGAATCCATCTGCCTCCAGTTCCCGGAGCTGCTTCGTTAGCGAACTTTCTGTAATTTCCCCTATCTGACGGCGGAGCTGCCCGAAGCGCCGGACATCACACTTCCCGATATACCAGAGAAGCTCAATCTTATATTTCCCTCCCAGCAATTTCTGCACCATAGAAATCGTCCTGCAGCGGCTTACTGCTTCTTCCGATTTTCTCATTTTTCTATCTCCTTCCCTCAACATCATACCTCTTTTTTCATCAAAATAAAAGGTACTTCGAAAAAGTACTGTACTTTTCTTTTCGATGCATTCTGCTATAATTCATCCTAACGGGACAGTAATGTGCAGGTTTGCCCCGTTGCCTGTACATAATTATCATTTGATTTGAGGTGGTTATCATGCATTACACAGGAACAATCTGGCGTCCGCCCTATGAAGCAGACTCGCTTCTTCTGGAAGTAACAGCAGGCTGTACTCATCATAAGTGCAAGTTCTGTACCCTGTACAGCGATTTGCCATTTAAATTCAGAATGTCACCTATGGAAAACATCGAAAGTGACTTGCTGGAATCACAAGTCCTGCGTACAAATCCCTATTCCAAGATGTTGACACGACTGCAGGGGAAAGAAAATTCAGAGCCAATTCAGCGTGTTTTCTTAACTGGAGCCAATCCGTTTGTCCTGAAAACAGAGAAGCTACTGGAAATCGCATCACTTATCCATAAATATTTTCCCTCTGTTCATTCTATTGGCTGTTTTGCCCGCATTACAGATTCTATAAATAAGACAGACGAAGAACTGGCTCAGCTCCGTCAGGCCGATTACAATGGGCTGACTATTGGCGTGGAAACAGGAGATGATGTAGCACTGGCCTTTATGTGCAAAGGTTATACTTCCAAAGATATTCTAACCCAATGCAAAAGATTAGAGCAGGCCGGTATCAATTATGGTTTCTTCTACCTGACCGGCATTTCCGGCAAGGGACACGGGGAAACCGGAGCAAGAGCATCCGCAGAAATATTCAACCAGCTACATCCATTCCTGATCGGCCCGAATATGCTGACAATCTATCCGGAATCCGATGTGTACCAAGAAATCTCAAACGGAAACTGGCAGGAAGAAAGCGAACTTGAAAAATACCGTGAACTCCGCACCCTTGTGGAAAATCTGGACATAACCACATACTTTGCCGCAATGGGGGCTTCCAATGCCTTCCAGCTCAGGGGATATCTGCCGGATGATAAATCAAAATTATTGGAAACACTTGACAAAATCATTTCTGAAGTCAGCGAAGAAGACCTGCGAAATTACAGGAAAAATCTTCCGCATTTGTAATTCCGATAATGGGGCTGTCGGGAAATACCAATTTTAGCTCCTGATTCCTAAGAAAGAGAGAACTTCGTAAAATTCAGGCTATAATGGTCCTATGATTTAAGACAAAATTTTAAATAGTTTTTCGTTAGGTCACGCATACTAATTTTAAAGGAGAGTGACATTATGCGAAAAACTTATTCGCCTGAATTTAAGGCAAAACTTGTCATGGAAGTCTTCAGGGGAGAACGCCTGCTCAATGAAATTGCATCCGAAAATAACGTTCATCCTAATATGCTGACCCGCTGGAAGACAGAAGCTTCCAATAATTTACATGTACTTTTTGAAAATGAAAATGCTAAAATGCACAAGCAGGCTAAGCAGTATGAAGCACAAATCGAAGAACTATATACACAAATCGGAAAACTAACTGCTCAGTACGAGTGGATGAAAAAAAAATCTGGAATCTAATTTCCATCGGGATGAAAGAATCTCCATGGTTAATTTTACTGACCCTGTTTTTTCAGTATCTACCCAGGCTGAAATGCTGAGTCTGAACCGCACTTCTCTGTATTATAAGCCGCGCCCTTCTTCTGAATGGGATCTGCAGCTTAACCGCCTAATTGATATAACCTATACAAAGCATCCTGAATTTGGATACCGCCGTATCGCAACATGGCTGGACAGTGATTATGGTTTTCATGTAGACAAAAAAACAGTGCTTTCCAGAATGCAGGCAATGGGGATACAAGCCGTTTATCCCAGGCAGAACACAAGTAAAGCAAATTCTGCCAATAAAGTATATCCCTATCTTCTCAATGGGATACAGGTCACCTTTCCTGATCATATCTGGAGTATTGATATTACTTATATTCCAATACAGAAGAGCTGGCTTTATCTCACCGCTATTATAGATTGGTATTCCCGCTATGTCCTGGCATGGGAGATAGATGACACTCTGGAAATCAAGTTTGTTCTGGATACCTGCAGAAAAGCACTTGGCGGCTCTGTGCCCGAAATCATGAACAGTGATCAAGGGAGCCATTTTACCAGTCCAAGATATACAGAACTCTTTCAGGAGGCTGGTGCCAAAATCAGTATGGATCACCAGGGACGCGCATATGATAATATTTTCATAGAACGGTTCTGGAGAAGCCTGAAATATGAGGATATTTATCTAAAAGATTACCGTTATCCACGGGAGGCACGAAAAGGGATCCGGGAATATATGGAGTTTTATAACAATGAACGTCCGCACCAGAGTCTGGGGTATAAAACACCCAGCCAGATTTATCATGAGGGGAAAGACTGTTCTTTCCTCCCGTAATTTTACTTGAGAATAATCAATGTATCAAGGATGTATGCACACCGCGCTGCGGCAAGTCCTTGACACATTGATTATCCCCAAGTCTTTCAATGTCAGTTAGTTAAGAATTTTAAAAATCGTATAAATGGTCTGAATACAGGAATAAAGTGTTATTCAGGAATGAATCCTGGAGCAAACGACGTGGATCATACCATTTGCCGGGC
>JAETNT010000120.1 GCA_021772025.1 Enterocloster bolteae | reverse complement strand
TATACCTCTACTGGGCAAAAAAGTCGAGGGTTACGGAAAATTTGTATAGCTTCCATAACCCCCGATAAATTCAAGTAATTTTTGCTATTCAATTATTTTTCATGAAACAACCCTGTTTTTCCTATCTGCTTAACGAAGTTCCGGCCAATACTCCTTATTGGCTTCAATCATATCATCCAGGATTTTTTTCGCTACCAACAGGCTGGGAACTGTTTTTGACATGGTAAACGCCATAAGCGCTTTCTCATACGAATTCTCTATGGCAGCCTCCACAATCAGCTTCTCCACAGCCTCCTGCTGTTCGATCAAACCTTTATAGAAGGTTTTGATCTCTCCTACCCGCACCGGCTCCGGGCCCCGATCCGTAATATAAGCCGGGATTTCTACCATCGCATCGTCCGGCAGATTGCTGACTGCCCCCTTGTTTTCTACCATAACCAAATATCTCTTACGCAGGTCAAAGGCCAGGCTCATAGCCACGTCTACGATAAACTCGCCGTGAACCCCTCCAAAAAACTTTGTCAAATCCACCTCTTTTCCTTCTCGGTAATCTTTTACTGCATCAAAAATTCGTTTTTCTCTGCCTTCCATAACCTCATTGGCACGAGTATGCTCCGGATTGCTGTTCTCAACCACCTCATCGCCCAACAGGTAGTACTGCATATAGGTATTAGGAAGATAATCGTGGAATGCCGAGCAGATGTGCTTTGCATTGCCGTAGGTATGCAGCCAGGAGGGATCGCTGTGCATCACATCGCTTTTCTCATTCTGAGGCATGTAACCATACTTGGCTACATAAGCTTTTAACTTTTCCGTTACGTCCTCTCCCTTTAGCCGAACCTTGGTAAACCAGCCGAAATGATTCAGTCCGAAGTAATCTACTTCCAAATCGTGGCGGTCACATTCCAGAATCTCCGCCATGTTCCGCTCAATTGCCACCGGCATATCGCAGATATTTAAAATTCTGGCATTGGGGCGCAGGCGGAAGGTAGCTTTTGCCACAATAGCCGCCGGATTGGAATAGTTGACAATCCAGTAAGTCGGTTTCGCATACTTTTCACAGAAATCGATTAATTCCACCATAGGATAGATAGTTCTCAGTCCGTAAGCTAATCCGCCCGGTCCGCAGGTTTCCTGTCCGACAACACCGTATTTTAACGGGATCTTCTCGTCCTGTTCCCGCATGGCATACAGGCCCACCCGCATTTGAGCAAAAATGAAATCTGCATCAGTCATGGCTTCCTCCGGATCCGTGGTCAGAGTCAGCTTTAATTCCGGATCAAACATTTCTACCACGTGACGGACGATTATGCCTACATCTTCCTGGCGCTCTTTATTGATGTCATAAAGCACCAGTTCATTTAACTTAAACTGATCTTTCTGCGCCAGCAGACTTTTTACAATACCCGGCGTATAAGTGCTTCCGCCTCCGGCAATTACCAATTTAAATGTTTTCATCATTCCATTCCTCCTCAATCATTGCGGCCCAGCGCACGATCCACTGCGGCCCTCATCTTCATAACCTTTGGTCCGTAAATAATCTGAATATTATTGCCCTTGACTACCAGCCCTGCCGCGCCTGTAGGTTTAAACCATTCTTTATCTTTTACTGCAGAAGTATCGGTTACCTGCACTCTCAGGCGAGTCATGCAATTTTCTACATTTTCAATATTGGCAGCTCCTCCCAGCCCTTCAATTACATAAGCCGCCTGCTCTGCTATGGCATCTTCTTTTTTTGCAGCAGTCTGAGCGCTGCCCTTGCCAATCTGCTGTTTTACTGCTGCCGCGTTGGCCTGGAGATCCACTACCTCGTCGCCGTCTTCCCGGCCTGGTGTCTTCAGATTCATTTTTTCGATTAAAAACTTAAATACAAAAAACATTACTACAATTTCCGCCAGCCCCACCAGCACATATACCGGCCATTTGGTTCGGGCTACGCCTGCCGGAAGGTTCAAAACCAGAAAATCAATGATTCCGTTAGTTGCACAAACACGCACGCCGATTAGATAAACCAGCATCTGAAACAGACCGTCCAGAACAGAGTATACTACCCATAAAATCGGAGCGGCAAACAGGAATGTAAATTCCAATGGTTCCGTTGTTCCTACCAGACATGCAGTAAGAGTAGCCGGTATAATCTGTGCTCTGGTAGCGGTTTTCTTTTCTTTCTTCGCCGTCACGATAAACGCTGCGGCTACACCGATTACACCAAAGGTTTTCATCAACCCGTAGGTCAGGAAACGGGCCGACTCCGGCATAGAGCTAATACTGGTATCCCCAAGCAGCGCCAGGAATACCGGCTTTGCCCCGACAATTTGTTCTCCGGCTACCATCATGCTGTCGCCGATAGATGAGTACAAAAAAGGCGACCATACCAAATGATGAAGTCCTGTGGGAATCAAAATCCGGTTCAGGAATCCGTACAGGAATACTCCAAAAGCTCCTGCGCCGGACATTACTCCGGTCAGCGCATTAATCCCGGCAGCCGCTACCGGCCACACATAAGCTGCTGCTACCGCTATTCCCAGCACTATAGGAAGCAGCACCACAAATACAAACTTACTGTTGCCGTACAGAGCAAAGGCCCCATCAAACTCTGTATCAATAAAGTGATTATGTACCAAAGCCACCACAACGCCTAAAATCATTCCAAGGAATACTCCCATGTCCGTTACGTGATAGCCTAGGCAGATGGTCTGTCCGGTTCCGTACAGATCTCCCGCCGTGGCCCCTTCGATTACCATATCGGCAATACTGAGCCAGCGGGCATTGGCAGACAGCCAGACCAGATAACTGACAAGCGCTACGAAAGCTGCATCAGCCTTCCTTTTCTTTGCCATGCTCATTGCGATTCCTACGCAGAACAAAACCCCTAAATTTCCAAGGATCGCTCCGATACCGCCATTAATAAATCGACCGATAATATAGACAGGACCGCCCTCGCTTACAAATGTTGTATTACTCATCACAGAGGACAGTGCCTGAATCATACCGGCAATAGGAAGAAACAATACCGGTCCCATCAGAGACTTGGAAAAATTCTGCATTGCATCCATCATCTTCTGTTTCATACTATTCTCCATTCCTTTTTTATTTTTCCCGATTCAGGAAGGCGCCATCCTATTCTCGATAGACCAAAGTATATCATTTTAGATAAAAAAGTCTATAGCTTTGCGGCCTTTTTAAACATTTTTACCTACTCCGAAACATGTTTCGCTTTTTTTATTGTTTTTGTAACCACACTATTGAAAATATAACGTATTTATCATATAATTTTTTCATCTGTGACTACTAATGGAGGATATTATGAAACACGACATCTATAAACTGTCTGCCAGGCACCGCTTAAACGACAATGAGCAGTTTCTGCTGGATCATTTGTTAGAAGCTGCGGAAAGCCGGACTCATTACAGCGTTAGAGATTTTGCCGCCAGGCATTTTGTATCTCCTGCCTCTCTGATCCGGCTCAGCAAAAAGCTTGGATACACTGGTTACACTGATATGGTTTACCGTCTGGAATTTCTGGTGCAGAACAAAATCGACAACAAAACGCTGGCTTCTGACATTACCTCCTTTATCGGGGAGATTCCTACCGACTGCATTACCCGGTTTACTCAGCTTCTGGCCGCTCACAGGCATCAGGTGATTCTGATAGCAGGCACCGGCTTCTGTTCCCCATTGCGCGACTTTATTGCCCGCAAAATGCTGGTATTGGGATTTCAGGCTATTGCAACGAATAATTATGAAGTATATGAAGCCAATGCACTAAATGCCGGTCTCGTACTGGCCATCAGCAAAAGCGGAACTACTGATACTATCGTAAAACCGGTTTGCGATGCTCATCAAATGGGACTGGATATCGTTTCCTTTACTGGCGTCTCTTCCTCCCCCATCGCTCAGCATTCAAACCCTGCATTTATTTTATTAGATGACAAAATTATGGATGACCGAAATCTGACCGCCAATTATTTTTATGCACGGGTTCTGATCCTTTTTGAATACCTGATGGATACTCTGCAATGACAATTGAAACGGTAAGGCGCATAAGAACTTCAAAAGGCAGTACAGCCCTTGTAATCGGGGCTATACCGCCTAAATCAAAATACTTCCCTATAACGAAAAACATAATTCACAGCAGTTCAGACGGCAATTTCTTTCTCCGTCTCCCGCATTTTTCCAAATTCCCTGCTGACCAGAAAAGCAGAGAGAAGGAAGGCAGCGCCATCTGCCACAGGTCCCGCATACAATGCACCGTCAATACCGAAAATAAGCGGCAGTATTAGAAGCAGCGGGATCAGGAAAAACACCTGGCGGGTAAGGGATAAAAGCGCTCCCTTCAGCGGTTTTCCAATGGCGGAAAACATACTGGAGCTAAGCATTTGAACGCCGTTTATGATTACCATAAACAGAAATGTCCTCATGAATTTTACTGCAAACTCCATATATTGGGCGTCTCCTGAACCAAATATCGAGATAATGTAGACAGGAAAAAACTGGAATATGAAAAAACACACTGCCGAAACCGCCAAGGCACAGGAAATTGCCAGCTTAAATACCTTCCGCACCCTTTCGTACTGCCTGGCTCCGTAGTTGAAACCTAAAATAGGCTGAGACCCTTGGCAGATCCCAATAATGACCGCCATTAAAATCCCATTGGTTTTCATAACAATGCCGCAGCTTGCCAGAGGGATTTCACTTCCATAAACCGACCTGGCGCCGTAGTAAGTCAGAGAATTATTTAATACAATCTGCACCAGGGTAATGGCAAGCTGGTTTAAACTGCTGCTCATACCTAAACCGGCTACCGTCAGGCAGCGGTTCTTTTCCAGGCGGAAATACTCTCTCTTTAACTGAATATTTTTAAACTTACCCAGATATCTGGCGGCGGCTCCAAAGGAAATAATCTGGCCAATAATGGTAGCCCACGCGGCTCCCGCAACTCCCAGCCGAAAAATAAAGATGAAAATCGGATCCAGGATGGTGTTGATAACCGCTCCAATGAGCATACAAGTCATGGAATATTTGGGACTCCCGTCGGCTCTGGCCAGATTACTTAAACCGTTGGTCGCGATGAGAAAGGGCATTCCCAGCGCTGTAATCCTGGTATAGCTGACGGCATAGGGCATGATTGCCGGGGTAGCGCCGAATACTTTCAGCAGAGGTTCTAAAAAGATTTGGATAATCGCTGCATAAGAGATTCCTGCCACTGCCATCATGGTAACGGCAGTTCCCACATACCGGGCAGCTTTTTCCGGTTCCCCTGCTCCTAATTCCAGAGAAAAGCCTGAGGCGCAGCCGATTCCGATTAAAAGGGCAATGGCCATGCAGATGGTGTTTAAAGGGAACGCTACGTTAGTTGCCGCATTTCCCAGATATCCCACCCCCTGTCCGATAAAAATTTGATCGACAATATTGTAGAGAGAGCTGACCAGCATGGCAATAATGCTTGGAATTGCATAACCGGCTAAAAGCTTAGACAGCTTCTCGTATCCTAAAGGATTGTTTTTCTTTTGTTGTGCTGCGTTCATTGTACTGCATCCTTTCATCAAAATTTATTTCCGCGAACAACGAGCCAAGTGGGCATGCTCGTATGCACATTTGGCGACTGCCGCGAGGGTCAAAAACCCCGTTGCTTGCAGC
>JAETNT010000119.1 GCA_021772025.1 Enterocloster bolteae | reverse complement strand
GGGTATGGCGAAGTTGGTTATCGCGCCAGATTGTGGCTCTGGAGGCCGAGGGTTCGAATCCCTCTACTCACCCTTTTCCCCTTTCCGGGTACGGAGAGGGGATTTTTTTTGTGTTTGATATCCCGGTATGATGCCGGGATATTTTATTTTTTAAAAATGTATATAAATATACATTTTTATGTCAAATTTCTCTGGCAGCTGTGTACGGTTTTTAAAATGAATTGATAAATTGTTGAAAAATACGAGGGGGAGCTGTTTTGGAGTTAAAAAATATGAGGGAAATTAGATAAACTAACCAGAAAATATGTGCGGTATTGAAGAAAAAATGTACTATGATATACTCAAAATCAGGAGATGAGAGATGAAAAATATTATTGATGAAATCAACAAAAGATATGAAAATCTTACTAAATCACAGAAAATAATTGCTGATTTTCTGCTGGAGAATTATGCTCTTGTACCATTTGAAACATTAAATGAAATAGCACATAGAATCGGACTCAGCACCACGTCCTTAATCCGTTTCTCCAGGACGATGGGGTATAAGGACTATACGGATCTGAAGAAAAACATACAGGATTTGATAAAAGTAAAGGTAAGCCTTCCTTCCAGGTTTGGCGAGTTATCTGAACAGGGAGGGACTCCCAATGATTTGCTTCTTCGGTGCAGGGACATTGCCGTGAATAATATCGAGGCCACATTAAGGCTTCAGGACACAGAAAAGCTGGATTTGGCGGTAGACTGGATTAGCAGTGCAAATCATAATTATGTGTTGGGACTTAGGACATGCTTTTCTCCTGCTTTTTACCTGGCTGTGGTGCTGTCTCAGATAAAGAAGAAGGTCCGGCTGATTCAGGGGATTGCCAGCACATATCCTGAGGAAATAACAGATGTGGAAGAGGGGGATGTGTGCACTGTATTCTCCTTTCCGAGATTTTATAAGGAAACGGTAAATATAGCCCATTTCATGAGAAGAAGGGGAGCTAAAGTTATAATCATTACAGGCAAGGATATAAGACCTGTCAAACCATATGGAGATATTATCATTCCGTGTTCCGCCGTAGGCCCTTCCTTTAAGGATTCCTACGTGGCAGTCCATTTTATCATTGACTATATTATTTCAAGCATAGCTGCAAAAAATAAGGATGAGGGAATAGAGGTAGTTTCAAAAATTGAAGAGATATTAAGCCAAAATTATTTCATTGGCTTTTAATACTTTTAATCACAAAGCGCGCTGTTGATTGAAAGCAAAAAGAAAGGAGATAATCTATGAGTTCAAATGAACGAAAGAAACCAAGCTTTTTGTTTGCGTTACTGATCATGGCCGCTGTTTGCGTTGTGGTTATTGTCCCTTATATGAAATGGGGGGTATCTATGGCCGCCACCTTCTTTTTATCGTGGCTGTTTGTTATTCCGGCCTGCATGTCCCTGGGATTTACATACGAGGAACTTGAAAAGGCGGCAGTGTCTTACTGCGGGAAGATCATTACATCTGTATTTATCCTGTTGTCTGTGGGAGGTATGATTGGCGCATGGATTGCCGCAGGAACAGTGTCTGCGATTGTAGATGTGGGACTTCGGATGATAACACCCAAAATTTTTCTTCTGGTTACGTTTATTGTCGGAGCGCTGTACGCAATGGCGTGCGGTACTTCTTGGGGGACATTAGGTACCATTGGTATTGCGATGTCTGCCGTGGGACTGGGGCTAGGAGTTCCCCCGGCCATGACAGCCGGAGCAGTGGTCAGTGCCGCGTTCCTGGGAGACGGCTTTTCTCCGATGTCGGACAGCCCTAATTTGGCATCCGCGGTCACAGGGGTAAAATTGATGGACCATGTCAGGCATCTGGCAAAAATACAGTTTCCGGCCTTCATCATAAGCGCTGTATTATATACCATTTTAGGATTTGTATACGCAGGCGGAGAGGTCCAAAATGAGACCACGCTAATGATAATCAAAACATTAGGTGATAACTATAATGTGGGATTGATTGCCTTCCTGCCGGCGCTTATCGTAATCATACTGCTCCTGCTTAAGAAGTCGGCGATCATCTCAATCCTGATAAGTGCTGCCACCGGTATTGGCGTAGCTGTCATTTACCAGGGAAAATCATTGGCTTATGTGCTGACATGCTTCTGGTCAGGTGTAAAGAGCGATACCGGGATGGAACTTGTGGATACATTGCTGTCAAGAGGCGGAGTCACCAGCCTGTTTTCCAGTGCGTCCCTGTATCTCATCACATTCGGCCTTATCGGTATATTGACCCAGGCCGGTGTTCTGGATGCTGTGGTGGCTCCGATTGTTAATAAAGTAAAGACGGGTTTCCAGCTTCTCATAACAACCATTATTACAGGTTTCTTAGGAGATGCAGTGGGGTGTTCCGGTTCTTTTGCCTATCTTTTTGCGGGAAACCTCATGAAACCGCTCTACAAGAAAATGAATGTAAGCGATTTAGATTTAACCAGAAATCTGGCCTGCTCTGTTACCCCTTTAGGGCCGTTGATTCCATGGAACATGAACGCTGTCATTGCTCTGGATCTTTTGGGGGTATCCTGTTTCCAATATGCGCCCTACTGTTTCCAGGCATATGTCATGCCGGTTCTGTTAATCGTCAATTATCTGTTATTTAATAAAAGGGGAGGACAGCAAAATGGGGAAAATTAAGAATACAGAGAGTCTCTTAAATCATGGAGACAGGGAATCCAGGAAAAAGATTACAGAACTGCTGGAGCGCATGTGGGCAAAGGTGGACGCATACCATCTGATTAAGGAACTTATGTCTGTGGATGGTAATTGTCTGACCATTGGTACAAAGCGCTGGGATATGGATAAACTGGGCAATATCTATCTTTTTGGCGCGGGAAAAGCGTGTAATGCCATGGCCATGGCCGTATGTGATGTATTGAAGGAGAAGCTGACAGAAGGTGTTATATCCGTGAAGATAGCAGAGGATAACGATACCTATATCAATACCAGGGTCTATGTGGGAGGACACCCCCTTCCAAATGAAGAGGGGTACCGGGCCGCTGAAGATATAATACAAATGATTGATAAGGGAAAGCCGGGTGACCTGTTCATCTCTGTCATCAGCGGAGGCAGTTCCGCTTTACTGACATGCCCCAAAGAGGGCATCACATTGCAGGAGGAGATACAGGCCCAGGATATGCTGCTGCGCTCCGGCGCGAAGATTGAGGAAATCAATGCGGTCAGACGCCATATTTCCAGAACCAACGGCGGGCGCCTTGCGGAGCAGGTACTTAAAAATGGCGCTGAGATTGTAAATATAATTGTGGGAGACGGTGTGGGGGTAAAGCCTACTGTAGATTTCAAGGCACCGTTCCAGTTTTTCGGCACACCGGTGGCTCCGGATAAGACTACGATACAGGATGCGCGGGACTGTATCAGGAATTATCAGCTGGAGGACAAGCTGCCAGAGTCTATTTTAAAATATCTGTATGAAGATAATCCGGAGCATGAGACCCCAAAAACATTTGGAGAGGGTGTGACGCACTTCTGCCTTAACAATGTACCGGATTCATGTGAAGCTGCAGTGGAAGCTGCCAGGGAAATGGGAATCAGCTCCATGGTATTTTCCACCTTTATCGAAGGTGAAAGCCGGGAGGCAGGATACTTCTTTGCCTCCATGGCAAGGGAGATACAGGCTAATCACAGACCGATTAAGGCGCCCTGCTTTGTATTCTGTTCAGGGGAGACCACGACGAAAGTGGAGGACGGATGCAGGGGAACGGGAGGTCCTTCCCATGAGCTTGCATTGGGATTTGCCCATGGTGCCAGATACACTGCGGGCGCAGCCCTTGCATCGGTGGATACAGAGGGCACAGATGGGACAACCAGGTATGCGGGAGCACTGACGGATTCACAGACATTGCGGATGCTTTCTGAAAAGGGTATTAATATTTTTGACGTATTCAGAACCCACGATTGCGGCGGGGCGCTGGAGTGTACCCAGGATTCCATACTTACAGGAAATACAGGGACCAATCTGTGCGATTTTAACGTGATGTATGTACCGGAAGCGGAATAAGGGAGGAAAATAGGATGAATGGAAACAGAATAAAGGAAGTAAAGGCAAGACAGGTACTGGACTCTAAGGGAAGGCCTGTGGTAGAGACTGAAATATACACGGAAAATGGTAAGATGGGAAGGGCGGGAGCATCCACTGGCACGTCTGTTGGGAAGAATGAATCGTATGTATTAAGGGATAACGATAAAGAGTTATTTGGCGGCCTCAGCGTTTTTAAAGCAGTAAAAAATATCGAGGAAATCATTGGTCCGGCTTTGGTTGGTATGGATGTGACAGACCAGCAGGCAGTTGACCATAGGATGATAGAGCTGGACGGGACCAGATATAAGACGAACCTGGGAGGAAATGCAATCTATTCTGTTTCCTGTGCGGCCGCCAGAGCAGCGGCGGCCAGCGTGGGAAAGCCATTATGGAGGTACCTGGCAGAGGAAGAGCCGGAGAGGGTATTTGCGCCGGCATATAATATGATTAACGGCGGTACATATGGGAATTATACCCTTGCATTTCAGGAGTTTATTGTGATTCCTAAAAATGTAAGTACATTCTATGAGGGGTCCAGAATTGGGGTGGAGATATTCCAGAAGATGGGAGATATCATTAAGAAATACAACAATGGAAAACCGCCCGTGATGGGTAATTACAGCGGATATGGCGCCCCATCGGATGACCCGTTTGTATTGTTTGATATGCTTATGGAAGCAGCCTCATCATTGGGGTATGAAGATAAAATTATATTCTCCATGGATTGCGCTGCCAGTGAAATCTATGATGAGGCAAGGGACGCATATCTGTATAAGGGAACGTATATAGACAGGGACGAAATGATCTCACTGCTTTCCAGGATCGCGCATAAATATCCAATCGGGTTTATTGAGGATGCTCTGCAGGAAGAGGACTTTGAGGGATTCAAAAAAGCCAGGAAAGAGATACAGGCTGTATTGATCGGAGATGATTTTATATGCTCCAGCATTGACAGGGCCAAGAAAGCAATCGACATGGACGCGATACAGGGAATGATATTAAAGCCCAACCAGATTGGTACACTGACAGAGGCAATTGAAACGGTCCGTTTCATGAAACAACATGATTTGCTGGTTGTGGCGTCCGGAAGGGCGGGAGGAGTCATTGACGACCCAAACGCTGAATTGGCAATTGCGTTAGGCCTGCCAATCATGAAGACAGGGGCGCCAAGAAGCGGGGAACGCACTATATTCACCAATACCGGACTCAGGGTAGAGGAACAGTTGAAGCCGGGAAAGACAATGGCGGATGTACTTAAGGTTCCGGGATTTGAACGGCTGGGATGATATATCGGATACTTTCACAGATAAAAAACGGGGAATCCTGTAAAACAGGTTTCTCCGTTTTTTTATCTGTTTTACTCCTTTATATAGTATAATACTGTATAGATAATGCATAAAAAGGAGGTTATATTTTGAATATCAGACAAATTGCGTACCTGGCGGGGGTTTCAGTTGCAACGGTTTCCAGATGCATTAATCAGCCGGAGAAGGTGTCGGAGGAAACACGCAATCATATCATAGGGGTCATGAAGCGGGTGGACTACATACCCAACCCCTCCGCCAAAAGCCTGTCAACCGGTTATACAAAGACCATCTTATGTGTAAT
>JAETNT010000118.1 GCA_021772025.1 Enterocloster bolteae | reverse complement strand
GGCCGGCCCGGCAGGAGAAGCGCCGCCACGAGCAGGGTATGGGACATTTTGTCCCATAGTTTGGGAGCGTGCCAATGCGGGAAGCCCTTTCGGGGAGAACGGCTACCGAAAAGAAAAACGGAGGGACTGTATGAAAGAAAAACCCTATCAACATTTGCCGCCGCTGGAGCACAGGCCGGACGGCTCCCCCTACCGCATGACCCCGGCGCAGAGGAAACGGGCCAGCAGCCTGATACGCCGGGAGTGCTGCAACTGTGACGGCGGCAACTGCCTTGCGCTGGACGATGGTGACACCTGCCCCTGCCCGCAGATGGTCACATTCTCCATCTGCTGCAAGTGGTTCCGCTGGGCGGTCTTGCCGCTGGACAAGGCGCTGGAAGCGGAGATTTACCACAGGGACAGCGTGAAGCGATGCGCCGTCTGTGGGGCGGCGTTCATTCCCCATTCCAACAGGGCGAAATATTGCGAAGCCTGCAAAAAGCGGGTACACCGGCAGCAGAAGAACGCCAGCGACCGGAAACGCCGCTGGAAAACGGACAAATAAGGGCTGGAAAAAGCCCGTAAATCAAGGACTTTTCCGGGCTGTGCGGGGCGGGGCCGTATGTTTATACTCCCGCCCCCAAAACAGCCCCCGAACTGTCCGCAAAAGGAGGTCTGATAGGATTTGGCACAACACGCAATTCTGCGATTTGAGAAGCACAAGGGCCACCCGGCAGGGCCGCTGGAAGCCCACCATGAACGAAAAAAAGAGCAGTACGCCAGCAACTCGGACATTGACACCAGCCGGAGCAAGTACAATTTCCACATTGTCAAGCCAGAGGGCCGCTACTACCACTTCATTCAGAAACGAATTGAACAGGCCGGATGCCGGACACGCAAAGACAGCACCCGGTTTGTGGATACCCTCATAACCGCCAGCCCGGAGTTTTTCAAGGGCAAGTCCCCGAAAGAGATAGCGGCCTACTTCCAGCGGGCGGCAGACTTCCTCATTGACCGGGTAGGCCGGGAGAATATCGTTTCTGCGGTGGTACACATGGACGAGAAAACGCCCCACCTGCATTTGACCTTTGTGCCGCTGACGAAAGATAACCGCCTGTGCGCTAAAGAAATCATAGGAAACCGGGCCAATCTGACGAAGTGGCAGGACGATTTTCACGCCTATATGGTGGAGAAGTACCCCGACCTGGAGCGTGGGGAGAGCGCCAGCAAGACGGGCCGGAAGCATATCCCCACCCGGCTTTTCAAGCAGGCAGTCAGCCTCTCCAAACAGGCGAGGGCCATTGAAGCGGTGCTGGACAGCATTACCCCGCTGAACGCCGGAAAGAAGAAAGCGGAAGCCATCACTCTGCTGAAAAAGTGGTTCCCGCAGATGGAGAATTTCTCCGGGCAGTTGAAGAAATACAAGGTTACAATCCATGACCTGTTGGAAGAAAACAAAAAATTGGAAGCAAGGGCAAAGACCGGCGAAAAAGGCAAGATGAAAGACACGATGGAGAGGGCGAAGCTGGAAAGCGAGCTGCACAACATTCAGCGGCTTGTTGAGCGTATCCCGCCGGAGGTGCTGGCGGAGTTGAAGCGGCAGCCGGATTACAGAAAGGAAAGGTGATTTTGATAGAGAATATCAGATACAAAAAGGAAACCGAGATCGTAACTTTTCAAGGGAAAGAAATCACGCTGGAAAATCTCTCCCCGGTGTTTACGCCGGAACAGGAAGCGGCCAAACGCCGGGAACTGGAACAGCAGCTTTATGAGGTGTTCCGCAAGTACGCAGACAAGCGGCGGAACGAGGAAGCCGGGGCGTAAAGTTTCCCAAAGCCATCATTGATTTACGGGGCTGCTGGCGGTATAATAAGACTGTCAGCAGCTCCGTTTCTTTTTTAAGAAAAGGAGCGAAGAATGAACAATCGGATAGACGCAATCTATGCAAGACAATCGGTAGACAAAAAGGACAGCATTTCCATTGAAAGCCAGATTGAGTTTTGCAAATACGAATTAAAAGGCGGTAGTTGCAGGGAATACACAGACAAAGGGTACAGCGGCAAGAACACAGACCGCCCGAAGTTTCAAGAGTTGGTGCGGGACATCAAGCGGGGCTTGATTGCGAAAGTCATTGTCTACAAACTTGACCGTATCAGCCGTTCCATTCTGGATTTCGCCAACATGATGGAACTGTTCCAGCAGTACAACGTGGAGTTTGTTTCCTCCACGGAGAAGTTTGATACCTCCACCCCGATGGGCCGGGCCATGCTGAATATCTGTATCGTGTTCGCACAGCTTGAGAGGGAAACGATACAGAAGCGGGTGACGGACGCTTACTACTCCCGCAGTCAGCGGGGCTTCAAAATGGGCGGGAAAGCCCCCTATGGCTTCCATACGGAGCCTATCAAAATGGACGGTATCAACACAAAGAAGCTGGTGGTGAACCCGGAGGAAGCGGCCCATGTGCGGCTGATGTTCGAGATGTACGCCCAGCCCACAACCTCCTACGGGGACATTACCCGGTACTTTGCGGAGCAGGGTATTCTGTTCAACGGCAGAGAACTGATACGCCCCACACTGGCGCAGATGTTACGCAATCCCGTCTATGTGCGGGCGGACTTGGATGTGTACGAGTTTTTCAAGAGCCAAGGGACGGTACTTGTCAATGACGCCGCCGACTTTACGGGCATGAACGGGTGCTATCTCTATCAAGGCCGAGACGTGAAGCCGGACAAGGCCCAAAGCCTGAAAGACCAGATGCTGGTGCTTGCGCCCCATGAGGGCATTGTCCCCTCGGACATATGGCTGACCTGCCGCAAGAAGCTGATGAACAACATGAAAATCCAGTCCGCCCGGAAAGCTACCCACACATGGCTGGCGGGGAAAATCAAGTGCGGGAATTGCGGGTACGCCCTTATGAGTATCTTCAATCCCTCTGGCAGGCAGTATCTCCGCTGCACAAAACGGCTGGATAATAAGAGCTGCCCCGGCTGTGGGAAAATCATCACGGCGGAACTGGAAGCGGTGGTGTACCAGCAGATGGTGAAGAAGCTGGACAGCTACAAGACGCTGACGGGCAGGAAGAAGGCGGCAAAGGCCAACCCGAAAATCACCGCCCTGCAAGTAGAGCTTGCCCATGTGGACGGCGAGATTGAAAAGCTGCTGGACAGTCTGACGGGCGCAAACAATGTGCTGCTCTCCTATGTGAATGTGAAGATAGCCGAACTGGACGGACGCAAGCAGGAACTTCTTGCCCGGATAGCGGAGTTGACGGTGGAAGCCATCAGCCCGGAACAGGTCAGCCAGATTTCCGGCTACCTCGACACATGGGACAGCGTATCCTTTGACGACAAGCGACGGGTGGTGGATTTGATGATTACTACCGTTGCCGCCACAAGCGACAGCTTGAACATCACATGGAAAATCTGACGGGCATATCAGCGCCCGTCAGACCGTTACCTTGTGTAGTCCCTTGTAAACTGTACTTTGGCTTTAACTATAAAAGCCAAGCCGTACTTAGTATGAAGGGTGTGGAATATCAATGACTATGATATATAGGTGGGAATGTGATAATTCCATAAAAGATATTTTAGGATATTTGGAGAACAATTTGGATAGGCGGAAATATCGACTGAATATTCATGAAAAAGAAATCAGCATTTCGTTTCCGTTATCAAAAGAGTTTAATAGATATTACTTCAAAGGAAAATTAAAAGAAAAAAATGATAAAGTTGAATTGCGCGGGGTTTTTAGTATATCGTCTATCATGAATCAGGTATTATTAGTCTTATCGGTAGGTTTCTTTTTTTTGATTTTGTGTGATCTATTACCGATTTCATTGGTCGATATTTTTTTCATAATGTTTTTGTTGTCAGTTTTAATTGTTGCTAATTTAATATTTTATTTTATCACAATATCTTGTCATAATTGGTCATTATATTTTTGGGAAGATAGGGAAAATTTTTTGAAAATACTTGATAATTTTCTAGTAAGAAAGAGATAAGTAAATAGAGTGAAGAATCTACATTGTGCTTACGGCAAATATGGGGCAATATCACCCATAACGCAGTGCTGAAATGCGGAACCAGAGAATTGGATTTGGTGAAAACTTATACAGGGCATGAAAGAGATTCAGTATTGGGACAGTACTATGCCAAGGCCAGAATGTATGATACCGCAGATAAGCACGGCAGCACTAAGGGCAATAAGCTGGGAGATAAGCGGTTTACAGCAGTTGACCCGGTGAAGGGGAATGTACGCAATCCACAGAGTCTGGTACAGTATACCTATGTGCTCAATAATCCGCTGATGTATGTGGACCCGTTGGGTAGATTCACGGTAACGCTTGGGGTCGATTTTTCTGCAGCATTTGCCATTGGTGGAAATGCAGGAGTGCAAATATTAATTGATGATAATTATAATATTGGAGTTGGAAGATATTTAGCTGGAGGAGGCGGGACTCCGGCGGTTGCTTTAGCAGGAAGCGTATCAATTACTAATGCGGATACCATTTTTGATTTAAGTGGAGAAGGATTTTCAGTTGGTGCTTCGGGATCAATAGGTATTGTTTCAGCAGGTATGGATTTGATAACTGCAACCACAGATAATAAAGAAACAATAATGGGTGTTCAAATTACGCCGGTCAGTGTTTCAACTCCATGGCCAGAATTGCATGGGATGTATAGTTATTCTTGGATAGATGGAATAAATGTCCCTGATTTTGTTGAAAAAGCTCTAATTGATGCAGTAAATTATTATTTTGATACGTTGAATTGTTTAATGAAACAAGAAATTGAAAGTTTGTTAGGCGTGAAATTGCATCTTTAATTTGAGTTAGGTATTAAAGGGCTGTTATGAGAATGGTTGGAAGAATAAAATTATCCTAAGATAGTATTATTAAAAGAGAAGGTATATATTTTTTCCATAACATTGTAGAATAATAGCCCTTTTTTATTTTGCAAGAAGGTGATGGTAATGCATGGGGAAATTTTATATGAATTACATTTTCCAATTGAGTTTATTGTGATACAGCTTATCTTTTTAGGGATGTTTTTTTTGTTGTCGAAAGGATGTTTGTTCATTGTAAAAGGAAGCTCATTAGAAAAAGATAAAGCAACTGAAAAAAATATCCATATGGTGTCTTATATAGCGATAGTAGTATTTTTTATGATTTTTTTGTCCTTTGATAAGGGTTTAATAGATATGTATAGGCAGTTTGATAAAATGTATGAAGATGGAGACTATGAGGCCATAACTGGTAAAGTTGAAGATTTCGTTCCAGGTGACGTGACTAATAAAGGCGATGAAAGCTTTTCAATAAATGAAATAACTTTCAAGTATGATATGTTAGAATATAAAATTGGATATCAAAAAATAAAGCCCTTAGGTGGGAAAATAAAAAATGGACAACAGTTAAAATTAAAATATATTGTTTATAAGGGGGAAAACAGGATAGTTTATATAGAGCAAGTAGTATAATTCGTAATAATGAATAGTGTATAGCAATGCAGAAGAAAACCTGATGGAATATGAGCGGTATGACGAGGGATTGACCTACCGGTATGTATATGGTGTAGATAAGCTGGGCGTAACGGCCTATACCATTGCAAACAGCTCAGCCAGTGTGACCACCGATGCAGGAGAAATACCGCTGTATTATCATATGGACCATATGGGGAGCAGTGAGTTCCTGACCAGTGATGTAACCCAGAGAGTGACCAGCTGGACCAGTTATGATGAGTGGGGCAATATTACCCATAATGCAGTGTTAAAATGCGGAACCAGAGAATTAGATTTGGTGAAAACCTATACAGGACATGA
>JAETNT010000117.1 GCA_021772025.1 Enterocloster bolteae | reverse complement strand
ATTTCCTTCAGTGCACTGGAGGCAGCTTTCTTCACATGATCCCGCTCATCGTCCGCATACCGCATGATCAGCTCCAGATAACCGTCCATCCTGTCGTTTTCCAGTTTCTTATCATGTATCACAGAAGCTGCAATCAGTACAAATGCCGCCCTCTTTTTATAAAGCTGCGGTTCCTGCATCCATTCTGTAATAAAAGTATCCCTGCGCTTCATTTTCAGGAATAAATTTTTACACAAATGGTCGCATAAATCCCAGGACATCACATCACGAATCAGCCTCTCTGCTTCCACTTCTGTTGTTATCTTCGGATCCATCAGCAGAACAGCCAGCATCCTTGCCTCGTGGTATTTTGTATCCCACAGTTCAAATGCCAGTTCCTGCGATTTTCCGACTTTTTTTGCAAAGCTTCTTACCACGGACGTCGCTACACCGATACTGTTTTCAGCAGGTATCCCCATTCGGATTACATTCTCCCTATATTTCTCAGAAGCATTTGCCTTAAGTTCTTTTATGATTTCCTGACTGTCCATCTGCATCCTCCATTCTGTTTTCTTTTTGTACATTCTTGACCGGGATCTGGAGCTCGGTCAGATACTTTGCCGGGTCGTTTTCATTCCAGGGACCCCTGTGTACAATCTGGCGCACCAGGGCAGACATCTGATAACTGCTGTTCGTCTGCAGCCATCTGGCAAAAGCCAGATACGCTTCTTTGATATTTGAAAAATCCCCATATACCATGGTGCTGGCCATGGCCGGTACCGCCTCCGTCATGCGAAAACAAAACGGCCCTCTGCTTTCACCCGCTTTCTCTACAGGGGCGCATAATTCCATGTCAACATCCTGCTCCCGATATTCCGTATCATGATAAATGGTAAAGGTATTACCGGATATTTCTATCCCCTCTTTTCCTGCAAAAGCAGAAATCTCCTTCCATAAACCGCCCTCTGAGTAATAGTCCGGTACTGTCCTGCGCAGGGATAGTACCTGGCAGGCCGGTATGGATTTTATGGAAATATGGTAATGCATCTGGCTTTTACTTCCCTGTATCGCTTCTTTGGCAACCGCGATTTTCAGCAGCCTCTCCTGCTCTTTTTGTAAGGCCTGCTCAATCTCCAGACATTTTTTATCAAGAGCTGCCAGCAGCGCATGGTCATCCATTTCCAGCGCCAGGGCAATTTCAGAAACCTGAAAGCCGCTGTCACGCAGATACCGGATTCGGTCAAGCCGTGGTATCTGATTTGCCGAATACAGACGGTGTCCCGTCCACCTGTCAACCTCTGCCGGCTTTAGAAGCCCTGCTTCATCGTAATATCGCAGCATCCGGACAGATACCTGTGTCAATTTTGAAAATTCGCCAATCCGAAACATCCTCTATCACCACCTGCATATGATTATACCGGATGTTTTTTATACTTCAAGGCTTTTGGGGAACATCATCCAATGGACTTCCTGAGATAGTCTGCCGTAATGGTCTGTGCACGCTCTGACCTCTCCTGTGGAGTTCCTGTAAACACCACCTCACCACCCAGCGTTCCCCGGTCAGGTCCCCCTCTTTTACCGCTACCGTTCCGTGGCCCACCAGAAATCCCATTCGGAAGGATATGGGCAATATCCTGAAAACCAATGTCCTCGACTGTCATGGTCAGACCCTCCTGGTTCTCTGCAGACTGCTCGTCTACTTTCATGAGGAAGAAACAGTGATAGGAATACAGATGTCCCGCATTGGGAAAATCAAGGACATTCAGGGTATCGTCTTCATCATTGCCTTCCATCTGTTCCCACAAAAGAGATAACTCCGTATCCCCATAACAAACAGACCCGTCATTCTTAATCCAGATACCGTCGGATGCCGTTACGGAAATATCATAGCCGTCCTTATCGCTGATCCAGAACCCATAAAAAGGAAAATCCATCTGGGAGAGGGCGCTTTCCTCTGCCTCCTGACCGCAACCGATACCCCATCAAAATAATACATCTGGAAAGCGCTTGTATCCGGGCTTGCCCCGGCAAGGATGTTGCCGCCTTTGCCATTACTGCTGCCGCCGTTTCTTATTCCATACAGGATTGCCGCCAGAATAAGCAGAGCAATAATTAAAACTGGTATATATGCTTTCCTCCAAAGCGTTTTATATGTTTTCACTGATGCTTCCCTTTCTGGTAATTTCCTTTCCCATCATTCTATTGACCCATTACTTCTATTATTTTTATATCTTCCGTGGAAAGAATGCAGAAATTATAAATGTTTCACTAGAAATGCCCTTTCCTGATAAGATTTCATCCTTCTCAAGAAAGGGCAGAAATGATTTACATCACCTTTGTGATACAAATCCGGGTTGCTTTCATGCCGCTGCCCGAAGGGCTTCCCCATACATGAACGAACTGACCTGATGCCAAGTCTGCCGCTGTTGCTGCTGATAGTTCGGACCTGGCCCCTCCATCGTAGATTGTTTGTATTGCGAACAGGGTATTTTCATCGTATGAAACGGAAATCCTGTTAAACTCCGAATCGTCCCCGCTGCCAGGTGATACCAGGATATCCCCGCCATTATCTGATTTTTCTGTCACGGCCTCTATCACGGTAAACTGTCCATTCTGGAGGTCTTTGATATCCCCTTCCAGGTTAGGAATGCTGCCTGCCCAATCTGCAGGTATTTCTTGTGCTTCTGGCTGCTCCTTCTGTGCGCTGTCTGTTACTTTGTCACTGCTTTCACTGGATTGCAGGCCCTCTGATTGGCTTCCAGGGCCGGTTACTATTGTTATGGCTTCCGGTCCCGAAGTCAAACCATCCTCTCCTGTATCATCCTCCGGGATTGATGCTCCCTGAACCGCCTGAGGTTCCTGAGCCTTTGCTGCTTCCTCCACCCTTCCACAGGCACATACTGCGAAGCTTATGATACACAGCATCCCTGTCAATAAAAACATCTTACCTGCTTTCCTATTCATACTGTTCTCCTCTCAGATAAAATTAAAAACCCTATTTTATCTTATATTGCCGATTATTTATATCAATTTTACCGAAAAAGTCTCTAAAAAGCCTCTAAAACTAAAAAGCTTTTAACTTCTTTGTAATTCATATATTGACTGATTTTGAGGAGGTTTTTATTATCAGGTCTTTTCGAAATCAGTCAATGGCGGTATAATTAACAAAGAATGGAGGGAAATAAAATGAAATCTATTTGTGGAATTGATTGTACAAAATGCGGATTAAGCGGCGCTTGTAATGGGTGTGCCGCAACAGATGGACAGCCTTTTGGGGCGGAATGTCTAGTTGCACAATGCTGTAAAAAAGGAGAGACTGTGTTAAATGAATTAAAAGAAAAGCTGATTGCAGCGTTTAATGCCCTTAATATTCTGGACATGGAAGAAGTGACGGAACTTCATGCACTGAAGGGCTCCTATGCCAATATTGAATATGTCCTTCCAAACGGCCAAATCGTAAAATTTTGGGATGACAACAGGATTTATTTAGGAAATCAACTACATAAAGAAGGCAGCCACCGGTGTTATGGAATTCTTGCTGACGAGAATCATCTCATGGTATCCGAGTACAGCGGCTATGGAACTGATGCAGAAATAATCGTATTTAAACGCTGGAATTAAACAGAAAAAACAGTTGTTATCCCATGGATGAATAGTCAAACCGAAATATGCAATCGGATTTCTGCATAGATGCAGCTGTGAAATATTGATGAATAGATAAACCCCAATTATGCGCTCAGCAAAGCATCCGGATTTTGTCATATCAAAAGAAAAGCTTGATGAATAAATCTGGTATGGTGGGGTTCTGTGGGAAATGCGCAGTGACCGGGAGATTGCCGCAGTGCTTCCTTTCTGCTTACTCCTGCCGTCCTGCAAATAAACTTCCGACTGCCACTACTAAAAATAGCAGTTTAAACAGGACCCCTCATTTTCTGAAAAACCATCTTAAATCTTCAACTAATCATTCCCTTCATATACCTCTATCTACTGGGCCTGTAAGAAAAATATCTTATCATCCTTTATTCACACACCCGCAGTTCCTGATTTTTTCCATGACAAAGGTCTTAACATACTTTTTACCTATGGCACCATATTTCTTAGGATCAATAATATCAGGATCTGTTTTTAAGACCTCTTTTATTCCATTGCTATAAGCAATTCTCAATTCTGTTGCATAATTAACTTTGCAGATACCACGCCGGATTGCCTCGCGTACTGCTTCGTCCGGTACTCCTGAAGCCCCATGCAAAACCAATGGGACTGATACAACCTGACGTATGTTTGACAGACGTTCCTGTTCCAGCTTAGGCTCTCCCTTATATAAGCCATGTGCTGTTCCAATTGCAACCGCCAGGGAAGAGGCGCCCGTACGTTCCACAAACTCTTTTGCTTGATTCGGATCTGTATAACCGTCTCCATCCCCTCCGTCCAGGTCGTCCTCTTTACCTCCTACTTTACCGAGTTCTGCCTCTACCGGAATTCCGGAAGGCCTGCAGGCATCTACAACTGCTTTTGTCAATACTACATTATCTTCAAATCCCTCATGTGAACCATCAATCATAATGGATGTATAACCGGTGCGCAATGCCTGCATGGCCAGTCCATAGCTGGAACCATGGTCTAAATGGAGGGCAACCGGTATATCAGCCCGCTCAGCAGCTGCTTTTACATTCGCAAGATAATAATCTAAGCCTGCATATTTAACTGTTGATGGGGTTGTCTGCATGATAACCGGTGCATTCATTTCCTCTGCTGCTTCAATCACGGCCATGACCATCTCCATATTTTCAACATTAAATGCACCCACTGCATAGTGACCATCCTGGGCATCCTGTAACATTTTTTTTGTTGTAACGAATGGCATATTATTTTCCTCCCTATCTAACTGCAGCCATAGGTTTGCTGACTGTTGACGTTATTTGTCATTCACCCTTCTTACATTGATTTTTCCCATGTAGTTATCCACCTGCGCCAAATCACCTATACCGTTGCTCTCTGCCACATTTGCCCCTACGGCCGCACAGCGTTTTAACGCCGTTTCAATACTTTTTGTATTTTCCAGCCATATGCTTAAGAATGCTGCAAGAGATGAATCCCCGGCACATGCCGAACTTAACAGTTTTACAGGATATGCCTCCACATAGTAAATATCTTTTCCTTTTGAAAAGTATGCTCCCTTTTCCCCCAGAGTCAGAAGGATGTTCTGCGCACCCTTTTCATGAAGATACCCTAACGCATCCACAATATCCGGTTCGCTCTTCATGACAATTCCGAAAATCTCGGCAATCTCCTCATCATTGGGTTTAATAAGATACGGCCGGAACCGCAGCAGTTCCTTAAGTTTCGGGGAACTGACATCTAATATTACCTTCACTGACTTATCATTGCAGATACTGAGGATTTCTTCGTAATATTCCGGCGAAATCCCAGGAGGCAGGCTGCCGCTGATGGAAAGATAATCCATGTCCTTCCTGCTTTTTATAATATCCAGCATTTCATCCTGCTTATCCCGACTTACAAATGATCCTCCATTTACAAATTTATACTCCTGTTCACCGTCATTTAAAAAAACATTAATCCGTGTCAGGTCTTCCACCCATACCGGATGTGATTTAAATCCCCTTTTTTCTATCTCCTTAACTATGTACTCCCCGGAAAAACCGCCAAAAAAACCAAGTACTGTTGATGGAACATTAAAATGCTGCAGTACAAAGCTGACATTAAGTCCTTTTCCATTAGGTGTATATACCGTGGTTGATGTACGGTTTACATATTTAGATCTGATTCCATCAGTTATTATGTTCATATCAATCGCTGGGTTTGTAGTTAATGTATAAATCACACTGCTGACCTCCTTATTTTTAAAGCAACGCCCCTTGATGATTAAACTATAAATGAAAACAGGATGAAAATCTTTTCAGAAACTGAAAACAATCTTATCCTGCTTCTTTTAATTTTACATATGTTCTTCTA
>JAETNT010000116.1 GCA_021772025.1 Enterocloster bolteae | reverse complement strand
TCCTCTCCCCACGGAAACCACTGCACCGGATTGTACGCATGCTGCAGCAGATAGGGCGATTTCTCATTGATTAACCTATTGGGTCTGTTGTTTTGATTGTCCACGATATCACCCCCCTTATGAACGAATATTTGCCCTTCTATGTTCCCCAAGGATACGCAAAAGTATACCCTTCTGCCGGCGGTAATAAATCCGCCGGCAGACAGAAGGCAAACATTAACGGTCATGCATTCTTTCGGGCCGCAGCGTCTCTGATGTTTTTAATGATAACCAGGGCCACCAGCAGGAATCCCACCTTTCCGTTGACCGCATAGATGAAATTCACAATGGCTGCATAAGGCGCTACCAATCCGATAACACAGCCCGCAGCCGCCAGAACAATGGCAGCAATCTTGTAGGTATTAGTTCCTTCCTTAGCCACGCGGTTTACCGGTGTCCAGAGAAGCGGACAGGCTGTGGTATAGATTCCCGCAAAAATCACCACGCTGAAGACGGTTGCAAGGAAGGGACTGCTCTGATGCAGAATCAGCAGAAGCGGAATCTGGGAAGCGCCAACCAAATCTATATTCTTAATCAATGCGCTTCCTACAATCAAAACTGCCAGGGTCAGGACAAGAACTCCCATGATAGTACCGTACTGGGCATCCTTGGGATTCCTCTCCTCCTTGCCAATGGCTGCCAGGAATGGTGCAAACCACAGCATGCCAAATCCAAGGTAGGAAATCATGGAACCCCACCATGTTCCGGAAGCCGCTATAATTCCGGAGCCGGGAATCAGCACCTCTGCTTCCTGGAAACTGAGGTTACCGTTGATAATGCCTACAAGGCCTGCAAGAAGGCACAGCACAATAATTGCAGGACCGATTTTTCCTATGATATCAACCAGTTTATTGAGTCCCAGCATTACCGTTAGTCCTGCAAGAGCAGCAATTATTACAGCGCCAATAGCAGGCTGAATACCAAACTGCTGCTGCAGGGTAGCTCCTGCGCCAGCAATCATGACAAAATAAGATGCAAAGGAAAAGATGACGGAGAACCAGTCAAAAAACAGACCTATGTATTTTCCACCGAAATAGTTAAAAACCTGGCTTCCTTTTTCAAACTGGCCTTTGCGGCCCGCCTCCAGAAAATTATAGTTCATGTAAAGGTTGCCTATAAAGAAAACGACAGCGCAAAGAACTATTTCCGTTCCATATGCCGCAAAAAACTGCATAATTTCCTGACCGGTAGAGAAACCAGAACCAATAGCAAATGCGATGAATGCGCCGCCGATAGTGACGACTCTGCCTATATTAAGCTTTTTATTCATACTTTCCTCACTTTCTTATATGATAATTCGTCCATATAACACTTCAGATGCTCTGTGGTTCTCAGAGCAATCGACATGTCCAATATTTGAAAGTCCTTAAGCTCCAAATCCGTGTAAAGGGCATCGGGGCGATAAGGCGAATCATGAAACTGAGCCAGTTTTTCCAGAACCAGCACATCCTCCCCCATATTGCTGATGGCCTCGTCACACAAGAATACCGTATGGCAGGGATTATATCTTTTATTGTAGCCGCCTCTGGGATCAGCAGCCAAATGCCAGCCTTTAATAATTAAGTCCCTGGCATAGAGCAGGCTTCTTTTTGCATTCCCATCCGTAAACTCTACACAGAGGCCGAGTTTTTCCAGTCTCTCTCCGGCTTCCGGATTATTTGTCACTACCAATACGTTCATACTGCCTTTTCCTCTCAAAAGATTGTCTGTTCCGTAATTTCAGTTGCAAGCGCCTCCACGGCTGTATCAAGCATATGGCGGCGGAATAACTTCTCATCCTCCTTTTCCAGTTCAATATTTCCTGTCGGATACGGAATTGCCATGGCAGGCACAACCCTGTTGGCGCCTACATTGATGGAAATAGGTGTTACAGTACATACATGCACTGCCGGAATTCCCTGTGCTTCGGTTTCCCTGACAATCGTTGCGCCGCAACGAGTACAGGTTCCTCAGGCAGAAGTCAGAATAATACCGTCAACCTTCATCGCCTTAAGCTCTGCAGCAATTGCCTGTCCAAAGGCAACTGCATTGTTGGTTGCGCAGCCATTTCCCGAAGTAACAAAGAGAGTATCGCTGAGCTTACCGATTTTTCCTTCTGCCTCCATATCCTTTAATACGTCGGCAGGAATCATTCGGTTGGGATCTTCCTGGGCATATACAGGATCGCAGCCTCCATGTATCATCTGATGCCTGGGCATATGGAAACCGCCGTAATCCTTACTAAATGAGTACTTTCCAAACTTAGTTGCAATACCGGTCTCAATATGGTCCGGGTTCCCCTCCGGCACAACAGCACCAGTTGTTACCAGGGCTATGACAGCCTTGGACAGCTCCTTAATGGCAGGCGCCGGAGGCACTCTGTTGTATGTAGGCATCGGCAGTTCTGTTTCGTAGGGCCTTCCATTGACCTTATTAAGCATCATTTCAACACACCTTTCGGCGCCGGTCTTATTGGAAAATTTGTTGATTCTCTGTCCCCTTTGGATATAGTTGTCGGCCTTGGGGTCTAAGGACCTGGGGTCCGTAAGGACTTTCCTAATCAGGGCAGTCATATCCGCTATCGCAGACCTCATACTCCCGGCAGAATTTCTGGTTTTTGTAATAAAACCGTATGTACGGAACATTTCTGCACCGGGATTTTCGGGGTACATTCCCGAAAAAGCCGGTATGCCTTTCAGACTGCAGATTTTAAGAATGTTACCGCAGGCCATTCCGTAGCGTCCCGCATTGAAGGCAGGTCCTGCGATTACTATGTCCGGCTTATATTTCTCTAGGGCTTTTGCTACGCCTGCCGTGACCTCGTCAAGGTTCTCATTAAAATAATTATCACCGCATACAATGGTTGCCACAATCTCAGCTTCATCCCCCATTGCTGCCTTAAGCGCCACCCCCGGACCAATCATGGCGTTCTCTCTTACCGAAAGAGGTGTATCAGCCTTCTCTTCTCCGCCAATCTGGGCATAGAACTGATTTATATAATGAATAATCTTCATTCTCACCTATCCTCCTTACAGAACCACGGAGTACATCCTGGTCATCCCCATCTGGTTCATTGAACACATGATGGCGACCATGTTTACATCAACACTGCCATCTGCATTGTAACCGTCAAGAGAACCGCCGGAAAGTACCCTAATCTGTTTTGCATCTCCTATAATCCTATCCATCTTTTCCAGGTGAACGGGCATATAGTCCGCATCTGTCCCGGTATTGATACAGGCATCAGCCTCCGGTGTGCTGTCTGTAGTGCCCTCTTCCCCACAGCATGCGGAAAGCATGCCCACGGTTTTGATTCCTGCTTTTTCCAGACTGCGTATCATCATCATCAGATCCGCGTCCGGATTTCCCGCTCCCTCTTCCACTACCGCTGCAACATCCCAGCCAAGAGACCTGGCCATTCTGACAGCCGCGTGACTGTTGCGTTCCTTATCATGGAGTACCGTATGGGTGGGTGTTACAATACAGCCGGCAAATTCCAGATCCACACCATGGTGCTTATACAGCTCCTTTAACAGGGGATTATTCTGGTGGTCCCATGTGGTATTTTTATCACTGGCAATCACGCAGCATCCATTTACGATTGCACCGTCAAAGATCTCATTTGGATTCATGTAGACAGGGTTTGTTTTTCCCGCATTAACCCCGTATATGTAGTTATCATGAATCAGGCCCTGGGCCATAGCCATATAGATGACCCCGGCCTTTGGCAGTTTCCTGGCAGGGTCCACAGGGGTAAGCTGATAAGTCTCATATGCGTCGGCATCAGCATCCATTGCAGCCTCTGCAACATAATTGGCAGCATGGAGTCCCAGCAGCCTGCAGGCAGCTTCATGGGCATGGGGTTCTGTGCCATCCGGGCAATTTCCGACAACTACAATGTTGTTCAGCTTAGAGTAATAACAATAGTCCGCACAGGTTCCCTTCATATCAATCACACCCTCCTGCACACCAACTATGGTTCCTGTAGTAACAATGGCACAGCCTTTAAATACCTTAAGCCGTCCCTCTCCGCAGCCTTCATAGGCCCCTGCAAAGCCCGGGAAGGATGAACCTGCTCCCTTGCCGTCGAGCTTTACCCTTGGCTCAACCACATCCTTAACTGGTATGATTCTCACAGATTCACCTGGTCTTGCGAGATCAATGTCAATGGAGCTGAAGAAAGGATCCGCGATTGCCTCAACCATTTCCTGTTTGTTGATAAACAGGATGCCAGACCTGACTTCTGTTTTTGCGCCGAACCGGATGTCCTTTATATGGACGATTTCCATATCCAGACGCAGGTTTTTATCAGTACTCATCTGCTAACCTCCTCCTGTAAAATATTAAGAAAACGCGTTTTTCCTAAATTTGATTATAGAGATTCAAGTTGATGTAAAGTCAAGGTTTACCTGATAATTTTCAAACAAAAAAAGAGCGGAAAACGCTCTCTTTTTAAATGGTCCATATATCAAATCATTCATTTATTCAGGCAGCTCAATAGGGAACATCACATTGGTGATATAATTCTCAGAACCGCATATATTGGCGCAGCTTATCATGTATTCCTCTATGGGATTGCCTGAAATTTTCAGGCCGTATTCCGCACAATAATCCATCAGTTTTTCATACTGCTCCAAAATATTCCTGTATGGGCCCACATGGGACGTGTAAACACACCACATTTCGGGAAACAGGGTAATATCCTTCATGTCCTCTTCCGGCTTTACCACAGGTAATATCCACTGGGATTTATAAAAAGGTTTTTTTAAATGTTCCATACCAGGGTCCTCAAACCTGGACGTTGCAGGCCCGCAGATTCTCAGATGCTTTTGCTCACATATATCATAGAGAAGCCTGTGGGTGGTAGAAAACTTCTCCTGCTCATAAAAACACCTGTAAACCGGTATGGTGACAGCATAGGCCGCGGGGTAATACTTAATCTTGATAGGAATGTGGTTTTCCCTGCAAATCTTTGCGCTCTCAAAGTACCCTAACCCCATATCCACATTTCTCATCAATTCTTCCAGATATGCCTTTTTGAAAAGCAGATGGTCCAGCTCATCGTTAAGCAGAACCATCCTATTAATCAGTGCCTCACGCTGAAATGTGAGACTGCTTTTTTCACATAGTGCCTTAATGTCTGCTACGGTGAGACCCAGGCGTCTCATCTCGGATATAAACATGCATTTCATGACCTGCTCTTCCGTATAATAGCGGTATCCCGTCTCATCATCCCTTATTTGTGGCTTCAAAACACCCTGTTCATCATAAAAGCGGAGGGCTGTTGCCGGAATCCCTACAATATCGGCAAGCTTACCAATTGAATACAGATTATTTCCCTGCTCATCTCTCATAGAACCCCCCTGTTCTAAAACCTTCCACTTGGTGTAATGTTATTTTACACTATATATAGATACCTTTTCCCGCAGCCTCATAATATTCTGTCCCTGTCAACCCATTATTTCCAGTATATCACGAACCGTAAAATCTTCTACCTGCTTTTGCGCAGTATAGGAATACAAAAGGCTGCCACGAAAAATAACTGTCTGAGTCATTTCGTGTGCAGCCTATGTCTGTGATATGAGAATATCTTATGGCAGAAGTACGATTCTATTTACAGAATGTTTCGCCAGCGTAACACTGCCGGACTGTGTCTGCATCATGCAGGCAGCCGGTACAATGGATTCATCCGGCAATGTGTTCATATCGGAAGTTTTCTCCGAAGTAATGGTGGTGATTTCTGCTTTTTTCACGGTTTTATTTGGAGTTTCATATTTAATTTCAAGAACCGCTTCCTGGTCACAGGAACGGTTCAGCGCAAAAATAACCGTATTTCCATTTTCGTCAAGGCAGGCCGCCGCGTCCACGTAGGGGACACCGGAAAGCGGTTCTATATTTCCAATCTGCTCAGACGTACTGTAGGTTGGCGAGAAAACATCTATGTCTAAAACCTCTTTTAAACGGCTTCCGGAATAC
>JAETNT010000115.1 GCA_021772025.1 Enterocloster bolteae | reverse complement strand
ATCCTCTATCCTATTACTTAGTTAAAGTTGGAATATAAGTTGTAGAGCCGTATACGAGACCCGTACGTACGGTTCAATGGGAGGGGCGAGAAATTCATTCTCCCTCTACCCTATTGCTTATTTTACATAGACGCTTTTTATGCTGTTTTTTATTGCCTTGAACGATTTTGTTCAAGGCATTTTTTGACTGGAATATCCGGCAAAAGATGCTGCAAAATGAAATAAAGCGGCTTTTTGGAGGTGATGCAATGAATGACAGGGAATACATGAAAATTGCTTTACGGCTTGCAGAGAAAGGATGCGGCTGGACCTCGCCTAACCCTATGGTGGGCGCTGTCATTGTAAAAAACGGAGAAATTATCGGACAGGGCTGGCATGAAAAATATGGTCAGCCCCATGCAGAACGGAATGCTTTGGCTGCTTGTACAGAAAATCCGGAGGGCGCGACAATGTATGTGACGTTAGAGCCGTGCTGCCACTATGGAAAACAGCCTCCCTGCGTCAATGCCATTATAGACGCAGGTATTCAGAGAGTGGTGATTGGTTCCGGCGATCCGAATCCTCTTGTAAGCGGAAAAGGGGTTCAAATATTGCGGGAACATGGGATAGCAGTGACAGAACATGTGTTAAAAGAGGAGTGCGATGGGTTAAACCAAATATTTTTTCATTACATTTTGACGAAACGTCCTTTTGTTGTGATGAAATACGCTATGACAATGGACGGGAAAATTGCGGCTTACACCGGCGAATCAAAGTGGATTACAGGAGAATCAGCACGAAATTATGCGGGGAAACAACGTCACCGTTATACTAGTATTATGGTTGGAGTAGGAACCGTGCTGGCGGATGATCCGATGCTGAACTGCCGGGCTGAAAATACGAAAAACCCGATCCGCATCATTTGTGATACGAATTTGCGTACCCCGTTTCATGCACAGGTAGTTTCCACAGCAAAACAAATTCCTACTATTCTGGCAACTTGCTGCAGAGATAGAGAACGACAGCAGCTTTATGAAGAAAAGGGGTGCCGCATTCTGGCTTTAGAGGAACAGAACGGCCATGTAAACTTAAACCAGCTTATGGAAGAACTGGGACGGGAGCAGATTGACAGCGTTTTGCTGGAGGGAGGCGGAACTCTGAACTGGGCGGCGCTTCAAAACGGTATTGTTCAGAAAGTACAGGCTTATATTGCCCCTAAGCTGTTTGGCGGAGAAACCGCTAAAACGCCGGTAGAGGGCGCAGGAGTTAAGTCGCCTTTTGATGCGTTTCATCTAAAAAACACCACAGTGGTACAACTGGGAGCGGATTTTTTGATAGAAGGTGAGGTGGAATAAAATGTTTACCGGGATTATAGAAGAAATTGGAACAGTCAAGGAAATAAAGCAAGGGAAACATTCTGCCGTTCTCACAATCAGCGCCGGGAACGTGCTGGACGGCACAAAAACAGGGGACAGCATTGCTGTAAATGGGATCTGTCTAACGGTTACCGCTGTGCTTCCCGGTGCATTTATGGCAGATGTTATGCATGAAACCTTAAACCGCTCTGCGCTTATAGGGCTTTCAGCCGGAAATTTTGTGAATTTAGAGAGGGCTATGCAGGCAAATGGACGGTTTGGCGGGCATATTGTAGCGGGACATGTGGACGGTACAGGGAAGATTGTGAAAATAGAAAAAGACGATACAGCGGTTTGGTTTACCATACAGGCAAAGCCGGAAATTATGCGTTATATTGTTTTAAAGGGTTCTGTGACAATAGACGGTATCAGCTTGACTGTAGCCAAAATAGCAAAAGAGGATTTCTCTGTTTCAGCTATCCCTCATACAGTAAAACAGACCATTTTACAGGAAAAGCGGGAAGGAGATTTGGTCAACCTGGAAACAGATATCATTGGAAAGTATGTTGAAAAACTTTTATCTCCTGCTTTAGAACAGCAAAAGGAAAGTAAAATTACAAAAGAATTTCTAGCAAACTGCGGATTTTAGGAGGACGGAAAATGGAGACATTTAATACCATCGAAGAAGCTCTTGAGGATTTAAAAAAGGGCAGAATTATTTTGGTGACGGACGATCCGGGGCGTGAAAACGAAGGAGACTTGATCTGTGCAGCAGAATTTGCTACAACTGAGAACATTAATTTTATGGCAACCTATGGAAAAGGGTTAATTTGCATGCCTATGTCAGAGGAATATGTAAAAAAGCTAAAAATAGCGCAAATGGTGGAACAAAATACGGACAACCATGAAACAGCTTTTACGGTATCCATCGACCACGTATCAACCTCTACAGGTATTTCTGCAGCAGAACGTTCCATCACAGCGCGGGCTTGTATTGAAGAAAACGCACGGCCGGAGGACTTCCGCAGGCCCGGACATATGTTCCCGCTGCTTGCAAAGAAAAACGGCGTACTGGAACGGAACGGACATACAGAAGCGACAGTAGATTTATGCCGCCTGGCCGGACTAAAGGAGTGCGGGCTGTGTTGTGAAATTATGGGGGAGGACGGAACCATGATGCGTACACCGGAACTTTCACAACTGGCAAAAGAATTCGGACTAAAGTTTGTCACGATTCAGGATTTACAAAATTACCGAAAGTGTCATGAAAAATTGGTTGACCAGGTAACCACTGTCAAAATGCCTACAAAATACGGAGATTTCATCGCCTGTGGTTTTGTAAACCAGTTGAATGGAGAACATCACGTTGCGCTGGTAAAGGGTGAAATCGGAGATGGGAAAAATGTTCTCTGCCGAGTCCATTCAGAATGTTTGACCGGAGATACCTTTGGTTCTTTGCGCTGTGACTGCGGACAACAGCTTGCCTCTGCTCTTACGCAGATTGAAAAAGAAGGGAGGGGGATTTTGCTTTATATGCGGCAGGAGGGACGAGGAATCGGACTGATTAACAAACTGCGGGCGTATGAACTGCAGGAACAAGGCATGGACACATTAGAAGCGAATCTGGCTCTGGGATTTTCCGGGGATGAACGAGAATACTATATCGGCGCACAGATTTTGAGGGATTTAGGCGTTACGAGCCTGCGGCTTTTGACTAATAATCCAGATAAAGTTTATCAGCTGAAAGAATTCGGATTAGAGATAACTGAGCGTGTTCCTCTCCAGATGAATGCCACAGCCTATGATCTGTTCTACCTGAAGACAAAGCAGAAACGCATGGGCCATATTTTAAACTATTAATACATAACCTTGCCCGCTGAGGGTAAAAGAAAAGGAGATCAATATGAAAACATTTGAAGGAAAATTGACAGCGAAAGAAATAAAAATCGGTATTGTTGCAGCGAGGTTTAATGAATTCATTACGTCAAAGCTGCTAAGCGGGGCGATAGACGGCCTGCTCCGGCATGATGTAAAAGAGGAGGATATTCATGTAGCATGGGTGCCAGGCGCATTTGAAATACCTCTCATTGCCTCGAAAATGGCGAAAAGCGGAAGATACGATGCAGTTATTTGCCTTGGAGCGGTCATCCGCGGTTCAACCAGCCATTATGATTATGTGTGCAATGAAGTTTCAAAGGGGATTGCAGCTGTATCACTGGAAAGCGGCGTGCCGGTTTTGTTTGGCGTACTTACCACTGAAAATATTGAGCAGGCCATTGAGCGGGCGGGAACCAAGGCAGGAAATAAGGGCTATGACTGTGCAATGAGTGCAATTGAAATGGTTAATTTAATTCAGGAAATGGAACATTTGAGCGAAGACTAAAGTACAATACAAGAATTTGATGTTAGATTACATGGCAATGAAAGGCATCTTTCCGGAAGAAATCTGAACGGACTCCGGAAAGGTGTCTTTTTTCATGGTTCATTATGTATTAGGAGGCCTGAAAACGAATTTATTTTCCATGCATATAATTTATTGTGGGAGATGTCCCTTTAATGGACAATATCAAACAGGAGAAAGGAGAGAAGGAACGATATGCCGACAATAAGCCTTTGCATGATCGTTAAAAATGAGGAGATGCATATTGCACGCTGCCTTGACAGTGTGGCGGAACTCGTAGAGGAAATTATAATCGTAGATACCGGATCGACGGATCGGACGGTAGAAATCGTGTCTGACTATACATCGAAAGTCTATTCGCACCCATGGAAGGATGACTTCTCGGAAGCCAGAAACTATTCCTTTTCCAAGGCGTCTATGGACTACTGTATGTGGATGGATGCCGATGATATTCTGGAGGAGGAGGAAAAAGACAAATTTCTTAAGCTAAAGCAGTCTCTGTCACTAGATACAGATATAGTAATGATGAAATACAATACTTCTTTTGATGAAGCCGGTAAGCCTTCCTTTTCCTACTTCAGGGAAAGATGGATCAGAAACTGTGCCAAGTATCAATGGATTGGCGCAGTTCATGAGGTAATTCCGCCTAATGGGAAGATAGTCTATTCGGATATTGCTATCTGCCACAAAAAATTAAGTGCCGGGGATCCGGACCGGAATCTGAAAATATACCAGAAGATGATTGCAGAGGGAAAGCTTTTAGAACCCAGGCAGCAATACTATTTTGGGCGGGAGCTGTATTATCATAAGCAGTACGAAGAGGCAGTTTCTGTATTGGAGCGGTTTCTGCTATCGGCAGAGGGATGGATTGAAAATAAAATAGAGGCATGTTCTATCTGTGCCAGCTGTTACCGCCGGCTGGGACAGGAAGAAGCTGCATTAACTGTACTTTTACGCAGCATGAGCTTTGACCTGCCAAGAGCGGAACTATGTTGTGAAATTGGAAAATATTTTCTGGAACATGGAAACTTCCATAATGCTGTCTATTGGTATGAAACTGCATTGAATGCACCTAAAAATGAATATTCCGGCGGGTTTATGCTGCCAGATTGCTATGATTATGTCCCTCTTTTACAATTGTGCGTATGTTATGACAAATTAGGAGACCGGAAAAAGGCAAAAGAATACAATGAAAGAGCCGGAGCTTGTAAGCCTTATTCCCAGGCATATCTTTACAACAAACGATATTTTGACAGCCTGTAAATCTCCCGGAGTGCGTTTTCTGTCGATTCTTCTGATATAAGTAACAATTATTTTAAATTTGCATAAAATATTTGTAGAAAAAGATACTTTTAAGTTCTTTTTATAAAAAATTTAGGGAGGATATATTGTAAATGAATCAAAATAATTTATATAACTGCTATCATAATCAATGCTGTCCTTACTGCTGTGAACGCGGTCCTGCGGGAGCCAAAGGCGATCAGGGCCCTATGGGCCCACAGGGTATCCAGGGGGATACCGGCTGCCCCGGTCCTAAAGGTGATAAAGGAGACCAAGGCCCTATAGGCCCGCAGGGTATTCCCGGCGCTCCTGGCCCAAGAGGCCCCAGAGGAAATACAGGTCCGGTAGGGCCTACAGGAAACACCGGACCGAGAGGCTGTGTAGGCCCAAGAGGTTATGCAGGCCCGCAGGGTATTCAGGGTATCCAGGGAGTTCGCGGCGATATCGGCCCCAAAGGTGATCCGGGCTGTGAAGGTCCTAAGGGAGATGCGGGTCCTCAGGGACCAGTAGCTCCAGTCATTTATACAAAATTTAAAGTTAAAATTTAATAGGAAACCTTCTATGCCGTTTTCCCATTTTCTTTTCCAACAATTGTCAATTCTTTTTGATTATTTTGGATCCATTCTACAATTCGGCGGTGCTGGTCTGCAAAATTAAATTCAATGCTAATTTCACCGCCTTGATGTATATAAATATTTTTTACCAGATCAACCAAAATTCCTCTGTTTAGTTCTTTTATATTTTTATGCTTCAGAAAATTTGTCAAATAAGGATCATCCTTTGAAACTCCTTTTGCCATCATCTGACACTCTGACTGAATATTTTGGATTGCTATTTTCAGCTGCTCAGCCTGAGAAGAATACTTCTGTTTCAGACGAGTATATTCTTCTTTGGAAATATCGCCGCTTTTCCAATCCCCATAAAGTCCATCTACAATACCTACGACTTTATCTAATTCCTTTTGGCGAAGGTGAAGCATGGCTGTTAAACGTGTAGATTCATTCTTTACAACAGGTGACTTATTGATTTCCTCCACCACCTCGGCTAAAG
>JAETNT010000027.1 GCA_021772025.1 Enterocloster bolteae | reverse complement strand
ATTCAATCAAATAGAATCCATAATTCAGAAAATCCACCAGAACTCAATCTGAGACTGGTGGATTTCTTATGCCCTTAAAAATAAAAATTGAAAAAACTGTGTTTTTCAGTGTCCTCACACGCTGCGGCTGGGGTGATTATTTTATGCATAGCTAGGCTTACCGGAGAACAGGAAAACAGATTTCATTTTTCCAGTGATAAATTTGGGTATGAAATAAAACTACGGGAAATCCTAACGGAAATATGGCTAATGCTTTTTGAACTATCCCGGAGCTTGCAGCGGCAGCATACCTAAGCGAAAGGGAATGTTACAGTTATCAGCCATGACTGCGGTTTGGGGAGTAGTAGCTATTTTGGAAAAGTTTTTTGGGAATATGCACATTGGTCATCTACAGAATATCGGAGGAAATGGCAGAATAGTGATAGATAAAGGCAGAAATGAAATATTTTCCCTTCACTTCCTGCATTATAATGATACCTGTAAAGTAAATCAGCAATTTACAGGAGGTGAGTTCAAGATGGTAAAATTGAACATTCTGAACATGAAAACTTTTTTAGATATGATCAATGCCTGTACCGGCAAAGTAAATATGCTCTGCCCGGACGGTAAAAGGCGAAATATCCATAGGGAAGAAAGGGTACAGAACAGTTTGCTGCGGCAATAGTTGATTTGTCTGTAAATATTTCATCATACAAGGGCTGGCCGGTTTATCTGCCGGCCCCGCCCTTTTGAAAGGAGTTAAAATGGAGCTAAACATTCAGACCGTGGAAATGGCATTAAAGGAAGCGGCAGAATCCAATCCGGGGACATGGGCAGACCATTCCCGGTATGTAGCCAAAGCCTGTAAAAATATTGCGTCACACTGTAAAGATTGATCTTCTGAACAGGCGTATCTTTTCGGGCTGCTACATGATATTGGGCGTTATGCCGGAGTAAGTTCGGAAAGGCATTTGATAGACGGCTATCGTTACTGTATGGAGCGTGGGTGGGAGAAAGCTGCACAGATATGTATATCCCACGCATTTATGATACAGGATATTGATACTTCTATCGGAGAATTTGATGTCAGTGATGAGGATTACTTGTTTATGAAAAATTTTATTGCAAATGCGGTATATGATGATTATGACCGTCTAGTGCAGCTATGTGACGCATTGGCTATGCCTACGGGGTTCTGCCTTTTGGAAAAAAGATTTGTAGATGTGACAATGCGATACGGCGTCCACCCGGTGACAATAGACAGATGGAAAAAAATTTTAGAGATTAAAGAACTGTTTGAAGAACAGATTGGCTGTTCTATTTATACTTTGCTTCCGGGCGTTGTGGAAAACAGTTTTCGTTAGAGAGTTGATATTGTGTATTACGAAGCAAGGGATTTTTTTAATTGTGTTGCTGCCGGAAATCCCTGTAGGGCAATTCGGCGGCTTGACAGTAATAAAATACCAAAAAACAGATAAGAAAGCAGAGATAAGTTTCCGGGATATTATGACGAACTATCCTTTGTGGCAGAAAAATTGATTTAATTGTGCCAGATTGTCATAAGGCATCTGGTCTTAAACGTCTTGTGGAACGTTGGGAAATTTGCCCGGAACAATGTGCTGCTTTTGGAGATGGAGGAAATGATATAGAAATGCTACATTATTGCGGACATAATTATGCAATGGAAAATGCTCCTCAAAATGTAAAAAATGCGGCAAAAAATGTATGTCCATCAAATGGAGAAGATGGCATGCTTGTTACATTGGAAAAGATATTTTCATTATGTAGCTAAGAAAACGCAACACTATGTATAGAGAAATGGGAATCTCAATGCCTGTCACAAAAGCATCTTTTAGCTGATGAAATATGTCTTATCAATATAAAAATAAACAGGTGAATTTGATGCCTGCACATAAAAAGGACGAGTAAATGCAATCGCTTCTCTCGTCCTTTTGCCCCGCTATCTTATAAATTTGCGAATACATCCATCTGCTTTTGCAGCTCTCCTACAATTTCCTGATTGGTATCCATGCCTACGGTAATACCAGCCATATCCTCCACTAAAACCCGGGTATTTCCAGCCGCACCAGTAATGCCGGAAGCTGCACCGTCAATGGCACTGGAAATGCTGGAAATTGAATCCGCAATCTCGTCCATAGCTCCTTTGAGCCGGACCGTACGCTCATTAAACGATTCCATAGAGTGTCCTACATAATCGGAGTCTTCCCGATACTGTCTCCCCGCTCGGACAGATTTCTCCAATTGGGATAAAACAGCCTTGCCCAAATAGTTGGCCAATTCCTGTGCGCTGTCAGAAAGATAATCCACGGCCCCTGTTACCACTGTGCTGACCTCTTGAATATGATTGGCTGTTTCGGCGCAAGAATCCGCCAATTTCCGGATCTCCTGAGCCACTACAGCGAATCCCTTTCCCGCTGCTCCGACTCGCGCTGCCTCAATAGACGCATTAACGGCAATCAAATCCGTTGAGGATGAAATATTTAAAATATCTTTCGTCAGACTTTCAATCTGGTTGACGCTGCGGCCCTTTTCAATAGCCTGTTCCAGCACAGACATGATCTCCTCGGTTTTTGCCCGTACAGTTTCCGTCTCCTCCTGAGCAGATCTCTCCATCTCTTCCGCCCGTCCCCGCATTTGTGCAGAATATGCCGTAATGGCGGCACATTCCTCTGCCATGCTCTTGACATCCCCCTGTGTTCTGGAGGCGCTGTCGGTGATAGAGGCAGCGCTTCCGGCAATTTCTTCCAAGGTGGCGGAAAGGTGGTCGGTCAGTCCGGAAAGGTCACGGACGCTCCCGCTGGAAGTCTGGGTCCGCTGGCGCACTTCTCCCACCACGCCTTTGATGCGTTGGGAGCTATCCTGAAGCGTCTCCATAGCCCCATGGATAGGGGCAATAACATATTTTCGAATGATGCGGAAGGCCGCAGCTATCAAAAGCACACCAACAATTAGGGAAACGGCGCTGATAATCAGGGAGATAATATAGACGGCAAATAAATGGTCCCTTGCCTTTTCCGTTCTGCTTCTGACCGCGGCGGAGAGCGTATCAATATCGTTCTCTGCCGCGGTGCTCCATAAAGCCGTGTCCCCATTGGCCATGGCGTAAGCCTCCTGGGTTTTGCTGTCTGCGCTGGCACAGACCAAAAAGACCAGGGAATGTTTAAAGGCATCGTAATTTGACAAAAGAGAATGATAAGTATCCATATCTTCCGGGGTCACAAAAGATTCATAAGCAGTAAGCTTGTCATCCAACACAGCCTCTTCTGCTTTGATTTCCTGAACTAATCGGATCATCGTAGCGTGATCCGCTGCTACGATATGGGACAATGCCAGGCGGTGAATGTCCATCATGTCCCGGCGAATATCCTCCAATCGTCCCTCACTGACCATATGCTTATCCACAATAGTCCCCGCGTTGGAGTGAACATTGTTGATGCTGAATACTGCCAAAATATTGGACAGCAGTGTCACCAGACCCAATAGAACAATGGGCAATATCAAGCGTTGCTGCAGTGTCAGCTTGCCTTTCATGCAAATTTCCTCCCAATGATGATATATTTGGCTGTTATCGTGCCGTCACATTCTCTACCATTCGGTCCAACTGGATCTGAATGGGGACCCCGGAAGGGTTCCCATCCACCATGCTCCCGGCAAATTCTGCTACAGGATCCCAGAATTTTCCTCCTACCCGCTGGAGCTGTGAAAACTCCGACTGGGCCAGCAGCGCCGCAATAGCGGGAGATGCCTGGACTTCCGGAGAGTTAGCCGCATTGGTATTAGCCGGTCCCTGTCCCCGGAGCCGGAATCGCAGGCCCTGGTTTTCCTCATTGGTAATCCACTCTGCCAGGCGCGCCGCCCACTCCGGATGTTCCGAATAAGCATTTACACCGATCAATTTACATCCGGAAAAAGAGGCCATCTGCACCTGCTGTCCTGCACAGGTATAGACTGGCAGTTTAGCGGCTCCGGTATTTTCTCCCCAAGCCTCTTCAATGGCCACCGAGTTCCATACTCCGCTGACCCCTGCAATAACGGTTCCGTCCTGTATGCCGGATAAAATTTCCGTATCTGTCAAGCTGGCAAAGGCCGGGCTTTCTGCTATGGAAAGCATAGCCTGGCCTACATCTTCCCCTCTTATAGGGCCATCGGTACTATTCCAGGTACAATAATTAGTCAGGCCATCCTCATTCAGCCCCACCTCCAAGCCAGTGTTTCCAAAAAATGCATAGACATACCAGGCGGAGGACCAGTCCATTGCCACTAATTTTTCGGCCTGGGCTGCCACCTCCAGCATTCGATCCAGACTTTTTACATCCTCTTCCGAGAAATATTCCTTGTTGTAATACAAAAAGTAGCCATTGTCCGCTGTCAGCGGGTAGGCATACAGGATACCTCCCACACTGGCGGCTTCCACTGCTGCGGAAAGGTTGGAGGCCCTGATCTCAGCTCCGCCCTCAATTGGATCCAAACCGCCCGCCGCCGCCAAAGCAGCCACCTGATCGTCAGCAAAGGCAAACACATCCGCTCCTCCTTCCAGATCCCCCAGCAAAACATCTTTACAATTAGACTCGCTCTGAGGCTGATAAGTAATCTGAAAATTGGCTTGGCCGGAATAGCGGGTCTGGAATGAGGTAAAAATCTCCTGGAGCAGAGCCTCATCCTCCTCTGCTCCCCAAACGGTTAGTTGAATTGATTCTTTCAATGACTGACTGCTTTCGGAGGGCGGTTTCTGACTGCTGCAGGCAGACAGAAGAAGCAGCGCCGATATGGATAAAAGCAGGAGAAAAAACTTTTTCATAGCATCCGATCCCCCATAGTTAATTTCAGCGGTATTATAGCATTTTTCCGATTGGTTTTCAACTGACCTGCGAGCTTTGCACCGATAAATTGTAACCGTTCAGGCTGAACCAATGTCATGATGTTGGGGGCAAAAGAAATACGTGCCGCTTTCTCTCTTCCAAACCCAAAAGGGGCTTACTAGGAGAGCATAAAAACAGCGGCCTTCCTGTTCTCCTTGCGGGAGTAAGAAGCGCCGCCTGCCGTTAACTCTGCCATTTCTACGAATAGCCATCGATTGTTCCGGCAAAAAATTTATCTTATTCTTTAAAAGAATCCGTATTTATGGAATCAATTGGAAAAATTTGCAAATCCTCTACTATCGTTTCAGCAGAAGAAAGGTTCGTTATTTTAATTTCAAAATTGCTTATGCTTTCTTCTAAACAAATATTAAATACCACCTGCTGTTCATCCCCCAAGAAATTTTCCAGCTGATATACCAGATCTCCCTGTCCAGAATAGCATAAATATTCATTGTTTAATAAACCTTTCCCAGTAATCTGGATTTGATAAGTTCCACTATTAAGCGCGATATATGGCCCAAATGAAAAGCCTGATGGGGATAAATGGCGCATACCATTTTCGTCAAACCCGTTTTGTAAATATCTTCCATCAAATTTGTATTGATATCTGTTTAGAATGTTATCTTCAGGAGGGGAAGCGGATAATTCTTTAGGCGGCATTATACCAATAATATAGCTATTTAGTTCATAATAATTTAATATATTGGGTTTTGCTCCTAAAGTATTATTTTTTTCCCAGACGTATATAACATTGTCTTTAACATTTTGAAGCTCTTGACTTGTGTACATATTTATTTTGGTATCTATCCCGCGAGCCACATAAAATTTATTTATAGAAAGCTCATTGTCTAAAGCATACTTAACTAATGGAAATAAAGAGTTCCATTCTTGATCTGCTCCGACTATAAGATGCTGATACTGATCGTCATTAACCAGTTCTTGCCAGGAACTATGGCTTAAAGGAGTTGTATATTCTAAGCTGTTACTGCAAAAGCGCTTATGGATTGACGAAAGGAAGCCAGATAAATCATATAGCTGTAAACAAAGGGCTATAAATAACAGCATTGTTTTCATCTTTTTAGGACAAATTTTTATATCTGCACAGAAAGAAAAAATAAATATAAAATAGATACATATCCAAACAATTCTGCCGGAAGCCCTGAATATTCCCCAAGCTTTGCTCATGAAACTCGGTAATGGTATAGTAAATAAAACATGATTCCCTAAACTAATTACCGGAGAGAGGGAAACAATAGCAGCTATGAGGCATATGAAAACAGCACTTATTTGTCTGTAATTAGTTCTGTAATAAATTTTTTGTCTATAATTAGTTGTGTAAAACAAAAAAGCGCTTGTTGCCAGCAGTAAAAATAAAATCCCTGCTCCTAAATATGCGAAACCTTCCAAACCGCCGGCCCTGTATGGAAGCCCTTTTAATAATGTCCCATATCCCATAGAATTAAAAAATCCATTAAGATTTAGGCTAAATGAACCTAGTCCGCCATCTGTTACGGAATTTCCAGAAGAAAATCCGCCTAACATGCCAATCGTAATAAAAGCGGCGCTTATATAACTGCAAAGATATCCCACACACTTTTTAATGCTCCTGTTTAATAAAAAATCGAATAAACAAAAACCAAGTAAGATTATACCACACATTAATAAAAAATAAATGTGGACAGAAGAAACCAGACATCCTAAGCCAAACCACCAAAAAAGTTCTTTTTTATAAGGGGAATTTTCGTTGTGATAAAGAAATAAATACATTGCTAGTAGGATTAGCCAGTGGCCGGCCAGCGCGGTATGCCAAAACATCTTACATAATACCTGAAAAGACAAAATAAAAAAGGCGCTTCCCATTATGACTTGGAAATCACTATATAAATATTTTTTTAAAATTTTTGCAGAGATAACACCATCTAAGATGAAGCATAGGATTCCCCACAATCCGAAATATTGAAATTGATTTGGCAAAAATGGAGAAAGTATTTTAAAAAAAACAGCAAAGAGAGGAATGGAATCAGTAAAAATAATACTAATATTGCAGGGGTAGGTCACCTGATCCATCATACCAATTGGAAAAGCCCAATCTGAATTTCGATACCCCACCCAGCCTAAATAGTGCTGTGTAAGGTCACCCCCTGAAAGAAGCCAGTTTGTATTTAAAGGATTAAGTATATTCCATCCGTAGATCAACAGAAAACTAACAGCGCCCAATAAGCCGGATAAAATAAGAGTTTTTCTTTTTCTGCATATATTATACATTATTTATCCTCACGACTTTATTTATTAGTTCTTTATTTTACATCATATATTGTGATATTGTCAATATTGGCTATTCTTGGCAATCAGACTTGACAATCAGACATTAACCGCAGGATGTGAATACGTGGGCGCTGCCCAAAGCCTGCCCCATGGGGTATACCCGGCCTCCTGAATATGGCTGGTTTTCCGGCAATACTGTTAATGCCGATGGAATAAGGCCGAGCAAGCTTTTCCCCATAAAGGACGCTCATCTGGTCTAACACCTGGTCCCAGTTCCTCTACTGCTGTGTCTACTTTCTAATCACATTTCCGCTGCTTCGGAACCTGCTTTTCTGTTTTTAAACATAAAAACAAAGTTTGCCTGGAGTGCCCCTGTATGATCCGTTTTTAAATGTAATTCTCCCTGAAACAGACTGCCGTCCTGGTTTAAACGGTACAGATTTCCTTTATCAATTATCCAGGAATCTTTCTTCATCCGGCCGTCGGCTCCAAGGTAATACCATGTACCATCGGTTCCGGTTTTCCAGGTTTCACAAACCGTAAAGCCGGCATCGTCATGCCAGTACCACTCTCCGTCTTTATCTTTATGCCACGCATTTCTTACGGGCTGGCCGGTGTCTCCCTGATAATAGCGCCAACCGCCGTTCTCTTTCTTCCAGCCGGATTTCTTGTGACCTTCCGTTTTTCCTGTTTTCTCTTCCTCCGGTCTTCCGGCTTCTGCCCGACCCAGTCCGGCAGCTACATCTTTTTTAAATTGCTCCCAGGCTTCCGAGTGTTCTACAAACCATTTGGGACAAATCTTCCCGGTTACATCGTAATGACGAATTAGACCGCCGTTTAACGGATCCAGGCCCCAACGCCTGCAGATATCCGCACATAGGGCTGTATATGCCTCGTAAGTAGCTGCAGTGAATTTTCCGGTTTTATCCGGGTGGCAGGCTTCGATACTGATAGTATAGCTGTTGGCCTGGTTGGTGCACCAGCTTATCTCTTCTTCGGGAATAAGCTGTAAGATTTCCCCATCTAAACCGATAATATAATGGCAACTCGCTTTGGTCTCACGGGTCTTTCCCAGACTTTCAAACCAATTTCGATTAGCCTTTGCAGATGTTCCAGGGTTTCCCATATAGTGGCAGGCCACAGCAGTCGTCCTGGGCCTTTTAGTCCCTGGACGGTTATAGTTGCTGACCGTTAAATATTGTTTTTCTATTTTCATCTGGTTTCTCCTTGCTTTTTCTTAACTATTCATCTTTTGAAATATCTGCCGCCGATTCTATTTCCTTTTTAATAATTTTCAGTATAGGACCCAGTATGGGAATGGTGACTCCTGCGGACCGACAGTTTTCTGTGATGCTGATGAGCTCATTAATTACCAACCATGAGGCCACCATTGCCGCAAACAACATAGGAAATTTCATCTCTATATGCAAATTAGACATTATATAAGAAATCATACAGTCAATTCCGAACCCCACAAAAATCAGAATGTACATCATTACTTTTTTCATAATTCCGGTAAAGGATTTGTGGCTGGTGATTCTTTCGCCGTTTACCTTTGAAGCTGCCAATCCGGTAAAGTAATCGATAATGTTGCATGGAATAAGAAGGGCTAAGGGAATTGCAAGAATCCCAAAAAAGCTAAAAAATGCGCCTGCGGCGGCGCTGATTATGTATTCTACTGGATTGATTTTCATTTCTATACTTATTTCCTCCTGTAATATTTATTGATTTTTGGGCTTTGAGAATACTACGGTCACTACCTTTGTTCGGATTTCTTCTATACCTGTTCCTACTTTTTGGAGATTCTCTGCTTCTTCCGAAATTGTTTTTTCTTCAACAAGGTAGCCCTCCATTTCGTATATCTGACCGGAATAGGTATATCCTTTCAAAGAGCGCATAATCTGACCTTCGCTGCCTATTAGGTCAATGCTGTCATTAGTATTCACTGCTTTGGCTGTTTCTTTAATTTCTTTCAGACTTCTTTCTTCTTTCAAATGCCTGAGAATCAATTTATCATCTGTAAATGTATCGAATCCTCCAGGTACGAGAGTGTATGTTGTTTTTCCATATTTTACTTTTTCCATTTTTTGTCTCCTTTTTGTTTTGTTATATAAATATTTATGTAAAGGACTGTTGGGCCTCGGATAGTGAATTTGTTGGGCTTAATAAATAGGGATTTTTTCAATCATAAAAATAAGCCCTCCTTCTACAGTTAAAATAAAGGCTTACTTTTTATTTCGCAATCCTTGAATCTTTACACCGAATATGGTATAGTAAATATACAAAAGGAACAACCGCCCACAAGGTGGTTAACCTCTTTAAAGAGAGAAGTATAGAACTCCGCCCTGTCAACGGCCAAGTTTACAGGGGGGTAGTTTTCTATACCTAAAACATTATCTGATAAACGTAAATGCGAATGTCAGCAATGCTAAAATGAACATTTCAATTTCATTTAAAGATACTTTATCAGACTGTAAAGACATGTTCTTGGATGATGTCCCGTCTTTCTTTCGACTTTTGGAACAGTTCTAACTGTTATGTGACATCTAATTAATCATATTCTCAAGTATTTTTTCAATTAATCGAGTAGGACGGGGGTGACTAACCCCCGTCCTCTCACATCGCCGCTCATGCAGTTCCGCAAGCGGTGGTTCGGTTGTTCAAAGATGTGCCTATGTTATACTATTTATTCCTAACTCTAAATGTTCTTATCCTTTACTCTCATTTTTCAACCTACCCTCAAATAAATAACCTCTTTCGAGCAACTGCTATCTTCAAGTATCAGATAAGGTGGTAATTGGATGCCAACATCGCAGTAGCTCTTGTATCTACCCATATATTTGAAATTACAACAGTTTAGGTTAATATTTGAACATATTTATGAATGATTAGTCCATTATTATCCGTCACCTCGCAAACAACATTTCGGATTACGGTTGAAATTTAGATAATGCGCCATGCTGTCCAAGTATAATTAAACCTTATTCTAAATGCGAACTTAGCAATGGTGCCATTGAAAAAAGATATTTGAATTACAGCAATGCCATCATATAAAAAAGCAAAAAGTGTACCACCTTCTGCCCAAGGCGAATTCGCTGAATTTGCATAATACCGGTAAAAGCCAGAAGCTATAGCAGTATTAAGATCACTAATCAATGTTGTATTATATCGCGTATTAAAGGCTACTTGAAGGTTAGAAACATCTATAGCAGAAGCTTTCCCGGCCAGATTACCATTAACTCCCGTTAAATCCCTATTTAACTGAGTAATCCCCTGCTGCATCAAATACACCAACGCCGACGATGGAATATTCTCCGTAGAATTGACATGCTGATTGGTAATCATACTGGTCAGCACATAATTTCCGAACTTAGCCAAACAGTCCTGCTGCCATTTTTTCAGTTTTCCCCACAATCCTTTTGTTTTGTCTTCAGGCATTGGTACAGGAAAAGCTTCTGTGGATTCGTCAATTACCGATACCTGAGTTTCAGAAATATCGCCTCCTTCTGCATCGGTTTTCGCCTTTAGCTCTTCTTTATTGTAAACGGTATTATTAAATAGCTGTTCTATTACTGCTCCCATAGCATTTCCGTCTGCATATGTATTTCTGTCCCACTTGGGAATCTCCTGAGAAAATACCGGAGGCGATTTTATTTCACAATTATTCATAATTTATACTCCTTTCTGCTACATCCTTAAAAAATTTCATCCATATCAAAGCTTAAGGGGATATCCTCATCTTTTCCTTTTCTTCTAAAAGTTCGATATGCAATTAAATCCCCTTCCGCATCATACAAACCCATCTCAGATATCTCTTTTCCAGTCAGCTCATCCTTTTCCAGACAGCCGCTGTAGCGGCAGGTAGTTTCCTCTTCTACCGGATAACTATGGCCTGTTATATCCTTTCTTAATAGTTCGTTGGAAAGGCTGCTTTCATCTCCTGAGGTTGTCTTTGGCGTCCCATCCTCTAATACTCCCCCGTCTCCCCAAGCCATCTGAGTAATGGGTGGAAGGCTCATGTCACCTGCGTGGGATTTACATAACTTCTTTCTTCCTGCTATTGTAATAATTCCTTTTGTTTCTGCCATAAATTTCATTCTCCTTTTCTTATATTGTCTCGTGGCCGCCGTTTAGCCTGCGGCTTCCATCAAGTTTCCAACTTGCATCTAACTGATTCATTGTTATCATTTCCAAAGGTCCTAACTTTGTAAAGCTATTTACCTCTGTCATCACATTACTTCTCTCATTAGTTTTTACCTGGGGATCAATCCTGGTATGAAAAAGAATAGAAACTGATTTTTCAGGATGTCCATATAAGGGAATTGTAATCCCGTTTTTTATTATATACAAAATCTCTTTCTCAATCCTGGTTCCTGCTCTTAGTCCCATTGGATAAAAATCTTCTAATTCCTCGGTTCCATATCCCGTAAGCTTCAAGGCGCCATCCAGTTTCCACGTGTTATCCAGCAAAAGCCTTTCTAAATTCTTTCTCGGGTAGAATCTCGTATTCAAGCCTATTTTCTCTTTATATGAGATCTCTGCCTCTACCGCTTCCCGGTATACTCCCTGGTAAGAAAACTCCAAATTGGCCGGTATCATCTGCCTTACCATATTTTTCACATAGCGGAGAACCCGAAGAGGCTGCTCAAACATTATGATATCCAAGATGTACTCCCGGAACCTGGAAGCGTCCAGTTCATAACCCTTTTCCCCCACCCATCCGGAAAGCTGTTCTGTAAGCCTTTTTAAAGTATAGGGAAGCTGGCTATTCCAGGCAATTTGCACCTTGGCGCGGCGTTCTTCCAGGCTGGCCCCTGCTTCTGGTATGATTCCTAAAAGCCTTTCGTACCGTTTCATTCCGTCTATTCCGGCGGTTAGAATAAAGTTGTCGGAAAGCGCCTGAGCCGCCTCCTCATATAGAAGATTAAGCTCTGGTTCTTCCGCCTGGGCAATCTGGCCGAATTCCAGGGTATTTCCTACCACCGGCGGCAGATAGCTTAATAAATCAACTTTCCTGGGCATTAAAATCCCCCCTCACTGCAATGGCATTTGAAGGAAGAGGATAATTTCCGCTTCTCCCGCATAGCCTGGTGTCTAACACGTCCAAGATCCCTTCTGTATCCAGGATTCGGCTTTCGATCTGGGATACCCGGACCACTGTAGCCTCACTGTCCTCCCAATTCTCGTTAAGCTTCTGCAAGTATTCGTCTATAGCGGAAAGGATATTCGGAAGGCATCGTTCCAGATTCCAGCCGTTTTGAAAAAGCAGCTTGGTTTCCACATCTACTTTTACCTCCTCTGCCCCTTCCACTGTGACCTGATGGCCTACAGGGGCCAGGCCGTAGCCTCCCCCGGTGTGTTCCTCCGGATCGATGTACTCTTTCACCTGCTTTAGCAGCTCCTCTGTAGGGGAACGGTGCTGGGGGGTTATAATCACCAGTTTTACGGTTCCTCCCCCGTTCCAGACAGGAAATACCTTTACTCCGCCCACCCCGCTGATACCGTTGACCTTTTCCTTATAGTCCGCTATGTTTCCTCCAAAGGCCTGAGAGGTCAGGCTGTTAAAATACCGCTGCCTTAAATGTTCAGTCTCTTCTTCCTCTTCCCCCGGAATCAGCAGCTCTGTCAGCTCTGCCTTTGTAAGCCCCCGGATATAATCAATGGGAAGGAGCGTTCCAAAGAACCGGTTACCTGCTTCTCCTTCTGTCTCGCACTCCATCTGGTAAATCCCTTCTCCCAGCCGTTTTACCGCAGTATAGTTTAGTAAATCCAGAGAGAATCGGCTTCCTAGAGGAATATCCTGGTTGAATTCTCCTTTTAAAATTGCTCTGGATGCCCTTTTGGGGACAATACCCCGTTCCCGGCACCGGCGGATTAAATATTCTCTGTCCTGGGTATCGGCAAAAGACTGATCAAGCATCCAGTCCAGCTCAATATAAAGATTCTGAAGCTCTACTGCCGCTGGAGCCAGAGCATCATAAATAATAGAGCCTTCCCGGGTGTCGATCTGGCCGCACTGGGCCTTTACCCGGGAAAGCATCCGGTTTAAAATAGTTTCATAGGTCCGATTTTCAAACATTTACGTCATCACCTCCTTTTTTATTTCTAAAATCCCCTGACGGGAATGTACCTGAAAAGTAACAGACAGCCGTTTTCCCTGCTCTTCAAAAACAAATCCATCCACCTTGTCAATCCGGTCATCCTGCAAAAGCGCCTCCCTGATAACCCGCTTCAGCTCGGATTTGACATAAGAAACAGGCCTTCCAAAAAGGCCCTCCAGCTCCACGCCGTAATTCCAGCTATAGATCGGATACCGGTAACGTTCTGTATTTAAAATGCAGTAAATGGTTTGGCGCAGCGCGTCAAGTCCGTCGGTCTTCCCCTGTATCCGCCCTGTCTTCTCCCCGCCGCTAATAAGCCGGTAGGTTTTAGACGGGACGGATTCTATGGTAAATCCGTCCCGCAGATCCATTCTCACATTTGGTATCATCCTGTCTCCCTCCTTCTTGTCTTTCTCTTTTTGAAAATTTCACATTTAAGAGTATCGATCTAACACCACATACTGCTGGGCCCCCCGGCGCTGAAACAGCAGTACCTTCTCCCCTGCATTCAGGTGATTGTATACCGTTACCTTCTGCCGCTTTCCCTCTACCAGCATTTCTGCCTGGTAATCCGTCAAGTGCCCCGCCACCCGAAGCTGGGAGGCGCTTAAGCTTCCCTTCAGCTCTTCCACCGCTATCTGTAAAGGGGAAGCACTGGTTACGGTTCCGTAAAAAATGTCTGCCATTCCCCTTTCTTCCAGGGCGTTTATAGCCAAAGCCACCATCCCGTCCATCCAGTCACGCAAGAAAACCGCCTCCTCTCAGAGTCAAATCCATGGTGTGAAATCCGTTTTCAAACCGGTGGCTGGCTTTTTCTACCAGCATGTAATGATTGATCTGCTCCTCCCCCAAATCAAGCTGCACCGGCAGAAGGCAGCCGGGCCGGACCCGGATATCCCCCAGAGCATTTTTTACTGACAGCTTTCGGGTTTTCTGATTATAAAGGGCCAGCAGGGCATCGGCTTTTGCCTGTCCGTTTTCCCCTTCCTCTACCTGCTCGTAATATTGAAGAACGCCCCATTGGTTGATATTTTCCGTGTCCTTTGCCAAGTAAATACGGCGTTTTCCCGCTTCCTTATCTTCCTGGTAGAGCTTTATCTGGTTGCAGGTATCCCCGTCAATGCTGACAGAATAGTCGTAATCCTCAGCGGTTCTATGGCAAATCAGAAGATCCAGCTTCATATTTTGGATATTTTTCAGAGTCAGAAAACCGTATTGATCATAGAGCACGTACATTTCCCCTGCCTTTTGCAGGGTAATATACAGGGCATTTATGATCACATCAAACAAAGTCTTGTTGGACTCCCTTCTCTCCTTAATTTTTAGCTTGGTATCTTCTAATTCTCCTGTCTTTAGCTGAAAATCCCCGGCTACCATCTGGATAACCTCAGTGGCTGTTTTATTTTTGTACTCGTAGGTATCTTTATTTTTTAGATACCGGAGCTGATCATAGGCTGTGGCGGACACTATCCTGTCCTTTCCATGCCGGCGTTCAAACAGAAATCCGAAAAACACATCCTTCCCATCCACTTTGAGCCCTACGGGGCTTCCTTCCCGGACAGGGAGTCCGGCATCTGCCAGATAGGAAAACGTCAGCTTTCCCGGCGCCCCCTGCCGTTCCCAGTCCAGCTGAACACTGCCGGTGGTGACCGGGGTATAAAGATTCTTATCGTCACTTATAAATAGTTCGTACATCCTTCTCCCCCCTATGGTAAAACCAGTACCTGGCCGGGATAAATCAGATTTGGATTTTTGATTTTATCCTGATTTAATCCATAGATCTCTCTCCAACGGCTTCCGTTTCCCAGTATTCTTTTCGCAATGGCCCACAGACAGTCTCCACGGACTACCGTGTATGCCTTGGGGGATGGGGCCGTCTCAGCAGATCGTTCCTCCGTGGGAGCCGCCGTAATCTCCTCTCCCGGTTCCTGCGGAAGAGGAATAACCGCAATCCCATAATCCTGGTAAACCTTTAAAGACAGGGACACCGTAATATCCCCTCCCTCCTCTGCATCTTCCGTAATGTCATAATCTTCCAGGGATACCTTTTGATTAGTATCAAAAAAGGAAGAGCGTCCAGGCCCTTCCCGTATGACAATAAACTGTATGGGAGTTTTTTCATTTTTCATCTGCTCAAAAGCGTCTAAGAAGTATTCCGGCGGTTCAAAACCGTCTTCATAACTGGCAAAGGGATACCTGCGGATAGGAAGCAGCGCATCCAGGGTTATCTCCGTAAGTCCGGCCGGATTCAGGATATTAATTTCTTCCCCGTTTATCAGGTTCATGGTCTTATTCTGGCCTTTTACCTTCATCTGGATTTTGGATGGAGGAATGGGGAGGCGTAAGCCCCCTAAATAAATTTCGTATGGCATATTAATACACTCCTTCTGCTGCTGTTTCCAGCCGTTCAAAAATAATTCCCTCTAAGTAGTGGCCGATTCCGTCTAAATCCATGTTGGAGTTGACCTGGTTGGTAATTCCTCCCATGTTGACAGTCAGCTCAGCCGTGGTAAACCGGTTGATAACCTCCTGTTCTGCCAGATCCCGCAAGTATTCTAAGTCTTCGTCAAGCATGGTCATAGAGTCGGCCATGGCGGCAGTGTTGCCGGCGGTGGCTCCGGTGTTGCCGGCAGTGGCCCCGATATCTTGGGGAATCGACTGGCCGCCACCGCCTCCTAAACCAAACGGGTTATTCTCCAGTCCGCCTCCCAGCGGATTCTCCAGCAGGCCTTCCAGCGGATTCTCCATCCCGTCAAATATACTTTTGGGATCGTCAAAGGCTCCTTTTATCTTATTTTCCAATCCTTCGCCCATATTATAGCCATTTTGGTAAGCATCTCCGTAATCAATAAATTCTTTCTTTTTAACAATCTCTTTCCATTCTGACTCTGTTTTAATCTTTTCTGATGCTGCTTCAATCTTACTTTTAAAGTCCTCTAAACCTGCCGTAATACTTATCTCAACGCCAGGTATTTTATTAATGATACTTTCCACAGCTTTCGCCATGTTAAGTACACAGTCTATCACATTACCGGCCATATCTAAAAATAGGATTTGTACTGCAGCAATGGGATTTATGAAAAGATTACATATAAAGTTAACAAGCATTGCTACTCTGTTCCAAACATTTATAAATAGATTGATAACATTCGCTCCCATTACAAAAAAAGCTCCTACGATGACTCCGGCTGCCGAAACAGTGGTTCCGGCAAAATGATTCATCATTGCTACACCCGCATAAATTACCGCTATTAAAGCAATAATCGCAATAATGATCCACGTAATCGGACATGCTAACAGCGCAGAGTTATATGTAAGAGTCGCTGCACTGGCTGCCGCAGTATTTCCCCTTAATATTCCAAAGCCTATGGATAAAAATGTCTGAGTCGCACTGTAAGCTGCCATAACTGCTTTTCCGACAAGCTGAGCTTTTTGGATTCCCTCTGTCAGAAGTAAATAGATTCCCATGATGGCCAGTACTCCCAGTAAAATAGGTGAAATAATCGACCACCCTTCTGAAATAATATTACCGATAAATCCGATAGCCAGCCCAATTCCTCCGAAAATCCCTTGTATATTAGAAGCATCCCCTTGCAGGCCGGTAGTAAAATCGTTGATATGGGCTGTTACTGTAGTAACGGTGTCTCCTATTACCCCCGCCAGCCCCATATTTATGGTGCGGCCCAGTGAAGACAACGCGCTGGTAGCATTATCATACCGCACATTATTTAGCGCTTCTAAATTTTGTGTAGTAAGAGCCACTTCTCCATTCAGGTTTGCCAATGCCATAATTCCCTCATAGCCCAGTTCCCCCCACATATTTCCAAAAAGGCTTTCCCCAGCCATGTTCTGCTGCATGGGATCTTCAGTAGTGCCGATTGCATTGACTGTCTGCAAAAATGCTTGTTTTGCAGGATCCCCGCCCTGGGCAAATTGAGCCGTCATTTCATTGGGATCTAATCCAATTCCGCTAAAAGCGTTTTTCGTTGATTCACTTCCGCTGGCCGCACGTGCAGAAAATTCTTTTACCGCAGCTCCCAGTTTATCTACAGAAGTTATCCCGTCCTCTGCGCCGTTTACCAGCATGGTAAACATCTCTGCACTGTTAAATCCTAATTTTTTAAATTCCTCTGCGTTTTCATTGATGGTACTTAATAAATTTCCGTTTTGATTCAGCCCTGCCTGCGTTGCCTGCATAATCAGATCCATGGCCTGAACCCCTGATATCCCAAACTGTTTTTCCAGCATCTGCGCTGTATAAATGCTGTCAGAAATGTCGTATCCAAAGCTGTCCCGCATCAGGATACCAGCTCTTGTCATCAGCTCCAATCCTTCTCCTGTCTGGTTTGTAAGCTGATGAACCGCAGCTAAACTTCTGGCGGCATCCTCCAGGCTTTCTCCCATATTATCGATGTAAAGGGATTTGATACTCCCTTTCGCCATCTCCAGATCATTTCCCTGCATCCCCGTCTGTACTTGGAGCAAGTTTCCTGCCGCCTGATAATTATTCGCTTCGGTCAGAACCTCCCCCATTTTTCCTTTTGCCCCACATAAGCTTTTTGTTAACAGATCGCTTGTTTTTTTGGCATTGTCTGCTGCTTTATCGATCTGAGTAAGCTCTGACCCCACACAATTTAACTCTTGATTTGTTACCTGTACTTCGTTATTGATCTGATTAATTTCTGATCGCATATAATTCAGTTCTTGTTTTGTCATCTCTATATGAATAATATTAAATAAGTTCCCCGATAATCTTTCCAGATTCCGGGCAGGTTCTATTATACTATTCATCGAATCTGCAACATCATTGATTGCTACAGGCATTTGATTATATAGTTGCAATGCTGTGCTTGCTGTTGGCAAAATTCCACCTGCTTTCTGTATAGAAAGGGATGTGGCAAAATGAAATAGAAAAGCTTTCCATTTGCCGCATCCCCTCTGAAAAATCTATCTTCTTTTCCTCCCCCGGCCATGTCTCATACGCTTGGCCTCTTTCTCATCGTGTTCCATTTTTATTTTTATAGCAGCGATTACATATGCTTTCTCTTCCCTGCTTAGAGCCAAGAATTCATGGGGCCATTTATGAAGCTTATGGAGGCAATAGTAGGCTATATTTGCCTCCATATCGCCTCCCTCAATTAGTTTTTTGCTTCTTCCGCCAGGTCTTCCATAGTGGTGTCAAATCCGTTTACCTTCTGGATTTTTTCAATATACCCTGCGTATTCTCCCGCAGTCAGCATGGTTTTCAGCAGGATATCCGCCCCCATTACATGATAGGAATCCTGAAGCTCCTTATCGTTAAGGTTTGGGAAAATCGTACACTTTGCCGCCAGCTTTCCAAGGTACAGGTTGTAATCTGTCTCCTGGGTATACTGCCCCTTTCTGCCGGATACAGGGATCCTTTTTGTACATTCCCGACGCAGGCTTTCATCCTCTTCAGAGGTGATTGCACGTACTTCCCACGCCATAGGCTTCTTATCTGATCCAAGGAATCGTCTGGATACTACAATCTTTTCATTTTCTGCTTTTACCGCATTTTGGCTGAAAAAACAACTTAAATCTCCCATTTCTTCCTCCTCTCCTTCCTACTGCATCCCTTCCAGCATGGCAAATTCCTCAGGCATCTCCCAATCCTCAAAGGTAAAGTCAAATTCCTCGTCCAGATACTCTGCGTCCGCATCCATCTTGGCGATAATGCCTCCGTCCAGATTGCAGTCTTTTAAGATAACTGTCTGTCTGCCTACGTGGGAGGTAGGATCCTCGTTGGTAATCTGGATATCAAAGTAAATATCCTCTCCGGTTTCCTTATACTGGTACAGCAGCTTGCGGAATACGCTGGTATTGTAATGGATAGTAGCGGAGCCGGTTCCCTTCCATCCGGTGGCTTTATTGCCTTTTCCGGTTCTTCCCATAATGGGAACCTCGGTCTTGGTTTTTTCTACAGATGCTTCCAGGTTAATGACCTGCATCAGATAAATCCTGTCATTTCCGATAGTTACATAACACTCTGCTTCTGCCGCGCTGATAGAGTCGCGGGCGTTCATAGTCTGTCTTCTGCTCATGGCGTTTCCTCCTCTTCTTCTACTGTACAATCACTGTCATATACAACTGGGCCATAGCGTTTACCGGGGTAACGGGGCAGTTTACCACAACGCTCTTCTTGCCCTCCCCCTTGGTTACGATTACGTCCTTTGCCTCAAAACCTTCAATGGCTCTCAGGCGGCTTAAGTCGTTAAAATATGTTACCAGATCATTCCAGAAACTGATTCTTCCGGCCTCGTCATTGGGAATTTTGCCCAAATATTTATTATCAAAAAGCACTGCCACGTCGTTTCCAATCTGGTCCAGAACCCGGACAGTCTGGTTGCTTGCAAAGTCCCGGTTTTTTTCTTCCGTATAAGTTACCAGGGTATTAATATCCTCCAAAACCCGAACCTCATCTCCCACCTTGTGGAACATGAATTTGCCGGAAAGAAGAGCTTCCTTTAACTGGCGCTGGGTGTAAACAGTATTCACATTAAATTCCCCGTCATAGGTCTTGTTGGTATTGGATGCGTTTACGCCGCATCCGGCAATGGCTCCGGTAACCCAGTATACCATGGACCAGGTTTCCAGCGCCGGTTCTTCCTGCTCTCCGGCAGCTTTTCCTGAGGCTTTCGCCTCTGCCGGGGCATTTTCCACCGATACGATTCCCTCATAATCAGCCTGGGATGCCTGATATAAAACGGTCTGGAACTTGGCTCCCATCTCATCCCTCATCCGTCTGGTGTGCTGAATAAACAGATCTTTGATCTCCTCATCATTAGACAGGCAGCCCAAAGCGTTAAAGGACAGACTCTCGGATGCGTCCAGAAAATCCTGATACTCCGTTATTCCCGGCGCGTCTCCGTTAGTTCCTCCTGTAAGGGGAAGCCCTGCTGTCTCCTTTAATTCTCCGTCCTTTTTAAAGATAACGTAATCATTATCCAGAAGGTCTCCTGCCCCTGCCACGGCCTGGCTGTCGGTTTCCTTTCCTGCCAAATAGGTGGTAACTACAAACAATTCCCCGTCTTTTTCCACTGTCAGAGTAATATCATTGCCCCGGACTCCGCTGTACCGGGCTGTAGCCATAAGGTTTTCCGCCGCTTCTCCCTGGTTTAAACGGTAGACGTAAAGAGTTTTTACATTCCGGAAAATATCCCGAATCCCCTTCATCTTTTCATCTTTATACTCATAACCGAAAATCTTTTTGCAGTCTTCTTCCAGGTATTCCCCGCCAACGGCAAATACTTCCTGAGAAGGTCCCCAGTCCAGTACCATGGGGAGCGCTGCGTAGCCTCTCTCTGACAGCATAGAAGCCGCCTTTGCCAAAGATACAAAATTAATATAGGAACCGGGCAGCACCTTATCCTGCTTTGTAAATGTTCCTCCTCCTAACATGTTTTCACCAATCCTTTCGTTATTTCTAAATTTTCCATAGGTTCTTCCTGTTCTTTTTCTTTATAGACGGACAAGCTGTAGATTACTGAGAAATCCAGAATTCCGTCTGTAAGCTGATGCTTCCGGTCGGTTCCCCGTACCGGAATGCCGTCCGGCATCCGAATCCACTCCATACCATCCATCAGCATCTCCGCTGTCTGGTTCTGTTCCTTATGGAGCTGTTGGCTCTCCCCTGCTATGTATCGGATAGAAAATTTAATCTTCCGAATAGCCCGTCTGCCTGTCATGGTTTTTTCGGATGCCTCTTTAAGCTCCAAGAAAAAGCAGGGCCTTTCCGGTTCCTGAGGCAAGTTCCCCATATAGACAGGATAGCCGGGGAACAATTCCCCCAGGCGGCTTACCGCTGCGTCCATAAGCTGGTTGTACATATTGAACCTCCTTCTGCTTGATTTTGTAAGCTTCCGTTCTTTTCTGCCTTTGGCGCCAAAAAGCAGGAAGTCCGGCGGGATGTTTTTTCCTTCATCCCTTTGCTTCGATTTTTATTGTAAGCCGGAATTGCCGAAATGAACGAAAAACTTTTACTATTTTATTCCGGCTTTTTTCAGATAAGCGTCCCGGATACAGATCCGGGGATAATCCTCCCGGTGATCTCCAGTGGCTTTCACTTTATCGGAAATCTTCAGCCAGGACATTCCATTAATATAAAACATTGAAAATACGCATCGGGTCTGTCCGTCCTCAATCTCCTGGATCCATTTTTCCACAGCCTCTGCCTGGGCCTTTTTCTCCTCCAGAACTTTCATTCTGCATTCATAGAGAGGCCAGTCAAAGCCTACTACATTCTGAGGACGTCCTTCCCCTGTCCGATAATCCAGTATGGTGCTAAACCCAAAACCGGAATCCCCCTGTTCCATCAGATCCAGCTCCATCTCCAGAACCGGAATCTCTTTCTTTAACTTTTTATAGCTGTCTAATAGTTTTCTGGTTATTTTAATGTTTCCCATAAAGGCTTTCCTCCTTTTGCTCTTGTCCCTTTTTCATTTTAGATGAATGATAATCACTATTATTTCTATATTAGTGATTATCATTCACTCTATCACGAAAGTGAATACATGTCAACATTTTCTCAGGGCATTGTTGATTTATCTTCACATTCGTGCTATAATTTTTATGAACCTATAGGCAAATGAATTTTCCGGAACAGGAGAGGCGCTTCTGCTAGGAAGGCTAAAGAAAGGCGAGACAATATGTTGGAATTGTATAAGAATATTAAACGTTTGCGGGAAGAAAAGGGCATGTCCCAGGATTCTCTGGCAAGGCTTACCGGTTATACAGACCGATCTTCTATTGCAAAGATAGAGAAAGGGCAGGTGGATTTACAGCAGTCTAAAATTGAACTGTTTGCCCGGGCATTAGGTGCTACTTCTCAAGAATTAATGGGCTGGGTGGATTCTGTCGGTACGGCAGACAGCGAGTACCAATTATTTCAGAAACTTTTTAAGCGGCTGGGATTCCGGCTGGGTTGCTGCAAAAGCTTTGACCCTGCAAGCTCCGATAATGAGCCCTTGTTTTATACATTACTGGCTGCAGATAAAAACGATTATCAGATTTCTTCACAGGAATACCACTCTCTTACAAAGGAAATTGACTCTTTTGTTCGCTTCCGCTTAAGCGGCCTGACAGATGAAGTCCATAAGAAAAAACCGGAAAGAAAGGAATCCTCCACGCTTACCGTTTTTCCGACTCCTGATCGATCCTACCTGGCTGTGGATGCTGCTCACATCCGTACAGACATTCCTGACAATGCCTTTACAGAAGAGCTTTTGCAGCAGGATGAAGATATTATGGATTCTCCTGACTTCTGAATCTTCGTGCGCCCGGCAGTAAATTTTTTATGGTAAATGAGGTGATGATTTGAATTACGAAGAATTGTTGATTGCGGCAGATGAAGCTGGTTTAACGGTAAAAGAAAAACCTCTGTCTCTACATGATGGACGTATTAAGGGAACTCGCATCGCCATCCGCCAGGATATTCCTACTCTGGCGCAGAAGGCCGATGTATTGGCTGAAGAACTTGGACATTATTTTACCTCTGTAGGAGAAATTCTGGATCAAAGCACTGCCGCTGCCCGCAGACAGGAACGTCAGGCCCGGCTGTGGGCTTACAACAACCGGGTGGGATTGCAGGGAATTGTCCGCGGCTATCAGCATCACTGTCAAGACTTAAACGACCTGGCCGAATTTTTAGACGTTTCTGAGGAATTTCTTAAGGAAGCTCTGGACTGCTACCGGAAAAAGTACGGGGCCTCCGCCAACTGGAAAAATTTTACGATCTTCTTTGAGCCGTCATTGGCTGTAATGGAAAGCCTGAGAAAGCCGGAGGAATAATTTAGCTTGTTCCAGGCTGTACTCTATTAAGTTTTTTCCTCATAAAACCGGCATCCGCAGCGGCCATTCTCCTTAACGATATAAAGTGCACTGTCGGCATTTGCATAGAGATCATTGGAAAATCCCTCCGGGCAAAATGCTCCTCCAATGCTGAGCGATACGGCAGGAAGTCCATCGGTGGGATTTGTAAGGAGCTCATTCATATCTTTTGCCCTATTTAAAATAGTGTCTTTCATTTCTTCCGTAACTTCTGTGATAATTACGGCAAACTCATCCCCGCCGATTCTTGCCGGGTAATCTTTGGCGCGAAAATGATCTTTTATTACTGCTGCCACTTTTTTTAGAATCTGATCTCCCACCTCATGGCCGTAACCGTCATTAATCAATTTAAATTTGTCCACATCGATAATCAGCAGTGCTAACGGGCAGGGATTGAGCCGAAAACATTCTTTTATCTGGTCAAAGGCTCCCCGGTTGATCAATCCGGTCAGGGGATCATGTTCAGCACGGTGCCGCAGAAGCGCTTCATGGGAAGCTTTGACTTCATAGATATCGTTATAGGTCAGAGCCAGGTATTTAAATTCGTAAGAACCAGTAATGTCCAAACGCCTTTCTTCTTTGATACAATTAATATAGAGCTGCAACGGCTTGACGATTAACAGGATAATCATGGAAAAAGTCAGCAGGTTTAAAACAAACAGGAAACTTATGAATATTTTTTGCTGGGACATGCTCTTTTCCAGTATCCCAAGGCTATCTTGCTGTTTCTGATGGGTCGTATTAATCACACTGTCAACAAAGTAGGAGATGTTAGCATTAATCAGCGCCTTTGCATCCTGATAATCTGTACCAAATATTATCTTACGAGCTTTTTCCACCATCTCCTCCGGAGTCAAATTCTCATCTTCTGCATTAATTTTGACTTTCCTCACTTCTTCCGGAAGCTCCTCCATACTGACGTTCTCAGAAAGAGCAATCAGCTTTGTGGCATAGATTTCCCGCTCCATCAGCTTATTTGAATAATCAAGCGCTGTTTCAAGAAATTCAAATGCCTCTTTGCTGACATCATACTGCTTCAGCGCCTCCAATGCGCTTTCCCTGCGGCGTGTGACATTCGCCTCCGTAAAATAAGCCTCCATGTATTCCGGCTGCATTGTCACCACATAGAGCCGGATATGTTCTGTTAAATAGTTTGAACCGTCGGCAACCTGTGCCGCATAATTCTGACAGGTAATGTAATCATCCGTAGCGGCAGTCATATTATTGTATTCTTTTGAAGCAGTCACAGTTGCCACAATCAGCAGAACATACAGGACAGCGGAAATAAAAATCATACCGTAGCTTACGGTGCGGATGCGGATTCCTTTTATTGATTTCTTTTTCGTTTCTTCCATTTATTTCTCCTCTTTGCTTTTGTATCGGACTTATTAAAATTATATCTGAGAAGTATTTTTAATTCAATAAAGAAAGAGTCCGCAACGGTACTCCCGCTGCAGACTCATGGCGGAGACGGTGGGATTCGAACCCACGTGCCGGGATGAACCGGCAAGCGCATTTCGAGTGCGCCGCGTTACGGCCTCTTCGCTACGTCTCCATGGCGGCATATTATATGCCAACGTTTGTATTATACACGAAAAAGGCCGGTTTGGGTAGTAAAATTTTTATTTTTTTCGCCTCACATGATCCGCCACCAAATCCTGAAGCTCTTGTGTCGTGATGCTGTTGCTTCGTATCAGTTCTGCTATTTCTCCCATCTCCAAGTCGTTCAGATCTTTCTCACATTGGCTTCGCTCACTTTTCAGGCGTCTCAGGGTTACGGAAGCTTTGTCAATTTCCCCGTCAATTTTAACCAGTTTATCTCTCAAAATTTCCTTTTGAGTTCTTCTGATCCGTTCTGCCATGTTCCTATTCCACCTCTTCTTGTTCTCTTAGACAGCAACCTGCTATCTTTAACACAATTCTATGCTGGATTTTTGCGGAATATGACTTCAAAAAGCAGCTTTTTTATCCCCGGTTCCAAAAGCAGGTCAAAAATCAGTGCCGCTGCAAGTGACAAAACGCTGGTAACGAAAAATCCGCCTAAAAGACGCACTTTCATGCCGTGGGAAAGCAGTCCCGGAATCACTCCCGGAACCACAATCCGATATAAAACCAGCCAATGGATCAAAAGCACGCTAAAGCTGTGCCTTCCTAAAAAAGACAGGATTCCTGCCGCCCTGCCAATAGCCTTTTCCATTGGCAGCGCCAAGACAAAAAGTCCCCAGGAGACTCCCGCACTCAAAATAGAACCGTTAAAAATAATTCCCTGGTAATCATTTCTGATCATCATAATCCATACGGACACCGCCCCGCACAGAACTCCAAAAGCCGCCAGGAAGCGGTCATACCGGCGCATCCACGGCCGGTTTATCAGATAGCCAGACACAAAGAGAGCCAGCCATAAAATCCAGTTAAACCAAAGGCTTCCTCCTATTCCCCGGCTTTTTACGGCAGCAGCGGCAGTCAAAATTAGGATTATTATGCAGAACAGGCTTTTCTCTTTCACTTCTCCAAGCCTTCCTACAAACTTTCGCAAAACAGGAACGAAGAGGTAAATGGTAATCAGAGCATATACCAGCCAGAAATGGGGAGCAGTCCTGGATGAGCCGTTTAAAATTGCAGATACGGCCCGCTTTGCCCAGCCGGCCGCCGTCAGATCTCCTGTCCAGAAAACAGCCATATAAAGCAGGTAAAATACCACCAGCGGAACCGCTATCTTTCCCAGCCTTCTTCTATAAAAGCAGGCGGCTGTCTCTTTTTTTTCTTTTATCAAAAGAGCCCCGCTCAGCATGAAAAACAACGGATTGCAGGATAACAGCACAATGGTTCCGGAGGAAAGGATTTTCCAGGAAAGGCTGTCCGGCGGAAGGTCTAAAAGCACCAGGCTCAGTACATGATAGGCCAAGGCAAAGTAAGCTGCCATGGTACGGATCAGATCGAAACAAACCAGCCGACCGTGCTGCGTACCGGAGTCTGCTGGGAATTTAGTCTTAAAAAAGACGGCAGGCCAGGACAGGCATGCGGCCAGAAGCAGTATCCATAAAACCAGAAAGCGGATTGGATTCCACCCGGCCATGCCGCGGGAAAGATCAATCTCTCCCCAGGGAACCGCCGGAAAAGCTTCTACCTTCTCCAATGCAAAGTCCCCGTCCAAATCTATCCGCAGCTGTCCGTACTCCCGACAGATCAAGTCAAATTCCGCCTGGGTGCTTCCCTCTTGAACAAACAAAATCTGGGAGCAGACTGCTCCCTCCTCTATACTGTAAATCTGGATATGCATTTCCTCCTCTATGGGCCGGGCAAATTTTATACGCAGCCGCCCATACGGAATATGAAAATCCTGGAAATAAATTTGAGGATCTCCGCTGATTCTTTGAAAATTTCCTCTGGTATCTCCGCTTTCTGTCTCTATTTCATACCCTGCAGCGTAGGAAAAACCTGACGGCCATAGCTCTACCGTCTCCCCGACTCTTCCATGGCGGACCGCCCTCACGCTCAGAAAGCCTTCCAGCAGCAAAGCTGCCAGAAGGCTTATCGTCAATGCTTTCCAATGAATCTTCAGACGGTTTTTCTTTTTTTCTTTCACCTTCTGCTCCCTAATTCGAAGCGAGCCTCTCTATTCCGGCCCATCTTAATTTTACTGCTGTCCGAAATACTGGTTTATTCCGGCCAAAAGTCCCCCGGCCAACGTATCCAGCGCTGCGTCTGAATGATCAGAAGCTTTGTCTCCCAGCTCAATATCAATAGACGGGACAGTGGAGAAGGACGTTTGTGTTAAATCCATTTCCATAGAACCGCCGGAGAAAATTCTAATCCCGGCCTGGCGCAGTCCCGATATCAAACTCTCTCCCAGAGCATTGTGCTGCTCCCAATGAGATTTTACCGGTTCCATATTCCGGTAAGAGGAATTGCCGGGGACACTCATATAAAATGCGCCTTTGTCGCTGGCAGTGGAATCCCAGTGAATAGCAATATGGCAGTCTGCTATATTATTTGCAATAACCGTGCGGGCAATATTATCCAACTGGACATCATCACTCTCCCGTATCATCAGAACATCATAACCGGAGGCCAGCAGCTTTTCTTTTAGTTTCAGAGCCATGGCCAGGGTTACGGTACTTTCTGCTGTACCGTCCGAAAACTGCATTCCCCCGGAAACTGCCACTGCAGTGGTTGCCCCTGCCTGGGTGGTGCCGCCGGTTACTTTGGGAGTTCCGTCCGGGTGACACATGGTTTTTACGCTGCTGCCGCCCTTGGTGCCGTGTCCGGCGTTGACACACACTACAATATTCTTACGGTTGCTTTCTGCTTTATAAAGCACTGCCTTACCGGAATTAATCTTTGAAAAGTCCGCATATTTCCACTCCGGATTCAGTCCCACTTCCCCGGCTTGGACGTTTTGGGCTCCTTGGGCATTTCCCCCGTCAGAAGTTTTCTGGGCGGTGTCTTTGGCCTCCTGGGTCTCTGAAGCGCCTGTCTCCTGAACCGGCTGGGTCGCAGAAAGAAACTGACTGGATATATAGCAGATCTGGCCCTGGTACTCAACCCGGCTCCACTCACTGCCTGCCTCCGTCCGTTTCATAGCAGTTCCTTTATTGACGCGGCCAATTACCGGGGCGTCAGATGCCCCTTCCCTGCGAAGGTTCACCCTGTCGCCGGTTACATATACCGTCTCGCCTGCCGGCTGGCCGGCCGCCGCGGTCTCCTTGGTAACCAGGGCTTCCTTGGGGCTGGCAGAAGCGGTAGGCTTCGCCTCCTGGCTGGCCGCCGGCAGTTCTATAGGTTTATATGCTGTGCCGCAGCCATTTAATGCCAAGCCGGTCCAAAGGACTGCCGCTGCAATGGCGGCCGCTTTCACAGTTTTTTGTTTCATAAAATTATTCCTCCTCCTGCAATCCGATCCTCCAGATAAAACACCACCGCCTGTCCCGGCGTTACCGCCCGCACCGGCTCATCAAAGATACATTCTATCAGATCTTTTCCTGCCTCCCGGATGGTGCACGCTGCCCCCTTGTGGGCATAACGTATCTTGGCAGAAAGCCGGAGCTTTCTGCCGTGAAGGCCGTCTATTGCCATCCAGTTAAGCTTACTACACCGGAGAGAATTTGTAAATACATCTTCGTTGTTTCCAATGACAACCTGGTTGGTTTCCGGGCGGATCCCGGTGACAAAAACCGGATGACCCATGGCCAGATTCAGTCCTTTCCTCTGCCCCACAGTATAGTGGATAATTCCTTTATGCTGCCCTAGAATCCGTCCCTCTTTGTCTACAAAGCTGCCGGGAGCCGCCGTTTTTCCTGTATAGCGTTTGATAAACCCGGCATAGTCCTGATCAGGGATAAAGCAAATCTCCTGGCTGTCCGGCTTTTTCGCTACCGGGATGCCCGACTCCTGAGCAATGCGGCGGATTTCTTCCTTTGGGTAGCTGCCTATGGGCATTAATGTTCTGGATAGCTGAGCCTGAGTCAGGTTATAGAGGGCATAGGTCTGATCCTTAGCTGCAGTAACAGAAGCTTTGACGGTGTAGCGGCCATTGTCAAGCTTTTCCACACGGGCATAATGCCCTGTGGCTACCAGATCCGCTCCAAGTTCCCTGCTCCGGTTCAACAGCGCCTCCCATTTTACATGGCGGTTGCAGACTACGCAGGGATTAGGGGTTCTTCCCTGAAGGTATTCTTCCGTAAAATAGTCTACCACATTCCGCCGGAACTCTTCTCTGAAATCCACTACATAAAAAGGGATGGACAGGTAATCCGCCACTCGCTTGGCGTCCTCTATAATGCCGTTTCCGTGAACAAGGCCCTGCGGATTTTCATCCTCCCGCGTATCCCAGGTTTTCATAGTCACGCCTATAACCTCATAACCTTGCTCTTTTAACAGCAAGGCTGCCACAGAGGAATCTACTCCTCCGGACAGTCCTACCACTACTTTTATTCTTTCCATTTTTTGCCTTTCCCTTACTCCGCCTCACAGGGAAAGACGGCAGCTTTCTCCCGCGGCAGCTTTAATATTCTTCTTCCTCTTCGTGTTCGCTGATATCGCTCTTAGGTTTTTTTAGTCCTTCAATAACAATGCCTGTCTTTTCCGCATAGTCCCAAAGGGCTGCGCGAATGGCTTCCTCTGCCAGTAAAGAACAGTGTACCTTAACCGGAGGCAATCCGTCAAGAGCTTCGCACACGGCTTTGTTGGTTACCTCCATGGCTTCCTGAATAGTTTTCCCTTTTACCAGCTCTGTAGCCATGCTGCTGGTAGCTACGGCCGCTCCGCAGCCAAAAGTCTTAAACTTTACATCCCGGATAATTTGATTATCGTCTATATCCAGATAAATCCGCATAATATCGCCGCATTTGGCATTTCCTACGGTTCCCATACCGCTGGGGTTTTCCAGTTCTCCTACATTCCTGGGATGTTCAAAATGGTCCATTACTTTCTCTGTATACATAAGCTTCCTCCTAATGGCTTTTTATATAATCCTCGTATAGCGGGGACATATCCCGCAGACGTTTTACGATGCCTTTTATTTTATCCACTACATAGTCCATTTCTTCCATGGTATTTTCCTCTGATAAAGTCAGCCTCAGAGAGCCGTGAGCAATCTCGTGGGGCAGCCCTATGGCAAGAAGCACATGGGAGGGATCCAGGGAGCCGGAAGTGCAGGCAGAACCGCTGGAGCCGCAAATTCCTGCCATGTCCAACATAATCAGCAGGGATTCCCCCTCTATAAACTGAAAAGCCAGGTTCACATTGTTAGGCAGCCGGTTAATTCGGTCTCCGTTAAGCCTTACATAAGGCACTTCCTCCACAATGCGGTCTATCAGATAGTCTCTTAGGCTTGTTTCTTTCTCCTGTCTCTCCTTTAATGTTTCTTCCGCCAACTCCGCCGCTTTTCCAATCCCCACAATACCCGGAAGATTTTCGGTTCCGGCCCGGCGTTTCCTCTCTTGGGCTCCGCCGTGAATAAAGGATTTGGTCTTTATCCCCTTCCGAATATATAAAAATCCAATGCCTTTAGGACCATTGAATTTGTGACCGCTGGCGCTTAACATATCAATGGGAAGTTCATCCACACGGATGGGAATATGGCAGAAAGCCTGAACCGCATCTGTATGAAAAAGAACGCCTCGCTCCTTGGCAATTTTCCCTATTTCCTCTACCGGCTGAATAGTTCCAATCTCGTTATTGGCAAACATGATAGTAATCAGGATGGTATCCGGCCGAATCGACTCCCTTAGCTGAGCCAGATCCACAATTCCGTTCTCGTCCACATCCAGATATGTGACCTCAAACCCTCTCTTTTCCAGATACTGGCATGTGTGAAGGACTGCATGGTGCTCGATCTTGGAGGTGATAATATGCTTTCCCTTATCTTGGTACGCCTCTGCCGTGGCAATAATTGCCCAGTTGTCAGCCTCACTTCCTCCCGCTGTAAAATAAATCTCCTCCGGATTCGCCCCCAGCACATGAGCAATTTGGCCTCTGGCCTTTGCAATGGCTTCCTTTCCATAGTTAGAAAAAGAATACACAGAGGATGGATTTCCATAATATTGACTAAAATACGGCAGCATGGCCTCTACCACCGGCCGGCTGGTTTTGGTGGTTGCCGCATTGTCCAGATAAATAAATTTGTTCATGTAATTACCGCCTTTCCCAGGGAGTATTCTGCCCCAGGCATCTCCCTATATTACTATTATACGCTTATTTCCTATAAATTCAATAGGAATAATATAAAATATTTGCAACAATTGAGCCGGACAAGAAGATGCCCCGTCTGAACTGTTGCAAATATTCCTATTATCATTTTCTTTCCCTCTCTTACATATCTTATAATGATTTTCTTTTGCGGAGTTTTTCATGCCTAGACTGTCTGCACTTTCCCCACAAAAACGCGCATTTTTAGCCGGTACTCTGCTGCTTACCGGAACCGGTTTCGTCTGCCGGATTCTGGGCTTTTTTTATCGGATTTTTCTGTCCAGAACCATTGGAGCCCAAGGGCTGGGGCTTTATAATATGGTACATCCTGTGTTTGGCGTCTGCTTTTCCGTATGCGCCGGCTCTATTCAAACCGCTTTATCTCAATATATAGCCGCCCACTCCGGTCAGGGCAAAGCGGTATTCCGTTTCGGCCTGACCATTTCCATGCTCCTGTCTGTTTTCATGGCTCTGGGAATCTGCAATTATTCGGAATGGATTGCCGCCCGGATCCTTCTGGAGCCAAGGTGCGCTCCCCTTCTTCCGCTGATTGCCCTGTCAGTTCCATTTGCTGCCTTTCACGCCTGCATCAATGGATACTATTATGGTATGCAAAGGTCCCGGGTTCCGGCCTTTTCCCAGGTAGCAGAGCAGGTAATTCGTATGGGGCTGGTGTTTTTGATTGCAGATATCTGGCTGGAACAGGGACGGGAAATCACTGTAGAACTGGCTGTGCTGGGGCATTTAATTGGGGAAGTCGCATCTGCCGTCTTTACCCTCTGCTCCCTATGCCTCTTTCCTCCCCAAAAAGGAAAGCAAGCTCAGACTGTATCTTTCTTTTCTCTATTTGTCCCTCTAATGGCCCTTGCACTGCCTCTTATGGGAAATCGCCTGGTGCTAAATCTTTTGGGAAGCGCGGAAGCGATATGGATTCCCAGCAGACTTCAGGCTTTCGGACTAAGCAGTGAGGAAGCCTTTTCTGTCTACGGCGTTCTTACGGGAATGGCCATGCCTTTCATTATGTTTCCATCGGCCATCACCAATTCTATGGCCGTCCTTCTGCTTCCTACGGTGGCACAGGCCCAATCGGCGGGAAACCAGGGACGTATTTCCAATACCATTTCCATGGCCATGCGTTACAGCCTGTATATGGGGATTTTATGTGTAGGAATCTTTACTTTATACGGCCGTTCTCTGGGCTCCAGCGTATTTCACGATTCCAATGCAGGAACTTATATTGCCATTCTGGCCTGGCTCTGCCCTTTCATGTATCTGGCCACCACCATGGGAAGTATTCTGAACGGCCTGGGGAGAACTTCCACTACCTTTACCCAGAATATTACTGCCATGGTTCTCCGGCTTGCTTTTGTAGTTTTTGGAATTCCCCGATTTGGTATCCTGGCTTATCTATGGGGACTTTTGGCAAGCGAAATCCTCCTGGCATTTTTAAATCTCTGCGCCCTCTCCCACATTGCAGAGTTTGTCTGGGCTCCTTGGGATATGATAGGAAAGCCCAGCCTGGTGCTAATCGTTGCCATTGGGCTGTGCCGGGCTGTGCTGTCCATTCTCCCCGCCGGTTTCCCGGGACATCTGCCTTTGTTTTTTTGTACGGCTGCGGAGATCTTTCTGATTGGAGCCGGTTATTTTTGCATACTTTTAGTGCTTCATGTTTGGATGAGAAAAAAGGACGATTGATGATACTTTCGGAGTCAATACCACCGGCTAAGCCGGTGGCTTGCACAGCCCCTATAAGGGGCTCTTACCTGCTTGCGCCCGGAAGGCGCACTGAAGGTCTTCCAGCTGCACCGCATTCTCAGCTTCCCCTAAAGGGGCTGTCTCAGTGCTCCCTTATTCCGGCTCAGCCCCTTAGGGGGCTTGCTGGTTTGCTTTGACTTCCCTCTTCCTCTTAAGAGGTTTATTTCTTGTTTTTCTTCACCGGCTCACCCGTAAACGGGTCTATATATTCTACTATCGACATCCGGTCATATTCCAGATCCTCTTTGAGCTGCTTCTGGATATATTTTTTTATTGCAGCTGCGTTCTTTCCCACTGTATCCACGCCCATAATATCCCCGGCACCAGAACTGACGGTTTCTGTACTTGTACTTCAGATTCGCATGCTTCTCGAATATCATTAGCGAACTTTTTTCCCTTTAAATACCCCACTACTTCTGATACGGAATATTTCGGCGGTATCCTCACCAGCATGTGAACGTGATCCGGCATACATTCTGCTTCTATAATCTCGATTCCCTTTCTTCTACATAACGTTCCCAATATCTGTCCCACATCTGCCCGTATCTCTTTGTAGATTGCTTGCCTCCGGTATTTTGGGGCAAATACTTTGTGATACTTGCATTCCCATTTAGTATGCGCTAAACTATTATTGTCCATTTCGGACCCTCCTGTGCTTTTTATTTGTGGTTTTGCAGACCCACTTTTATTCTAGCACAGGAGTTGCTTTAATCTAAAGATCTGCCCTCCCCTGCATAGCAGGGGGTATTTTTACTGTGACAAATAAGGCCGGGAACCTATTTTTAGATTCCCGGCTCTATAACTTTTTCCTATGCGCTTCTATCAGCTTTCAGTTGTTTGAATATGCCAGTTTCTATGAAAGTATAAAACATACCAAATCAGCAGCTCAAATCCTCGCCGTTGGTTGCAATGACTTTTTTGTACCATTCAAAGCTGTCCTTTTTCAGCCGTTTACCAGTGCCTTTTCCTTCGTCATCCATATCTACATAGATAAATCCATAGCGTTTTCGGAGTTCTCCGGTACCGGCGGAAACCACGTCCGTGCAGCCCCACATGGTATATCCCATTAAGTCTACTCCGTCAATATCAACCGCATCCCTCATTGCGCTCAAGTGCCGCTGTAAGTAGTAAATACGGTAATCATCGTGTACCTTTCCGTCCTCGGCTACTTGGTCGATTGCGCCCATGCCGTTCTCTGCGATAAATAAGGGTTTCTGGTAGCGGTCATAGAGATTGTTCAGCGCGGTACGCAGGCCCACCGGATCGATCTGCCAGCCCCATTCCGTAATTTCCAGGTAGGGATTCCTGCCCCCTTTAGCCACATTGCCGACTAATTCCATCAGAGGCTCGTCACTTTCCACCTGAGAAAAATAATAGCTGAAACCGATGAAATCCACTGTGCCGTCTTTCAGGATCTCCTCGTCTCCCGGCTCCATTGTAAACTTGCCGTCTATAGTATTCTGGAATGTCTTGCAGGTGTTGGTGTAGTAGCCCCGTACCTGCACATCGCTCATATAGTAGGTACGCAGCATCTTATTGCGGGCCAGTACCTGATCAGCAGGCTTACAAGTATAGGCGTAAGTAAGCGGATAAATCTGCATACAGCCGATCTGAAAATCAGGGTTGATCTTATGTCCCTCGATTACGGTCAGGGCGCTGGCCAGAAGCTGATGATGGGCCGCCTGCAATTTGACATCCGCTTCATTTTCATCCTGGCGGTAGACAATACCGGCCTGGTGCCAGGGGCGCGGTGAAATCAGCAGGGCATTAATCTCATTAAAAGTCATCCAATATTTGACTTTGTCCTTATAGCGTTCAAAAACCGTCTTTGCATATCTCACCGCCAAATCTACCAGCGCCCGGTTCCGCCACGCGCCGTATTTTATAACCAGATTCAGAGGCATCTCATAATGATGCAGCGTTACCACCGGTTCAATGCCGTACTTGTGCAGTTCGTCAAATACATCATCATAGAATTGCAGGCCCGCTTCGTTAGGTTCAGCATCGTCACCGTTAGGGAAAATGCGTGTCCAAGCAATCGACATTCGATATGCCTTAAACCCCATCTCGGCAAACAGCGCAATATCCTCTTTATAGCGATGATAGAAGTCAGTTGCCTCATGGCTGGGGTAATGCACCCCTTCCACCACATGGTCATCGATAATGCGGGGAACCCCCTTTACAGAGCCGCGCTCCACATCGGCAATACTCAGACCTTTGCCATCCGCATTATATGCACCCTCATATTGATTCGCGGCAGTAGCGCCGCCCCATAAAAAATCCTTTTTCATGCGTTTGCCTCCAAATCTGCAGCCAAAGCTGTCTGCTCTTTTGCTGTTATGGTTTTTGCTTTGTCTTTATAAAGTAGCATGGTCAGAATAAAGCTGACAGCCACACCCAGCACGATACAGCCAGCCATCTGAATCATACCGGTCATGCTGCCGGTTTCGGTATCAATGAAGTTTGCCAAGGCGAAAATGCCTGTACCGCCGGAAAAAATCTTAATCTGCATCAGCCCTACACAGGTACCGGCAGCTGCCGCACCTATGGATGCACAGATGAAGGGGAGCTTGCGCGGAAGATTGATCGCATAAATACAGGGCTCAGAAACGCCGAACAGTGCGGAAATCGCAGCCGGAGCGCACAGAGATTTTGTATTTTTCTCTTTTGTTCTGACCATAACAGCCAACACGGCGGCCATTTGGCAGAAGGGAGCGCAGAAGTTAGGCGTAATAAGCGTATCATAGCCCAACGTGGCAAAGTTATTATAGCGCAGAGGAGAATAGCACCAGTGCAGTCCGAAAATAACCAGCAGCTGATGGATACCGCCCAGCACCATGCCTTCCAGCCAAGGTGCAAAGCCATAAATGGTCAGGGTAATGGAGGAAAGAAATGATGCCAGTAAGCTGCTGATGGGGCCGACCACCACAAAAGTAACCGGAATCATAATCACCATTGTAAAGAAGGGAACCATAAAATTGCGGACTACCGCAGGGATCACTTTTTTCAGCCATTTTTCCAGCTTTGATGCTGCCCAAACCGCCAGAATTACCGGAATAACCGTTGAGGTATAGCGATTATTGGATGGCAGAACAATTGGCAGTCCAAAGAATGTCTGGAAGAAGTCCTGTCCAAGCAGAGTTCCTAAAGGCGTGTCTCTCGCCAAATTGGTCAGGGCCGGATAGCACATGGTCAAGCCAATCATCAGACCGGTAATTTCACTAAGGCCGAATTTTTTGGCGGATGTATAGGCAATGATAACCGGCAGGAAATAGAACAGCGCGTCACCGGCGTTATACCAGAGCAGATACGCACCGCTGGTTCTGGTCAGCCAGCCCATAGAAACCGCCAGCGCCATAAATCCCTTAAGCATACCACAGGCACACAGCATTCCCATCATAGGCGTGAACACAGCGGTTACAATGCTGACAAACTGAGAAAAAATGCCTTTCTTTTCACCGGCGGTGCTGGTTTCCATCTCAGCCTTGTCGGAGAGACGGCCAATGTCCACAACAGCACTGTATACATCGCCCACAGTCTGTCCGATTACGATCTGGTACTGTCCTCCAGAGCGTATGACCTTCATAATGCCGTCTGTATTTTCAAGAATCTCCGTATTCGCTTTGCCTTTGTCCTTCAGGGTGAAACGGAGTCTGGTAATACAGTGGGTAAGGCTTACTACGTTGTCTTTTCCGCCAACATTCGTCAAAATAATCCTGGCCAAACCGTCATATTTATTCATGAATTTTTCCTCCTAGTATTTCATTAAGAACCGGGCCCGTTTGTTCCGTTAAGGGTATTGTAGCACAGGAAAACAAAACAGCGTTTCGTCTTTTAGGCCTCTCAGAGGGAATTAGAGCCCAAAATGCGAAACGCTGTTTTGTTTTCTATTGATTGAGCGGGAAGCTTTCCTCTTCCATAACATCTTTCACGGAAGTATAGCGCTGGCGCTCGATTTCACGGGATGCGTTGACCTTATATTGCAAATTCTTATCGTAATCCAATGCAAAATAACAAGAATACAACGCATTTGGGAGAAAAGAAATAGCATCTTCTGTAGCAAACGTAGCAATTTTACTATACAGCAAATAACAAAGGCACACACCGCAAACATCCCCCCGGTAAATTTTGCCTCTATCACATAATAAGCCAAGGTCTGAATCAGTCCGCTTCCGGACACCATTTTTCCGCAGACTGCCGCCAGCATGATTGCCATAGTAATAATGGTAAAAATCGGCTTAGTCAGCCCTTTTACGCAGGCCTCCCCGTAGGCATCCGGGGTCTTTGTAAACACTGCCCCGACAATCATTGCCATAAAAAATGCAATGATATAGCCGTTAGCATTTGACTGATGAATCCCGGCATAGATCAGAAATATTACTGCCACAATAATCGGTATAAATTTCCCGAAAGCGCCTAAACGGAATTGAAGTTTTGATTCATGTTCCAAATCCCATCTCTCCTTTCATACTCATTTTAAATTTACCGTGCTGCTATCATCACACTAAAATAGTAAAATATTTCTATTGTAATAATTTATTATCCCTTCCTTTCCCAACTTTTTAGTATTTTTTCTATTTTAGTATAATATTAATAATATATCCTCAAATTATTTTGTATTTTATCAGTATTTCAACTAATTTTATGATAAATCGATAACTACTTTTTGTCAATATCTCAATAAAAATAAAAATTTATTACTAATATAGGAATATATTTTTGCCTTCCTTGCTTTCTTTTACACAATATGGTATTCTTTAAATTAGAACCTTAAGGAGGAACTGTTTTATGAACCAGACCATACTTCAATCTTATATCCACCTGGTGGATTTTCTCGGCCAAACCCTGGGGCCGGATTATGAAGTCGCACTGTACGATACTTCTAATCCTATTCATTCGATTGTGGCCATTGCCAATGGTCACATAACCGGCAGAGAAATCGGCGCCCCATTAACCAATATTATGCTGCAGTTAATTGCAGAAAAACATTATCAAAAAGAAAATTCTTATCTTCATTACAGCGGAAGCACTCCTGGAAAGCGGAATCTCCGTTCTTCTATTCTTTACTTAAAAAACCGAGAGCAAGAACTTATCGGAATCCTATGCATCAATTTTGATGACAGCCGTTACATGGAAATCAGTACCAGAATCCTGCGCCTTTGCCACCCGGATTATTTTTTTGCGTCTAATTTTTCCTTTATCAGCAACAGCAATCCCTCTCCTGCCCCTTCTCTTCTGCCGTCGGATATTCCTGCACAGCAGGAAGAAAAACGCCAGGCTTCCTCCATTGAGGAGTTCATGCAGCAGATTACTCAAAATTACACCGTTACTTTAGACAAGCTCAGCGTAAACGAAAAGTTGAAACTTCTTAGTTCTTTAAAAGAAAAAGGATTTTTTAATATTCGGGGGGCCGTCAGCACTGTAGCAAAGTATTTTGACTGTTCCCAATCCAGTATTTACCGGTATCTAAGCAAATTGTAAAATAGTCCTTTAAACCCGTCAGGAGAATATTTATGAAAGATAGCAGAAAAGTAAAGAAGCAAGTCAATGCCGGATATGCGGTTATCCCGGAGAGCTGGACGATAATATGCATATTATCGAGTCGGAAAGCATAGCGAATCCTTCATGCGCCCGCCAGCGGATGTACCGCTGTACATAACCGCCTGACAGGCGCGCCTGTTATACCTAGGCATTTTTATTCCTCTTGTTTTTTACATAATCTTTATCTCTTCTTTTTTCTTCTCTCCAGGAGTGAATTCTTTTAGCCCTGACAGCACCTCCGCTGCTTCCCTCTGAGAATTTTCGTAAATCACCAGCTTTAAATCCGCTGCCTGGCTAATAGCCAGGGCTCCCATAAGAGATTTGGCATCTACCGCCCGGCTTCCGCTGACCAGATCTGCATTACAGGTGAACCGGTTCATTTTTTGTACAAAATCAACAATGTCCTTGGCCTGTTTAAAGCCAATAGATACTTCTGTCATAATCAAACTCTTCCTTCCTATGTTCCGTATATATCAGAGATTATCCCCAGGAAAATCCAAAATAAACATTTTTTTCTTTCGTTTTTCGTTAGATTTTCCTTCGAAATGTTTATTTGAATTTTAGAAAATAGCCATATTCTGCACACAATTATCCGGTATAGTATTAACCATACAGCAGTTGATTGATGGCCAACAGCGCGATGCATCCAATCGCTGCCGGCGGGCGGCCGGGTAAGGCCCTTCCGCATTAAACCAGAGACCGGCGGCACCCAGCGCGCAACCGTTGCCGGGCTCGACAAAAAATAAGAGCCATATGGATTTTTCAACCGCATATGGCCATTACATATATATTATAACACCTATCTACTTAACTCACTACCCCTCCAAAAGGAGCTGCAAAAGCAGCTCCTTATTTTATCAAGTTTCCGGCAATGTCTTTTCCCGACTCCCACTCTTCTCCCAAAGGCAGCGAAATCTCTTTTCCGTCCAGCACAGCTTCCTCAAGCTTATCTCCCTCATACCGCAGCTTCAGAGAAAAAAAGGGCTTTTCGTCTTTTAAAAGCTTGATGAAAATCTTATCTCCCTCCCACAGGTTCAGACCGCCTACCTCTTCCTTTTTCACCCATTCCAATTTTCCTTCGCTGCAGTCCGTCATCTCTCCTTCCCAGCCGTCTGCAGTATAAAGACACATGTATTCAGAAGTTTTCTCATCCGGTATAAAGGTTACGATTCCTCGAAACCGATAAGAGGTCAGGGTAAGCCCGGTTTCCTCCCTGGCTTCCCTCAAAAGACATTCCTCCGGGCTTTCAATTCCCTCAAAATGGCCGCCGATACCAATCCATTTATCCTTGTTAATATCGTTTTTCTTGCTAATACGGTGAAGCATCAAATATTCATCGCCCCGTTCCAAATAGCAAAGAGTCGTCAGCTCCATAGTTTCACTCTTCCTCCTTTTTGTCCTGCTTTCCGTGCATTTATTTCCGCGAGCAACGAGCCAAGTGGGCATGCTCGCATGCACATTTGGCGACTGCCGCGAGGGTCAAAAACCCCGCTGCTCTGCAACGCTGCAAGCTTGATGCCCCGTTGCTTGCAGCGGGGTTTTTGACTCCGGACTCCAAACCAGCAAATTTATCCATAATATCTGGGACACAATACTTTCCGGCATCACATAGACATGACTTTGATTTTCGTCCGACTTCAGCCGGTACTCCATCTTATCCTCCAAATATTCCCAATTTTCATTTAAAACCAGGATCCCCTTGTCCGCCTTCATGGTCCACACGGATTCCTGTCCGTCTCCGTTGGTACTTTTATAAGTAAAGGGACCGTCTAAACAATCATTTTGGAAAATTCCTTCTTTCTCAACTTTCATTACCTCTTCCCCTCCGGTTCCCTCATAATAGTGATAGCCAATTGTTCCCTGTCCATTCAGCCTGCCGTTTTTCCAAATTCCTATGGCATAATCGTAGCGAGGGCGGCCAGTTCCGGAAAATTTGAGTGAAACTCCCTGTCCATTCAGGCCTTCTTCTGTTATATCTCCATAAAAAATCAATCCCGGACCTTTTAATACCAGGCCAGTTCCGGAAAGCTCCCATTCCAGCATAGCCGGTTTCTGATTCGTTCCAGGCACAAACCGGCATGCCTTTCCGCCGGATACATCATAAAAAATTTCTGCAAGCTTTTCCTGAGACCGGTTCATCCTTCTTCCGGCTGCCTCCAAATCCTCTCTTCCCAGTTCTTCCAAAAGATTCTCCAGCAAAGTTTCTTGGCTGTCTGTGAGAAAAATTCCCTCCCTATCCCTGTTTCTTTCCCCGGCCAGGCTGCACAGGGATAAGAAAAGCAGAGCTGCCCAGATCCCGATAAATTGATTTTTTGTCAGCACATTTACACATCCTTCCACGCCTTATCAAGCAGGCTGATTCCTTCTTCTATCTCCTCCTTTGTCAGTGTTGCGTACCCCAAAACCAGGGTAGGCGGATATTGGTTGTGTTCATTATGAATAAAGTAGGAAGAAAGTCCGTAAACCTTTATCCCTTGTTCGGCGGCAAGAGCCACAAGTTTTCTCTCTTCCATGCCTTTTTTATGAGTCAGCAGAATATGGAGCCCAGCATATTCCCCCTGTATAAAAAACCTGTCCTCCAAACTCTTTAAAGCCCCTAAAAGAGCGTCATGCTTTCCTTTATAAATCGCCCTCATCCGATTCAGATGCCGCTCATAGTGGCCTTTTTCCAGGAACTGGCAAAGTACCTTCTGGTCAATTCGGGATACAGTGGAGGCGTAGAAAGACGCTCTTTCCTTATAGGAATTCAGAAGCAGCCCGGGAAGCACCAGAAATCCAATTCGGATGGCCGGAGCAATGGATTTAGAAAAAGTCCCCATATAAATCACTCTTCCGGCTTTATCCATCCCCTGCAGGGCCGGAACCGGCATCCCCTTATACCGGAATTCGCTGTCATAGTCATCCTCAATCAGGTAGCGTCCTTCTCCCCTTAATGCCCAGCCCAGCAGCTCCTGCCTTCTTTTTACCGGCATGACAATTCCTGTGGGATACTGGTGGGAAGGCATAACATAGGCAATGTCTGCGCCAGTCTCCTCCAGCAAATCCTCCCGCATCCCAAATTTATCCATATCTACCGGGCATACCGGATACCCCTGCCCTTTTAGAACCCTATAGGCCTGCTTGTAGGTCGGATTCTCCATGGCAATCCTGTGATCGTCCCCCAGTACTCTGGATAAAAGCATTAGTAAATACTGGCTTCCCGCTCCCACAATAATCTGATCAGCACTGCAATTTACCCCTCTGGCCGAGTGAAGATAGGAGCGGATAGCCTCCCGTAAATCCAGCTCTCCTTTAGGATCCCCAGGACCGAATAGTTCCCGGTTATCATCCACAAGCGTGTCCCGGTTCAGCTTACGCCAGATTCCGAAGGGGAATTTTTCCAAGTCAATTCCTCTTGGGGAAAAATCCACTTTTCCGGTAAAATCCTCTTTCCCCGTCTCTTCTCCCCGAAAAGAAGCGGCTCTTTCTCTCATACTATTGTCCGCTTCTCCAAACCCTGTCAGAGTCTGGGTATCAGCTACAAAACACCCCTTATACGGCACCGTTTCCATATATCCCTCTGCCAGCATTTGATCATAGGCCATTTGAACCGTGCTGCGGCTGACCTTCAGGTTCTCGGAAAGAATCCGGCTGGAGGGAAGCCGTTCCCCTGCTCTCAGACTTCCCCGTCGAATCTCATCCCGAATAAAGCGATATATTTGCTCATACAGCGGCATCTGGGACTGAGGATCCAAGGGTACTAAAAGTTCCATAAACTCTCTCCTTATTTCAAAAGGCCGCACGGGGAAGAGGAAAATTTTCCTGCTTCTTTCGTAACGGCCATTTCTGAACGGTTGCCTATTTGTTAATCTTAAAAGAGCTCTTTAAAGAAACGATCCGGTTAAATACCGGTTTCTCCGGCGTGCTGTCCTTGCAGTCTACGCAAAAATATCCGTTTCTCATAAACTGGAAGCTGTCGTAAGCCCTGGCTGTCCTTAGGGCCGGCTCTACATAACAGTCCTTTACAATCGTTAAGGAATTGGGATTTAAATTCAAAGTGCCATCCGCATTTAGCTTTCCCTTTTCCTCATCCACAATATTTTCATATAAGCGGCACTCTACCTTTTCAGCGCTATGGGCAGCCACCCAATGGATGGTTCCTTTTACCTTCCGGCCGGTAAAGCCCGAACCGCTCTTTGTCTCCGGATCATAGGTGCAGTGAACCACGGTAACTCTGCCGTTTTCATCCTTCTCGCATCCGGTACAGGTAACAAAATAGGCACCCATTAAGCGCACTTCGTTGCCGGGAAAGAGGCGGAAATACTTTTTTGGCGGTTCCTCCATAAAGTCCTCCCGCTCAATATAAAGCTCTCTCCCAAAGGGAACCATCCGCTCCCCGAGGGCTTCATTTTCCAAATTGTTGGGAATCGAAAGCTCCTCCGTCTGCTCCTTTGGGTAATTGTCTATAACCAGCTTTACCGGATCCAGCACTGCCATCATTCTGGCTTTCTTAAGCTTCAGGTCTTCGCGGATGCAATATTCCAGCATGGCGTAATCTACCGAACTGTTAGCCTTGGAAACGCCTACCAAATCCACAAACATTTTGAGGGATTCAGGGGTATAGCCTCTTCTCCTAAGAGCGGCAATGGTAACCAAGCGGGGATCATCCCAGCCATCTACAATGCCGTCCTCAACCAGCTTCTTAATATAACGTTTTCCGGTTACCACATTGGTCAGATAAAGCTTTGCAAACTCTATCTGTCTGGGCGGATTATCAAATTCACATTCTCTTACCACCCAGTCGTACAGGGGCCTGTGATCTTCAAATTCCAGGGTACAGATAGAATGAGTAATATGCTCGACAGCGTCCTCTATCGGATGGGCAAAATCGTACATCGGGTAAATACACCATTTATTTCCGGTATTGTGATGCTCCATCCGGGCCACCCGGTAGATAACCGGATCCCTCATATTAATATTGGGGGAAGCCATGTCAATCTTCGCCCGGAGTACTTTTTCCCCATCCCGGTATTTTCCGGCCCGCATTTCTTCAAACAGGGTTAAATTCTCTTCAATAGAACGGTTTCTGTAAGGGCTTTCCTTGCCGGGATTGGTAAAATCACCCCGGTATTCCCGGATTTCTTCTGCACTTAGGTCGCAGACATAAGCTTTGCCTTTTTTAATTAACTTTACCGCACATTCATACATCTCTTCGAAATAATTAGATGCAAAGAATAAGCGATCCTCAAAATCTGCTCCCAGCCACTTTACATCTGCGATAATGGACTCCACAAATTCGGTTTTCTCTTTGGTAGGATTCGTATCATCAAAACGCAGATTAAATTTGCCGCCATATTGCTTGGCCAAGCCATAATTTAATAAAATAGACTTGGCATGTCCGATATGCAGGTAGCCGTTGGGCTCCGGGGGGAAGCGGGTCTGCACATGGTTGTAAACGCCTTCTGCTAAATCCTTATCAATTTCCTGCTCAATAAAATGTTTGGAAACCACTTCTTTTTCTTCTGCTTCTGACGCAAGATTTTTTTCTTCCATTTCTGGTTCCTCCATAGTCTGAACTATTACATCTGAATTGCTTTCAAGTATAGCACACCGCCGAAAAAACGGCAAGAACCTTTTCCGCAGGCAGAATCGGAACCGGCCGTATGGCAGCTGTTCAGACAGGGCGTCCAGCCTTTCTTCCAGCTTTTTCCATGTGAGCCAGATACCCTACGCAAAGTACAATCTGGAGCATGGTAGACACCGGTACAGCTAAACCAATGCCGAACAGTGAAATCCCCGGTATCCGGCTCATCAGATAAGAAACCGGAATTCTGGCGGCAAAAGAGCCTGCCAACCCCTGAATCATAACAAACATCGTTCTGCCGCAGCCGCAATCACCGCCTGATCTCCGGAAAATAGGCCTGCCAGGATATTCCCATGAAAAAAAGACAGATAGGCCATAATAAGACCGGCAGTTACAGAGGAAGCTATTCCGTAAAACAATGCTTTCTTTCCCGTTCCGGCTTTTGCGCTCCCATATTCTGAGCTACAAAAGCAGACATGGCCTGCATATAGGCGGAAGGTACCAGCATAATAAAGGCGCACAGCTTTTCTGCTACGCCGACGCCTACAAATAATCAAAACGGACAGTATTACACTGAAAGCCTGGGCAAACACTGCCGCATATGCCGCTCCCGCTACCCCCATATGGAAACCGCCGATACATCTGTAGAGGCCCCGAATTGTCCTACTATCAGCAAGTCCACTGCGCCGTACATAGCCTGAAGAAACAGAGCCAGCAATACGGGCAAAGCAAAGCGGATAAGAGGCATCAAAATTTTTCCTTCTGTAAAGCTCTGGTGTTGTTCCATACTTCGTTCATCCTTTCCGGAACAGCCGCGGCAGGCTTTAAAGTATCTTAGGCCTCTGGCCGTCTCATTATCCCCTTATCCTGCTTCCCGCTGTTGTGTGGTGTTCTTGCTTTCCCTTTCAGTACTCCCGTCCACCTTGGCTTGTTCCGTTTGTTTTATCTTATGGCTTTATTATACACTATTTTCTAGTGTAAATCAACTGACATTTTACACACATTTTTAGTGTAATTGCAAGCATGTTTTATATATATTTTACACTTGTTTTTAGTGCTTTTTTGCAGTATAATAAAAACGAAAGGATGTGATATAATGCCAATACATTATAAAATAGATATTTTACAATCATTAAAAGCAGTAGGGTATAATACTTCGGTGTTGAGAAAAGAAAAACTCATGGGAGAGGCCACAATACAAAAGCTGCGAAAAGGCGAATTAGTTTCCTGGGCTAATATAAATACAATATGCTCTTTGCTTAATTGTCAGCCTGGAGACTTAATGGAATATGTACCAGATGAAAACTGAATTTTTAATAAACTTACCAGACTATGATGGTATCGGCGTCTATGCCCTGATTAACAATCAAACGGAAAAAATGTATATAGGCTCTTCACAGAATATACGACAACACATACTTCGTAAAGCAGAGTAGGTGAGAGTATGTTTTTTGCCTCTCCCTTAACAATTAGTGAAAGAGGCGACCACATGCCCTTAACCGAAAAACAAACTAGATATAGGTACGTAAAAGAAAATCTTAAGCGCATCCCCTTAGATGTTCCAAAAGAAAAGTATGAGGAAATTAAAACAGCGGCCTCTGATGCTGGCGAATCCGTCAACGGTTATATTAAAAAAGCTATTGATGAACGAATGGAACGCGGCACAGAATCTTTTGTAGATGCTCCAGCAGCTTCCTCTGCCCTGCTGCTCCCTGAATCACTGAGGACAGCGCAAAACTACGCCGAGCGTACAGGCGAAACAGTTCCTCAGTTTATTACTCGCGCTATAGATTCTCAGTCAAAACGAGATGATGCAAGCCGTCACTTGGGATTAAATCCAGTCACAGGCAAATAACCACCAAGAAAGGAGTTGTTACTATGGCAATATCTCAAAAACTCACTTACACAGAAGCTGATTACTACGCTCTTCCGGAAGATGTACGGGCTGAACTGATAGACGGTCAGATTTATTACCAGGCCGCTCCAAGTCGAATTCACCAAAAGCTACTAGGAAAGATACATCAGCGAATTGCAAACTATATTGATTCAAAAAGCGGCTCCTGTGAGGTTTATCCGGCTCCCTTTGCCGTCAAATTGTGGGAAGATAGGAAAACCATTGTCGAGCCCGATATAAGCGTTATTTGTGACCCTAACAAGCTCACAGAAAGAGGCTGTACCGGAGCGCCGGACTGGATTATTGAAATTGTTTCTCCAGGAAATTCCAGCCATGACTACATCCGGAAGCTAAACCTATATGCTGATGCCGGCGCTCGGGAATACTGGATTGTAAACCCTATTAATCGTACTGTGCTTGTATACCACTTAGAAGAAAGCAAGTTCGAGGTATCTTCCTATACCTTCCAGGACAAAATAAAAGTCAACATCTATGATGATTTGTGGATCAACTTTCAAGAGGTCACTCTATAACCATTTTTAACCACATGGCAGAGGTTTTCACTTGTTGAGCCTCTGCCTTTTTGCTTTTCTATCGCTCCGTCAATCGCAAATAGAGCGTACACCTTTAACAGCTCTATTGTCTGGTCTTTCGTGTAACCTTTCTCCATTGCCACAGCCATCAACTTTTCATTGGGCGGTAAAAACCCGCGGCTGGACTTACACCAGCAAGATTAGTGCCATGCTCGGCACACAAAGCAAAAGACCCTTGGTTTACAAGGGTCTTTCATCAAGCTGCTGACGGGAATCGGACCCGTGACCTCCGCACTACCAATGCGACGCTCTACCGACTGAGCCACAGCAGCATCTTCTGTTTTTCTGCTTGTTTTATGCTTAGCACTCTCAAGCCTCAGTTATAATATCATGTATTTTTTCTTTTGTCAACAAAATTTAAAAAATTTTTTAGACAGCTTTTAGGGAACTTTCGTCTGCTTCTTTCATATTTTAGATAAAAAGCATTATTGAGGTTTTTATGGCAGATTATCCCTCTTTTATCTCTTTCGGCATTGCATCATTTCAATTAAAAAGAAGAACAGACCAACTTACCGCCTCAATCTGCACCCCGGATACCGATTCGGCAGCGGAGCCTCTGGAAGTCTCAGCAACAGATTTGTCAATAACTTCGTCAGAGGCCCCCCTATCAGATCCGGAATCTTCCCCGGCAGGAGATTCATCGGAAGTTTTGGCAGAAAGCTCACCGGAATCTCCTGCGGCGGATTTTGAAACAAACCAGGCGGCAGATTTGGAGGCAGAGCAGCTTTCTACCTTCATTTCCGATGACACCCTCCGCATATACGAAGCAGCTGAAGCAGCGCCTCAAACCCAGTCTTTCCCCGGCTTCAGCCAGACTGTCCCACCTATTTTCCGTATGGCTCAGGTCCGCTTTTTAAATGCATCCACCAATCCTTTCTCTGTGGATGTTCTGGTAGACGGCAGTGTATACTTACGTAACAGTTCTTTTGGAGCGGTATCTCAATATAATCCCGTATCCGACGGCTTCCATACCGTTACCATCCGAAGGAGCTCCAGCATCCGTACCATTGTATTTCAGGCCGTATTTCCTTTTGTGTCAGGTCAGAAAACAACTCTGTCCATTGCCGACTCTCCTTCGGGAGCAATTACGGTTTTCCAGCTCTCGGACACCGGTTGCTTTTCCTGCCCTAACCGCTGCGGCTGCTATCGGGTCGCCAATATGACCTTCCCCGGCTCCTCCTTTGATATTCAGACCCCTGCCGGAGACAGGGTATTCCGGAATATCTCCTTTGGCCAGGCTTCTCCTTACCGGCAGACGTCTGCCGGTTTTTACCGGTTCTTTGTCACAGAGCCGTCAGGTTTTCAGCCGGTAAGGGAGATTCCTATCCTGCTTCAGACTTTTCTGACCGGCTCTTTCACGCCTCCCAGCTCTCTGGCCTCCATATCCGTTCATATTCAAGCCGGGAAGACTTATACTACTTATCTAATCGGAAATACCTGGTCCGCTTTCCGTCTGCAGGCCCTGACTGTAGAGGATTAACCGGGCGCGAAGATTGAATCCCCTATAAAACTCCCTGAAAGCTCTCTCTGAGAGTATCACAGGATTTCGCCAGCTTTTCCGTCTCCTCTTCTGTCAGAGACAGTGTTAATACCTTTTGGACTCCGTTCTGATTGATAATACAGGGGACTCCGATAAAGACGTCCCTTTGACCATATTCCCCCCGCAGCATGGCCGAAACCGTAAGCACGCTGTGTTCATCTCCAAAAATTGCTTTGGTGATCCGTGTCATAGCCATGCCAATGCCATAATAGGTAGCTTTTTTGGCCTCAATAATCCGGTAGGCAGCTCCCCGGACCTCCTTTTCCATCTCTTCCAGGCGGCTGCAGCACAGTTCCGGCTGTTCCTGGCCGCTTTCTCTGCAAAGGGTCAAAACAGGCTTTGTGGCAATCATAGCCTGGCTCCAGGGAACGAATTCACTGTCCCCGTGCTCTCCGATTACGTAAGCATGGACATTCCTGGGATCTACCTCCAGATATTCTCCCAGAAGGTAACGCAGCCTGGCCGTATCTAAGGCGGTTCCCGTTCCCAAAACCCTTCTGGGATTAAACCCGGACAGCTGACAGGTGATCTGCGTCATAATATCCACCGGGTTGGTCGCTACCAAAAAAATCCCGTTAAACCCGGATTCTGCTACCGGATCTACAATGGATTTAAAAACCTGGGCGTTGCGTTTTAATAAATTAAGCCGGGTTTCTCCCGGTTTTTGTGCAACACCCGCACAAATCACCACAATATCCGCATCCTTGCAGTCCTCATATTCTCCTGCATATATCTTCATGTTGGAAGCAGAAAAGGCCAGGCCATGGTTTAAATCCATAGCCTCGCCTTCTGCTTTTTTCTTATCTACGTCAATCAAAACCAGCTCATCGCAGGCAGTCTGATTTAACAGGCAGTATGCGTAACTCATACCTACCATTCCGGTTCCTACCAATACAACCTTTCTCTTATCTGCTCTCATAGGCGCACTCCTTTCACAATGAAATGTTTTTCCGCTCAGGCAGCATTGCTGCTCTTTTCAGTATGCCGGAAATCTCACTGCGCTATTCATGTCTTTTTCTGTTCCTGTGAAAGTCCGCTGACGTCCTGTAAAAGGTTACTGGAAAATCCGCTGACGCACAATTTCATAAGCCAACACCCCTGCGGCCACAGATGCGTTAAGGGAATCAAGATTTCCTTTCATAGGGATGGATGCAGTCATGTCGCACGCCTCTCTTATCCGCTTTCCTACGCCTTCCCCCTCATTTCCGATTACCAGCCCAATGGGGCCTTTTAAATCCAGCCGGTACATCGTCTCTCCTTCCATGTCCGCACAGACAAACCACAAGCCCCTTTTTTTCAGCTCCTCCATAGTGGCGGCCAGATTGGTAACCTTGGCTACGGGAGTATAGTTCAGCGCTCCGGCAGAAGTTTTTGCCACCGTTGCCGTAAGCCCTGCGGCCCTCCTTTTGGGAATAATTACTCCATGGGCTCCTGCCAGATTAGCAGTACGGATAATCGCTCCCAGATTGTGCGGATCCTCAATACCGTCCAGAAGAAATAAAAAGGGAGGTTCTCCCTTTTCTTCTGCCAGCTTCAGCATATCTTCCACCTGGGCATATTCATAGGCCGCCGCATAGGCGATTACTCCCTGGTGTCTGCCAGTCTCAGACATCTGATCCAGACGCTCTTTGGCAACATAGGTAATAATTGTATCATGCTTTCTGGCCTCTCTGACAATCGATCTTATCGGACCGTCCTGGCATCCGTCTAAGACAAACAGCCTGTCAATGGTCTTGCCGGACCGAAAGGCTTCTATTACCGCATTTCGGCCTTCTATGGTTAATTCTTCGTATCTCATGTAAGTTCTCCAATCTTTCGCAGTCCCAAGGCAGTAAGCTCTGTTAGCCGCTCAAACTGCTCTGCCAGAAACAGCCAGCCAATCAGAGCCTCAAAACCGGTGGCCATGCGGTAATCCGTCATCGTCGCATGCTTTGCCATAGTCATGGACTTGGCATTGCGTCCGCGCTTGTAAACTGCCAGTTCCTCTCCGGTCAGATAAGGTTCCAGTTCCTTTATCAAATTAGCTTGAGTCTCCGCCTTAACAAGACCGGTACTTTTTTTATGCAGCTTATTGACCTGCATATTCCCGTTGTTAACAATCTTGGTACGGATCATCAGCTCATAGACTGCATCGCCTATATACGCAAGAACCAGGGGCGAATACGTTGCCGCATCCGCCCTCTTAAGTCCAAACGTTTCTTTATAAAATGTAAGAAAATTTACGCTCTCTTCCATTTTACTCCCTCTCTGGTATCTTCCAGTATAATTCCCATCTCAAGAAGCTTTCCGCGGATTTCATCAGCCAAAGCAAAGTTTTTGTCCTTTCTGGCCTGCTGGCGGGCGGCGATCATTTCTTCAACCTGGCTGTCCAGGGCCTCTTTCTTCTTGTCGGTGAGAATCCCCAGCACCTGGCAAAGGCCATCCATCTCTTCTCTCATAGCGGCAACAAACGCTTTTGAGCTTTCCTGTCCTGCGGTGGTATTGGCAAGCTTTACCATCTCAAAAAGCGCGGAAATGGCATCTGCAGTGTTAAAATCATCCTCCATAGCCGCTTCATACTTGGCAGTCAGGCCTTTCATGGCTTCCAACCCTTCCTTCTCCGCCTGCGTCTGATCTTTGTCGTCATCCTTGGCCTCCAAGCCTCTCAGCTTTTCCATACAGGTTATAATTCTCTCCAAGCCGTTTTTAGATGCTTCCATTAAATCCGCGCTAAAGTTCAGCGGACTTCTGTAGTGGGCGCTTAACATAAAGAAACGCAGTACCTGAAGATCATACTTTTCACTGATTTCCCGGACAGTAAAGAAATTGCCCAGGGATTTGGACATCTTTCTATTATCAATATTTAAAAATGCATTATGCATCCAGTAGGTCGCAAACTGCTTTCCATTGGCGGCCTCGCTCTGGGCAATTTCGTTCTCATGGTGAGGGAATATTAAATCCTCTCCGCCTGCATGAATATCAATCTGCTCTCCTAAATACTTTTTAGACATAACGGAGCACTCAATATGCCAGCCGGGACGGCCGTTGCACCAGGGAGACTCCCAGAAAGGCTCTCCTTCTTTTTTAGGCTTCCAAAGTACAAAATCGGCAGGATCCTCCTTTCCTTCTTCACCGGTAACCTTAATCTCTCGGAATCCCGACTGAAGGTCTTCCAGGTTTTTGTGAGACAGCTTGCCATAATCTTTAAAAGACTTTGTGCGAAAATATACGGTACCGTCTGCCGCCGCATAGGCATGACCTTTCTCTATCAGGGTCTGAATCATCTCCAGCATACCGCCGATCTCCTGAGTTGCCAGTGGATGGGTAGTCGCAGGTTTTACATTCATTGCCGCCATATCTTTTTTACATTCTTCAATATAGCGTTCAGAAATAACCTGAGCATCTACGCCCTCTTCAATCGCCTTCTTGATAATCTTGTCGTCCACGTCTGTAAAATTAGAAACAAAATTTACATCATATCCCTTATATTCAAAATAGCGGCGCACCGTGTCAAAGACAATCATTGGACGTGCATTGCCAATATGGATAAAATTGTAGACTGTCGGACCACAGACATACATTTTAACCTTACCTGCTTCCAGTGGAACAAATTCTTCTTTTCGCCTGCTGAGCGTATTAAAAATTTTCATACCGATTCCTGTCCTCCCATTTTTATGATGAATCCGCTGTGTTCTGTCACATCTGACAGCCCGGACAGCCGCCGCAGCCATTTTCCTGAGGCGCTATTGTATCATCATAGCAGTAATTTGCCACTTCCGTCAATAAGGTAATGGCCTGAGAAGAAATTCCTTCTCCGCTGCCGGTAAATCCCAGTCCCTCTTCTGTAGTCGCTTTCACGCTTACCTGATTTATATGCAGCCCTAATGCGCTGGCAATATTAGCCGCCATCTGTCCGCGGTAAGGTGCCAGTTTTGGGCGCTGACAGATAATGGTAGCATCAATATTTTCAATTACGTAATGATGTTCATCCAAAAGGCTGCCTACGTGCTTTAACAGCTCAATACTGGAAATTCCCTTATACTGAGGATCTGTATCCGGAAAGTGCTGGCCAATATCACCCAGAGCCGCTGCCCCCAATAAAGCATCCATAATGGCATGAACCAGCACATCCGCATCAGAATGCCCTAAAAGCCCCTTTTCATAAGGAACCTTTACGCCGCCTAAAATTAAATCGCGGCCTTCTGTCAGCTTGTGTACGTCATATCCCTGTCCGATTCTCATGTGGTTCTCCTTTTTCTATATGATAGAACGGGTTAAATAATAACCCGCAGCTTTTTTTCGATGCATTGGATTTGCAGGTCATCCTGGCAAAAACAGCTTTCCCCGTCGGCATGGACTGCCATAGGACGTTCCAGGTGAATCCTGACCTCCTTGCATTCGTAGGTTTTAAGGCCCTTTCCCCGCTTTCCCTTTCCCAGATAAGCGGATGCAAAAATCAGCAAAAGTTTTTTCTTATCTGCATGGCTGGCTACGCTGATTGACAAACGACCATCCGACGGATCTGCCTTGGGCGCAAATTTAAATCCGCCGCCCTCATAGGGATGGATATGAGCTGCTATAAAGTAAATGTGGTTAAACTCCACTTTTTTTATACCGTCTAATAAAATGTATCCTTTGGCAGGCTTTGCTAAAAAGAGCTGCTTTATTCCTATAAGAACATATGCCAGTCTTCCGGCATGGAACCTGTTTAAGGCCGCTTTAGATTTGGAATAAAGCAAGTTATGACAGACAGCCGCATCCATTCCTATCCCGGAGCTAACGCAGAATCTTCTATGCTCCACTGCATCTTCTCCATAAGAAATAACCCCGTAATCCATTTGTTTATGATATTTGGGGTATAAAATCTTTTTTAAACACTTTTTAGGACTTTTGGGAAGCCGCAGGCTCCTGGCCAAATCATTTCCGGAACCTGCCGGAATGTATCCGAAAGTTATGGGGCCGCAGAAAGACAGGCCATCCAGAATCTCGTTAACGGTTCCGTCACCGCCTACAGCCGTAATAATCTTCGGCTCCTTTATTCCTTCTGTAAGCTGTCTGGCAAATAGCTTGGCATCACCGGGCTTTTCTGTCCGGAAGCATTGATACTCAATCTGCCAGTCATTCAGTAGTTTTTCCACTTTTTCCCATATTTTTTCTCCTTTCCCGCCTTTGGAATGGGGGTTTACAATAAAATAATGCATGGAAAACCTCCTGTCATTTGTGGTTTCTATGGGGCAAAAGTATACATAAGTATCTGCACTTGCTTAAACGACACACATCTCACGGGCTTTCGCCCTATGAAAAAGAGTAAATAAGAATCTGCTTATGTGCAAGCACAGCGCAGATTCTTATTTACTCTTTTTCGCACTGCTCATTGCTTTCGTGAACATTATACCATAAAACCTTCTAATATAATAATAAAAGATTCATAAATTCTAAAGATATTCTTAAAAGTTCTAACTTTGCTTAAAAAAATTGTAGAAAAAGTATTGACAATTGGGACAATATGGATTATACTAACCAAGCAGTCGCAAGAATGCATTGTTGTATGGGGTCTTAGCTCAGCTGGGAGAGCATCTGCCTTACAAGCAGAGGGTCACAGGTTCGAGCCCTGTAGGCCCCATCATTATGGCGGAATAGCTCAGTTGGCCAGAGCACACGGTTCATACCCGTGGTGTCGAGAGTTCAAATCTCCCTTCCGCTACTGAGAAGAGCACTTTTGAGAGAAAGGTGCTCTTTTTTTGCGTGCATTATAAAATAAATTTATTGTTTTTCTTTGGTTCTCTCTTACAGTCAAGGAGCAAAAGTCCCTGACATGCACAGAAACTACTAAAATCTTAGATATATTGAAAAATAACCAACGCTATTATCTGGTTTCATATATTCTGTTTCTGACGGGCATGAGGCCACAAGAGTTTTTTGCTCTGGAAAAAAGGGATCTGGTTAGGGAAGATGGTTATATTACGATAAGACAAGCCCTTGTTAAACAAGATAAGGAAACCGAGGGTGGCAGAATTTTTGATATTGGCACGACCAAGAACAAAGGCTCACGCCGAAAAGTGCCAGCCACACCAACAATATTCCATTATTTTGACGAGCTGGAAAAGTTGCTTCAAAAAGATGGGAGCCGGAAAAAATCAATTTCTAAGGGAAATGAGGAGTTCATCATAGTTGACAGGAACGGGAATATTGTTGATGAACATGCTTTCGGAGTAAACATGGTTCGCTATCTCCAAAGGAATGGAGATTGTAAAAGGTTTACTCTGGGGATGCCACGGCATTTCTACCAAGACCAGCTTGACATTTTAGGAGCGAATGTCAATGATGTGGAAAAAGCTGTGGGACATGTCATTGAAACCGTAGCGGAAAAGCACTATAAAGTAAACGAGGAATATATAAGGAGACTGGCCCCTTATATTGAGCAGTTGGGAACCATGTTAGAAAATGCTGAAAAGGCAGTTTAATTTTCGGTTGACTTTCATTTTTTATCGTGCTATGATTAATTTATAAAAGGGGTGGCGATGTTGCTGCCACCCCTTGGGACATTCAATGATTGCTTATGCAATCATCTTCTGACCCATCAGTCGCCGGCAAGCTAGCTGATGGGTCTTTTTCTGTCCGTCCTTTTTGGTGCTGTATGTAAGATTTACACTTTTCGGCTAATGTTGCCATGCCTACCAAGATACTCACGATACGGCCAAGGATTTCAAGGAAAATCATGACCTCATCCTCCTTTCTCTGGTGTTTACACACCTGTGGC
>JAETNT010000026.1 GCA_021772025.1 Enterocloster bolteae | reverse complement strand
CTGGTATCGGCGGTTTCCTGCCGCCAAAAGTCCGAACACAACAGATAACCCTGTTTGAATACTTTAAAATAGCCGATTGTGGGATATGAGGACTTTAAAAATGGGGAAACTCAAACTTTTGCTTTATTGTTGAATTTATCCGGGAATTATGCTATATTGATAGATACAAAAGAGGAAACGACCGTCCATAAAGTGGTTGACCTCCAGCAGCAGTAAAGCCTACCTTCACCGGGCAAGTGACAAGGTAGGCTTATTTATTTTCGCTTATTATTCCTATCTATATAGGTAAGCAGTGCAACAAGAAACGTTCCGAAAAGAATTAACAGCGTTAAAACTTCGTATGTACTCATATACACCACCTCCCCTCTTTTTCAAGCTTAGGGAGGCTGCCACCTTGCAACACGATTGTTCCTCTCTGATAGTCTACCATATTTTTTCTTTTGTGACAATTCCCTATTAAATTTTATCAATCGTTCTTTTGCTATGTGTAAACAGTCAAAACCATAAAGCCTTTTGGATAAATATCAGGGACGGAATCTATAAGATGGGGCGTCGCAAAATGAGAGAAAGGTCCGGTTGACTGGAAAGGTGGAAAGAACTATACTATAGATATGAAACTTGGGGAAAATAAGGAGGTTACGCTATGGGAGAAATGATTACTTCATTTGACGGCACAAAACTGTATTTCAACAAAGAAATTCCGGATAACCGGAGGGCAGCGGCAGTGATTGTCCACGGTCTTTGCGAGCATCAGGGCCGCTATGATTACCTGGCCGGTTTATTCCATCAGGCAGGGATTGCCACCTACCGTTTTGACCACCGGGGGCATGGACGGTCAGAAGGGGAGAGAACCTATTATTCTGACTTTAATGAGCTTTTGGATGACACCAATGTGGTAGTTGACATAGCTATTGAGGAGAATCCGGATGTTCCGGTATTTTTACTGGGGCACAGCATGGGCGGCTTTACCGTATCCCTCTATGGTGCAAAATATCCGGATAAAAAGCTTAAAGGGATTATTACCAGCGGGGCATTGACCCACGATACCATTTCCCTGATTAAAGGAGTAGAAAAGGGATTGGATCCCCATACAAAGCTGCCTAATCAGCTGGGCGGGGGTGTGTGCTCCGTAGCGGAAGTGGTAGACTGGTACGGAAAGGATCCCTACAATACCCAAACCTTTACCACAGGTCTGTGCTATGCCATCTGTCAGGGCCTGGAGTGGTTTGAGGGAAAGGAAGCGGGATTTTCCTATCCTGTGCTGATGCTTCACGGCGAGAAGGACGGACTGGTGGGAGTGGAAGACACCTATCAGTTCTTTAAGGCAGCGGCTTCCAGGGATAAGCAGATGAAGATTTACGGAAATCTGTTCCACGAAATTTTTAATGAGTACTGCCGGGATGAGGTAATCGGGGATGCAATCCGGTGGATGGAGCAGAGAATCGGATAACAGAGATATAAAAAGCAGTCAACGGGGCTTTTGGTAAAAGCGGTTGGCTGCTTTTTTGCTGTTTAAGAATTCCTTAAGGGCGCTGACTATGTGATTAATGCGGCTCAGAACGAAGGGTTTGAACCACGCGGAGTCCGTGATTTGGAGATTCCAAAAGAGAGGTACGGCTTAGGGCAGACAGTGGGAGATACATTGGGAATCAGGGGAGTATTCAGAAGAAAGAACCTCAATCCACTCTGCCGTTGCCATCTGGACATTCTCGCCGTTATAAAATTCCAACAGAAGAGACGGTTTCCGCTACTGGCAGATCCAGCGTTATACCTTCTTGCCTTCAAAGGGGGCCCTCTATACCGCAGACTCCAATCTGTTCTCTAATCACTTTTGCAGGCATCCAGACATATTCGGAATCGTTTTCATGTTTTTTCATCTGATAGAATGGAAAATCCTTTCCAGACTGGCATCCAATGATGGAAACCGTTGCCAGTGCCGAAAAAGCCAACAAAAATAATTTGCTTATTTTGGGCTTATTCATTTTTAAATTCCTCCTCCGGCAAATTCTGCTCTCCCCACTTTTTCATGTAGTCAATTACATCTATAAAGCTCTTACCTAAATCAGACAGGGTGTACTGAACCCGTGGCGGAATTTCCTTAAAATCATGCCGGATTAGAAAGCCATCAGCCTCCAATTCCCGAAGCTGCTTTGTCAGGGAGGACTCTGTGATCTCGCCGATCTGGCGGCGTAATTCTCCGAATCTATGTATGTCATGGAAAGCGATATAGTAGAGAATTTCAAGTTTCCACTTACCGCCTAAAATTTTTTGAAGAGTTGACATGGTTTTACAGCGCTTGACGGCTGTTTCGGTTTTTTTCATCTTGCATAACCTCCTTATGGGATTATATCGCAGCTATAATAGAAATACAAGGTACTATAAAAAAGTACAGTACTTCCTATTTTTCTGTACCGTGATATAATGTGAACACTTGACGAGGTATTTCCGAGTCTAGTGAGAACATATGCCTAGCCGCTTAGAGAGGTATTCAACGAGCTTAGCGGCTACGGTATAATGGAACACTTGACGAGGTATTTCCGAACACATAAGGAGGTTTTGCTATGCACTACACAGGAACAATATGGAGACCGCCATATGAGGCAACTTCTCTGCTGCTTGAGGTAACGGCAGGCTGTACCCACCACAGGTGCAAATTTTGCACGCTTTATCATCAGCTGCCGTTTGAGTTTAGGATGTCGCCTCTTGAAGATGTAGAGAGAGACTTGCAGGAAGTACAGCTTTGGAGTACGGACCCCTTTGCCATGCTGACAGCCCGTATGCAGGGGAAGCCCAGGCCGGAACGCATCCGGCGGGCCTTTTTGGTCGGGGCGAATCCATTTGTATTGAAGTATGAGCGGCTTATGACCATCGCCGGGCTGATCCGTCAATATATCCCGTCGGTCAAAACCATTGGATGTTTTGCACGGATCACAGATATTACGCTAAAGTCGGATGAAGAATTAGTATCTCTTCGTCAGGCCGGATATGACAGTTTAACAATAGGAATGGAAACCGGCGATGATGAAGCCCTGAGTTTTATGAATAAGGGATATACTGCTGCTGATATTGTGAAACAATGCCGCCGATTGGATCGGGCAGGTATCCATTATAACTTCTTCTACCTGGCAGGGATTTCCGGAGCCGGACGAGGTGAAATTGGCGCCAGGGCCACCGCCGGCGTTTGCAATCAGCTCCACCCTGGGTTGATTGGCGTCAATATGCTGACGATTTACCCTGATTCGGAACTTTATCAGGAAATTCAGAGCGGAAACTGGAAAGAGGAAAGGGAAGTCGAAAAATACAGGGAGATTCGTACTCTGATTAAAAATTTACAGATACCTGTTAAATTTGCAGCTTTAGGCGCGTCAAATGCTTTCCAGTTTCAAGGAACTTTGCCGGAGGATAAAAATGCCTTTGTTGAGGCAATTGGTAAAATCATTGAAACCGCCGGGGAAGAGGAACTGAGAGAATACCGCAGAACCCTTCCCCATTTATGAGAGGCTGTTTTAATGCCCCGCTAATTTCCTGCCTGCTTTTTTAAAGTCTCATTTGCCTCCTCCACCTTGAGCCGGGACAGCAGGAGCATGATTACAAAGTTGATGATAGCAGGGATCCACAGATACATAAAGTAAAGCATGCTGATGCAGGACGGAGGCTGAACCGCGGCTCCGCCGATATAACCGCTGGCCTCTAAGAGCCATCCGGCCAGGGCGGTGCCGATGCCGCCGCCGATTTTAACACCCAGAGAGGTGCAGGAGTACATAGTGCCGTCGATGCGCTTTTGGTTTTTTAAGAAGGTGTACTCGGAACAAGAAGCGATAAGGGCGTTTAAATCTCCCTGCAGAGGGCTCATACCCAGGGAAGCAATAGCGGAAAAAGTCAGCATTAGAGGCAGATTCCCCATATATCCGGCGGCGATTACCATGGCCCGGCCTGCTACAGACAAGGCATAACCCCACAGATTTAATTTATACATGCCGCCCCATTTTTTTACCAGTATGGGCGTAAATAAAAGGCCAATAATTAAGGGGATGTTGATTGCTGCGGAAAATGCCCCTAAGAGAGACGGATCTCCTAAAATATAGGTAGTAAAGAAGACTCCCATATTAAGAGTAGCGGTAAAAATCTGAGTCAGAATATAAACGGCGCAGATAATCAGGTAGTATTTGTTGGAGAGCAGCAGCTTTGCGGCGTCTTTTAAGGTATATGTTTCAGAAGAGGCGGCTGCGATCTGAGCGGGTATGTCCGGTTCTTCTAAAGATTCCTCCGGCAGTTCTTTAACGGACAGAGCGGACAGGGTGTTGATAAGAAGGCCGATTACGGCATAAATAATTGCCACGGTCCGCCATCCGGAAGCGCCTCCGCCAAACATCTGAACAGCGTCTACCGTAATGGCTTGAATCAGCATGCTGGTGCCGAAGGCAAACATAAAGCGGATGGAGCCTAATTGTACCCGCTCACTGCCGTTTTTGGTAATAAGAGCAGTGAGAGCGGAGTAGGCGATATTGTTAGCGGTGTAAAATACTGCGTTTAAAGCAGTGTAGGCCACGAAAAACCAGGCGTATTGAGCCGTAGTTCCCATGCCTGCCGGAATGGAAAAGATAGCCCCGATAAGGAAAGCGCAGCCAATATAGGCCCACAGCATCCAGGGACGGGCCTTGCCCAGCTTTGAATGGGTCTTGTCAATCATGGAACCAAAGAAAATATCCGTAAATCCGTCAAACAGCTTGGATACCATCATAAGAGTGCCGACAATACCGGACTTTAATCCTACTGTATCCGTCAGGTAAATCATGACAAAGGAGGATAAAAAGGCATATACTACATTTCCGGCAATGTCGCCGGAGCCGTAACCAATCTTGTTGTACCACTTTAAATAGGTTTTCTCATTCATTTTGACCTCTTTCCTGACGCAGGATCAGCCCAGCTGGCATTTTGCGTCATCTAAATCGATTAGGTTTATTTCCGCGAGCAACGAGCCAAGTGGGCATGCTCGCATGCATATTTGGTGACTGCCGCGAGGGTCAAATACCCTGCAGGAGCGCGGGCCCGCAGCCGGGAATCAGTTTCATGGAAAATTGGAAAGAATCTTCTTTGAACCGGTATTTATCTAACAATTCCGGGCCGCAGCTGGCTGAGCCAATTCCGTTTAACCCGTAGTCCAGGCACAGTACTGTGCTGTGGGATGGCTCCAGCTCATAATTGTGCTTTTTGGCAGTCAGCTCTTCCTGCGTGTAGCAGGAAGCATTAAAGGAAAACGGGCGGGCGCTTACTGCGCTTAGGCACCGGCCGCCTCCGCTTATTGTGAGAAAATCGCAGTCGCCCCGGCTGCCGTTTTCCTGGGGGCGGATGTAGTCTTCATGAAGGCCGGTTACCGGCTGTAAGTATAGCCCGTGGCTGGCTGCCCGGCATTTATCCGGGTAATTTTCCATGGGTCCCAGGCCGTAATAAGCGGTTTGATCCATCTCTTTCGGAAGAAAGAGACGCAGGCCGAAACGGGGGAGATCCGGAAATTCCCGATCTTTTTTTACCGTCATGGAGAAGGAGATTTCTCCGGCATTGCTGATACGCCAGACCGTATCTAAATCCAGGATTTTCTGAATAGAGTCGGCTGCCACGGACATAGCGGAGTGAATGGAAGTTTCCTGGGCAGTTTGGGTAAAGGCAGTTTCGTAGGCCCTGGTATATGTCTGGTCGTAGCGGGCGGCCAGCCATTTGTGCTTAAGCTTTCTGTCGTTATCCGTAGGGGCGCGCCAGAGATTCAGCTCTAAGGGGAGGTCAAGAAAAGGTCTGCCTTTAAATTCTATAGAAGTAAATAATCCGGTGAGCTTGCTGTATTTATAGCGGAAAAAGCTGTTTTCCAGAATAAGGAAACGTCCCGTTTCCGTCACGGTTATGGTCTGGCCGGTTTCCACGTTGTAGTTTAAAAGTACGGCAGCGTAGCGGTGCCTGCTGTCGCTGTTTTTAAGAGGGATTTCATCAAATCCCAGAAAATCGCCTGGTTTTCCAAAAGCAGTTTCCTGCTTTAAGTGGTAGAGAATCTTTAAAAAGCACTTTCCTGCAGCAGGGACGGAAAGGGGCAGTGATATAGTTCCGTCTTTTCCGGGAGGTATGGAGGGAAGGGCTTCCTGCCTGCCGGATTCTATCAACCGGCCGTCGCAGCTCACTTCCCAGGAAATGGAAAGATAATCCCCTGCATCTGAAAAGTTTAAATAGTTATGAAGCAGCATTTCTCCGGAATCCTGACAGTAGCGGCTTACCCGGACGGGGCGGTATACATTTTGGTATTCTAACAGGCCGGTGTGAGGGCGGCGGTCGGGATATACCAGGCCATCCATGCAGAAATTGCCGTCATGGATGGATTCGCCGTGATCGCCGCCGTAGTAATACACGGCCCGTCCGTCTCTGGCAGTCCCCTTATAGACGGCGTGATCGCACCACTCCCATACAAAGCCGCCGCACATCAGAGGATGTTCCTCAATAAGGTGAAAATAATCTTCTAAATCTCCCGGGCCGTTTCCCATAGCGTGGCAGTATTCTACCATCAAAAACGGTTTGTCCGGCCAGTCGGTTAAGTATTCCTGAATTTCTTCAAAAGAGGGATACATGCGGCTGTATACATCGATATTGGAATAATCATAGCGGCGGCGCCCGCTTTTATAGTAAGCGCTTTCGTAATGAGTCAGGCGGGTGGGATCAAAGTCCTTGGTCCACTTTAAGGCAGTCTCAAAAGTACAGCCGTAGCCACATTCATTTCCCATAGACCAAATAACAATACAAGGCCGGTTTTTCTCCCGATGAACGCATAGATATACCCGATCCAGGGTGGCCTCCATAAAAGCCGGGTTATCTGCGATCCGCTCATTCCAGCGGCGGCTTTGATTTTCCCAGGTAGAGTCCTGCAAATACTGGTTCTGGGTACCATGGCTTTCATTGTCCGCTTCGGCGATGACAAACAGTCCGTATCGGTCGCAAAGCTGATAAAAATAAGGGGAATTGGGATAATGGCTGCTTCGGACAGCGTTAAAGTTGTGCTGCTTTATCATCTGCAAATCTTGCTCCACCTGGGCGCGGCCCAGGGTAAAGCCGGTAACCGGATCCGAATCGTGGCGGTTGACGCCGTGAAATTTTACAGGGCAGTGGTTGACGTATATTACGCAGTCCTGAATTCCGATTTCCCGGATACCCACCTGGTCGGTTATGAATTCATGTTCGGCCTGAAAGGTCAAAGTGTAAAGATAGGGCGATTCCGGGTTCCACAGGCGGGCGTCCGGGACAGTAAGAACCGCCCGGTGGGTGTAGCCGTGAAGAGGAGGAATGGCATGGAAATCCCCGGCAGCTACCATGGAACCGGTTTGATCCCTTAAGGTAATACAGATGTCGGTTTCCCCTGAAAAGCTTCCCAAAATCTCTACTACAGCCCCGCTGCCCTGAATTCTAGTGGTGGTAAAGTAATCGTAGAGAATCTGCTTTGGCCGGCTTATCAGATACACGTCCCGGAAAATGCCGCTCATGCGGAACTTATCCTGATCCTCCAGGTAACTGCCGTCGCACCATTTTAAGACCAGGACTGCCAGACGGTTGGACCCTTCCTCGAGAAAATCAGTCACGTCAAATTCGCTGGACGCATGGGAAACCTGGCTATAGCCTACGTAATTTCCGTTAAGCCAGACATAAAAGCAGGAATCTACGCCTTCAAATGTTAAATAGGCTTTGGGAGCAGCCGGATTTTTTATGTAGGAAAATTCACGGATGTAAGCGCCGCAGGGATTTTCCTGGGGAACATAAGGGGGATCAAGGGGGAACGGGTAACGGATATTGGTGTACTGGTGAGTGTCACAGCCGTAGTTTTGCCACACGCCGGGGACAAAAACGGTAGTAAAGTCCTTTAGCGAAAAGTCAGTTTTGTAGAAATGCTCAGTCAGATCATAGATGCTTTTGTAATACCGGAAATGCCAGTCGCCGTTTAAGAGAAGCAGGCGGTCGGAGGCGCTCCTTGCTTCTATAGGGTCGGGTTCTGGTTTTGAGGACGGGATATAATACGCCCGGGGAGGCAGCGTATTTTCATGCATTATTTTTAAGTCCTCATAATAGCGCGGTACAATCATGATGCCTTCTCCTTTTCTTTTATTTACTTAGATTGTAGGCGAAATTTGCAAAACTGTCCATGAACAGCATTGGACAAAACATGCATAAAATAGTACAATTATATCAAAAGGGGGAGCGAGTATGTATACCAATTGCGGATATCTGAATCATTCTTTGGTAGATTTTATGGACAAGACCAGGCCGCTGGTGGTGGGGAGCTGCGGAACCTACCACCTGTTTACCAGGCCCAGGCTTCCCACCTACCGGCCCAAAGGAAGGATTGATTTTCAAATTTTATATATTGCATCCGGAAAAGGTTATTTTTTTATTAACGGAAAAGAAGAGGAAGTGACGGCGGGACATATGGTCTTATACAAACCGAAAGAGCTTCAGAGGTATGTTTATTACGGCAAAGATCAGACAGAGGTGTACTGGGTGCATTTTACGGGGAGGGATGTGAAAAAAATTTTGCGGGAGCATGACATTCCTTTAAGCCAGCACGTATTTTACACAGGCAATTCCCCGGAATTTCATAGCTTGTTCCGCCAGATGATTCTGGAGCTGCAGTCGGTCAGGCCTCATTATGAGGAACTTCTTGCTCTTCTTTTAAGGGAGCTGCTGATTCGGATCAGCCGCAGACTGGCAGAGGGTAAAAAGCAGAATGTCCGTATTCAGGAGGAAATGGAGGAAGCTGCCAGATATTTTAACCGCTCTTACAACCAAAATATCAGTATTGAGGATTACGCGGCGTCTAAGCACATGAGCGCATGTTGGTTTATAAGGAATTTTAAACAGTATCACAACATTACGCCCATGCAGTATATTTTAAATCTTCGGATCGCCAACGCCCGGAATCTTTTGGTTACCACTTCCTGCAATGTGACAGAGGTTGCCGCTATTGTAGGATATGAAAATCCTCTGTATTTTAGCAGGCTGTTTAAGAAGCAGACGGGGATGTCCCCGTCAGAGTACCGAAAAGCCGGAGGATGAGAGATAGTATGTAAAATTTTCAATATTTGTGATAAAATAAGTGTAAAAGCAAAAAAGAATAGGGAGGGCCAAGATATGCCGTTTATTAATTCAAAAGTGTCAATTAAGCTTACCAATGAACAGAAGGATGCGGTAAAGACCCGTTTGGGAAAAGCGATTGCCGCCATTCCGGGAAAAACAGAAAACTGGCTGATGGTTGGATTTGAGGATGAATACAGCCTGTATTTTCAGGGGAATCAGAATGGGCCTACGGCTTTTATTGAGGTGAAAATCTTTGGAAAGGCATCAGCCAGCGACTATGACCGGCTCACAGGCCTTTTAACCATGATTTTTCAGGAAGAGCTTAAAATCAGCCAGGATCGGCTCTATATTACCTACCAGGAAGTGGAAAACTGGGGCTGGAACGGGGCTAATTTTTAAGTTGGCTTAAAGGGAGGGCGCGGCATACTTTATATAGGATGCCGGCCTTCCCCGTTATTTTTAAACCGCCTCCGGTACTCCCGGGGAGAGATGCTGACAAGCTGGGTGAAAACGCGGGTGTAATAATTGGAGTCATTAAAGCCTACGCTAAAGGCAATGTCCCCGATCGGAACGTCGGTTTCCACCAGGAAATTTTTGGACGCCTCAATGCGTACCTTGTTGATATAGGTGTTGACGTTTACCTGGATCCGACGTTTAAAAATATGACTTAAATGGGACTGGCTGCAATGGCAGAAATCGGCCAGCTCTTCCATGGTAATCCGCTGGGTAAAGTTCTGACGGATGTATTCTGCAGCATGGGAGAGGATGGTATCTTCATTGGAATTGTAGTGCCGCTTTCCGGAAGAATTGCGGGTGGATTCCATAGTGTCATAGGTAAAAGACAAATATTCTGCAATCAGCTCCATAATAGGAATCAGAGCTTCCGGCCGGATAGAGGGAGTGGAGATACTCTGGCGGTAAAGGGCAATGGCGGTTTCTTCCTTTAAAGTGGCGGAAGCCTGGCACACATGGCGGATACGGTTGAAAGCCAAGGCCTCGTGTCCGGGGAAAAAGCCGGTATTGATGGTGCCGATAACCAGATTCCGGTTGACAATGGGGGTCACGTATTCACACAACCCTCCATGGCACATTCCGAAGAAGGTGCCCCCTTCTTTCTGACAGCGGTGGTTCGTTTTCCGGATCATAGACAGGCAGCGGTGATAAACCGCTCTTTCAGACTTCATATACATGCAGAAGGGATTGGTGTGGGCCAGGTAGGGCTGAAGGGCTTCATCCAGCTCTTTATTTACCGGGACAAATCCGGAATAATCTTTAATACAAATCTGAATGTGGTATTCTTTTTCTGCAAAAGCAAAAAAATCTGCGATTTTGCTGTATCTGCTGTTCACTTTTTCTCCTCCTTCTATATCGTTTCAAAAATCTCTTTAAAAAACAGGATTCTACTGTAAAATATTATAATATAATATTGCAGAATAATCCAGAAATAAAGCAGAAAATTTAATGAAAATCTCCCTGTATAGTGGTAATATATAGAATATAATTTAGAAAAAAGCACAAAAACCTAAGGAATAATGAAGAAATTGACATTAAAAAAGAGATTATTATGTAAAATTCTGCAAAGGGAGGATTAGGCCGTGATTTATCGGGCAGAAGCAGTGGTAACAGGCGGCGGGCCTGCCGGAATCTGCGGAGCTTTGGCTCTGGCAAGGCAGGGGAGAAAGACCGTACTGATAACAAACCGTCCCGTGCTGGGCGGAAATTCCAGCAGTGAGATCCGGGTATGGACAAGAGGCGCTACCGGCGCAGGCAATCTGTATGCGGAAGAGATGGGAATCTGGGGAGAGCTAAAGCTGAGAAACCTGTATTTAAACCCGGAAGCCAATCCGGTTTTTTGGGATGATGTTCTGCTGGAGCAGACGCTTCAGGAAGAAAATATTACCTTATTTTTAAATACCCATGTGTCAGAAGTAAAAATGAAAGAGGACGGAACCATCCGATCCGTTTCAGGAAGCCAGATGGGAACGGAAAAAAACATTGAATTTGAAGGGCAGATATTCATAGACGCCACAGGAGACGGAACCATCGGCCAGCTTGCCGGAGTGCCCAGCGTCATGGGAAAGGAGGAGCGGCAGAAGTACGGGGAAAGCCTGGCGCCGCTGGAACCGGAAAAGACCACATTTGGAAATACCATTTTCTTTTTTACTCAAAATGCCGGTAAGCCGGTAGAGTATAAGGCTCCGGATTTCGCTTATTCCATAGAACAGATAGAAGGAATGTTGGGACGGGGAGGAAGGATTGTAAACGAGCAGATGAATGGCTGCGATTACTGGTGGTTTGAGATGGGAGGCATGCAGAATACGATTGACGACGCCCAGGAAATCGGCCTGGAATTAAAACGCCTGGTGGCCGGAGTATGGAATTACATAAAAAACAGCGGCAGATTTAAGGCGGATCAGCTTACCCTTTCCTGGGAAGGCAACCTTCCCGGCAAGAGGGAGAGCCGCCGGATGGTTACGGAAACGATACTTTGCCAACAGGATGTTCTGGAACCGGCAGATTTACCGGACAGCGCATTTTACGGAGGATGGTATCTGGACTTTCACCCCTCAGACGGAATTAATACAGAGGAAGAAAACTGCATCCAGATTCCGGTACAGATTTATCCCGTACCCTTGGGATGCCTGTATAACAAAAAAGTGGGAAACCTGATTTTTGCAGGAAGGAATATTGGAGTCAGCCATGTGGCCTTTGCTTCCACCCGAATTATGAACACCTGCGCTCTCTCCGGCCAGGCGGCCGGCAGCCTGGCGGCTAAGTGCCTGGAACTGAAACGCAGGCCGGGGGATCTGGACAGAGAAGCGGTAAAGGATATCCAGCAGCGGCTTTTAGACAACGATATGCTGATCCCGGGAGTAGATTTTGACCGGACGAGGAATCTGGCAGGAAATGCCGCCGTACAGGTTTCTTCTGAGGAAAATGCGGGAAGCGCGGAAGAGGACGGCTGCTGGGATCTGGCAGAGGGCGGATTCCTGGTATGGCCGAAAGCGGCAGGAAGGGCAGAGGTTCTTTTCCGGACGGAAGAGAAAACAGAACTTTTTTATGAGATCTATGAGTCCTGCCTTCCTTCCAGGGCGGCCTACGGGAAAAAAACGGGACAAGGCAGTTTAAAGCTGGAGCCCGGAAGGCAGTGGATCTCCCTGGAGGAAATGGATAAGGAGGGAGAAGGCTTTGCAACCGCGGTATTTCAAAAGGCGGCCGGGGTGAAAATCATTGCAGGAAGAGAAGAGCTTCCAGGATTTCTTATGGGCCATAAGGATTGGGCAGATTATAAAAATCCCTATATCCGTCTGAATTCTTCTTTATATAATGGGGAAAACCTGATAAACAATCGGGCCAGGCTGTGGAAAAGCCCTAATCTGTGGATTTCCCAAAAAGAGAAAAGCCCCTGGGCAGAGCTTACTTTTAAAGAAAAGATACAGGTCCGGGAAATCTTGGTGTTTTTTAACCCGGATTTGAATAAAGAGCTGGTTTCCTCCAGGGCGGATTCCTGGGATGATCACCACAAATACGTTCCCAGAGCCGGGATGCCGCCTCAGCTGGTAAGAAGCGCGGCGCTTTATGCAAGAGGGTCAGGAGTCTGGGAAAAACTAGGGGAGATTTCGGACAACTGGAAGCGCAGATGGCAGGTGAAGCTGCCAGAGCCTGTGGAGATTAGCGGTTTACGCTTGGAAATTACTTCTGACTATGGCCAGGGCCGGGCAGAGGTGTTTGAAATAAGAGTCTATTAATAAAGAAATGAAAGAAACAGGAGGATTAAAAAATGAAAAAAAGAATGTTGGCATTGGCAATGAGCGCTGCTATGACAGCAGGATTATTATCTGCCTGTGGAGGCGGCTCCGCTCCGGCAGACACTACAGCGGCTTCTGAGGCAGGGACCTCTCAGGCGGGAGACAGTAAGTCAGGTCAGGAAACCAAAGGGGAGGCGGCTTCCCCGGAAGCTGCAAGCATTGTATGGGCAGGCTGGTCCGGAGAGGAAGAGGCCAGCAAGGACATTTTCCAGAAGATGATGGAGACCTACCGCACCAATACGGGAAATGACGTTACCTGGGTAGGCTGGACCTGGGCGGATACAGCCCAGCAGCTTCTGATTCGTACCCAGGGAGGGGAACAGCTGGATATTGCCCAGGTAGATATCGGGATTTTCAACACCGTAGCCCAGGCAGGGGTATTGGCAGACTTAAATGAGGTTCTGGGAGAGGATTATTTAAAGGGAAACTTCCAGGAATCTGCTCTGGAGGTAGGAAATATTGACGGCCAGCAGCTCGGTATGCCCTGGAGCATGGCTTCTATCACTATGGTATATAATCCTCAGATTTTAAAGGAAGCAGGCTGGGAGGTTGTTCCGGTTACCATGGAAGAGTTTGAGCAGTGCCTGGCAGATGTAAAGGCTTTAAACGGGGATGTAATCCCCTATGCAGTCTCCACCAAAGACGCTACCTGTGCAGGGGATTTTGCTCCCTGGCTTTGGACCTTTGGCGGATCGATTTATGATGAAAACGGCGGCGTAGCTCTGGACAGTCCGGAAGCGGTTGCCTGTGTACAATGGTATCAGGACATGCTGGCCAAGGGATATATTTCCATGGACGTAGGCCGGGGGGAGGCCCGTCAGCTTTTTGCTCAGGGGAAGGTAGCTTTCTATGACGACGCAGTTTTAGCAAAGGGCCAGGCTGTAAATAACGGCGTTGCGCCGGAGGATGCAGTTAATGTCTGCTCTGCCATGGAGCGCCCGATATTAAAGGAAGGGGATAAGCCTCAGAGCACCATGTGGGGACATATGCTGGTAATCTTTAAGGACTCTCAGTACAAAGAGGCGGCTGCAGAGCTTGCAAAGACCCTGGTCAGTGATGAGATTGCAATGGATTACTTTACCAACAATGGCATGCCGCCGGTTACTAAGTCCATGGCGGAGAAGGAAGAGGTAAAGGGAGATTCTTATTTAAATGGTTTCTTAAAGTCTACCGAGACTGCCCGCCTGGAGGAAACCGCCAGACTGGCAAATGCCAACGAAGTAAAAACCATTATAACGGAAGAACTTCAGTATGCTTTATTGGGACAGAAAGCTGCCGAGCAGGCAGTAAAGGATATGGCAGCAAGAATTGCCGCTTTATAAACCGGATGGAGGTAAGCTATGAAACAAGGAATCAGGCAGCACCGTCTGACAGATGCCCAGGTAGGATTTCTGCTGGTCGTGCCGGGACTTGCAATTTTCGCAGGAATTATTTTATACCCTTTTGTCAGCGCAATTATGATGTCCTTTACAGACCGCTCTATGCTGACTCCTAATTATAAATTTATCGGACTGGAAAATTACCGGAAGGTATTTGCGGATCCGTATTTTTCAAAAACCTTGACAACTACAGTGATTTTTGTTGTTTTTTCTACCATCCTTCCCTTTACCCTGGGATTTATCTGGGCGGTCCTGTTAAACCAGGGATTTAAAGGCTCGGAGTTTTTAAGAGGCGTAACCCTGGTGAACTGGATTATTCCCGGAACCGCTATCGGATTTTTGTGGAGCTGGATTTTTAACGGCCAGTACGGCGTGTTAAACGGGATTCTCACCAGCCTTGGGATCCTGGACGAAGGGATTCCCTGGCTGGGCCAGACCGGCACCGCCTTAGGATGTGTTGTCATTGCCCGTACCTGGCAGATGCTGCCGTGGTATATGGCGTTTCTCTTGGGCGGGCTTCAGGGAGTATCTTTAGAACAGGTGGAGGCGGCCAGAGTAGACGGAGCCAACAACTGGCAGGTATTCTGGTATATGGTTCTCCCGTCTATGAAAACAATTGCGGTATTGGTACTGATTTTAGGAGCCATCGGTAATCTGCAGCACTTTGACCTTCCCTGGACCATGGTTCAGGGAGGACCGGCAAGAGCTACCACCACCTTATCCATTGAGGTATATACCACAGCCTTTAAAAACTGGAATATGGGCAAGGCGGCAACAATCGGAACGATTTGGGCTGTTCTGCTGGCAGGATTCAGCTTTGTCTACCTGCGCCAGGTCAGCGAATCAGAATAGGAGGAAAGGAATATGTTTCGGAAAACACCGGCCTTTCGGGCTTTCTTCTGGATATTTACCATCCTGATCGGAGGATTTGTATTCCTTCCTCTTCTGTGGATGATCAATACGGCTCTTAAGCCGTCTGCGGAAACTTTTACCCTGGGCTTCTTTACAGGGACCAAGACCCTGGAAAACATTATCCGGATTGTAACGGATGAAAAGATTATGGGATACTTAAAAAACAGCTTGATCGTATCCTTTGGAAGCAGCGCCATGGCCACTGCCGTATGCGCCATGGCGGCTTACAGCTTTTCCAAGTTCCGCTATACGGGACGGAAATTTATTATGGGACTTTTTATGATGAGCCAGGCCTTTCCCCAGGCAATCCTGCTTTTATCCATCTATCTTCTGATGCAGAAAGTGGGGCTGCTGGGAAGCTATTGGGCGCTGCTGATTTCCTATGTGGTATTTACTCTTCCGGTAGGTACCTGGACTTTAAAGTCCTACTTTGACCAGCTTCCCGATTCCCTGATTGAAAGCGCAAAGATTGACGGAGCGGGGAACTTAAAGATTATGCTTCAGATTGTATTTCCCATTACCGTGCCGGGAATGATTTCTATTGCAATCTACGGTTTTGTGTGGAGCTGGAATGATCTGCTCTATTCTATGACCTTGGTAACCGACACGGCCAAGCGTACCCTGGCCTCCGGTCTGGTTATGACCTTTTTGGGAGAAGCGTCCACCAACTGGGGATATATGATGGCAGCCAGTATTGTGGCGGCGATTCCGGTAACGATTATTTTTGTATTCCTTCAGAGATATTTTATACAGGGACTGACCTCAGGAGCGGTAAAGGGGTAAGGCAGCAAAACCGGCTGCGGGAGTTTCGCTAATCCGACAAAAGCGTCATCGGCGCGTTTTGCCGGATTAACGAAACTCCCGCATATTTTGTGTCAATTTTCGGGATAAGGAATATGATAACAGGAGAAGTTTTTTTGGAGGCAGACAATTGGCACAACAAAGAACGGTTATGATAGATGCCGGCCACGGCGGAGAGGAACCAGGAGCTATCTATGAGGGAAGGAAGGAAAAGGACGATACTCTGCGTCTGGCCTTGGCGGTAGGACAGATCCTGGAGAGAAACGGGGTCAATGTGGTATATACCAGGATCCGGGATGTGTATGATAATCCATATGAAAAAGCAGAGATTGCCAACCGTTCCGGAGCGGATTTTTTCGTATCGCTCCACCGCAATGCCATGCCCCAGCCCGGCACGGCATCAGGGATAGAGACTCTGGTCTACGAAGACTCGGGAATTCGCCACATGTTAGCCCAGAATATTAACCAGTCCCTTCATGACCTGACAGGCTATGATAATCTGGGGATCCAGGAAAGACCGGGGCTGGTGGTGCTGCGCCGAACACAGATGCCGGCGGTTCTGGTGGAAGCGGGATTTTTAGATAATGACCGGGATAACCGGATTTTTGATGAGAAATTCGACGCCGTGGCCAATGCTATTGCCCAGGGAATTTTAAAGACTATCCGGGAGGAAGAGGAATCGGTGCCGGAATATTACCAGATCCAGGTGGGGGCGTACCAGGACAGAAGGTTTGCAGAAGAAGAGGCCGCAAGGCTCAGATCCCAGGGATTCCCTGTATTCATTGTCTACAAGGAACCTTGGTATCAGGTGAGAGTGGGGGCATTTCTCAACATGGATAATGCCGCCGCTATGGAGCAGAAGCTGCGCCAGTATGGGTATCCTACCCTGATGCTTCAGGAGAGGGCGATCTACTAGAATCCGACAAAATGCGCCTCCGGCAGGCTTTGCTGGATACTCCGTAAGCAGAATGGACTGACGGGCGCCGGTTTGCCCGTCAGACTGCCTTAGGAAGTAAAAATATTGACAATTTTACCAAGGTTGAATATACTATAATTGCAGGCAGAGATATGCTGTACCCCTGCATTGCTGAAATTGCGTTTAAGCGCCGGGTGCCGGCGCTGGCTGCAGGAACCGCCGGAGGGCGGTTTTTTTCATAATTTTAGAAGAAGGATCCAAAAGGAGAAAAGATACTATGACTGCCCCTGAGATTTTACATATTTTGCAGAAGGACATCCATTCCGTTGTTTTTGCCACTATAGATGATCGGGGACTGCCTTGTTCCACGGTAATTGATTTAATGCTTGCGGATGAAAAGGGGCTTTATTTTCTTACCGCCCATGGGAAGACCTTTTACAGCCGCTTAACGGAAAAACCGTTTGTCTCTATAAGCGGCATTAAGGGAGAAGAAACTCTGTCATCCATAGCCATTACCCTTCGGGGGCCGGTAGAGAATGTCGGGAAAGACCGGCTGGAGGAAATTTTTCAAAAAAACCCTTATATGGAAAAAATTTATCCTACTCCCAAAAGCAGAAGGGCCCTGGAGGTATTTTGCCTTTATAAAGGAGAAGGGGAGTACTTTGACTTAAGTAAGCAGCCACCGGTGCGCCAGGCCTTTTCTTTTGGAGGGGAAGAGATCCATGAGAGAGGTTACCGCATTGACGGAGAGAGGTGTATTGGCTGCCAGGGCTGCAGAAGCGTATGTCCCTCAGGCTGTATCAGCAACACCTTTCCCCGGGTAATCGATGAAAGCCGGTGCCTCCACTGCGGAAACTGTTTTCAGATTTGCCTGCGGAAAGCGGTACAGAAACTAATGTAATCCGTCAAAGGTACCCTCAGTGAACTGTGGGTCCCCTTGTTCACTGAGGGTAGAAATTCATTACTATATTAGGAGGTATTGCCATATGGAATGGGCAGACGGAAAATGCCGGTGCTGGTGGGCAAATCCAAAAAACCAACGTTACATCCGGTATCACGATGAAGAGTGGGGAGTGCCGGTTCACGATGATCATAAGCTCCTTGAGATGCTCATATTAGAATCCTTTCAGGCAGGGCTTTCCTGGGAATGTGTCCTGAATAAACAGGAGGCGTTTGGCAGGGCATTTGACAATTTTGATCTGGAAGCTATTTGCGCTTATGGGGAAGATAAAATAAAGGAGCTTAAGGAAAATCCGGAGATTATCCGCAACAAGCTGAAAATCCGGGCGGCCATAACCAATGCCCGGATTTTTCGGGAGATTCAAAAGGAATACGGAAGCTTTTCCCAGTACCTGTGGCACTGGACAGAGGGAAAAGTTATTTACGAAAATCATCTCACCTCATCACCCCTGTCAGACGCCGTGTCAGAGGATCTGAAAAAACGGGGGATGAAGTTTGTGGGAACTACGATTATCTATGCCTATCTGCAGGCAGTGGGAGTGATTTACTCCCATGAAGACGGATGCTTTCTTGCCCGTCAGGTGAAAGATTATATATTACAGAAGGAGACAAACCATGCCGGTATTTGATTTCAGCGGTGGAACGGAGGAAAAAACCAAAACCCGATGCACCTATACCACATTTGCTTCCAGCCAGCCGGAGGCTTCCCCGGAAAAGCCGATTCTTGTTTTAGATAACCGGAAGAGAAAATGGAAGCATCACTCCTGCGGTGTTTTTACCAATCCGGATAAGGAAACTGCTTTTGAATTTAAGGAGGAGGACGGAAAATTCACTGCAGATATTTTGCGGATAGACGCCCGCTTTGTCAGCCTGATAAAATGGCTGGGAGAAAACCATATCAGTGTCCGCCTGTCCGGTGAGAACAGGGAAGAAGGATACGGGGTATATAAAATCCGGGAGATCGCCTTTGGAGGCGGCACCAAGCTGTCAGCAGAAGATGGCTTTTTACAGTTCATGATTGAAAGGCTGTTTTCCAGCAGTGCGCCGGAGGAAGAACAGAATGAGGAAGAGCAGGATGAAGCCGGGGACAGCATGAAGCTTACCAGCATCCAGAGTATTACTGATTTTATGACCTGTGCGGGGAATACTATGCCCGATAATATCCGGCTCTGGGCCAGGAGAAATCTGGCGGTTGCCAAGTCCCACGAGGTGTCCCCGGAGGAAAGGCGCCACGCCCAGCGGGCCCTGTCCATTATGATGAATATCCAATGGAAAAATAATTATTTTGAAGCTATTGACCCGGAGAAAGCCCGCCGGATCCTGGATGAGGAGCTGTACGGCTTAGAGCGGGTAAAGCAGCGGATTATGGAAACCATTATCCAGATCAACCGCACCCATACCCTGCCTGCTTACGGCCTTTTGCTGGTAGGCCCTGCAGGAACGGGAAAATCCCAGATTGCTTATGCGGTGGCCCGGATCTTGAAGCTTTCCTGGACTACCCTGGATATGAGCTCCATAAACGATCCGGAGCAGCTTACAGGAAGCTCCAGGATCTATTCCAACGCGAAACCGGGTATTATTATGGAAGCATTTTCCATGGCCGGGGAATCCAATCTGGTGTTTATTATTAATGAGCTGGACAAGGCTTCTGCCGGAAAGGGCAACGGAAATCCGGCGGATGTGCTGTTGACTCTTTTGGACAACCTGGGATTTACAGACAATTATATGGAATGTATGATTCCCACGGCAGGAGTATATCCTATCGCCACTGCCAATGATAAAAGCAAGATCAGCGCTCCATTAATGTCACGTTTTGCCGTAATAGATATCCCCGACTATACGCCGGAGGAAAAGCGGATTATTTTTCTGAAATACGCGCTTCCCAAAGTGCTGAAGCGAATGAGTATGAAAGAGGAAGAATGTATTCTGACAAAAGAAGCAATGGACGCGGTAATTGAAATCTTTTCAGATACCAGCGGTATCCGGGATCTGGAGCAGGCGGCTGAACACATTGCCGCCAATGCCCTTTACCAGATAGAAGTAAACCATATGCCGAAAGTAGTTTTTGATGCCGCCATGGTTGGGGAACTGCTGGAATAATCAGGAATAAAAGAGGATGTTACGAAATGAAATAAAGCAGACGCCGATTCATTTACAGAAAGGCTGCTGGTTTCATTTTGTAACATCCCTTTTTAGATTTGGCGTTACTGCCTTTTAATCTCCGCCAGGGCCGTCTCTCCGCTCCCGGGTAGACTCGGGAAGTGGCTCTGCAATTTCTTTGGGATCGATTTCAGCATTCCGGGGCTTGGTATTTTTCTCATGATTTATGGTTTTAGTCTTATGGCACATCTTATCACCTCCAGATTTATTATGTAAAAAAGAATCTCTTTTATCCCTTTTAAATATGGAAATATACAGAAATCTGCATAAAAAAGTGTAAAACAAAGCATTTTTCTTACAAGAAATAAACAATTATAATAGAGACAGAAACAAATAAGAGAGGAGGTGGAGGATGCTGTCGCCCCGTCAGATTAAGCTGGTTAAGAGCTTGTTTCACCAGCAAAAACCTTATACCAGCCAAGAACTAGCAAAGACTCTTTCCGTATCGGTTCGCACGGTTCAGAAAGATATCCAGCAGATCAATAAGCAGCTGAGGGAACTGGACTGTCCGGAAATCCGTATGAAAAGGGGAGAGTGGCAGTATGGGCTTTTGGAGGAAGAGAAAGCCAGAATTCTTCGCAAGATTTTAGAACCGGATATGGGAGAACTAATTCCTTCCGGCCGCCGGTGCCAGTTGATTATGCTGCTTTTAGTCATGGAAAGGCAATACATCACTATCCAACAAATAGCAGAAAAGCTGGATGTAAGCAGAAGCACCATTATAGGGGATTTGAAACATGTAAAAGACTTTTGCGCCCAATATGGGATTAAGATTATTACTAAACCCAACTTTGGGATTGCAATTGCCGGGGAAGAACTATGGATTCGAAATGGGGTTTTAAATATGCTGCTGGATCCGGCAGAGGTGTTTGGGCAGAAGTTTGATCTTTATACTCTGGACCAGACTATGGGAGATGCGCTTTTTAAGGGTGTAGAAATTCAGAAACTTCGGGAAACCTTGCTGCTGATACAAAATCAAATAGTTTTCTGCTTCAGTGAAGAACAGAGAGATAAAATCCTTATTTACCTGATCATTGCTCTGGGACGGGTGGGGATTGGAAAGTATATAGAGATCCAAAAGGAGGATATTCAGGCATTAGCCATAACCAGAGAGTACCAGATTGCCAGGCAGGCCGTAACTTATTTTTTCTCACCTGGCAAAGACTGTGTGAAGGGGGAAAAGAATGGGGCCGGGGAAGGAAAAAAACAGAAGGAGGAAGCAGCATATCTGGCTATCCTGTTAAAAGGAATGTATTCCTTTGATTTTTATGTGGGGAACATGGATCAGTTGGCCGAGATTCAAAAGATTGCGAAAGATATTATAGATCAGATGAAGGAAAATCTGGGGGAAGCATTTCAAGAAGATGGGGAGCTTTATAATGGTCTTGTCCAGGATTTGAACCAGATGATTTTCCGCAAGCGATACTATATCAGAACCAGCGGAGAGCTGTCAGATATGTTGAAAGATTCCTTCCGGTATGTGGAAGCTGCCAGAAAATCAACGGCCAGCCTGGAGCATTATGTCCATCAGGAGCTGTCCATAGAGGAACTGGAATTTGTAGCGCTCCACTTTGTGGCGGCCCGGAGCCGGTATTTGGAAAAGCGCAAGCGTGCCATAAGAACTTTGGTCATATGTTCCAATGGGGTTGGAACTTCCCTGATATTAAAATCCCGGCTTCAGGAGAATGTTGCAATCTTGGACATTGCGGCAGCGGCTCCTTTGGCAGAGGCAGACTATTATATTGGAAAGTACTGTCCGGAACTGATTATTACCACTGCAGCGATAAAGGAATGTGATCTGCCTCAGGTTATTGTAAAACCTTCTCTTCCGGTGGAATCCCTTTTCCAGATTTATAAAGCTATCTGGATTTTGAGAGATAACTTGTTTACAAAAGATTTGTGCTCCAGGCCCCGGAAAGCTGGCCTGGTACAGAAGATTATGGATACAATTGGAAAGTATGCGGCAGTGAAAGACAAAGAATCATTGCAAAACGAATTAGAACAGATTTTGAAAGGAACGGATGCGGATATGGATAAAACTCCCACAGAGGTAAGCTTAAAGGAGGTGCTTACTGAAAAAACAATCCAGCTTGCCTGTGAGGCAGAGAGCTGGAAAGAGGCGCTTTTTATGGCTGCCGGCCCTCTTTTAGAGGAGGACTGGATTACTATGGAATATGCGGAGGCGGCCTATGAAATTTCTCATACCATGGGAAGCTACATTGTAATCGGACCGGGGATAGCAATGCCCCACGCAAGGCCGGAAATGGGGGTAAGAAAGCTGTGTATGAGCCTGACTATGCTAAAAAAGCCGGTGGAAATTGCAGAAGGGACAAAAGTGGACATGATTTTCTTTTTTGGAGCGGAGGATCAATACAGTCATGTCCATGTGCTGAAATCTCTGATGAACCTTTTGGCCAGCCCGGAAGCCCTGAAAAAAATCCGGAAAGCAGAGAAAAAGAAAGAGGTTTTGGAGGTGATAAAGTCTATAGAAGAGTGCTGAGAAACTTGTATAGTTTGATTTTATATGGACGGAGGGGAATATGAAAGGACTTATTGAAATTACGCAATTTATCGCAGACAATCTATTTAATCAGCTTTCCATCATGATGGCTCTCATTGCCTTTGCCGGGTTGGCGCTGCAGAAAAAACGGATAGAGGAAGCGGTTACGGGAGCCGTAAAAGCAGCAATAGGAGTGGTGATCCTGACAGTAGGAGTAGGGGTATTTACCGGGGAATTATCCTACTTTACCAATATTATGTCCAGTGCTTTTGGTATGGAAGCCGCCGCTGCGCCGGGCAACATGGATCTGTTTATAGCGAAACAGGGAGGGGACATTGCCCTGGTAGTAGCTTTTGGGTTCCTGCTTCACATATTTGCTGTTAAGGTTCTAAACACCAAATATGTGTATCTGACCGCCCATTTAATGTTCTGGTTTTCTGTTTTAGTATGCGCGGCAGTAATGGCGTCATTTCCGGGGATTGGCTCCTTTGAACTGGTGGCGGTATCTTCCCTGATTATGGCGGCTTACATGACAGTGCAGCCACTGTTTATGGAGCCGTTGATAATAAAACTGGCGAAAACATCCTCTTTTGGGTACGCCCATACCACCGCTTCCGGAACCTGGCTTTCTATGAAACTGGGAATGTTTCTGGGGAAAAAGAAGCAGCGCAACGTAGAAGAGATTAAAATTTCCAAACGCCTGGACTTTATGAAGGATGTAAACGTATCCAGCGCGATTCTGGTGTCCATAGTCATGCTGGCAGCCGTAATTATGGCAGATAAAGAGGTGGTGGCCCGGCAGGCGGCTTTGTATGATGGGAATATTAATCCTTATGTATGGGTATTTATTGTTGGTTTCCGGTTTGCGGCCGGCTTAGGGATTCTGCTTTATGGAGTGAGGATGTTCCTGGCTGAGATTGTCCCCGCTTTTAAGGGGATCAGTGACAGAATTATCCCCGGGGCAAAGCCCGCCCTGGACTGCCCGGCCATTTATCCCTATGCGCCTACGGCGGTACAGATCGGATTTATCTCTGCCACAGTTGTGTATTTACTTTTGATGGTAATAATGGCAGCGGCAGGCTGGTTTGCAATCCCGCCTTCTGTCCTGTTCTTCGGAGGGGCGGCTTGCGGCATTGCGGGAGGAGTGTATGGAGGAGTGAAAGGAGCGGTGTTAGGCGGAGCCATTGACGGAATCATGATGGCAGTGGGAATGGCGGTTACCTGGCCTCTTTTGGCCGACACTGCTCCTCAGATTGTATGGATTGCCAACGAAGATTATTTTGTCATGACGATTCTTTTGCGGCTTTTAGGAAGGCCTTTTAAAGAATTAGGAAATGTCGGTGTATGGGCCCTTCCTGCAGGTATCATCATCCTTTCCCTTTGCTATATCAGCTATTATAAGAGAAAACAAAAAGTCTGAAAGGAGACAGAGCTATGATTAGAAAACCGGACGGAACCCCTATTAAAATATTATGTGTGTGCGGGTGGGGAATTGGAAGCAGCATGATGCTAAAGCTTTTAATTGAAGAGGTGGCAAAGTCCATGAATTTGGATATTGAAATTGAACATACAGACTATACGTCGGCTCAAGCTATAGCAAAACAGTTTGATGTTATTGCCGGTCAGGAGATGCATGTGGAGATCTTTCAGAACCAGGTTCCAGCAGTGGTGGTAATCCGGAATTTTGTAGACAGGGATCCCATCCGGCAACAGATGGAAGAGAACCTGAAGAGGCTGGGATGGCTGGGATAAAGGAAAATACCTTCAGCAGATAAACGTAGAATGGAGAAAATTATGAGAATATTAGACATATGGGGATCTGCCCTGGGAGATTTAAAAGGCAGGGCTTTGGCGGAAGCAATCTTAGAATCAGAGGGGAGAGTAATCGGAGCTGAGGTAGAAGGGGTGACAAGCGGTGTTCCCTGTGGTTATGGATCGGCAGTAAGCAATGGGGAGATGTCTGCAGCCTTTGGAGCCGATTTGATTTTTGTCAATGCAGGAGTTCCGTTTCTGGATAAACCGGTAATACCGGAGCTGGAAAGCCTAACCCATGTGCCTTGTGGATTTCAGGGATTGTCCCGGTATCTTGGCAGACCCTGCGGGCCTATTCTGGAGCCGGATTTGCCTTACGTGCCGGAACCAATCCGGGCATCAGAAGAGACAGTAAATAAGGCGGTGGAAAGCGGCGCGGCTTTTATTATCCTCAGCGCCAACCCCTGCAGGGGGCCGATAGGCCATAAGGAAATAATAGAAAGCGTAAAGACTGTACGCAGGGCATCCGGGGATATTCTGGTTATAGCCGGAAAAATGCATCATTCCGGGATGTGGGAAACATACACCCCGGATGCTGCCAGGGCTTATATGGAAGCAGGGGCTGACGGAAGCATTATACCTGTGCCGGGAACCGTACCAGGGGTTACGGAGAGAATGGCGGCAGACTATGCCGGGGAAATCCATAAAAATGGAGGTCTGGTTCTCTCTGCGATTACTACATCTCAAGAAGGTTCAGACAGGGAAACCATCCGACAGCTTGCCTTGAGTGCAAAACGAACAGGGGCTGATATTCACCATATCAGCACTGCAGGATATCCGCTGGGATCTCCGCCGCCGGAAAATTTATATACCTATTCGGTAGCCGTCAGAGGCGTGCGTCACACCTGGAACCGGATGGCCTGGAATCTTAGAAATCACTGGGAGAGTCTATGAGAGAATATTGGGACAGGATAAAGGAACTGACGGATCAGGTCTTTTTAAAAGAAACAGAAATACTTAAGCTGGCATCCGGAAAGGTGGCAGAGGCAATAGAGCGGCAACGGGTAATTTACGTATTTGGATCCGGACATTCCGCAATATTATGCGAAGAGCTTTTTTACCGGGCAGGAGGGATGGCAGCAGTCTCTCCCATATTTGTACCGGATCTTTTGCTGGCTAACGGAGCAGTTCGCTCCTCCCGGGTTGAGCGGCTCAATGGGTACGCCCAAACCTTTATGGAATCTCAGCCCATTGAACCTGGAGATCTGATTTTTGTGATCTCCACCTCTGGGCGGAATGGTGTGCCTTTAGATGTGGCTGCCATTGCAAAGGAGAGAGGAGCCTATGTTATTGGTCTGACTTCGGAGAGTTTTTCTAAAAGTCAGCCATCCAGACATTCCTCCGGGCTTCGTCTTATGGACATTGCCAACCTTTCTATTGATAATCTCTGTCCTATAGGGGATGGCTGTTTAACAATGGAGAACGGAGTTTCCTTTGAGCCGGCGTCCACCATAATCGGAGGGGTTATCCTCCACACGATTTTTGCCGGGGCGGTTCGGATTTTAGAAGAAAAAGGAGTGGAATGTCCCATATTTGCCAGCGGAAATGTAGAAGGAGGAGCAGCCTTTAATTTGCGTCTCCTTGAGCAGTATAAAAATAGAATCCCTTTATATAGGTAAAAAAGAAGAGGGGAGGAAGGGAATTATGCAGACTGAGATATGGGCTATCATTAAAAACCCGGATGGAATCCACCTGCGCCCTGCAGCAATGATATCCAGCCTGGCGTCTGGATTTTCAAGCCAGATCCGGTTGGTAAAGGAGCAGGAAAACATAGAAGCAGATGCTAAATCCACTATTGATATTCTGGGATTGGGATTAAACAGCGGGGATTTCATTTGTGTCAGGGCTTTCGGAGCAGACTCCAGGGAGGCGGCTGAACAGATAAAAGAAATGATGGAAAAGATGAGGGATTGAACGCTAAGAAAAAAAGGATTCCGCCGGTTCTTTGTCGAAACTTGCGGTTGAATTCCGTTGCATGTGAGAAAATCCAAAGGCTATAATACATGGTACAGCACAAAGCGCTGGAAATGTTCAAAAAGTGAGGAGGATTTTTCACATGGCAGAATTAAATGTGGCGATTGCAGATGATAACCCGCAAACTTTAGGTTTGCTGCAGGACATAGTAGAAGGAGAAGAGGGATTTCATGTAGTCGGCAAGGCAGATAATGGGGAAGATGCCTATGCCATGATTGTCAGAACTAGTCCGGATATTGTGCTCTTAGACGTAATCATGCCGAGGCTTGACGGAATTTCAGTGATGGAAAAAGTCAAACAAAACCATTCGCTGGGGAAAGTGCCCTCTTTTATCATGATTACCGCGGCGGGAAGCGAAAACGTGACGGCGGACGCTTTTCGCATGGGCGCCAGTTATTACATTATGAAACCATTTAACCGGGAAATTATCATCGACAAAATACGCCGGGTTGGCAAAGGATACGGGGCGGTTCCCGATTTCCCGGAAATTAAAAAAGTACGGCCTTATATAGACAAAGCAGAGTATATGGAACAGAATCTGGAAAATGATGTCACTCATATCCTGCATGAAATCGGGATTCCTGCCCACATTAAAGGATATCAATATTTAAGGGATGCCATTATTATTTCCGTAGAAGATCATGAAATGCTGACTTCGGTAACCAAGATTTTATATCCGACCATTGCAAAGAAGCACCAGACTACGCCCAGCCGCGTGGAACGAGCCATCCGCCACGCTATTGAAGTGGCCTGGAGCCGGGGAAAGATGGATACCATCAACGAACTCTTTGGCTATACGGTCAGCAACGGCAAGGGAAAACCTACAAATTCCGAATTTGTGGCATTGATTGCGGACAAGATTCGATTAGACTACAAACGAATTTCATAAAAAAATACAGATAAGACTTCCTAAAACCTGAAAAATATTGTATACTGTTAATAATTGAGCATGAACAAAAGCAACAATAAGGTGAGGGAGGTTTTTTCATGAAAAAGATTCTATTTGTGGCATCCGAAGCAGTGCCCTTTATTAAGACGGGAGGTCTTGCTGACGTAGCGGGCTCCCTGCCCAAGTGTTTTAATAAAGAATATTTTGACGTACGCGTAATGATCCCTAAGTATCTGTGCATCAAGGAAGAATGGCGCAATAAGATGACTTATGTGAACCATTTTTATATGGACTATCTGGGTCAGAGCAGATATGTAGGGATTTTGGAATACGTCCATGAGGGCATTACGTTCTATTTTATCGATAACGAGGGCTACTTCTGCGGAGACAGGCCTTACGGCGACTGGTATCATGACCTGGAGAAATTTGCATTCTTCTCCAAAGCGGCTCTGTCCGCTCTTCCGGTTATCGGATGGCAGCCGGATGTGGTTCATTGCCATGACTGGCAGACCGGCCTGATCCCGGTACATTTAAAGGATCGGTTCCATGACGGGGACTTTTTCCGCAATATGAAGTCTGTATTTACCATTCACAACTTAAAGTTCCAGGGCGTATGGGATGTAAAAACTATCCAGAGGCTGTCCGGACTTCCGGATTACTACTTTACCCCGGATAAGCTGGAAGCATATAAGGACGGAAATATGCTAAAGGGAGGCGTAGTTTACGCGGATGCTATCACTACCGTAAGCGATACTTATGCGGAGGAGATTAAAATGCCCTTCTACGGCGAGGGATTAGACGGCTTGATGCGCGCCCGGTCAAATAGCTTGAGGGGAATTGTCAACGGTATTGATTATGATGAATTCAATCCGGAGACGGATGACTTTATTGTTCAAAAGTACAATGCCAAAAATTTCCGCAAGGAGAAGGCAAAGAACAAAGTAGCGCTTCAGGAAGAGCTGGGGCTTACCAGAGATGCGGGCAAATTTATGATTGGCATTGTTTCCCGTCTGACGGATCAGAAGGGTCTGGATCTGATTCAGTGTGTAATGGATGAGATTTGCAGCGATGATCTGCAATTTGTAGTGCTGGGAACCGGCGATGAGCGCTACGAGAATATGTTCCGCCATTATGACTGGAAGTACAACGAGCGTGTTTCCGCTAATATTTATTATTCCAATCCAATGTCTCACAAAATTTATGCAGCATGCGATGCGTATCTGATGCCGTCTTTATTTGAACCCTGCGGTTTAAGCCAGCTTATTGCTCTGCGCTACGGTACGGTGCCCATTGTACGAGAGACAGGCGGATTAAAGGATACGGTTGCACCTTACAATGAGTACGAGGGAACCGGAACCGGATTCTCATTTGCTAACTACAATGCACATGAGATGCTAAGCAGCATTCAGTATGCAAAGTATGTTTATTATAATAAGAAGCGGGAGTGGAACAAGATTATCGACAGAGGTATGGCAATGGATTACTCCTGGAATACTTCGGCTCTTAAGTATCAGGAGCTGTATGACTGGCTGATTGGATATTAAGGTTTACAGGAAAGAATGAGAAAATCAGGGCTGTTGCATATAGCCGATGGAAATCGAAGCGCAACGGCCCTGATTTTTTCCGGACAGAGGAGACGCGAAAAGATGTGGAAGGAACTGTTAGAAAATCAGGTGCTTATTACCTCGGTAATCGGATGGACGGTGGCACAGGTTTTAAAGACAATGATTGATTTTGCCCTCAATAAAAGCTTTAACGCAGAAAGGCTTACCGGCTCGGGAGGAATGCCCAGCTCTCACTCTGCTACGGTCTGTGCTTTGACCACATCTGCAGGACTCTGCTACGGTCTGGGATCCTTTGAGTTTGCGGTATGCTTTGTGATGGCAATGGTGGTAATGTATGATGCTGTAGGCGTGCGCCGCGAGACCGGAAAGCAGGCAAAGCTGTTAAACTGGATGCTGGAAGAAAACCCGTTTAAGCTAAAGCTCAATGAGCTTAATGGGGAGGTGCTTCAAGAGACTTTAAAGGAATATGTAGGCCATACTCCCCTGCAGGTAGCGGCCGGAGCGATCTTGGGAGTGGGCATTGCTTTTTTAATGAATTTGCAGTATGCATAACAAAAAAATGGCGGGGGTAAGGTGTTTGGCGGAAATTTGCCGGAAGCATTTTACAACCGCCTGTTTTTGTGCTATTGTGGATACCAGAAAAAACGGTCTGTACAGAAAAGAAAGGACTTTATTATGACAAGACGATTGGTTCTGGCGTCTTCATCTCCCCGAAGACGGGAGCTGCTGGGCCAGATTGGGCTGTATCCGGAAATTATTCCAAGTAATCTGGAAGAAAACGTGACAGACACCGACCCGGCCCGGGTAGTGGAAAAATTATCTTTACAAAAAGCCGGTGATGTGGCGGAAAAATGTAAGAAAGAACGGCCGGGGGAAGGAACGATTATAATAGGAGCTGACACGGTGGTAGCGATAGACGGGATGATTTTGGGAAAACCGGCGGACAGAAAGGAGGCCGTCCGCATGATAACCCTGCTTCAGGGAAGGACTCACCAGGTCTATACGGGAGTTACTCTCATAGCCAGCGGAAAGGGGAAGGAGAAGGTTCGCACTTTTTCTGAAGAAACCCATGTGGCGGTTTACCCGATGAATGAAGAGGAAATTCGAGATTATGTTTCCTCAGGAGAGCCGGATGATAAGGCAGGGGCCTATGGGATCCAAGGCCGTTTCGCGGCTTATATTGAAAAAATAGACGGAGACTATAGCAATGTAGTGGGTCTTCCTACAGGACGGGTTTACCAAGAATTAAAAGGCCTTCTTCAGGAAACGGAAAGTACATTTTAGAGGAGGACAAAATGACAGGATTCAAACAGCGGCGCCGCAGAGTATCAGCTTGGAGGATAGTTCTGGCGGTTTTTGCCATCCTTTTGCTTCTTTCCGGATGCGATGAATCTGTCCAGGGAGAAGAGGTGAGTCAGAAGGAATCGTATACTCTTTCCCAGATTATGACGATTGCGGCAACGGAACGAAACCGATACCAGAAGGTTTACACCAGCCAGATTTGGGAAGCAGTAACCGATGAAAACGGGACTACTATGAAAGATATGCTGCTGACCCAGATAAAAACTTTTTTAGAGGATTTGGAGACCATGAACCTTTTGGCCAGGGAGCGGGGAATTGAGATATCCGGGACTGAAATGGACAGGCTTCACCGGTTGGGACAGGCTTATTTCCAGGAGCTGACAAAAGGGGACTTGGAGTATATACAGGCGACAGAACAGGATATTATAAGCTTATATGAGAAATATTACCTGGCTAACAAGCTGGTCAATGAGCTCACCAAGGATGTGGATTTGGAGATCAGCGACAGCAAGGCCAAAGTCATTGACATTTTGCAGATTGTCATGGATTCTTTGGAAACCGCCCAGCAGGTTTATCAGGAGGCCATAGCAGAAGATGCAGATTTTGAAGCCCTTGCAAAAAGCTACTCTATTTCAGATGAGATTGAACGGACCCTGGGAAGAGGGGAGGAAAGCAGCGCCTATGAAGAAGCTGCCTTTGCTTTGGAGGACGGCCAGGTCAGTCCTTTGGTGACGGTAAATGGAATGTACTATATTATAAAATGCGTCAATTCTTATAATGAAGGGGAAACCTTGGTTCGAAAGAGCCAGTTGTCTTTGGCAAAAAAGGATCAGGCTTTCCGAAGCATTTACGATAGCTTTCAGGCGGAAAACCGGGCAGGGATTCCCGACAGCCTTTGGAGTCAGGTAACCTTTGACGGGGGCGAGGAATGCACTACCACCAATTTTTTTGATTTATACAGAGAATATTTCCCGGAATAAAAATTGGATCAAGAAATACCGGATATACAGCAGAACCAGAAGGAGACAGACTATGGAGAAAAGATTGGAGAGAAGACGGTCAGTAAAATCCTATAAAAGCCCGGAGGAGGGAAAGAGAGGGGAGAGAAGCCGCCGGAGCAGAAAACGGAGCAGAAAAAAAAGCGCCCTTCCCAGGGTATTGGTACTGGTGCTTCTGTGTATCTGCTTGGGAGGTTTGAGCTGGGGAGCCGTCCGCTATGTCAGATCCTCTTCCGGAAGCGGACAGGAAACAGCTCTTGAAACCAGCCGCCAGGTCATACCGGAGACCCTGCCGGAGAGCGGGGCGGAGACATTCCGTTAGAGGAATGCCTCCGCCGCTTTACGCCTGAAAAAAGACGGCGGTTAACGTATTCAGGGCTTTTTGATCCTCTCTGTGCATCAGTTCCCTGGAGGAATGCATAGCCAAAAGAGGAATTCCTGCATCCACTGTAGGCATATTTAAAAATGCGGAAGAAATGCTTCCCAGGGTGGAACCGCCACGTATATCAGAACGGTTGGAAAATTTTCTGCAGGGAATCTGATTGGCCCGGCAAAGTCCCTCAATCACGCTGACGCAGGAGGCGTCAGTGGCATAGGCCTGGCTGGCTGCCAGCTTTAAAACTACGCCGCTTCCTAAGGGAATCTGGTTTTTGATATCGGATTTCTCCGGATGGTTGGGATGAATGGCCTGGGCTACATCCAAAGACAGTAAAAAGCCTCCTAACAGCCCGTCCAAAAATTGAGTTCGCTCATAACCCAGACTTAAGTACAGTTTTTCTAAAATCCGCTCGGTCAGATTGGAAGCGGCTCCCTGTTTGGTGTGGCTGCCGATTTCCTCATTGTCGTAGAGCGCGGCAACCCGGATAACAGGGGAAGCGCTTTCCTGTGCCATGGGAAGACTGCTTTTTCCCGGCCCTTCACCCTTATGGGCCGCTATGAGGCCGGTAAGGCAGGACTCCACAGAGGTCAGATTGTCCAGACGGGGAGAAGAAAACAGCTCTTCCTTCAATCCAAGCAGACATCCTTCCTCCTGGTTGTAAAGATAAATCTCATAGTCTAGAATAGTCTTTGGATCTACGGAAAGCTCTCCGGCCAAAAAATCCAGAAAATAACGGTTCTCATTGAGCGGATCCGGCAATGTGGCAGCCAAAGGCAGCATATCTATCTGAGGGTTTAACTCCACTCCTTTGTTTACATCCCGGTTCATGTGAATGGCCAGATTTGGAATGGTAAACAGAGGTTTTGTACAGCAAAGAAAACGGGTTTCAGGATGAAACGGATCTTCAGAGGCCACACATACCTTTCCGGCAGCGGACAAAGGCCGATCCAGCCAGGTAGAAAGGATGGGAGAACCATAGACCTCTACATTCAGCTTTCCATAACCATGGCCGGATACCTCAGGAGAGGGCTTCAGCTTCAGACAGGGCCAGTCGGTGTGGGCTGCCGCCATGCGGATGACAGGGGCAGTTTGTAAAGGGGAACTTTTGGTATCAAAAGGCTTTTTTAAATTGCGATCTATTGTAAAGGCCAGAAGGGTAGAATCATAGGCCGGGACAAAATAAGCTCCGCCAGGAGTTATATTCCAGGGCTTTGAGAGCTCAAGCCTTTCAAAGCCTGCCTGAGAAAGCCTTCGGCATGCCTCCTGAATACAGTGGTAGGGGGATATGGAAGCGTTTATCAGGGATTTTAAAGAATCTATTTCGGTCATGTCAAATTATTCCTCCTCTTGTTTTCACCAGACTCGTGGAAAACCTCGTCAAGTGTTCACACAATACCATATCCACTAAGCTCGTGTAATACCTCGCTAAGTGGCTAGGTATATGTTCTCACTAGACTCGTGTAATACCTCGTCAAGTGTTCACACAATACCATATCACATTTGGGGGAAAATGGGAAGAGGACAGACGTTGACAGCAGGACAGGACCGGTGTATCATGAGGGAGGCGGCATCTTAAAAGCCGCGGAAAGACAGAGGTTTTTATGGTAGCACTAAAGATAGAAGATATTAAGACCTGTACGGCAAAGCTTTTTTTGGGAGGGGAATTTGACTCTCTTTTAGTAAGGGAGGTTAATATAGTCACCTTTAACCGCTTTACCATAGACGGACACATCCGCCGGGACTATTACACAGAGGAAGAGATGGAGGAAGAAGGGATTGAAAGTCTTTCTGCATGGAAGGTTCTGCGCCCCTTTTGTTTTTCCCTGATAAAAGGAAAAAAACTCCCAGGGAGCTTTTCTATTACCCTGCAGCTGCCTGCCAGGGGAGTGAAAGGGTTTCTGGAGGACAGCGGGCTTTCTATGTCCCCGGAGACCATACAGGGACTGTGCATGAATATACGCTATGAGGAAGGGAATATGACAGTGGTTACCGCTGCATCCCTGTCCATTTTTACTTTGGATAAGACCATAGACATGGAGTGGGAACTTTATGTTCAGAACTTTTTAAAAAGCAGCGGAATCGCCTTTACCAGGGAATGATCGGACATTCCTGAATGCATGCCGCCTGTTGGGCGGCGGATTTTTATAGAAAAGAGAATCAGGAGGAGCTATAATGGCAAAATTGCATTTCCGGTACGGAGCAATGGGAAGCTCTAAGACCGCTAATGCCTTGATGGTAGAATATAATTACAGGGAGAGGGGCAAAAAGGCCCTTCTGGTAAAACCCCGAATTGATTCCCGGGACGGTGACAGGACAATTCGCTCTCGAATCGGCCTGGAAAAGGAAGGGATTTACCTGGAGGAGCTGGTAGAAAAAAGTGATAGCCAGCTGAGGGGGTACGATTGTATTATTGTGGATGAGGCCCAGTTCGCCACGAAGTCCCAGGTGGAATTTCTGGTGCACATTGTAGATGATCTGGACATACCGGTTATTTGCTACGGACTCCGCACGGATTTTAGGGAAGAGCTTTTTGAGGGAAGTATGTGGCTTATGGCCTGGGCGGACGTTATTGATGAGGTAAAAACGGTCTGCTGGTGCGGACGTTCTGCAAGCTGCAACGCCCGGTTTGGTGCGGACGGCAAAATTGTCCGCACCGGAGAACAGGTGGTGCTGGGAAGCAACGACAAATATGCGGCTCTCTGCAGAAAGCATTATCATGAGGGGAATTTTGGACTGGAGATGCATAAATAATTGGGTAAGGAAAGACCGATGCAAAAAGAGGATTCTCCAAATTGCATCGGCCTTTTAATTAAAGAGCATTCAGAGAAACACGCCGAAGAGGAGGGGTTGCCAAATTTCGGCATAGGGAAAGAAATGTTGGAAAAGATATTGATTGTGGAGGACGATCCCAGAACAAGACGGACGATAGAAAAATTTTGCCGCGAGGTCCGAGTAGTGAAAGAGGCAGAATTTTGCCAGGCAGGAAATGGACAGGAGGCCTGGGAGATTTTGGAAGATAGTATTGAGAAAAAGCAGCCTTTTGACTTGATGTTTTTAGATATGGAGATGCCAGGAATGGGGGGAAAGGAACTGCTTGAAAGGCTGCTGAAACAGAAAATCCGGCTCAATATCATTGTGGTCAGCGGATATGACGGATTCCAGTATACGAGAAAAGCAATCCAGTACGGTACAGTGGACTATCTGTTAAAACCGGTGAACCGGAAGCAGGTTCATGAAATTTTGGAAACTTTAGACCAACGGGACGAAGAGGAGAAGGCCAGACCTTTCCTCAGGCCAGATTTTGTTCCGGATTACCATGGGCCAGGGGAAGCTATGGAAAGCATTCGGGCTTATATGGAAAAAAACTATGAAGAACCTATTACACTGGCGGATTTAGCCGAAAGATTTCACTATAGCCGGGAATATATTTCCAGAGAATTTAAAAAGCAATATGGGGTGGGAATTATCCGTTTTCTCAATGCTCTACGGCTGGAGCGGGCCAGGATTCTTCTGGAGCGGGGGGCCAGCGTAAAAAGGGCTTGTGAAGAATCTGGATTTTCCGATGACAGTTATTTTGCACGGTTATTCCGGGAAAAATATGGGTTATCCCCCAAAAAGTATCAGGGTCAATTTTGACCTGTTTTCCTGTCAAATCTGTTCTAAAAAAATTTTCACGGAAATGATAGGATCATGGTATCAAAAGAAAACGGAGGGGATTATTTATGAGACACAAAACACGATTAGCCGCGCTTTTCTTAGCTGGAACCATGATCCTTGGAGGGTGCTCTCAGGGCGTCGGGGAGGCAGAGAACACTCAGACAGAAATCGGAGAAAGCCAGAAGGACGGACAGAACGAAAAAACAGTTATCCGGTTTGAGAACCACGGGGCAAATAAACATGAGCTTTTTGCTGAGGCAGTACAGATTTTTAACGAGTCTCAGGATCAGGTGTATGTTGATTTCCAGACCAATACCCAGGACTGGGAGGCATCCCTGTGGGCGGCCCTGGCAGTAGATGATGCCCCGGACATCATTACGCATATTGCCCAAGCGCGAATCCCCCAATATGCAGAAGCCGGGCATCTGATGGATCTAAGTTCTATGGACTGCGCTGCTTTTATTGATGATAAGGCCAAGGAACCAGTATCCTATAAAGGCGGTCTATACGGGATTCCGGTGCAGACCGAAATCTACGGCGTATTTTATAACAAAGATCTTTTCGAGAAAGCAGGAATTGCGGAAGTTCCCCGGACGCTAAGCCAGCTGGAAAAAGTGGTGGAAGCGCTGAAGCCCCTTGAGGCAGAAGGAATTTATCCGTTTTCCGCTCAGTATCGGGATTCAGGACAGCTTGGCTTTTATATGACCTATGGCGGGGCGGCATCTCTTTACAAATCAGTGGCTGAACAGGGACTGGCTTTAGAAGGAGTGACAGAAGGAACATATACATTTGAAAACGACAGGGTAAAAGATATTTTCCGCCTGTATCATATAGTTAGCGAAAACTGCCAGCCCAAGCCGGAAGATACGGACTATACCACTCATAATACGCTGTTTGCCGCCGGTGAATCTGCCATGCTGATTATGGGGAACTGGACGATTGCTCAGCTTAGGGAATTGAACCCGGAAATGAATATCGGCATGTTTGCACTTCCGGTTTCGGAAGATCCGGAGGACACGGTATTTGCGGAGGATTACAACCTGGTTATCAATGTAAATGCCCACACGAAAAATAAAGAAGCAGTGGATAAATTTTTAAGCTTCTTCTGCGACTGCCAGCAGCCGACTAAGGAATTCTTTATCAAAAATGCCCTTCCCAGCGGCCTTAAAAATTTTGAACAGATAGTCACCTATGATCCTGCTTTAAAAGCGCCCCTGGAAGCAGATATTACATCTGAATACTTTACCCGGATCCTTCCAAACGGATTTGATCCCGGAAAAAGTATCCAGGAGTATATGTTAGATCCAAATATGACCATTGATGAGGCCGCCGCCCTTTTGCAGAAAAACTATACGACTCACATAGAAAATATGAAGAAATAAGGCAGAAAGGCGGAAACCAGATGTTGAATTCAGACAATAAAAGATGGAACCTTTTTTTGTTCTCAGCCCCTTTTTTGCTCATGTATTTCTTGTTTTTTCTAACCCCTATGGTTATGGGGCTGTGGTACTCTTTTACTGACTGGAACGGGATGGACACAAACTATACAGTCGTAGGGCTAGATAATTTTTTTTGGTGTTTCAAAGATGAAAGATTTTTGCAATCCTTTGGTTTCACTTTCCGGTATGCCTTTTTGTATACAGTGACAGTAAACTGTGTAAGCCTAGGACTTGCGGTGGGACTTTCAAAAAACAACAGAAGGAATCAGTTTCTGAGAGGCGTCTTTTTTGCCCCTAATGTGCTGAACCTGGCTACCATTGGCTTTATGTGGCAGTTTATTTTGGGAACTTTAAATATTGGTTTATATAAAAAAACTGGATGGAGCATTTTTGGGATAAGCTGGCTCAATGATAAAAACATGGTTCTCTACACAGTTACCTTGGTGCGGATTTGGGTATCTGCAGGGTACAATATGATTATCTACATAGCCGGAATACAGGGAATAGACAGCGCAGTACGGGAAGCAGCGGTAATGGATGGAGCTTGGGGAATGTCCCTGTTCCGCTATGTGACTCTGCCTTTGATTATGCCGGCTCTGACGTCAGGGATTTTTCTGTCCCTGATTAACAGCCTGAAAATTTTCCCGCTCCTTATGACGCTGACCCAAGGGGGTCCGGGATATTATTCTGAAAGCGTATCTTTAAACATTTACCGTGAAGCCTTTGAGACCTACCGGTTTGGGTATGCCAGTGCCAAAGCGATCCTCTTTACCCTGGTGATTTTGGTAATCACCGGCATCCAACTGGGATTTTTTAAGAAAAAGGAGGACGCTGCCCTATGAGATGGAAAAAATGGGTTTCTGATGCTTGCTGGATAGGAGGAGCCCTGGTTTTTATCAGCCCTCTGGCAATTGTGGTAATTAATTCCTTTAAGACCTTTCAGGAGATTTTGATGGAACCAGAAGGTCTTCCAAAGGTAATTCAGTGGAAAAATTATATGGAGGTTTATAAAATTACCAACCTTCCGGTAGTGCTTTTTAATACTGTGATTATCATCCTGGCCTCTGTGGCCGGGGTGGTGGTTACATCATCTATGATAGGTTATATCCTGTCCAGAACGAGGGGAAAGCTTCCGGCAGTTATCTTGATGCTGATTTTAATTTCCATGATGGTGCCTTTTCAGATGATTATGATTCCCATGGTAAAGGTCACACAGATCCTGGGTATGAGGGATAACGCCTTTGCACTGATTCCTGTCTATATAGGGATGTCTGGCGCTATGGCGGTGCTTCTGTATCATGGATTTACTAAAGGAGTTCCCATGGAGTTGGAGGAATCGGCCAGGATGGACGGCTGCTGCGGCTTGAATCTGTACTGGCGGATTGTATTTCCCCTTTTAAAACCGGTGACCACCACAGTGATCGTGCTGTATGCCCTTCAATTTTGGAATGACATTACTCTGCCTCTGGTGCTTTTGACCCACAAAGAAAATACTACTATTGCCTTATCTCAGCTTATTTTTTACCGGGAACTGGTATCCAGCCGTTGGAACCTGCTTTTAACTGCAGGAGTTCTGTCGTCCATCCCCATTTTAGTGTTTTATTTTATTATGCAGAAAAAAATTATGACCGGGGTCATGGAGGGAGCCGTAAAGGGGTGAGACAGCTCCTGCAGTTGGAAGGACAAAGGAGGAATTGTTTTGTTTTCCATGAGAAGATGGAAGAAAACGAGAAAGACCATGTTTCAGATGGTAATGGTGGACTTTGCCGGGGTATTTTTAGCTCTGGTGCTGATTCTTACCACTATTTTTCTCACCTTTTCCTTCCAGCGGACCCAAAAAGACTACCTTCAGTATAACCAGATGCTGCTAAAAAGCATTGAAAGCCGCCTGGATAGCTATTTTTCCAGCCTGGGGGATTTCTCTCGATCTATTTTAGCCAATGAAACTCTCTGGGAAGTGGTCACAGGGCTTAGGGAGGAGAGCAGAAGGGATTTGGAAGAACAGCTTAGGATTGCCTGCAGTAATATGTACTATTATTCTTACCATATTCAGAGCATCGGGCTGTATTTGCCAAAGACAAAAAGCCTGTATTCTATGAATCGGGATGTCTTAATCAATAATAAGCCTTTTGCCAGGCGCTATGAGACTTTAATGCCGGAAGAAAAAAAGTGGATTGAAGCCGCCTCTGGAGAATCCGGAAACTATCAGTATGTTATGGATCAGGAGGGAGACTTAATGGTGTCCATAGCCCTTTCATCGCCTTTTGAGAAAAAGACAGCGTTTGCCTTTCAATACATTTTGGCGGGAAGCTTTTGGAGAGAACTGATTTGTGATCTGAAGACAGAGGAAGAAGAAGTTCTAATTTTAAACAAAAATTATAATTTTTACTACTCATCCAGGGATAGTTATAAAAGCTATATCCCTTTGATTCAAGAGAAAATAGAAAAGGAACAGAAAGAGAAGGGATGGCTGAATATCCGCCTGGAGGAGAAATGTCTGGTAGAATACACTAATTGGCAGGAATCGGATTGGATAGTGGCAAAGGTCATTCCACTGTCTAATTTATACTCCGCTTTTACCACTAATATCTCTATGTACAGCCTCTGCGGCCTTCTGGCAGTATTTTTTATGATTTGTGTGTCAGTAAGTATATCTAAAAAAATTTCCAGACCCATAGAAAACCTGACCGCGGCTTTAGAGGCCGTGACTCCGGAGCATTTTGAGCTGGACGTTGTTTATGAAAAAAATAACGAGATTGGCGCTCTTTACAGCAAGTGCCACGAAAATATCCGGATGATTCAAAATTTAATTAGAAAGGAATACCAGCTAAATTTAAGCGAAAAGGAGGCTCGTTTAAAAATCCTCCAGCTTCAGCTTAATCCTCATTTTATCTATAATGTCCTCCAGCTTTTAAGTAACATTGCAGTGGAATCGGATAACACGGAGATAGAAGAGATCACGGATGCCTTCGGCCTTCTGCTCCGGTATAACTTAGCAAATGAAAACCGGAAGGTGAGGGTCGCGGAAGAAGTGGAAGCCTTAACACACTATTTCTTTATTATCCAAAAAACTTATGGAAAACGTCTGGAAGTATGGACACAGATACAAGAAGACACAAAATCTCTGGAGATGATACCTTTTGTTCTTCAGCCAATTGTAGAAAATGCATTTAAACATGGCCTTTCCCGGAAAGTAGGGCAGATAAAAATCCAGGTGAAGGTCTGGAAAGAAAATGAAATGTTAATGTTTTCTGTCCAGGACAACGGAATCGGAATGGATAGGGATGAAGTTGACAAAATTAATAGTTTTTCCATGTCAGAAAATGTCCGCGGAGATATTGTGGGAGGAAAAGGAATTCGCCTGATTCAGGAACGGATTGAGTTAGAATACGGAACTCCTTTTGGCGTTTATGCAGAAAGCTGGTTTAATATGGGGACGGTTATTACGGTGTCCCTTCCTGTACAAGATACTTCTCAAAAAGGAGAATGATATAATAATGAAAGCAATTATGATAACCTTTGACTCCCTTAACAGGAGACTTCTTCCAAACTATGGCTGCAAAGAGGTAATTGCTCCGGAATTTGAGCGCTTAAAACAGAGATTTACCCGGTTTGACTGCTGCTATGCGGCAAGTTTGCCCTGTATCCCAGCCCGCAGGGAACTTCACACGGGAAGGGAAAATTTCCTTCACTGCCGGTGGGCGGCTCTGGAACCTTTTGACGACTCCATGCCGGAGATTTTGAAACATAACGGGATCCATACCCATTTGACAACTGACCACACCCATTATTGGGAAGATGAGGGATTTGGATACCATACCCGGTACTCTACTTTTCAATTTTCCAGAGGGCAAGAAGGGGATCCGGTTTATGGAAAGGCTGATACCGTAAGCCTTATGGAAGAAATGAAAGATCGGCGTGTCCCGCATTTGAGAGTTCAGGATGCCATAAATCGCCAAAACGCCCGGGAAACCGCAGGTTTCCCTCAAGCGGTCACATTTGATCAGGGTTTGGAATTTCTCAGGGAAAACCACGACTCCCCCAATTGGTTTTTACATATAGAAACCTTTGACCCTCACGAGCCTTTTCGTGCTCCGGAAGAATTCCGGCGCCTGTATCATTTACCCCGTTCAAAGGGCCAGGCCTTTGACTGGCCGGACTACCGGAGAACGGACGGGCTTTTTCAGGAACAGATAGATCGGTATCGTAAAGAAAATATGGCACTGGTAAGCTTTTGCTCCTGGAATCTAGGTCGTATTCTGGATGCCCTGGATACTTACGGCCTGTGGCAGGATACTATGGTAGTGATTAATACGGATCACGGATTTTTCCTGGGGGAACACGGCTGGTTAGGAAAAAATACCGGCCCTTATTATAACGAAGTTGCGAATATCCCTCTTTTTTTGTACGATCCCAGAGACACAGTCCATATAGAAGAAAGCAGGGATCTAATTCAGACCGTGGATCTTCCTGCCACCATTCTGGATTTTTTTCACATAGAATTGCCGGAAAATATGACGGGGCGTCCGATTCGGAACGGAAAGCGGACGAAACTGAGGGAAATCGCATATTTCGGCCTTTTCGGAGGACAAATCAACTGCACGGACGGTCGTTTTATCTATATGCGGGCTCCGAAGAAAGCAGGCTTTCCCAATACTTATACCCTGGCAGGCCAGCACTTTATGAGAAGGCGTGTCCAGACTGGAAAGAATCCTTATAACCTTACCCTGTCCAGGCCCTTTTCGTTCTCCAAAGGCTATCCTTTAATGTGTATTGGAAATATGGGAAATGATTTTCAGACAGATCAACGGGAGTATGGTGATCTTCTCTTTGATTTAAAGCAGGATCCGGAACAAAATCATCCCGTTGATTCTCCTGAAATCGAAATAAGGATGAAACAAAGAATAGCAGAATGGATGATGCAAATGGATGCTCCAGAAGAGCTTTTTGACTATTATGGCTTGTCCGCTGAGGGGATAAACTAAGAAAAAGTTACATGTTCATTCGAACTGTTAGCACTCAACAAACATGAGTGCTAATTTTTCGTTGACATTTTCCGCTTCTGGTATTACAATAACCAGTAAAAGAATAAAAATAAAAAATGAAAAGGAGCGGATGTATCATGGCAAAGACAGGAAGCCTGACAATTAACAGCGAAAATATATTCCCGATTATTAAAAAGTGGCTCTATTCCGCCCACGACATTTTCTACCGTGAACTGATTTCCAACGGCTGCGATGCTATCACCAAGCTAAAAAAGCTGGAGCTGATGGGAGAGTTTGAAAAACCTGAGGACATGGAGTACAAAATTGAAGTAGCGGTAAACCCCAATGACAAAACCATTACTATCGCAGACAATGGTCTTGGTATGACTGAGGACGAGGTGGAGGAGTATATCAACCAGATTGCCTTCTCCGGCGCTCAGGATTTCCTGGAAAAGTATAAGGATAAGGCCAATGAGGATCAGATTATCGGTCATTTCGGCTTAGGCTTTTATTCTGCTTTTATGGTAGCCGATAAGGTGACCATTGACACCAAATCTTATAAGGCGGATGCTAAAGCCGTTCACTGGGAGTCTGAAGGCGGCACCGATTTTGCAATGGGAGAAGGAGAGCGTGAGCTGTTTGGAACTACCATCACCCTGTATTTAAATGAGGACAGCACCGAGTTCTCCAATGAATACCGGGCAAGAGAAGTGATTGAAAAATACTGCGCTTTTATGCCAACCCCTATTTTCCTTACCAACACCGCCGAAGGCCCGCAGTATGAGACCATTGACAAGGATGAATTGACAGATAAGGATACCATTGTAGAGACCATTGTTGAAGAAGCCAAGACAGAAGAGAAAGAAAATGAAAACGGCGAAAAGGAAACGGTAGAGGTTTCTCCGGCCACTGAGAAATACAAGATTTTAAAGAGGCCGGTTGCTTTAAATGACACTACGCCTTTATGGAACAAGCATCCTAATGAGTGTACAGAGGAAGAGTATAAGGAGTTCTACCGCAAGGTGTTTATGGATTTTAAGGAACCCTTATTCTGGATCCATTTAAACATGGATTATCCATTTAACTTAAAGGGCATCCTCTACTTCCCCAAAATCAATATGGAATATGACAGCTTAGAAGGGACGATTAAGCTTTACAATAATCAGGTATTTATTGCTGACAATATTAAAGAAGTAATCCCGGAATTCCTTATGCTGTTAAAGGGGGTTATCGACTGTCCGGATCTGCCCTTAAATGTTTCCAGAAGCGCCCTGCAGAACGACGGCTTTGTAAAAAAGATTTCCGATTATATTACCAAGAAGGTAGCGGACAAGCTGTCCGGAATGTGCAAGACGGATCGGGAAAATTATGAGAAATACTGGGATGACATTAATCCCTTTATCAAGTTCGGTTATATTAAGGATGAGAAATTTGCAGAGAAGATGAAGGATTACCTTATCTTTAAAAACCTGGACGGCAAGTACCTGACTCTGCCGGAATGTCTGGAGGAAAATAAAGAAAAGCATGAGAATACCGTATTCTATGTAACCGATGAAAATGAACAGAGCCAGTACATCAACATGTTTAAGGAGGCCGGTCTGGATGCGGTGATTTTAAAACACAACATTGACAGCCCCTTTATCAGCCACATGGAGCAGAAAAATGAAGGCGTTAAATTCCTGCGTATTGACGGGGATTTAACTGATACCTTCAAAGAAGAAACTGCAGAAGAGGACAAGGAAGCATTCCAGGCTACAATTGATACCCTTACCGGAATTTTTAAAGAAGCTTTGGGGAATGACAAGCTGACCATTAAGGTAGAAAAGCTGAAAAATGAGAATATTGCTTCTATGATCACCGTATCAGAAGAGTCCAGAAGAATGCAGGATATGATGAAGATGTACAATATGTACGGTATGGATCCCGGCATGTTCGGGTCTCAGGAAACTTTGGTGCTGAATGCAAATCATAAGCTGGTGCAGCATATTTTGGAACACAAGGACGGTGCTTATACCAAGGATATCTGTGAGCAGCTTTATGATCTGGCAGCTTTAAGCCATGGTTCCTTAACTCCTGATCGAATGACCAGGTTTATTGCCAGAAGCAATGAATTAATGGGAAAACTGTCTGACTAAGACGTTATAGGCCGGACAGCAGACATTTACAGTGAAAGCAGAGGAAGACAGATGCGCCTATATATCATCCGCCACGGAGAAACCGACTGGAACGGAGCAGGCCGCTTACAAGGCCAGACAGACACCAGGCTTAACGAAAACGGGATTCGTCTGGCCCGTGAAACCGCAAAGGGGATGGAGAACATCCCCTTTGATTTGTGTATCACCAGCCCCTTGGCCCGTGCCCGCCAAACTGCAGAAATTATATTGGGAGATCGTCCTGCTCCCATTAAGGAGGAACCGCGGATCCGGGAAATCAGCTTTGGATCCTGGGAAGGTTTGGGCTGCCGCGCCCGCAATTATCAGATTCCGGTTCCCATAGAAGAGTTTGACCTTTTTTACACAGATCCCTTCCGCTTTATTCCCGCTTCTGACGGGGAAACCATAGAGGAAGTCTGTTCTCGTACCAAACAATTTTTGGAGGATTTGATAGCTGAACCGTCTTATGAGGATAAAACCATCCTTATTGCTACCCACGGCTGCGCTCTCCGGGCTTTGCTAAACTCTGTTTACCCGGATCCGAAAGACTTCTGGCACCGCTGCGTTCCCCCAAACTGTGCAGTCAGTATCGTGGAAATAAGAGATGGCGTTCCCGTGCTGCTGGAGTCAGACAAAATCTATTACAGCACGTCCCAGGTTATAGACTTCAGAACGGGGCGGAGGGTATACTAAAACTGTCAATTGTACAAAAAGCAGGGATGCTGCAAAATGAAACTGCCGGGCTTTCGATCATGGCCTTATTTCATTCTGTAACATCCCTTGTTTTTCTATAATCTGGTGCCGTTTTCACGGTTGCCTACTTGTCCTCGTTTAATTCGTCAGCCGTTACGCCTAAAACGCTGGCCACGGTACCGATAGTAGTGGCGACTACAAACAACACAATCAGAATAACAGCGCCGAAAAATGCAAATAAAAAAGTAGAATCCATAGTGACCTCCCGTTGATTTATTCTCTGTATATAGTATATCACAGATTTTCTTAAATGAAAAGATTGAAAAACAAAAAAGATAATGTTATAATAAGTAGTAATCATTACTACTTGATATGGAATTAAGATCAAAATATTCTTTGGAGGCCCAACTATGACTTATAAGATTATCGGTGACAGCTGTCTGGATTTGACAAATGACTTAAAACAGGATCCCCATTTCCAGATGATTCCCCTGACTCTGCAGGTGGGAAACACATCCGTTATTGACGATGAGACCTTTGACCAGAAAAAGTTTTTGGATCTGGTAGCCGCCTGCCCGGAGTGTCCCAAAACTGCGTGTCCGTCTCCGGAGAGTTTTAAAACCGCTTACGAATGTGAAGCGGAAAATATTTTTGTTATTACGCTGTCTGAGCATTTAAGCGGCTCTTACAATGCCGCCCGTTTAGGAATGGATCTTTATTATGAAGAACACGGACACGATAAAAATATTCTGGTTTTAAATTCAAATTCCGCTTCTGCGGGGGAGTTAAATCAGGCGCTCTATATCCAGGAGCTTTGTCAGGCGGATCTTCCCTTTGAGGAAATCGCAGAAAAGATTACGAATTACCGGAATACCATGGGAACCTATTTTGTGCTGGAAACCCTGGATGTACTCCGAAAAAACGGCCGGCTTTCCGGGCTTCAGGCCTTTTTTGCAACTGCACTAAACATTAAACCGGTAATGGGGGCCGCAGAGGGAACCATTATTAAATTGGATCAGGCCAGAGGGATTAATAAGGCCCTTCAGCGCATGTGTGACATAGCGGTTAAGGAACAGGGGGATACCAGCGGGAAAACCCTGGTTATCGCCCATTGCAATAATCCGGAACGGGCGGAATTTGTCAGAAGCGAGATGGAAAAACGGGGAACCTACAGGCGGATTGTCATCACGGAAACCGCAGGAGTTGCCACTGTATACGCCAGTGACGGCGGCATCGTAATGGCTCTGTAAGGGGGCTTAACATGGAACAAAAAGAGAAAAGGCCGGGGCGAACCAGATTATGGCTTTTTATCCTGCTTTTAGAAGGAACTCTTCTGATTGCGGTTAGTACGGCGGGCTTTATGATAAAGTCAGGCGGAAAGGAAAGGGTGATGATGGCTCCTTCCACTGCCGCAACAGACAGCCAGGGAGAGATTTCCCAAAAAGGGATTGTAAAAAAAACGGAGGAACTGCCGTCTGAGATTGTTATTCGAACAGACGGCAGTTCCTCTGATCCGGATCCGCTGGTTCAGCCGGAGGATTCGATAACCTTGCTGTTTGGGGGAGATGTCTTGTTGTCGGATCACGTTTTGGGAGCTTATGAAAGAGGCGGCGGTATTGCCGGAGTATTAGGAGAAGGATTTTTAGAAGAAATCAGCCGGGCTGACATTTTCATGGTGAATCAGGAATTCCCCTTCAGCAGCAGAGGAGAGCAGGCTCCGGATAAACAGTATACCTTCCGCCTGCCTCCGGAAAAGGTTTCGATTTTTCAGGAAATGGGCATTGATATTGTAACCCTTGCCAATAATCATGCTTTAGATTTCGGAACAGACGCTTTGCTGGATACCTGTGCCGTGCTGGATGACGCAGGTATCCACCGGGTAGGCGCAGGGAGCCTTGAAGAGGCCAAGGCCTGGAAAACCATAGAGGTGAGAGGAAAACGAATTGCCTTTTTAGGGGTAACCCGGGTTATTCCGGTAGCGGAGTGGACGGCAACCATTTATCATCCGGGTATGTTTTCCACTTATGATCCGGCGCAGGCGCTGGAACAGATTCAGGCGGCAAAAGAAGAAAATGACTATGTGGTAGTATATGTCCACTGGGGAGTAGAGAGGGCAGAATATCCGGAAGAATACGAAAAAACCATGGGACGTCAGTATATTGACGCCGGTGCGGATCTGGTTATCGGAAGCCATCCTCATGTCCTTCAGGGAATCCAATACTATAAAGAAAAGCCTATTGTATATAGCCTGGGAAATCTGGTTTTCGGAAGCTCTATCCCCAAGACGATGCTTTTGCGTGTAGAGATTTCCGAGGAAGATATGGAGCTTTTCCTTATTCCCGGCACGTCCTCGGCAGGTTTTACCAGGGAACTTGAGGAGGAAGGAGAAAAACAGGCTTTTTACCGCTATTTTGAACAGCTTTCCAATGGGATTTTTGAAGAAGCAAAAGACCCGTCAGAGGAGATTAGAATCAGAGAAGACGGTTCCATAGAGCCTCCTCCCTATTCCTGATACAAAAATCCAAGCTTGCCTTGGGGGATTTTCATACTGGTTTCCTGCATCCAGGCAAAAGTTTTTAAAAGGCTTCTAATTTCTTCTGGGGATGCGGGGGCTAAGTGGTTGTCCAAGTGGATAGCCAGGATACTTAAAATAATTCGGGCAGCGGACTCCGTATCGGGGCAGTAGAGCTGCCCTTCTTTTTGCCCCTGTTCCAGAACTTGGGATAAAATGGGGAGAAGTTCCCGCATGGTAAAACTTACGAATTCCTGATGGATTAAAGCGCTTTCCTGCAGAGCAGACAGACTGCTTTCCGCTTCTCCACGCCGAAGCTCACTGGAAGCAGTAAGGCAGGCATAGAACAGAATCTCCAGCTTAGTAAACACGTCTAAACTATCATTTTGGGCTAATTTTCGTCCTTCTTCCACTGCGGCTCCGTAAGAACGAGCCATAAGAGCCTTTAAAATTTCACTTTTAGAAGAAAAATAGTAGTAAATACTTCCCTTTCCGATGCCGGCTTCCTTGGCAATTTCTTCCACTGTAATTAAATGTACATCTCTGGAATTCATCAGATTTCGCATCCCGTCCAGTATTCGATCCCGTTTGCTTTTTTCCATGCGAGCACTCCTTGTTTAATGCGGTAAATATTTGTAGTATACCAGAATCCGAAGGAAAATGCCAGTCCCGCTGCCGCAGAAAAATGTCTGAAAACAGGAGGGACACAGGGAAAGGTTCGAAAATATCGACCAATTAACTTTGGGAAAACTATTGACGAATAAAATAAAACGTGATAGTTTTAGTATCAAACAATTCGACTGTCGGTCGGAAAACGATGAGGATTAAAAAAAGGAGAAGATATGACGTATCAGGAATTATTTGCTGCTGTAAAAGAAAAGTTTATGAAAGCAGATGTAAGCAGTCAAAAAGAGCATTTGGCATTTCAGTTTAACATTACCGGCGAAGGGGAAGGAGCTTTCTACGCAGAAGTAAAAGAAGGGAAGCTTTATGTAGAACCTTACGAGTACTACGACAGAGACGCTTTGTTTACTTGTACGGCAGATACTTTGTTAAAGCTGGCAGACGGGAAGTTGGATCCGGTTTTGGCTTTTACGGTAGGAAAACTTAAGGTAGACGGAAGCATTGAAAAGGCCTTAAAAGTTCAGGAATTTATAAAGGGCTGACCGCTTTTTGCAAAGTATGGCAGATGTCTGTCAGGAGGTGGAGAGATTGAGCCGGAAAAAGATTGGCAAGAAACTGAAAATTGCCGGAGCAGCAGCAACCGGGATTTTGGCTGCCGAGTTTGTCGGGGCAGGATATTTGTTTCGGAGAACCGTGACTCGGAAAGGGGCCAGCGTAGGCAGAACCATAGACATGGCCGGTACGGACTGGGAGCAGTATATGCCCTTTATCAAGTCCTGCCATCAATGGCAGGATGAACAGTATCGGGAAGACGTATGGATTACCGCAAGGGATGGTCTCAGGCTTCACGGGACTTACTTTCCGGGAAGGAACGGAAAGGAGGAAAATCCAAAACGCCTGATTATTGCGTTTCATGGTTACAGCAGCGAAGGAATGAAGGATTACACGGCTCTCTCCAGATTTTATATTGAGGACTTGGGCTGCGCTATGATTATCGTAGATGAACGTTCCCATGGGCAGAGCCAGGGAGAGTATATTGGTTTCGGCGTACTGGATCGCTATGACGTTCTTTCCTGGATCGAATATGCCAATGGACGGCTGGGGCCGAATGTAGAGATTTATCTCCATGGAACTTCTATGGGTGGGGCGGCAGTAGTTATGGCAAGCGGTCAAGAGCTCCCGAATAATGTAAAAGGAATTATTTCCGACTGCGCCTTTACCTCTGCTTTTGACGTGTTTTCCCATGTGCTGAAAAGCTGGTACCATCTGCCGCCGTTCCCTATGATGCAGATTGCCGGGCTGTTTTCCAAGAAAAGAGCCGGATATGGGCTGAAAGAATGTGACGGGGCCGAGGAAGTGGAAAAGGCTCAGGTTCCTATCCTGTTTATTCATGGAGACAAAGACAATTTTGTACCGGTAGAGATGTGTGAGAAATTGTACCGACATTGCCGGTCCCCCAAAGAAAAGCTGATTGTAGCAGGGGCTTCCCATGCCGAGAGCTATTATAAAGATATCCGGAGTTATCAGAAGGCAATTCGGGAATTCTTTCATTTATAAGGTAAGGAGAAAAAATGAAAACCAGAAAAGGCTATAAAGTTTACCCATTAACCGCAGCCCAGAAACTGCATTTTTATTACCAGCAATATTGCCCGAAAAAGCAGGTGCTGAATATCGGCTCTTACCTGGCTATTGAGGTGGAGCTGGACTTTGACTTACTGAAAGAGTGCGTATACACTGCCTACGAAAGATGCGATTCCATGCGCCTGCGCTTTGCAAAGGATAAGGACGGGCAGACCTACCAGTATGTAGTAAAAAAAGAGGAAAGAGATATAGAATTTTTTGACTTTACCGGCTGGTCCATGGCGGATGCCAAGAAACTTCTGGACGACTGGACGGATGTCCCTTTTGAAAAGTATGATGCGCCTCAGAACCGCGTTGTGATGATTAAGCTGCCGGACGGTTTTCAGGGACTTTATATGGCAGTGGATCATATGACCATGGATGCCCAGTCTGTGATTCCGTTTTTCAAGGATATTATTGAGCTTTACAGCTATCAGAAATATCCGGATGCAAAACTGGAATATCCGAAGGAGATGGCTTCCTATATAAAGCAGTTGGAAAAGGATCTGGCTTATGAGGCAGGGACTCCGGCAAAGAAGCGGGATGCCGAGTTTTTTGAGAAGCTGATTTCCTCGTCAGAACCGATTTTTAACGGGATTAGCGGGCCGGCCAGCCTGGAAGAAGAGCGAAGGAAGGAAAACAATCCCCGCTTCCGGGCGGTAACCGTGGTCTCCGACAATGTAGACTCCAATTTATCTACCTTTCATTTAGAGGCGGAGCCTTCTATGCGGCTTTTAAATTTCTGCGGGGAACACAAGATTTCCATGACCTGCCTGCTGTTAATGGGCCTTCGGACTTATCTGCAGAAGGAGAATCATGAGAAAGATGTCTCCTTGGTTACCACGGTGGCCAGGAGAGCTACCCTTGCGGAGAAACGCAGCGGCGGAACCAGGATTCACTGTTTCCCCTTCCGAACCATTGTACCGGAGAGTGATAGCTTTATGGAAGGCTTATATAAGGTAAGGGATGGACAGAACCAGCTGTTTCGTCACGCTAACTACAATCCGGTAGAGTATTATCGTTTCCGCAGTGAGTATTATCACTTAAAGCCGGGCCAGACCTATGAGCCTTTCAGCTTAACCTATCAGCCTCTGACTATGAAGGAAAAAGGTCTGGAGCGCCTGGGCGACATTAAATACCGCTCTGAGCGGTGCAATAACGGCGCCGCTGCCCACAATCTGTACTTAACTGTGTCTCACAGAAGCGAAGACAACGGTTTGGAATTCTGTTTTGAATACCAGACCGGAGTAGTGAGCCATCAGAAATTGGAGTATATTTACTACTATTTATGTAAAATTTTGTTTAAGGGAATAGAGGATCCGAAAAAAAGCGTAGGAGAGATTATTGCCGCTGTATAAACAGGGAATGGAGAAAATTATGCTTGATCAGTTTAAAGACATTATCTGTCAATATGTAGATGTAAAAAGGGAAGATATTTCTGAAGAATCCCGTTTTGTGGAGGATTTAGGCTTTAATTCCTACGATTTCATGAGCATGGTAGGAGAGCTGGAAGATACTTATGATATTGAAGTAGAAGAACGGGAAATTGTAGACATTCGTACCGTTGGAGAAGCGGTTGCTTATATTAAGAAGCTTCAGGATGAGAATTGAAAGCGCACTTTTCCGTAAAAGAGGGGGAAGATTATGTCAGTGGAGACAATGAGGGACATTATTGACTATGCCGCAGAACGGTACGGAGATCAGGATGCGTTCCGGTATAAGGTGAAGAAGGAAATTCACGGAAAAACTTACCGGCAGCTAAAAGAGGATACAGAGGCCTTTTCCAGAAGCCTTGCAAAGCTGGAACTTTTGGGGAAGCACGTGGCAGTGGTAGGGGCAACCAGTTATCCCTGGGTGGTTTCCTACTTTGGAACCGCCAACAGCGGAGGTGTAATTGTACCGCTGGATGCAGGCCTGCCGGCAGAGGATTTGTGCCAGCTCATAAACCGGGCGGATGTAAATGCCCTGGTTTATGACGGGAGCCGTGAAGATGCGGCCCGGGCTGCAAAGGAAAAATGTCCGGGTCTTGTATGCATGATTTCCATGCAGGCAAAGGAGCACGGTATGGAAGAGGCCCTTCCGGTATATTCTTTTGAAAAGCTTGTGGAAGAAAACCGGGGAGAGTTTACCATCACGCTGGACAAGGAAAAGATGTGCGCCATTTTGTTCACCTCCGGAACCACTGGAATCAGCAAGGGCGTTATGCTGAGTCATAAAAACCTGACGGACAACGCAGTATGCCTGGATATGAAAATTCCCAGCGGCACTGTCTCCATGACTCTCCTTCCCATCCATCACGCTTATTGCTTCACTATGGATATTTTAAAGGGAATCTATATCGGAATCATTATTTGCATTAACGATTCCATTATGCATGTATCCCGCAATTTAAAAGCGTTTAAGCCGGAAATCGTGCTGCTGGTGCCTCTGGTCATTCAGTCCATTTACGCCAAGCTAAAGGACGCCCCTAAGCTCCTTCCCAAGCCTTTGGTTGCCAGGGAAGCCTTTGGCGGTCGGCTGAAAACCATCTGCAGCGGCGGGGCTTACCTGGATCCGGATATGGTAGTAAAATTTAAAGAATATGGGATTACTGTTCTTCAGGGATATGGCATGACGGAGTGCTCTCCGGTTATCAGCACCAATTTAGAGTGGGAGAACAAGGTGGGATCCGTAGGAAAGCTTCTTCCCAACTGTGAGGCAAAGATTGTGGACGAGGAAATCTGGGTCAGAGGCTCCAGCGTTATGCTGGGCTATTACAAAATGCCCCGGGAGACTGCCGAGACCCTTACAGACGGCTGGCTTCGCACCGGAGATCTGGGATACGTGGACGAGGACAATTTTGTCTACATCACCGGTCGAAAAAAGAACCTGATTATCCTGGAAAACGGCGAAAATGTTTCTCCGGAGGAATTGGAAAATCAGTTGTATAAAAATCTTCTGGTAAAAGAAGTTCTAATCGGAGAATCAAAAGGTATCATTGAGGCGGAGATTTTTCCCGATCTGGAATACGCCAAGAAAAAGAAACTCAAGGACGTGGAAGGGGCTCTTCAGGATCTGATTGACGCTGTCAACCAGGGCCAGCCGCCCTATAAAAAGATTCGCGGTTTTAAAGTCCGCGATAAAGAGTTTACAAAGACTTCTTCCAGAAAAATCAAGAGAAATCAGTAATAGTTGGCTGCCTTCTGCCGGTAAAACCATGGCGGAAGGCAGTTTTTTTACAGATTATTAAAAAATCCACTTGATTAATCCCCAAAATAAGATATAATGAATAGCGGCACCTGATGAATAGTTATGCAAGTTAATGTATAGCTATAGGATCGTCAAGTTCTATTGAGGAGGAAATAATTTATGAAGAAAAATGTATTCGCAATGGCAATTGCCGCCTGCATGGCAGTATCTTTAACAGCATGCGGCGGGGCAGACACCACGGCAACTACTGCAGCTCAAACTACTGCGGCGGAGGCAGGGGAGACCGCTTCAGCAGAGGAAACCACTTCGGCACAGGCAGAGGCGGCAGGCGGCGTATTGGTTATGGCAACCAACGCAGAGTTTGCACCCTGGGAGTACTATGAGGGTGATAAAATTGTAGGGATTGATCCGGAAATCGCGCAGGCAATCGCCGACAAACTGGGGATGACTTTAGAGATTGAAGATATGGCGTTTGATTCTATTATCCCGGCCGTAACTTCCGGAAAGGCAGATTTCGGCGCTGCCGGTATGACCGTAGACGAGGACAGAATGGTATTTGTAGACTTTAGCGATACTTATGCCAATGCTTCCCAGGTTATTATTGTAAAAGAAACCAGCGAAATTACGGGCTCCGCAGATTTATCAGACAAGAAGATCGGCGTTCAGTTAGGTACTACGGGAGATTTGCTGGCTACGGATCTGGCAGGAGACGGAAATGTAGAGCGTTACAACAAGGGCTTTGAGGCTGTCCAGGCATTGCTTCAGGACAAGATTGACGCAGTGGTGATTGACAGTGCTCCGGCCAATGTATTTGTGGAGCAGAGCGAGGGCTTAAAGGTATGTGACGAGGCCATGAGCCAGGAAGAGTATGCTATTGCAGTGGCAAAGGGCAACACCGAGCTATTAGACAAGATTAACGGCGCTCTGAAAGAATTAAAAGAAGACGGCACCATTGATGCCATTATGAACAAATACATCCCGGCTGAGTAATCAGCCCGGTATTTAAGAGGATGGATACTCATGTGGAAAAATTTCTGTGACGCTTTTTATTTAAACTTCATAAAAGAAGAACGCTGGCACTATATTGCAGACGGGCTTGCGGTTACGCTGCAGATTACCCTTTTGGCGGCGCTTTTGGGCATTGTCATCGGCCTTATTGTAGGCATTATCCGTACTACCTGCGAGAAAACCCATAAGCTGAAAGCGGCGAATTTCTTCTGCACCGTATACCTGACCGTAATCCGCGGCACGCCGGTAGTGGTTCAGCTTCTGATTATGTACTTCGTTATATTCGGGAATTCCCGGATTGACAAAGTTCCGGTAGCAATAATGGCTTTCGGAATTAACTCCGGGGCCTATGTGGCAGAGATTTTCCGTAGCGGTATCAATTCCGTAGACGGAGGACAGATGGAGGCAGGCCGCAGCCTGGGATTTAATTATCTGGAAACCATGCGTTACATTATTCTGCCTCAGGCCTTTAAAAATGTCCTGCCTACCCTGTGCAACGAATTTATTGCTCTGTTAAAGGAGACCTCTGTGGCAGGCTATATTGCCCTGCAGGATCTGACAAAAGGCGGGGATATTATCCGAAGCCGCACCTATTCCGCATTTATGCCTTTAATTGCGGTGGCTATGATTTACCTGATGCTGGTAATGATTTTGAGCCGTCTGGTGGGCATTTTGGAAAGGAGGCTGAGACGGAGTGAGCGCTAATCAAGGAAACGCTTTGATTCAGGTAAAAAATCTGGGAAAGAGCTTTGGCGACTTAAAGGTGCTCCAGGGCATTAACGTGGATATCCATCAGGGCGACGTAGTATGCGTCATCGGCCCTTCCGGCTCCGGAAAGAGCACCTTTTTACGCTGTTTAAACCGCCTGGAGGAAGCTACGGAGGGAAATATTTTCTTTGACGGTGAGGATATCGTGAATCCCAAAACCAATATCGATAAACACCGCCAGAAGATGGGGATGGTGTTCCAGCAGTTTAATCTGTTTCCGCATATGACGATTTTAAAGAATATGACTCTGGCTCCCGTAAAGCTTCAGGGAGTGTCTCAGGCGGACGCGGACAGACAGGCTGTGCAGCTTTTGGAGAGGGTAGGACTGGCGGATCGGGCCCAGGCTTATCCGGAACAGCTTTCCGGCGGTCAGAAGCAGAGAATTGCTATTGTCCGGGCTTTGATGATGAAGCCGGAGGTTATGCTGTTTGACGAGCCTACCTCTGCGCTGGATCCGGAAATGGTAGGAGAGGTATTGTCTGTAATGCGGGAGCTGGCTCAAGAGAGAATGACCATGGTGGTGGTAACCCATGAAATGGGGTTTGCAAGAGAGGTGGCCAACCGGGTAATGTTTATGGACGGCGGCAACTTTGTGGAAGAAGGAAGCCCGGAAGAACTGTTTGGAAATCCCCGAAACGAGAGATTAAAGGCTTTTTTAAGCAAAGTATTATAAAATGCCAAAAGGCAGATGCAAGAATTACGGCATCTGCTTTTTTAATATTTAAAGTCGGGATCCGATTCCATCAGGTCAATCAGCTTTTCTTCTTTTTCAATGACCAGTTCCCTGCCTGATTTTTTCAGGTATCCAAGATGTTTTAGCTTGGCCATAATCCGAGATACGGTAACCGGATGGCATCCTAAATACCGGGACAGCTCTTCATAAGTATAAAATTTGGGAATTACCGGTTTCTTTCCCGGCTCCCTGCAGCTTACGGACAAAAGAAGCTGACACAGGGCCGTAACCAGAAGCTCCTCGTGCATATAATGGAAATGATTCAGCGCTTCGGAATAATTGTCTGCCAGAGTCTGGATAAAAAATAAGTTAAAAGCCATGTCGGTTTGAAGCAGGTGGAGAAAGGTATCGTAATTAATCTGGTACAGTACACAGGGGGTTTTGGTTACAATAGAAACGTTAAAGCCGGACTGCAAAACCGGTCTTTTCTCCTGGGTGGTCATTAAATGATTAAAGCCGCAGAGACGTTTGGCGTGAAAATAGAGGTAAATAT
>JAETNT010000025.1 GCA_021772025.1 Enterocloster bolteae | reverse complement strand
ATGGCATTGGCTGGAAAAGTGCCAGAGGGAATCTGCGGGAAACCTTTGAAGTGATGGAGCATGTTTATAATATTGACGATATGGAACATTCGGTTATGACTGCATTATTGGTGTGACACGCAGGATGAAACCCTTCAGGGACAGCAGGGGGGATGGTTTTAGTTGTATATATAGTTGCGATGACTGACTCGCGGAACATAGATTCCGAGGGTCAGTTTTTTTAATCCGATTGTTTGGAACATACCTTCTTGGACCGGCTGGGAGTAAAAATAAACCTTGTACAATTAAAACTATTATATTTTAACCATTACCGCCGATAAAAATAAATAGGTTCTATATTAAAGGCAGACCTATGGAAAGCAGGAAGAAGAATATAATGCAGAGATAAAGCTGATATATGACAAATCGTAAACCATAAAAGCAGTAGGCAATTACGGAAACACAGCCTTTAACGGCTGTGAGGATTGAAGTTAGCATATATGAGAGATATACCAATACACGGATAATGAATTTTACATAGCCTTGACGGCATATGAGGATTGAAGGACTACCCAGCTTACACCAGATATATGAGCTGTCCCGCATTGCATAGGGTTCCGGTTTTTTGTGTTCCTGCTTTCTGGAACGGTGCCTTATCATACCAGAACCATAACCACATCATAACCGGGACCCTGCCTGCAGATGAATCCTAGTATATATGATAGATAAAACCATGGTGATGAACACACGATGGCTGACGAGGTGATTTTTTGAGCGATAAAAAAATAATCCCTTCCCAGGGAAGGGACATGCCAAAAATATGCTACGAGGTAAGAGGAGAATATGCGCTGTTTACCAATCCAATGACCAAAACTGGCGGGGATTTGCATTCATATCCGGTTCCTACCTGTTCAGCTGTTACGGGATTGACGGAAAGCATTTACTGGAAACCGTCCATAAAGTGGAAACCGCTGCGGATTAGGATCCTGAATCCCATCCGGTACCAGTCAAGGAGCAAGCTTCTGCCTGTTTATAAGACAGGAGGGAAGGATTTGGGGTATTACAGTTACCTGAGGGATGTATGTTACCAGATTGAGGTTGAGCTGGCCTGGGGAAGTGAACGGTATGCCTCGGACCGCAACGTTGCAAAGCACTATGAATCCATGCTGCGGTGGCTCAGACGGGGAGGGAAGCTGCCGGTCCACCTGGGAATCACAGAATGCTTCGCATATGTCAGGCCATGTCTCTTCGGGGATGGGGAAGGATATTATGACGCTGTGGATATGGACTTTGGAGTTATGGTCCACAGCAGGGATTTTGAAAAGGGCGTAATCCGTCTGGCGCCTTACAGGATGCATCAGGGTGTAATCTGTTTTCCGGATCAGGAAGAGTGCATTACCAGAACATGCAGGGCAGGAGGGGATTAGCAGATGAATTTATTGCAGAGCCTGGCCGGGGTATATGACAGCCAGTCTTCCCGGGCTGGTGCAAAGAGGGAGGATACGGATGCAGTGCTTCTGCCGTTGTTCCATACATATCTGACGGCGCATATAACCGTGACAATTGATATGCAGGGGAACTTTCTGGATGCATGTGTATTGGATATCAGGAAGGATGAGGTATATACAATTGTTCCCTCCACGGTGGAATCTGCCAGCCGGTCCGGTCCGGAACCGCCGCCTAATCCGCTAAATGACAAACTGGTGTATCTTATGAGCGATGCAGGTTCCTATATACAGGACAAACAGATGATTCTGGATATACAGAAGCGGTGCAGGGCACATGAGCAGCTGCTTGCTGCCTGGAGCCTAAGCACTTACGCGGTTCCCCAGTTAAAAGCGGTAAGGCAATACCTGAACCGGAAACGGACAGCCTCTGACTTGATCGCGGCCAATGTCATCATACCAGAGGAGGACGGTACCATTGACGAGGAGAAGAAAGTGGCAGGCAGGGATATTTTGTCCTGCGTGGTCAGATTCAGGGTAATGGATCAGGAGGCAGAGGAAGGGTATGCGGCAGAGACATGGAAAAACAGGGAACTGTTTCAAAGCTGGATCTCGTACTACACTGCCTTTGTGATGGAGCAGGGAAAGAAGGATATCTGCTATGTAACAGGAGAATATACGGTTTGTACTGGAAAACATACGAATGGTATACGGGGGAGTTCAGACTGGGCTAAGCTTATTTCCTCCAATGAAAATGGAAGCATTGTCTATTCCAGAGACTGGTTCCGGGAAGGGATTGATGCGGTGTCCATCGGCCTGGTCACAAGTTTTAAGGCTCACTGCGCTTTAAGCTGGATAATCAAACGCCAGGGACGTGTGTTCGGGAGCAATATCCGCGTGTGCTGGGATGCGGACGGCAATCCCCTGGCCTTTGATTTGTTTGCAAATACACCTGATATTCAGGGGAAACATGAATACAGTTTTTTTGCCGGAAGGGATGCATACCAGAGACATCTGGATGTGTGTTTTTCAGAAGTCCTTATGGATCACAGAATGTTCCATATGCTGGTGTTAGACGCACCCAACAAGCAGAACTATAAAGGCAGGCTGGCAATTCTCGATTACGCGGAAATGCCCGCAGATGTTATCTGCCGGCGGCTTAAACAATGGCACCGGACTGCCTGCTGGCAGTTTACGACGGGAAAAAGAGCATTTACAGGTGCACCCTCGGCGCCGGACGTGGTGATTGCTGCTTATGGAACCGAATATGGGGGTGTACTTACGGTTGTGGATAAAACAGTATTTGCCCGTCAGGTCAACCGTGTGGTTTCCGTTATATTATCTGCTCAGCCCATGCCGTCAGACATTATGGCCAATCTTATCCGCAGAGCGGGAAATCCCTGTATGTTCCGTGAACGCAGCCATTGGATGATGGTCTTACAGGTTACGTGCGCCCTTCTTAACCGGGACGTGGCAGGGGAAAGCATCATGCTGGATAAATTAAATACGGACCGCAGTTATCTTTGGGGCCGTCTGCTGGCCATTGCCGATTACATCGAGAGGCTATATTTCCAGGAGGCCAGAGAAGGGTGCATATCAGGCGTGTGCGGATACATGCAGATGTTTTCCCGGTCTCCGGGAAGATATTGGGGTATAATCCGGAGACGGCTTACCCCATACCTTTACAAAGCCAACAGAATGAGGAGGGGACAGCATGCGTGCAGGCTTATGGAACAAGTGGAAGCCATGGCCACAGGGCAGGCTGATGCCGATGAACCGTTGGGAAGTGCTTACCTGACAGGGTTCAGCTCCCAGCAGCTATATTTTATACAGTATGATTATGCGATCAGGAAGGAAATGGGATAGATTTATGAACAGACAGGATTTCATCATGGTATTCAGGGTGGACAATGCAAACCCAAACGGGGATCCGCTGGAGGGAAACCGCCCAAGGACCAACGACAACGGATACGGGGAAGTAACAGGAGAATGTATCCGCCGAAAAATACGCAACCGGTTCATCCACATGGGTCTGCCTGTATTTGTCCAGTCTGACAGCCTTTGTGTGGACGGGTACAGTTCCCTGGCGGAACGCCTGGCTGCCAGGAAGGACATTTTTAATGCCCTTAAGGATGGAAGGTCGCAGAAAGAAGGTCTGCGCATGGCTTGCGGGACCTGGCTGGATGTGCGGCTGTTCGGACAGATATTCGCTTTTTCCGGGGTCAAGGCCGCTGCCAGCGCTTCTGTCCATGGGGCTGTGACCGTATGCCATGGCACATCCGTGGAGCCGGTGGTGATTAAGGATATCCATATCACCAAGAGCACAAACGGTGAGGACAAAGGCAGCGCCAAAGGCAAATCCTCCGATACCATGGGCTCAAAGAGCATTGTGGAGCAGGGCCTGTATGTGGTAAAGGGCTCGGTCAATCCGTTTTATGCGGATAAGAATGGGGTGAGCCATGAGGATGTGGAGGTACTTAAGAAGGCCCTTGCCACCATATTTGAAAATGATGAGTCCTGCGCCAGGCCGGCCGGTTCCATGGCGGTATGCAGGCTGTACTGGTTTGAACAGCAGGAGAACCATGCCTGTGTGCCGGTTCACAATATTTTTGACTTGCTGGACATACAAAACCAGGGCAGCGGGTATGTCTGCTGCTTAAAGGAACTGCCTGATGGGGTGCGGGTGACGGAGTTAATTTAGGTTTATGCAGATGAAATATTATATTTTGCCGAAACGCGCCGATATGAGTACATAGGTAAGCGGAAAGGGATTGATTACGTATGAAAAAGGTGATTACATATGGCACGTTCGACCTGTTCCATGAAGGGCATTACAAATTATTGGAGCGCGCCAGGGCGTTGGGGGATTACCTGATTGTAGGCGTGACCACGGAGCATTTTGATGAGATAAGAGGTAAGGTCAATGTGATTGACCCCATCTTGGAGCGCATTGACAATGTGAGACAGACCGGATTTGCGGATGAAATCATCATAGAGGACCATGAAGGACAGAAAATTGAAGATATCCAGCGCTACGGAGTGGATATCTTCACGGTGGGTTCGGACTGGGTGGGGACCTTTGATTATCTTAAGGTCTTTTGCAATGTGGTATATCTGGACCGGACCCCGGATATTTCATCCACCCAGCTGCGCAAGAACCGTTTCCGGATTGTGAAGACAGGTATCATCGGTACGGGGCGCATTGCACCCAGGTTTGTGGGCGAAGCCAAGTTCGTCAGCGGAATCAACATCATATGCGCATATAACCCGGAGAAGGAGAGCGCCCAGGCTTTTTCAAGGAAATGCAGGATAAGATGCTACACAAAGGACTATGAGACATTTCTCGGCAAGGTGGACGCGGTGTATATCGCATCGCCCCATGAGACTCACTACGACTACGCCAGGCGGGCCCTGGAGCACGGGGTCCATGTTCTGTGTGAGAAACCCATGACCTTTACCGAGGCGGAGACTGTGGAGCTATACCAGCTGGCCAGGGAGAAGCACTGCGTTCTGATGGAAGGCATCAAGGCAGCCTACTGCCCTGGCTTCCAGCAGTTAGTTAATGTGGCTAAAAGCGGGAAGATTGGGGAGATACGGGATGTGGAAGCCTGCTTTTCCAGGATAGCGGACACATTTGCCAGGGAGATGACGGATGAGAGATACGGAGGCGCGTTCCTGGAATTTGGCGGTTACGCCCTGCTTCCGGTGATCAAGCTTCTGGGAACGGATTTTGAGGATATAAGGATAGACAGTATACCGGCGGAAAACGGCATTGACCTTTATACCAAGATCCAGTTCAGATACAAAAACGGCCTGGGGCTTGCCAAGGCCGGCGTGGGCGTCAAGTCCGAGGGCCAGCTGGTGGTGGCCGGCACAAAGGGATACATCCTGGCCCAGTCCCCGTGGTGGCTGACCAGAAGGTTTGAGATACGCTATGAGGATCCCAGTGTGATAGAACGGTTTGAGCCAAACTTCCAGGGAGATGGACTGCGCTATGAAATCAGTGAATTTGTGTCCAAGATTAACAATCCGGATTTATGCCATTTTAAGCTGACGCCGGAGGAGTGCACGGCCATGGCCAGGGTGACAGAGGCGTTTATGGAGCAGAGGAGAGGACAGCGGGAGAAGCGGGGAAGAGCGGAGACTGCGCCAAAGGCGGCATCGGGGGCTGGGCCGGAGATTGCGTCGGAGGCGGTATCTGAAATGACATCAGTAAGGCAGGGAGCAGAGGCATGATAAGAGGAATACGGTATCAGGATGGAATGGATTCCTGCCAGCTTGGGGATATGGGGTTTGGGCTGGTGGAATATGTGTTTGGGCGGGAAACGGAGACAGAAGGCGCGCGGCCGGGAGCTCCGTGGGCTGACGGTCAGATGACAGGGCTGTCCATATCATCGGATGCCGTGGAATGCGGTCAACTTTCAGAGGCCATGGACCTGGCATCTGAGTTAAACGCTTCGTATCTGGTAATTGAAGTTGTTGAAGCTGTTGGAGCCGATGGAACCAATGACGGGGTGGGCCTGTACGGCATATTGGGAAAATGCCTGGAACAGATAAAATCCACCGGTCTAAAGGTATATATTGACAATGCGTATTCCGAAGTATCTTTCCTGGCAGAAACAATTGACCAGCTGAACCGGGAAGCCGGAACCGAATGCTTCGGCGCCTGTCTCAACACGGGCAGCGGGAACCTGCTGGGTAAGAATCTGTGCGGCATGATTGAACACCTGGGGCATCGGATCGGTCTGCTGCACGCGGGCGATAACGACGGAAGAACCAGACAGTGCCAGATGCCGTATACATTTACAAGAGGAAGAGGAGAACTGTCAACAGACTGGTACGGTATCATAGGTGCCCTGGCCATGTGTGGGTTTAGGGGTCCGGTTGTTTATGATATTGCCGGTCTTTTTGAAGTATCCCCCGCCTGTCTGCAGCTGGGCTGGTACCGTCTGTTATCCGCTGTGGCCCTGGAATGGGAAGGGATTCTGGAGCTGGAGGAATATTTAAAGAAAACGTCAAGGTCGGAGCGGCCGGAAGCAGATTCAGAAGAAGAGGGGAAGGCGGGTGGCCTGGTGCTGTTCGGCGCAGGGAGAATGTTCCATAACTATATGGAAGTGTGGGGAGATGCATATCCGCCGTCCTTTATTGTTGATAACAATGAAATGCTGTGGGGCGGTATGCGGGAGAACGTGGGCATACGGCCTCCGTCTGTGCTTTTGGAAGACAAAGAACATCCGCCATTTGTCTTAATCTGCAACATGTATCATGCAAGCATTGAAAAGCAGCTGGATGCTATGGGCATAAGATGGCGAAGATATGACGATAAATATTTTTTCAGATATCAGAATCTCGTTGAAAAAAAGGGAGCAGGCGTATGTTGAAGATAGGAGTGCAGTCCAAAGGAATCCTGGACAGTGAGTTATTGGATTTGGAAACCGGATTTGAACGGATTAAGAAAGCCGGATTTGACTGCATTGACCTGAATCTGGATGTGTTTCTGAAAAATTCAGAGCTTTACCAGGGGGAGATGAACCGCTTTTTTGAACAGAGTATGGAAGAGCTGCGGCAATATTTTACCTCCTATCAGGAAGGAGCCGAACAATACAGCCTTTCCTGGTCCCAGATGCATGCCCCGTACCCGGTATGGGTGCTGGGAAGGGAGGAGCAGAACCGGATTATGATAGAAACAGTGACTCCCAAATGCCTGGCAATCGCCGGATTTCTGGGGATTCCCTATGTGGTCATTCATCCCTTTAAAATGCAGTACAGACAAACCTGCCGGGAAGAGAGAAGGCAGAACCTGACGTTTTTTAAGAATCTGATCCAACCGGCCAGGGAACATAACGTGACCATATGCCTGGAGAACCTGTATGAATCCGTGGGCGGCAGGCTGGTGGAAGGGGTATGCTCCGCGCCGGAGGAGGCTGTGCGGTATATTGACAGCCTGAACGAGGAAGCGGGTGAGGAACGGTTTGGGTTCTGCCTGGACACCGGTCATTTAAACCTGGTGAAGCGGCCGCCCTATGAAACGGTCCTGCGGCTGGGGCGCAGGATTAAGATCCTGCATCTTCACGAAAATGACGGAATAGAGGACCTGCATCAGATTCCCTACACATTCGGAAGAAAGGCAGGGGACGGATTTGACTGGGAGGGGATGCTTGCGGGGCTTCGGGAGACAGGATATGACGGTGTGCTTAACTTTGAGACGTTCCCCTCCATGAACAGTTTTCCGGAAAGTGTGAAAGAAGAAGTGCTTCGGACGATTGCGGGGATTGGGAGATATTTTGCCGGAAGAATTGAGTTTTTCGGGAAAGGTGTAAATGGAAAACATGAGTGGAAGATATGACAGAAGGGATGATAGGCGGTATGATCCATGCATGAGGGACAAGGTAAAGGGATGCAGAGGGCAGGAGTGATCGGTACGGGAAGGATTGCTAACCGGTTTATGCCGGAAGTACGTCTGGTAAGCGGTATCTGTGTGAAGGGAGTTTATAATCCCCACCAGGAAAGCGCGGAGCAGTTTGCGGCCAGATGGGGGATTGAGGCATATGGAGATCTAACAGAATTTTTCCGGGAGATTGACCTTGTATATGTGGCGTCCCCTCATGAAACACATTATTCCTATATCAAGGCAGCCCTCAAGCAGGGAAAACATGTGTTGTGTGAAAAGCCTCTTGTACTTAAGCGGGAGCAGGCGGAAGAACTGTTTGCTTATGCCGTGGCACATAAACTGGTATTATTTGAAGGAATAAAGACAGCTTATTGCCCTGGATTTGGGAAACTTCTGGAGATAGCCCGCAGCGGCGCCATTGGGAACATACGTTATGTGGATGCGTGTTTTACCAAGCTGGAATCCACAGACAGCAGGGAACTGAATGACAGGCTTTACGGAGGAAGCTTTACGGAACTTGGCAGCTATTGTCTGCTTCCGGTTGTCAAGCTATTGGGAAATGGTTTTGAAGACATACGGTTTGAATCCATAAAAGGCGAAAACGGATTGGATGTGTTTACAAAGGCATCCTTCCGGTATCCCGGAGGACTGGCAGCAGCGGTCTGCGGTCTGGGGGTAAAGGCGGAGGGACGGCTGATGATAGCTGGTACCAAGGGATATGTGGTAGCGGAAGCGCCATGGTGGAAAACCGCGAATATGGAAGTGCATTATGAAAATCCGCTGGAAGTGGAAAAGATTTCGGAATCCTTTCAGGGAGACGGGCTGCGTTATGAGATTCGGGCATTTTTAAATATGGTAAATGAAAAGGGCTGCCCTGGATTGGAACTGACATCAGAGGATTCCATCACTCTGGCAGATATCATGGGGAGATTCATGGAAATGGAGAGCAGAGAATGAAAATATGGGCGCACAGAGGCTGCAGCCAGCGATATCCGGAGAATACCATGTCTGCTTTTGAAAAGGCGGCACAGTTACAGGGACTTGCGGGAATCGAGCTGGATATCCAGATGACGAAAGACGGACAGATTGTGGTCATCCATGATGAGAGGGTGGACCGTACCACAGACGGAACCGGATGTGTCCAGGATTATACATTGGCTGAATTAAAACGGTTGAAAATAGATGCAGGAAATCATCCATGTCAGGGGATTCCGACCATGGAAGAAGTTTTTGAACGGCTGGAGAAAAGACTAAAGGCAGGGATGAAGCTTAATATTGAATTGAAGAACAGCATCCTTCCATATGAGGGGATGGAGGAGAAGATCATAGATATGGTCCATAACCGGGGGGTGGAAGGTTCGGTCGTATATTCAACCTTTTATGCGCGGTCATTGGAGAAAATAAAGTATCTTGACCCAGAGGCAGAACTGGGGATATTGGATGTAAAGGTTTCGGACTGCATGTATAAGCTAAAGGGCGGGTGTGGTGCGGCAGGACTGCATCCCTTCTGGAAGGCGATGGATCTGCCGGCAGAACAGCTGCAGGGGTATACGGTGCGGGCCTGGATGGGGGGACACCTGTTTCCGGAAAAGCCTACAGGGACAAGACTGGATCTGGAGCGGCTTAATAAACTGGGGATAACGGACATTATTTTGAATGAACCGGAAGCGTATGTAGGATGAACGGTACCAGAAAAGAAGAAATTGATTTTGTCGGGGAGGTATACAGTAAGTGAAGATATACATATGGAGGAATGGAAAAAAGTAAAAAGGTATTGAATACAATCAATCCGAAAGAATGTACTGTCCTGGGTTTCATTGATAATGCTCCGGATAAAAAGGGTAAGGTTTTTGAGAATAAGACAATATTCTCTCCGGATGAAATATGCAGCGACTATGACTATATCGTAATTTCTGTAATTAAATATGATGCAATTATATATCAGCTGGAATCAATCGTAAATGTCCGCTTTCATAATATTGGTTATGAGATAGTTTATAAAATAAAGATAGATACCAATATCCTAAAATTGGAAATAAACAAGAGGTAACATGGAAAATAATTGAGGAAAAGTGTTCTTTTGTGCGATATGGCGATGGTGAATTTGAAATTATGGGTGGAAAGGAGATGCTGGTATATCAAGCCTATCATCTTGACTTATCAAAAACGTTAAAAGAGATTTTAAATGTTTTAAACCTATTACCCATTTTCGAGACAGGGGTGTACATGGCAAAGAATTGCGGATATAAAAAAGAATCTGGGATAACATGGAGTTGGTCATCAATACATTGAACCATAAATTTGATGGTGAAAATATACTTTTGTATCGCTTTCACCGTTTGTCAGTCAATACAAAACAAGAAACAAGTAGTTCAGGAATTTCTGGCGGCATCCGATGTTGTCATAACCGACTATTCTTCTCGGATGCGGAATTGTTCCCTGCAAAGAAAACCGGTATTTCTATACCAAAGTGGTGAAAAAGAATATGAAAGCAACGGAGGTTTCTATGTCTCTGTTTCAGAGTGGCTGTATCTACAGACCCATACACAATTAGGAATTGCTGGAAGCTATTAAAAACTTTGATAAAGAAAATTATATAAAAGAACTTGACATTTTTCTGAAAAAATACGGCTCCTGCGATAATGGACATGCATCGGAATGCGTTGTGAAAAAACATGGAGATAGCAGGGGATAATATACAATGGACTGGATGTGTTTACAACAGCATCCTTCGGGTAAAGAGGTGAAATATCTTGAAGCAGAGAATGCCGGCCTGGCATGTATTATCTGAGGAGGAACTAAAAAAATTACAGTCAGTAGAATTAGAGTTATTGGTGGAATTAGATAAAATTTGCCGGGCATCCGGGATTAAATATAGTATTGATGGAGGAACGTTGCTGGGGGCTGTCAGGCATGGGGGATTTATTCCGTGGGATGATGACGCGGATGTTATTATGGTACGTTCTGAATATGAGAAATTCAAAGAAAAATGTAATGAGGAACTGGATCAGGAGAGATTTTATCTTCAGGATATGGATAATACTAAGGGATACAGATGGGGATATGCGAAACTGCGCCGCAAAGATTCCCAATTTATCCGTTTGAATCAGGAGCACATGCAATATGATCAAGGTATTTTTTTAGATGTATTCATATGTGATAATGTTCCTGAAAACTATTTTTTTAGAAGCATATGCAATTTTGTGAGTTTTTTATATAGAAAAGTATTTTGGTCTGTTGTGGGGAAAAAAACGGAAAAAGGGTTAAAAGGGCTTTTGTTCTGTGGATTGTCAATGATACCAGAAAATATACTGAAAACAAGTTATCGCAGCTACTTTAAACATCGCAATAAAAAATATTCAAAATGGGTAAAGTGCCTGACATTCCCGGCGTGTAACAGATGTTTTGGATATAAGCGGGAATGGTACGAGGATACGGTTGATATTCAATTTGAACATGTGATATTAAAGGGAAGCAGACATGCCGATGAGTACTTACGTTTTTTGTATGGCAATTATATGGCGTTACCGCCTGTTGAAAAAAGAAAATGCCATCCGGTCTCTAAAATTGAGTTTCCGGATTCATGAGGAGAGAGTGGAATGAATAAGATAATGTTTGATATTCTAATGTATTTAAATGACAACACCGGATGGGACAGCCGGGCGGCTGCACGAAAACTGTATAAGCCTTATTCTGTAATTGATGCAGAGTTCGAACGGCTGAATGAGGAGGGGTATGCAAAAGGAGGGATAATTACCGAAAAAGGCGTGCAGTATTTGGAGAGGCATAAGGTGGACAATGCCATTATACTGGCAGCGGGTGTATCTTCCAGGTTTGTGCCTCTGTGTTTTGAAAGGCCTAAGGGATTACTTCCTGTAAACGGAGAAGTATTGATTGAGAGACAGATACGGCAGCTGCATGAAAAGGGAATTACTGATATCACGATTGTTGTAGGATTTATGAAAGATAAATTTTACTATCTGCAAGAAAAATATGGTGTGAATATTATCGAGACCGGAGACTATCGTATTAGGAATAATCATGCCAGTATATGGGCGGCAAGGAAAAAGCTGGGCAATACGATTATTACCTCTTCCGATCTCTACTTTAATGAAAATATTTTCCAAAGCTATGCTTATGATGCGTTTTATTGCTCTGTCTATAAAGAAGGAGCAACTGAGGAGAGAGGCATACAAACGGATGGGTATGATAAGATTTTAGCTACTTTTTATGATGCGGCGGATACCTGGGTGACATTGGGGTATGCTTATTTTAATAGACGTTTCACTGAAAAATTCATAGAAATTCTTTCATGGGAATTTGATAAGCCGCAGACAATCTGTAAGTTTTGGGCAGATATTCAGGATGAACATTTATCTGAGCTTTATATGTATGCCAAGAGAGTAGACAGCAACGTTATTTATGAGTTTGATTGTCTGGAAGAATTAAGAGAATTTGATAATACATATTTCGTGGATTCCGGCTCTAAATTAATGAAAATGATAGCATCGGAATTGAACACAACAGAAGGGGAATTATCAAAATTTGCACCAATCACAAAAGAGGACTTAAGTAAAGGCTTTACCTTTACTTTTCAACAGAAAAAATATATTTGCAAAATTAATTCGGAATTGGAAATTTTAGAAGTCAGAAGATATGATGACAAGTTGCAGGAATTAGTTAATATTACGGAGAGTTTTACAACATATTATAATAGAACCCTTCCGTTGTGTGCAGCCGAGAATGTCATTTCTGATTTTGGGAATATGCCGTTGTCAATGGGATTTCAAGAAAGATATATTGTTGGTAATACCTATTCTTATCTGGAGGATAATAATTTTATTGGAAGCAACTATTTACTGCCTTTTTATGAGATGATTTCAGAAGAATGCCGAGAAATATTTAATGCAAAGTATACAGATGCAAGGACATTGACAGGTATGAACTGTTTGATGGTCGTGTTGATGTCACTTGCAAAAATTGGTGACAGCATTATGATTTTGAGCAGTCAAAGCGGCGGGCATGCTTCTGTTAAGCCAATATGTGAACGGCTGGGGCTTAAGGTGAGTGATGTGCCTTATGATTTTCAAAACTTTGATTTGGATTATGAAAAGCTGAATCACAGGTTAAAGGAAGGACAGATTGATTATATACTTCTGGCTCCTTCCGATATTATAAGTCCGCTGGAAGTCAATAGAATTGAATTGGGGAATACGGTGCTTTTATATGATGTAAGTCAGATGCTGGGCTTAATAGGCGCAGGAGTTATTGAGAATCCATTGGCGGGCATCAAAAATATCGTTATGTTTGGCGGAACACATAAGACCTTTCCAGGTCCGGCATGCGGACTGATTATGACAAATAATGACGAACTTCATGCAAAACTGGAAACAACCATCAATCCGATTTATATCAGGCATACCCAGATGCATCAAAAGGTGAGTCTGTTATTTACATTAATAGAGTTTGAAAATTTTGGACAGGCATATCAAGAGCATATTGTTACATTGGCCAATGAATTAGGTAAAAATTTAAAAGAGCTTGGTATGGATATTGCCATGAAAGAAGGGACATATTCAAAGACGCATCAGGTCTTTATCAGGACAGATAAGAATACGATGAACCGGATATTTGAAAACAGTTTAAAATATGGTATTACTTTGAATAAAAAGAATAAAGAGCTTTTCTCTGGCAGTGGAATCCGATTGGGCACGCAGGAAATAGCACGATATAACTGGCCGGTGGAATCTATGAAAGATGTGGCACAGATTATTCAATTGATTTCAGAGGAAACGGTAAATGTGCGTAAACTGATGGCAATGTTAAATGGTCTGCCTCAAAAGAAAATTCAGTTTACTTTTGACGAAGGTGTGCGCAGGTCTTTTGGCAAGTATTTATAGGGGAAATAAAATGTGTGATTTGGTTAGCGTGGTAATACCTGTTTATAATGTGGAAGATTACCTAGATGAATGTCTGGAATCGGTGGTCAGCCAGACATATAAAAAGCTGGAAATCGTAGTGGTGAATGATGGCTCAACAGATAATTCTGCTCTCAAATGCAGGGAATGGCAGGAAAGGGATAACAGGATCCGGTTCTATTCAAAAGATAATGAAGGCCTGGGGCCAGCGAGAAATTTTGGTATTGAAAAGGCAACTGGCAAATGGATTGCGTTTTTAGATGCGGATGACTGGTATGATTTGCAGTTTGTTGAAAAAATGCTTTATGCCGCAAACCAGTATGATAGTGATATGGTGACATGTAATATATCCAGATACAATATGGTGACAAAAGAGACAAGTTATATGCGCTGCTCGTCTGTGATAGGAATTCCCCTTACCAGGCAGGAAAAATTAGAGGACGACCGTATGGGAGTAGTAACAAAATTTTCTCTGCGCTCGCTATGGGTGGATAATAACATAAAGATGCCCAATTTATATGGTGAAGACTTTGTTGTCACAATGTGGATTTTAGCTGTTGCTAAAAAGATAGTTAGTTTAGATGAGTGCCTTTACTTTTATCGGAAGGGCAGAACAGGGTCAGTTAGCACAATGGCACGCTTGAACAGGCAGGAACTGGTACCCGGAACTGAATATATGATTTCAGGATTTAAGAGATGTGGGATTTTTGAGGAAAACAAGGAAGCACTAAGACGGTATTTGCTAAAAAATTTTTCATTAGTCTTGACGGCTGGGTGGACGAAGATGAGAAGGGAGGATTATATTATCCTCCGAAACTCGTATTCAGATTGTTATGAAAATTTTTTTATGGGTGATAAATTAAGGAAAGTGGCCCAATTAGGCAGTTATAATCTTATGCAGATGATAAGATATATGCCGGTCATTCAAGATGTAGAACTAAGTTTTCAATTTTCAAGTCTGATTAGTATTGTTCACCCATATAGAAAAAAAATGAATGTATGTCATTCTAATCCATTTCGGGAAAAAATGATTCAAAGAGATATAATATCCTCTTTTTTTGAAATTATGGAGAGAGAAAGACCTCAATTTTTGATTTTTGATTTATTGGAAGAGAGACATGATTTAATCATAGACGATGATGGAGTGATAACATATAGTGATGCCTATGCGGATGCTGATGATTTGGAGTGTGATAATTGTATTTTGTCATTTGGAACAGATAATTGGTGGAAGCAGTGGAAAGAATGCGCAGTTTTGTTTATGAACAAAATATCGAATGAATCAAAGACTGTTAAGCTGGTAATGGTTGAAAACTATTTGGCGGAAACCCATGGTACAGTGAAAGAATTAACTGATTATGAAAATAAAAGTAAGATAAAAGAAACCAATTTGATATTAAAAAGGTGCTATGATTTTTTGAGGACAGGATTTGACAAAATTGTTTGTATTGAGGCATGGAAGAATCCCTATTATTTTACAGATGAGTGGTTTGAATATGGTGTACATCCATGGCATTTAAATGATATCGTTAATCGAAAAATCGCAAACCAGCTTGCGGAGGTGCTGTTTATTGAAAGAGATGAATAAAATCTATCAACATATGGGAGATTCTCTATCAAAGGAGCTGTATGGTTACCGTGTTTTTTATAATGCCACACAGGATGATATGTGGCTTAAAAAAATCATTAACACAACCAGCGAAGGAAGAGAATTTCTTACCAGACTGTATGAGAATAAGGATTCAGAAAAAATCATATTTGGAACAGGGGCCTGGGGAAAGGAGCTGGCAGATACATTACAGATTAAGTGGGATTATTTTGCGGATAATCATAAACAACAGGAAGTATGCTGTAATATTCCTGTTTTGTCTTTTGAAAGCCTGTGCCGGGAGCACCGCAATGCAGTCATCGTGATTGCCACCAGACTATATTACAAGGAGATATTTCAACAGCTGTTAGGGGAAGGATTTCCGGAAGGTCAAATTATTAATATGGGGAAAATGATTGACGATATGAGCCGGAGACAATATTTTGATCTGGAAGTTTTTCCGCATTCAGAACATGAAATTTTTGTGGATTGTGGATGCTTTGATGGGACAACCAGCTTAAATTTTATAAAGTGGTGTCATGAAAAGTATGATTCTATAATTGCATTTGAGCCGGATCCGGATAACTATATAAAATGTAAGGAAAACTTCCAAAAACATTCTGTGGATAGAGTCCATCTGTATCAGACAGGGTTGTGGGAGAAGCAGACGGAGCTGATGTTTGAGGCAGTGTCTACCGGTTCCTCCCAGATCTCTAATAGTGGATTGGAACGGATTAAGGTGGATTCATTGGATAACTTGCTGGGTAATGTGCCGGGCACATTTATTAAAATGGATCTTGAAGGTGCGGAGTATCAGGCGTTACTTGGAGGGAGGGGGTGTTTGATGAAACATCATCCTAATTTAGCAATCAGCCTTTATCATAAAGCAGAAGATATTTGGACCATTCCAAAGTTACTATTAGAGCTATACCCGAAATATACATTTTATATTCGGCATTACTCTGTCCTTGCTTCTGAAACAGTTCTTTATGCAAAGGCATAGTATTCCATGATTTATTTTGAAAAACTTAAAAAGTTAGGAAGGACGTATGAAATGTTTTTTTTTGGAGCTGGGCTGGGAGCTGATATAGCGTATTCTTTTTTACAGGCAACAGGGGAACATGGAGCGTTTCAGGGAATTATTGATACACGTAAAAGGGGAGTCTGGAATGGATTTCCAATTCTTTCCCCTAATGAGGTTATTGATTTGGATTCCAACATAGTAATCACAGCCAGAAGTCCGTGGGGAATCGATGAAATTAACAGGAGCCTGAGAGAGAAAGGCTTTCATCATATATATTCTTTTAACTGGTGCAAAGGTGACAGGTCTTTTTTAGAAAATTCCTGTAATAATACATCAGAGTGGGAGGGCGAATGTGTACTGCCTCATCTGGAGATGCACATTGCCGATTCATGCAACCTAAAGTGTAAAGGGTGTGCCCACTTTAGCCCTATTTTTAACCAGTCATTGCCTGTGTATGAAGAATGTATGAATGATATCCGGATTATGAAAGAAAAGGTCTCCCATATTATCAGATTTTATATTTTGGGTGGGGAGCCGCTTTTAAATCCTGAGCTGGAAAGATATGTGACAGGGATTCGGGGTGAATTGCCAAAGACAAATATATGGCTTGTAACGAATGGACTGTTAATACCAAATTTGCCAGATCATACGTTAATGACAATGGCAGAGAATCGGATTGTAGTGAGTATATCAGAGTATCAGCCAACACATAAAAGGATAGGTAAGATTGTAGAACGTTTGGAACAATTTAATGTTAATTACGATTTACGCCCATATGATAAGAAACAAAGGTTTAATAGACCACTATCCATGAGTGCTAACAGCCGATTGGAACGAGAGTGTATTTCTAATGGCTGTGTTAATATTTGGCATGGAAAAATTTCCAGATGTCCCACATTAATGTATATTCAGGAATTTAATAAAAAATTCGGAACCAAACTGCCGGAAGAGGGGATATTAGAACTGAAGGATTGCCCATCAGGTCAGGAATTGCTTACATTATTAAAGAAAGAGGTACCCTTATGTGGACATTGTGTGAGCAATGAAATGGAATGGCAAACATGCACGGAAGTTAAATTAGAAGACTTTGCGGTATGGGAATAATTGATGCGGAGGATGACATGAGAACAGAACCATTGGTCAGTGTGATTATGCCAATATTTAATGCGGAAAAGTATTTATTTGAAGCCATTAAATCTATATTACAACAAACATATTCTAATTTAGAGCTTATTCTTGTAGATGATGCGTCTGTGGACGGTTCGCTAGAAATAGTAAACGGAATAAAAGATTCCAGAATTATATTGAAAAGAAACACTTGTAACAGAGGCATAGCGTATTCAACAAATCGAGGGATTGAAGCTGCTTCGGGAAAGTACATTGCACTTTTAGATGATGATGATATGGCAACAGCGGAACGTCTTCAACTCCAGGTGGAATTTATGGAAAGGAACGAAGATGTTGATATTCTCGGAGGGGCAACAGCGGAAATTGATGAAAATGGAAAAATCATCCGCTTTTGTGATATTCCCCGTTATAACCCTGAATATATAAAAGCGGTACTGCTGTTTAATTGTTTGGACTTTTATAATGGAACAAGTATGATCAGAAAAAATTTTATTGACAAAAATCACTTGAGATATAAGGAAAATTGTTATGGAATGCAGGATTTTCGCTTTTTCATTGAAAGTTCTAAAGTTGCTAAAATCACAACCATTGGTAATCTTTTGCTGTATCACAGATTGCATAAGAAGAATGAAACGGTTCGAAGTAAAATGCTGTATGCAGAAGAGCGGGCCAGGACATATGCCCGGTTCCAACGAGACTCGCTTCAGATGAGTGGCTTTGTATTGCAGGAAGAGCAGCTGGCTCTCATTAATAAAGTTTTGGCAGAAGGACTCTCCTCACCTTGTGACTCTTTAGAGGAATTGAAAAATCTGTTTATGACTTTTAAAGAGATTGTAAGACAAGCCAGAATCATGCAGGCAGATAATCTGGAAGCCTTGGAATTATTGTGTAAGCGAAAGCTTGGACAGCAATTGGAACGAATGAGGATATTTGATTAACGGAGGAACGTTTTATTTTGGAAGACATATATATTGGAAATATAAAACTCGATATGCAGTTTTATTCTGGATTGGATGAGTATTCAGATGGGGATATTGAAGAGAAGATGCTGAGGATAGTCCGGGATTCACATGACATAGAAATAGAATGTTATAAAACAGATGATTTTCCGGTTTACTATCATCTGTCAAAAGAAAGGGAACTCATTATAGAGCCAATGCTAATTGATAAGTCAGAAAGTGTGCTTGAAATAGGCGCCGGATGTGGCGCGGTTACTGGCGCTCTTTGCAGGTACGCCCAAAAGGTTGATTGTATTGACCTGTCAAGAAGACGTTCTCTTATTAATGCATATAGACATAAAGATTGTGACAATCTGACGTTGTACGTGGGTAATTATGAAGATATTGAGCTGGAACGAAAATATGATGTCATTACACTCATTGGAGTGTTGGAATATGCAAATTATTATATACATTCAAACAGTCCATACATAGATTTTTTAAGCGGTTTAAATAAAAATTTAAAGGATGACGGCCGGATTTATATAGCCATTGAAAACCGGTTAGGCGCAAAATATTTTTCGGGATGTAAGGAAGATCACAATGGAGAGGCTTTCAGCGGAATTGAAGGATATCAAAAAAGTATTAAGGCAAGAACGTTTTCTTATTATGAATTAAGAAATCTATGCTTTAACAGCGGATTTAAAAAACTTCGTTTTTACTATCCTTATCCGGATTATAAATTTCCGCTGCAGATTTTTTCTGATAAATATCTGCCTCCAAAGGGGAGCCTGGTAATGAAGGGAAGCAATTATGTTTCTCCAAGAATAGAGTGTTTTGATGAATTGAAGTTTCTAAACAGCTTGTCAGGCAAAGAAGAATTCAGAATGTTTGCTAACTCATTTTTGGTAGAATTGAAGAGGTAGATGTACATGCAGGTGGTATATAGTAAAGGTTCTTTGGATAGAAAAAGAAAATATCAGGTAATTACCATGATTTTAGTAAATGATACCAATGAGATGGTAATATTAAAAAAACCTGCCGACGGCTTAGCTGTGCCGCATATCAGACAGACGTATCAAAATGAATGCTTGTATGAATTAAGTCATCCATCATATTTAGTAAAAAGTGAGTTAAGGGATGATGTTTTGATTACACCATATATAAAGGGAACCACGTTAGGAGAAAAATTAAGAAGAGCCTTTATAGAACAGGATCAAAATCTTGTATGCCAGCTTTTGGAACAATGGAGAAGTGTGCTTATTGGAGAGAAGAGCAACATATGTAAATATCGGAAAACAAAGGAATTTGCGAGTGTTTTTGGAGCGCTTAATATTCCGGAGGGAGTATTGTCAACAAGAATTTCTAATTTTGACTGTACTAATGATAATGTTATTATAATGGATGACGGAACCATAAAGTGTATTGATTTGGAGTGGGTGTTTGATATGCCTGTTCCTGTTGATTTTAATATGTATAGGGTAGTGAAAGGATTTTATATACAAAATAGCGATATATGCATTTGGAATGAATTGCTTGACTTATCAAAAATCAATAAAAAGTATATAGATGCTTATGAAAAAGGTATAGAAGCCTTTTATACAGTTGTTAATTATGACATGGAAAGAAATATAAGGTACGGAACATTTGGCAGGACATTTAAAAATCCAATCATAGAGACAAGTGTTGGCCAGAAGAAAAATCTATATAAATTTCCAGAAAAAATAAATGAAAATTACAATAGTATTGTTGTTTATGGTGCGGGTAAGGTAGGACAGGATTTTGCATCCTATATAGGGAAATCCGAAGATTTACATTTAGCTGGCTGGGTTGATAAGAGAGCAGCTTTGTATCGGAATCAGGGTATGGATATTGGAATGCCGGATGAGCTGCAGCATTTGAAATATGATGTTATTCTTATTGCTGTCGCGAATCAAAGCGTTGCAAAAGAAATAGAAAAAGAATTAATGGTGGCGGGAATTGAGCAGGAACGAATGTATTGGTGTAAACCAGAATTGCTTTAATAGAGATGGGATTTTCAAAGAAGATGGATTTATAATTGAAGATATTTTAAATAGGGCAGCTCTTTGTATGAAGCAAAAGACAATATATGTTTATCCCTCTGTCATGAATCATTTACCGGGATTATATCCCGGAATTCAATTGATAGCAATTGACAGTTTGGAAAAATTGCCGCAAGAGAGCTTATGTTTTATAGAATTCAATTGTTACTCTGAAATGAATGAGATATTTGAGATAGTGGATATCGCATCTGTGCATTCGGATTTTGTTATATATTGTAAAGAATTGGATATTCAAGAGACCTGGTCCTTTTCAAAACGTATATGTCCCCTGACGTTTTCTGGGGACATATATGGAGGCGTGTGTTTATCCGGAAGAACTTTTTCATATCACAATTGGAAAACACCGGATGAATTTAAGGTATTAGCAATTATTCACTGTTTTAATGAGGTGGATATTATTGCTCAAATCCTTGAGTATCTTTTTAGCCAACAGATTGATGTATATGTTATGGACAATTGGTCTGATGATGGAACGTATGAACTTTTAGAGGATTATGCGGGCAGGTACCCAGACAAAGTTAAGATAGACCGATTTCCGGCTTCTGGAAAAAAAGACTATTTTGATTTATATCACCAAATGGCTTGGACAGAAGAACTTGCTAAAACACTGAATTATGAGTGGTTTATCCACTATGACGCTGATGAGATACGAGTAGCACCGTGGGAAGGTGTTACATTGAAGAATGCAATCTATCAAATTGACCGTCTGGGATATAACACGATTGAAAATACGGTTATTGATTTTAAACTCACACAGGAATTTAGAGACAGTAATATATTTGGAAAAGATGTATATTTTGACTTTGGACACCGTAATTCACATTTTAAGCAACGCAAATCATGGAAAAAGTGTGACACGGTTGAACTCAAATCTTCGGGGGGGCATATGGTAAAAGTACCATATCATAAGACGTTTCCCCTTAAAATACTGAACAGACATTATCCACTAAGGAGTGAGGAGCAGGCGGTTAAAAAGGTTTTTTTAGATAGAAAATCACGATTTGAAAAAGAAAGACAGGAGCGTGGCTGGCATGGACAGTATCATCAAATAAAAAAAGAGGAAGATGTTTTTACATCCTCTGAAGAGTTATTATTATGGAATAATGATAGGATAAAAGAATTATATATTCCATTATTTTTAGGATGTGGGATTTATATAGAAAATGAAAAACAACTAAAGGATTGTTCATTTCTGTCAGAAAAAAAGGTTGTTTTATATGGCGCAGGTAATTTAGGGGAGATTATTTTTTTACAATTGTATCGCAAGTGCAGGATTGTTTCATGGATAGATAAAAATTACAGACATATTGGGGAACAGTATTTTGTTCCGGTTAAGCCGGTAGAATCAATAAATCGTATAGAGTTCGACTTCTGTGTGATCGCCAGTGAGAAGGAGGAGATACAGTTGAAAATGAAAGCTGAATTATTAAAGGCCGGGGTTTCAGCAAAGAAGGTCATACTGATTTCCGAATTGTTAGTCGAAATACTAAATGAAGGAGAGATAAGGTGAAAAATATATCAATAATTATTCCGGTATATAATGTTGAATCCTATTTAGAAGAATGCTTGTCAAGTGTATGTGAACAGGGATTATGTGACATTGAGATTTTATGCATTGATGATAATTCAACTGATAATTCATTGGTTATATTAGAAGAGTATGCAAAGAAAGATGGACGTATTAGGGTTTTTCATAATAGCTTGAATAAAGGACTTTCTTATACGAGAAATTATGGATTAAAATATGCACAAGGAAAATATATTTATTTTTTAGATTCAGATGATAAACTGAAGCCGTATGCATTAAAAAACCTTTATGAAATAGCAGAACGAGAACAGACGGATTGTATTTTTTTTAGTGCGGAGTCATTTTGTGAAAAAAATTTTAAATATCAACATGATGCTAAAATAGCATATAAAGAAAGGTATCCAGGGGTATGGAATGGGAAGGAGCTTTTTATCAAAATTGTAGATAATAATGAATGGGTCTCCCCGGTTCAATTACAGTTTATTAACTTTGAGTTTCTTAAAAGAAATAGTTTGAAGTGCTATGAAGGCATCTTACATGAAGATGTGTTATTTACTTTTCAAACTATGTTATTGGCAAAAAGAGCGATGTGCTTAAATGATGTATATTATGAATACAGACATAGAGAGAACTCTATTATGTCGTCACCGGTCACGAAGGAACGAATTAAGGGGGTAATCATAGCTTATCTGGAGATGCAGAAGTTTTGTGACAAATTTGTTTGGAATACGGAGGTTCTAAAAAGAATTAACAGACGTTTGTTTCAAATCGCAGCATCTATTAAAAGCATGATTAAGACTGAGAGTGAATTCAATTTGTATGAAATTTGTAAGCAAAGAACTGTCATGGAATACCAATTGCTAAACTTAATTATAGATGGTGAACGATTCTTAGGAAGTATAACGGAGATAAATGAATCGCAGTTAGATAAGATTAAACGGTTTAATCACATTATATTATTCGGTGCAGGAAAGATTGGGCGGGAAGTATTAAGAATACTGGATTCTAATAATATTGGTATTCTGGGATATGCGGTATCTGACATAAAGAATCATTCAGGTTTTGTAATGGGGCATCCTGTTATGGAAATAGGTGAGTGGAGGCAATATAAAAAATCGGCGCTTGTCATTATCACGGTTAGTAACCGTATTGCTAATGAGGTTAGAAATATCTTGCTTGATGAAGGGTTTGAGAACATTTTAATATTGCCTGATAATAACACAAGAATGGATTAATAAGATAAGATGTAGATTTCTTCTACGTCAAGAACCATAGAGGGAGCAGGTTTGGTAGAGAATACAGTGGATATTATGTCAATAGTAAAGGCCGGTCAGGTGAGCCTGATTTACGGAGCTGGTGTATATGGCAGAAAGATATACCAGTTGCTGACAATTTGTAAACTGGGACATAAAGTTGCGTGTTTTGTAGTAAGCGATGGAGCAACTCGAGTAGACAATACCATGGGCATACCAGTAATTACGTTCGAAAATGCAGAGCAACAGTATCCAGAGGCTGCAATACTTGTTGCCGTTAAAGGCGCAGAGGAACTTTTTGAAAGAGTAAAACGGATTCATAAGGGAGCAGTGTACTTTTGTCAAAAGGAGGAACTATGCATTCTGTGTCATAATATGTTTATAAAATTATGGGATTATCCCATAAAGAATAATAAATTGTTCTTCCAGAGTAACTATGGACAGGGTTATATGTGTAATGGAAAATATATAACAGAAGAACTAATCAGGCAGAATCAGGATGTTGATATCGTGTGGGCTGTCAGGAATATGGGAGCGGAGGTGCCTGCCCCGGTAAGAAAGGTTGAGGTGGACTCCCCGGAATATTATTATGAAATGGCAACTTCAAAAATCTGGATAGATAATTGCAGGAAGGATATTTATACCCATAAGAGGAAGAACCAATATTACATTCAGACGTGGCACGGATCGGGTCCTTTAAAAAAAGTAGAGAAGGATATAGAGAATACATTAAACTTAGAGTATATACGCAGTGCGAAGAATGACGGAGAAATGATTGACCTTTTTTTATCCAGTTCATCTGCAAATAGTAATATGTATAGAAATTCCTTCTACAGTCATGGCGATATACTGGAGTGCGGAAGCCCAAGAAATGATTTGATGTTTAACAGTAGAAGTGTTGATAAAGACAAAATCAGGCATTCTTTGGGGGTGGAAAATAGAAATGCCAGAATCGTGTTATATGCCCCCACGTTCCGAAGAACGATAGAAAATTCAGTGAGGGCCTATGATTTAGAGGCAAAAAGAGTTAAAAAGGAACTGGAAAAAAAGTTTGGCGGTAGCTTTGTAATGCTGGTCAGATTCCATTCTAATCTGTGTGGCAATGAACAGTTGGCTGCCTTATATTCGGACTGTATACATGTTACGGATTACGCTGATGTACAGGAATTATTGATTATTTCAGATGTCCTTATAACAGATTATTCCTCTATATTATGGGATTTTTCTCTTCAAAAGAAACCGGTGTTTTTGTACCAGAATGATGAGCAGGAGTATCTTGATGACAGAGGGTTTTACAGTCCTCTATGTGAGTGGCCGTATCCAAGAGCTCATAATTTAGAAAATCTTTATAGGAAAATAGCAGAGTTTGAGGAAGAGGAATATATTAGTGATTTGGAGAGATTTTTTCAGAAATGGACCTCGTTTGATGATGGACATGCATCAGCACGGGCGGTTGAAAGGATAATGGATGTAATTCATAATCCCCAAAAGTACATGAAAAGCAGGTGATACCTATGCCAAAAGTTTCCATTATAATCCCAGTCTACAATGTCGAATCATATATCAGAACCTGCATAGACAGCGTCCTCGCCCAATCCCTGAAAGATTTGGAAATCATCTGCGTCGATGACGGTTCAACAGACAGCAGTCCGGCCATCCTGGATGATTATGCAAGCAAAGACAGCCGGGTCAAAGTTATACATAAGCCCAACCGGGGATACGGGCATTCAATGAATGTGGGGTATGAGGCAGCCACTGGCGAATACATAGGAATTGTTGAAAGCGATGATTACATCCTTCCGGACATGTATGGGACGCTGTACGATTATGCTGTTTCCAATGATTTGGATTTAATCAAATCAGAGTGTATCCAGTTCTGGGATACGCTCCATTATTCAAAGAGAATCCATGTAAGCGCCATGGACGGGTATTTTGGAAAGGTTCTTCAGAAAGAGGACCGGATTCTTTTTTTCCAGTTTTATATGAATACCTGGTCCGGGATATATAGACGAAGCTTTCTCGCGGAAAATGGAATCAGGCATAATGAAACTCCGGGAGCTTCTTACCAGGACAATGGTTTCTGGATTCAGACCATGTCCCTGTGTAACAGGGCCATGTGGCTTGACAGTGCGTTCTATATGTACCGCCAGGATAATCCCGCAGCGTCGGTCAAGAGCAAGGACAAGGTACTGGCTATGTACCGTGAGTACTGCGATGTGGAAACCTTTTTGGAACAAAAGCACCTCACCCAGGAGCTGGGTATCTGCCGGTACTACCGGATGATGCGCCACAGAGGGACTTTTATCAGAATAAGCGAGGAATACAAACAGGAATATGCACAGCTAATCGTCCGGGATTGGGATTTATATTATAACCAAATCAAAGATTTAAATATCGGGTCAAAGGAAGAACTGTTCCATTGGATTCGTGATTTAAAGGAGGAGGGACGGGTAGGACAGATAATCTCCGAAATCCTGTCAGTAAAAAAAGAAATAGACAGGTGCGGCCGGATTATCATATACGGCGCAGGAGCCTGGGCTGAAAATGTCTGCCTGAGACTGTACAATAACGGATACTATGATAAAGTGGAAGCCATCTGCGTCTCAGGAGTGCCGTCCAAGCCATATCTCTGGGGGAGGGAAGTACTACCCTTTGATAGAATCCGGAACAGAGCCGATGCCCTTTTTATCATCGCAGTGAACAGAAAGGGAACATTTTATACTGAAATAGAGAAACGTCTGCTGGCAGAGGGAATAAAGAATTATATGGCTGCGGATACAATCGTGGATTATTTTTACATAGTGTAGATTCGGGGTATGGATGCAGGGTATAGAAAACACGGTTGAGTAACAGACAGGCAACAGACGGCAGACAGGTAACAAACAGCAGACAGGCAGCAGACAGGCGGCCGATAGTGGAGGGATTAGGAGTGAATGTAGCGATTGTAATTGCCGGTGGCTCCGGCCAGCGGTCAGGCCAGGATATTCCCAAGCAGTTTATCCATGTGTATGATAAGCCCATATTGATTTATACCCTTGAGGGATTCCAGAAACATCCCCAGATTGACGCCATCGGGCTGGTGTGCATTGACGGCTGGCATGATGTGGTAAGGGCTTATGCGAAGCAGTTTAATATAGATAAGCTTCAATGGATTATATCCGGCGGCAGGACTACCCAGGAATCCATCCGGAACGGTGTTTTTCAACTGGAAGGTACATGTGGTGAGGAGGACATCATTATTATACATGATGGAATCCGTCCGCTGGTTGAGGATTCGGTTTTGTCAGATGTAATCTTAAAGTGCAGGCAGTATGGAAACGCGGTAACCGCCCTTCCGTATAATGAGCAGATTTTTGTGGCGGATGATGAGGTGTCTACAGTCAGGTACATCCCAAGGGAGGCCCTGCGGAGGGTTTCAACGCCCCAGGCATACAGGTATGGAATGCTTGACAGGGCTTACCATGAAGCGTTTGAAAAGGAAATCGGCATATATGGATCTTCTTACACAAATACCATGATGGTTGAACTGGGGGAGCGGCTGTATTTTGCCAATGGGTCCGAGAAGAATATAAAAATAACTACCAGGGATGACTTTGAGCTGTTTAAGGCATATCTTAAGATGGAAAAGGATAACTGGCTGAAGTAGGAGTGTAGATGATGAATATGGCAGACAGAACGGATATATTGGATAATCCTTTATATTTGGAGGATGTAAGGTATGTGGCGGACCTGGATCTTTCCTGGGACAGTCTTCAGGATAAGAGGGTTCTGATTACCGGGGCAAGCGGATTGATTGGCAGCTTTTTCGTTGACGTGTTGATGGAACGGAACCGGGCCCATTCCATGGGCTGCAGTATATGGGCGCTGGGGCGTAATGAGGAGGCTGCAAGGAAGCGGTTTTTCAGGTATCTGGACAGTCCCTGGTTCCATTTTGTGCCTCATGATATAAATGATTCGCTGGAAGGCAAAATGGATGAAGCCTTTGATTATATCCTGCACCTGGCAAGCAATACCCATCCGGTGGCTTATGCCACGAATCCGGTTGCTACCATAACCACCAATGTTTTGGGAACGGACCATCTGCTGAGATATGCTGTAAGCCATAATGTCAAGCGGTTTGTTTTCGCATCCTCCAATGAGGTCTACGGGGAAAACAGGGGGGATGTTGAGTTTTTTAATGAAACATACTGCGGCTATATTGATTCCAATACCCTCCGCGCAGGATATCCGGAAAGTAAGCGGTGCGGGGAAGCTTTATGCCAGGCCTACCACAAGGAGCTTGGAATTGATGTGGTGATTCCGCGTTTTACCCGCTCTTATGGGCCGACTATGCTCATGTCTGATACAAAGGCAGTCTCCCAGTTCATACGCAATGGAATAAGGGGACAGGATATCGTGCTTAAAAGTGAGGGAAACCAGTATTATTCCTATACCTACGCGGCAGACGCTGCGGCTGGGCTTCTTGCGGTAATGCTTTGCGGGAAATGCGGGGAGGCATATAATATAGCTGACAGTAAATCAGATATTACATTAAGGGATTTATCCCATATTATAGCCGGTTTATGCAATACGGAAGTGATTTTCGAGATTCCGGATGCTGTTGAAAAAGCAGGGTACAGCACCGCCACTAAAGCAAGGCTGGACGGAAGCAGGCTGAAGGGATTGGGCTGGAGCATGAAATACGACATCAGGACAGGCATAGAACGAACCATTGACATAATGAGGAGCAAAGAGTGATGACTGCACAGGAAATCATAAAGGAGCTGCCCAAAGGGCTGATTAAATGGTATGAATTTAAGAAAGGTACCAGGGCGCTGTATATAATGGGTCATGGGAATCTGGACCAATCCCTGAAAGAGTCTCTCATGGAATGTGGATTATATATGGAATGCGCGGCCATGGATGAGGTGGATGGCTGGGCTGCGGATGAGATGGAGGGCCGTACAGTTGATGGGTTTTATGACAGGACCTTGTCCGGCTATGAATATATTCTGATGTCGTCGGCTGTTGAACAGGCTGAACCGGAAGCAGGGCTCATCAAGCTGTTGAAGAAAGTACGCACACTGCTTAAGGCGGACGGGAAACTGTTCCTGGTAACGGAAAACAGAATGGCTGTCCGTTATTTTTGCGGGGACAAGGATCCCTTTACCGGACGCAATTTTGATGGGATAGAAAACTATAAACGGGTAAGTGCATTTGACAAAAAACGCCTTGCAGGAAGGCTGTACTCAAAAGCAGAACTTACAGGCATACTGGAACAGGCTGGTTTCCCATACCACCGATTCTATTCTGTTTTTCCGGATATCACCAGTCCGCAGATTCTGTTTGCAGAGGATTATACACCGGATGAGGAGTTGGATATCCGTATATTTCCCCAGTACCATAGCCCGGATACCGTGTTTTTAGAGGAAGAAAATCTATATACATCCATGATACAAAACGGGCTGTTTCACAAGATGGCCAATGGTTTTCTGATTGAATGCTCTTTGGAGGCGATATGTTCCAATGCATCCCAGATTACGGTTTCAACGGAACGGGGAAAAGAGAATGCGCTGTGTACTATCATTGTGCGGGACGGAATGGTTATAAAAAAACCGTTGTATGCAGAAGGCAGAAGGAAGCTGGGAAAGCTTTGGGAGAATAACTGCTATCTGCAGCGGCACGGCGTAAGGATGATAGAAGGCAGCCTGGTGGACGGAACCTTTGTTATGCCATTTGTGGATGGGATGTCCATGGTAAAGCATTTCCGTCAGCTGATGGCAGAGAATAAAAATGAATTTCTTCGCCAGTTCGATTGCTTGTGGAACCTGATTCTTCATTCCTCGGAGCATGTGGCCTATGATGCTGTGGATTGGGATCATTTTAATCCGCGATGGGATGAGGAAAAGAACGAATTAAAACAAAAGAAGATTGACAGAAGTAGATGGAAAAAGGTTGCCTTTGGTTCAGATGAGGACAGGGAAGCCCTTGGGGCAGTATTGGAGCGGGGATACATTGACCTGGTATTGCTGAATGGATTTGTGGTCAACGGGGAATATGTTTTTTTTGATCAGGAATTATATGTGGAGAATCTTCCGGCGAAAGCAATCATGCTGCGTAATATAGACCTTTTATATCATGGGGACACCAGAATGGAGGTTATACTGCCCAGGAAGGAATTGCTGGAACGATATAAACTTGACAGCTGCATAGAGATTTATTACGCACATATCGGTCACTTTTTAAACAAACTCCGGAATGACGACATTTTGTATTCCTATCATCTGGCGCACAGGAGAAATCATGAGATTGTCCATTCCAACCGCCAGCGTATGAATTATTCAGCACAAGAGTACCAGCGGCTGTTTGTAGATATATTTAAGAATCTGGATAATAAAAAGCTGTATCTGTTCGGATCCGGCAACTTTGCCCGGAAATTTCTTGCGCTGTATAGGGATGAGTATGAGATAGCGGGAGTGATTGATAATAATGAAACAAAATGGGGTACTGCAATAGAGGGGATTGAAATTGCAGCACCGTCTGTGTTAGAAGGACTTGACGCCGGTACATACAAGGTCATTATCTGCATTAAGAATTATGTGGGAGCTTTCAGACAGGTAAGAGACCTGGGCGCCATAAACATAGGCATTTATGACCCTAATACAGAATATCCGCGGAGACAGGGAAAGGTCTTTAACGGGCCGTTATCTGGTACACAGGTAAAGAAAAAGTATCATATCGGGTATGCGGCAGGGGTATTTGACCTGTTTCACGTAGGACATCTCAATTTACTCCGGCGTGCCAAAGAGCAGTGCGATTATCTGATTGTGGGGGTGGTGACGGATGAGGGAGTACGCAGAAATAAACAGACGGACAGTGTAATCCCTTTTGAGGAACGTCTTGCTATGGTTCAGGCATGCAGATATGTGGATGAGGCGGTTGAAATACCATTTGAATTTTGCGATACAAAGGATGCCTATTTGAAATACCAGTTTGATGCCCAGTTTTCCGGCAGCGATTATGCCCGGGATCCTGCCTGGCTGAAGAAGCGGGAGTTTCTGCGGGAACATGGAGCTGAACTTGTGTTTCTTTCCTATACGGAGAGTACAAGCTCCACTAAGATAAAAGAGATGATTAATAGAAAGTTGTTGTAATATAGCCTTGAGTTATGTTTAACAGTGCATCGGATGCTGAACTCTATGAACTTCTGACCGGTTTAGGTAAATGGCAAATGTTCGGGTGTAGACTATATTCGTCTGGCAGGTCAGATGGATCAAATCAGCGTCAGGCAAAACAAAGGATGGGGAGAAAAACATGCGTGTTATGAATAAAAGAAAGCTTTTAAGGCTCCTGGATACCATGCAGTCCATGCATAGGGTAATAGCCGCCGCCGATATGCAATGCATGTCAGGATATGTGGAGGATTGCTGTCAGGCCGCTGCGGCAATTGATGAGACAGTGAAGAAAAGTATAAGCAATATGGAGAAAATAGCAGAGGATGAAGCTATCTCCAACCTGCTGGCTGCCTACCGCAGCAATCTGTCGTCCTTACACACCTGCGCTGCCTCCGGTATGCTCCGGGCCTCCGTTCTGTCCGGCCTGGATGATATACTGGACCAGGCGGCATCGCTTATCACCGGACTACCCGACACCTTCCTTGTGGTATTTATGCCCTACAAGGCGGAGATGTGGGACAGCATGGAGAGCATATGGCTGGCCTGCCGGGAGGACCCTGCATGTGAATGCCGGGTAATGCCCCTGCCGTATTATGAGTATGATAAGGCCCGGGGGGGATGGAGGCAGTGCTATGACGGGGAGCGGTTCCCGAAAGAGGTACCGGTGACAGACTACAGGCAGTATTCCCTGGAATCCGCCTGCCCGGATCTGGCCTATATCCATAATCCATATGATGACTGTAATTATGTTACAAGCATTGACCCGGCGTATTATTCTTCAGAGCTTAAGAAATATGTGGGGAAGCTGGTCTACGTTCCATATTATGTAACCTCCGGCTTTTTCTCCCAATGGGAACTTCCGGCCTACCGCAATGTGGACTATATGATCATACAGTCAGAGTTTGTTAAGGAGAGTATGAGGGAGATGCATTATTACCACAAGGTGCTTCCCCTTGGCTCCCCCAAGCTGGATAAAGTGATACAGACATGCAGGTCAGGGGCACAGATGCCCCAATCGTGGAGGCAGGTTCTGGAAGGCAGGAAGTCCCTGATGCTTAACACCAGTATTAACCGCTTCCTCAGTGACGGGGAACATATGCTTAAGAAGCTGAAGCTTGTGTTTGACACGTTTAAGTATCAGAACCGCGTTGCCCTGATATGGCGTCCCCATCCCCTGCTGGAGGCCACCATACGATCCATCCGCCCGGACCTTTTAGAAGAGTACCGGAGTCTGACGGCGGATTTTATGGACAGCCATATTGGCATATGGGATGATACGCAGGACATTACGAATACCGTGGCCCTTGCTGACGGATATATCGGGGAAGACGCCACCTCGGTGGTGAATCTGTTCATGGCTGCGGGAAAGCCTGTTTTTATTCTTAATAATTTCATTACAGGCAGTTTTACGCAGGAGGAAAAGCAGCGGTTTAAGATAGCGGACGCGGTCAGCCATGAAGGGAAGCTCTGGATGACCGGCGCGGAATATAATGCCCTTGTATGTATGGAGCCACAGGACGGAAGAATCGACCTGGCGGACCGGCTGAAGGGACAGCCTAAATGGAAACCGGCCTATCTATTTATGGCAGCCAGGGGGAATGTTCTGTATCTCTCGCCTTCAGCATCTGGTATGCCCATGGCTTATGATATGAAAACAGGGGAGCAGATGCCGCTGTTTGAACAGCAGCAGGACGTGAATCTGTGCTTCCAGAGGATTTTTTGTTACGGGAACCGGATATTCTACGTCCCCTCTTACAGGAATCCAATCATGGAGTATGATTGTGATACAAAACAATGGAAATTCCATGAAGCATGGATGGATGGGCTGTTAAAAGGGGCCGGGGCTAAGGAGTGGGCGCAGAAAGCAGCCAACAGGGAGTTGGGCATTACTTCCGGCGCATGTGAATCCGGCGAATATCTGTGGATTTCAGCCCCCTATACCAATCAGCTCCTCCGCTTTTCCATGGCAGACAGCACATACGCCTTTTTCACGGCAGGAGAGGAGGACACCGGATATTCAGGAATGGCGGTTGACAAGGATTGTATATGGCTGGCCGAAGTCAAAACCCGTGACGTTGTCAGGTGGGATATCCGGACAGGAGAGACGCGCAGATTCCGCGTGTCTGGCAGACTGTCCGCCAGAAAATGGCGGTATGATGAATTGCCATACGCCACCGGCCTGCTCAATATGGGACAATACCTGGTCATCATCCCCTCGTTTTCCAACGGAGTCATTCGGTTTGACAAGGCGGCCGGCGGCATGACAGTCCTGGCAGCGGAATTCTTCGGGCAGGCTGACCTGGAAGCCAACGGATACTGCCCGCAATATCACGCTACCTGTTCCTTTGCCAAGAAAATGGACGATACCACAATTCTGGTGCAGCGTAGCCGTGATGGAAAAACAGCCGCCATCAATGTGGAGGATAATACCTACATCGCCTTTCACCCAACCCTGTCGGATGAAGATTACGGAAAACTGACCAAAGGGGAGGATGGATTTGAAAAGATAGAAAAGAAGTATGGATTTTTCTGCTATGAAAGCCGTATATTCTCCCTTGGGGGCTTCATGGATGCATTGGCAGAGGGAAAACTTAAGGCGGTAAGGTCCCGTCAGATGAAGGAACTGGAGACAATGGCCGCTAATCTGGACGGTACCTGCGGAAAAAAGGTACACGCGCATATGATGAGGATTTTACAAGGGGAAACAATTTAAGAAATGATGAGAAGTATCCAGGCCGCAGCTTATGAAGTTGCGGCCTTTTACTGTGTGTAGAATGAATGGAACAGCTCTCCTCAGCATGTTGACAAGGTATAGAAAGTTATTGTTTTGAAACGATATTGTAATATGTTAAAACGATATTTATCTTTAATATACGCAAATATCATTTGAATTAAATCTTATGATTTTTTCCGTCGGTGTTATCCTCAAGGGGACTTGTACATTCAAATATTTTCTGCTGCATTTTCAGAAGCTCTTTTGCCATGATCAGGAGATAGTCCTGTGTGTCCGGCAGCAGTTGGGAAAACAAATCCAAAAGCTCTTTTTTATGAGGAGACGATACAAACATTTCTCCTTGTCCGCTTACCAGATATTGTTCTGATACATTGAATGTGATACAGATGATGCGGACATATTTGTCGGATAAAGGGCGTATGCCGTTTTCAATCATGGAATAAGAGGTCTGTGTTATTCCTAAAAATTTAGCGAATTCTGTCTGTGTGTACCCAAGGGCCTTTCTTACCTGCTTTAAACGCTGAAGCACGAGTTTACCTCATTTCTGTTTACATGTAGCTGATTCTGCCTGGCCGCCTACCATTCTCATTTGTGCGGATAATTTTTTTGTCAAGTAGGGGGAGTATATCCCTATGATAAACCAAAAAAGCAGATTTGAACATACCAAACATGATTTTAAAATACACATTTATAGTATTTTAATCCCGCTTGGCTGATTATACAGCCTGTTCTGCCGCAATGTAATAGAATCTATACGATTTTTTTATTTTATCATATCACAGGATTAATAAAATACAAGGTTTATAAATTCTCATCATTCCTCATAATTCTAAAAATATACAATTTCCTACCGTACTTCTCCGGTAACAAATTTCGCGTAGATTGACGAAAAATAGGATTTTTTTGATAGTTAAGTCATATTTTAATTGATTTTTTATTAATTTAGTGATATTGTAATATCACAAAGATAATAAAAATACATCTGTTTCTTACCATATAAAGGAGTGATATGAAAAGTATGGAAAAGTCAAGGTCTGAAGAGATGGCTATGATTTTCAGGCAGCTTTCACCTATTAATCAGCGATACTTTCTAATGATGGTTCAAGTGGCAGATGTTGCGGAAAAAAATGCCGGAAGAAAGAACTGGACTCAAATGGAACCCGGGCAGGGGAATCGGGAGGTTTAGGTTTCCCTGCCTGTTTGTCATGAAAAAAGGAGTACAAAAGATGTCAGGATTTTATGGAAATGGAATCGCGCTTACGGAAAAGGTGCTGGATTATCTGTGGGGCAGACAGAACATAACGCTTAATAATATAGCTAATGATGACACGCCCGGATTCAAGTCACAGCAAGTGACCTTTGAAGACGAACTGATACGTAAACTCCAGGGCGCGGGGAAGGGAATGGGTAATCCGCTGGAGGTTTCCAGGGCCATTGACGGGGTACAGGCCAGGCTGCGGACGACCTGGACGGAGTCCAGCCGTCTGGACGGCAACAACGTGGACATGGACCAGGAGCAGGTGGAATTGGTACGCGCCGCTTACGAGTATCAGTATATGGTCAGTTCCATCAGTAATGATATCACACGCCTGCGCAGTGCTGCGAAGGCATTTTAACGGCACGGGGAATGGATTTACAAACAGGCCCAGGGACAGGGAAGGGAAATGAATATGGAAACAGGAACATCGTTTATAACGTTAATGAAAGAGTGGGAACCCATTCGGGAGTTGTCCTCTTCAAAGGGAAATACAAATGATTCATCAGAGGCACCTGTATTTAAGGATGTGCTTAAGAATGTGGTCGGTCAGGTTTATACCACACAAAAGGATGTGGAAAAGAAACAGTACCTGCTGGCTACAGGCCAGCTGGACGACGCGCATTCGCTTCCCATAGCGGAGGCAAAGGCGGCGCTGAGCCTTGAGGTGATGATTTCCCTGCGGAATAAGGCCATGGAATCATACAGCGAGCTGATGAAGATGAATGTCTGATTTTTACATAAACAAAAGCAAAAGGCTGGATTAACATGCAAAGATTAAAAGAACACTGGCAGAATCTATCAGACAAGTCAAGAAAAATGCTTATGGCAATTGCAGGAGGGACTGCTGCAATTGCCATTATTGCGGTGTTGGTTCTGAAACTGGGGACGAACACGGATTATAGTACCCTGTTTACGGGCCTTAACCAGGAGGAAGCCCAGGAGGTGGTGGCCCTTTTGCAGGAAGAAGGGGTTGACTACCGCTTTAATGACAAGGATGGGGCAATCCGCGTTCCTGCGGTAAAGGCGGATCAGACCAGGGCCGAGCTTCTCAGCAAGGGGTATCCCAAAAGCGGCTTTACCTATGATATGTACCGCAACAACGCGGGGCTTATGACAACGGAGTCAGATAAGAAACAGTATACCCTGTATGACTTACAGGACAGGCTGGGAGCGCAGATACGCCTGTTTGAAGGCGTACAGGACGCCAAGGTGACCATCGCAGAAGCGGCGGAGCAGAAGTATGCCCTTCAGGATAACACCAATACGGATGCGTCTGCATCCGTGGTTGTTACCATGGAGGCGGGGCAGAGCCTGAATGACAGTAAGGCAGCGGCAATCAAGAACCTGATAGCCAGGTCGGTGAGAGGACTGAATTTCACTAATGTGGCTGTTTTTGACGCGGACACAATGATGGAGGTAGGGGGCAGCGCTGCGGGCGAGGACGCCTTTGGCAGCGCCAAGGACCTGACAGCTCTTACCAGCCTCATTGAGAACAATATCAGCGTCAATGTGCGCCGCGTGCTGGAAAAGCTGTACGGACCGGGCAATGTGGCTGTATCGGTAAAGGGAACCCTGAACATGGAGCGGCTGATACAGGAGAACACGCAGTACAGCACGCCGGAAAAGATAAATGAGCAGGATAAGACAGGACTCCTTAACAGGGAAGATACCGTCAATGAAAATTCGGCGGCATCGGACCAGGGGGCCGGGGGCGTGGCGGGAGCTGACGCCAATGCGGACACCCCGCGCTATACCAACCAGGATAATACCCAGGCCATAGCGGACAGCTACAGCAACAGCAGCGCCACCAGGGAATGGCTTTACAATTCGGTAAAGGAACAGCGCCAGGTGGACCCGGGCGTGCTGGAAAACGCAACCGTGGGTATTGTGATCAACACAGATGATACCACCACGGTGACCAATAACCAGCTGATTAACCTGGTGGCTGATTCTGCGGGCATCCCCCGGGACCTGGCCAATCAGAGCATTACCATTGTAAGGGCGCCGTCCCAGGAAGCAGTGCCGGTAATTACCCCGCCTGAACAGCCTCAGACGAAGGAGGACGGTCTGCCTCTTCCTATCGTGATAGCCATGATAGCGGGCGGAATCCTGATTCTTCTGCTCCTTTTACTGCTGCTTATGGAGAAGAGGCGCAGGCGCAGGAAGGCGGACGAGTATGTGGACTCCCCCAATATGTACGCTGTGGAGGAAGAAGCCAGGGCGCCTGAGACAGAAGCTCCGCCTGTCAATGTACTTAATACCGAGGCAGGGCTTCAGATGCAGGCGGAGAACGCTGAGATGGAGCGCAATGAGGAAATCCTCAATCTCAGGATGCAGCACAGCCTGAAGCTGAAACAGAACATAGGGGAATTCGTGGATCAGAATCCACAGATAGCGGCCAAGCTGGTACAGAGCTGGCTCAGAGGGGAGGTAGGGGATATTGCCGGAAACCGCAGAAGAAAAGAAAGATAAGACAGAAGCAGCCAAGGGGCCTGTGGATATTAAAAACATGGATACAAAGCAGAAAGCAGCCATTGTGGTTGTCTCCCTTGGGGCTGACCGGGCTTCCCAGATTTATAAATATCTGAATGAGCAGGACATTGAAGACCTGACGTATGAGGTGGCTAAGATGGGAAGGACCACCAACAGCCAGGTGGAAGGCGCACTGGACGAGTTTTATAAGCTCTGCCTTACCCATAAGATGATGACGGACGGCGGGCTTGATTATGCCAGGAATGTCCTGGAAAAGGCATTTGGGGAGACAACGGCAAGAAGCCTTTTGGAGAAGGTGTCCAAAACCCTTCAGTCCAAGCCCTTCAACTTCTTTATGAAAGGGGATCCCAAAGCCCTTTTGTCCCTTCTGCAGCATGAGCGTCCCCAGGTAATCGCGCTCATCATGTCCTATATGGACCCGGAGCAGGCGGCGCAGGTGCTGGAGCAGCTGCCTGAGGCCAAGCGGATACCGACCCTGGAAGGCATGGCCAAGATGGACCGGGTATCACCGGAAGCCATTGCCATTGTGGAGGAGGAGATGAAGCGCAAGTTCGCCACCATCATTACCAGCGAGGACAATATGAACCTGGGCGGTGTGGATTATGTGGCGGATATCATGAACCATGTGGACCGCACCAATGAAAAACGCATCTTTGACGAGATGGATAAGACCAATCCTGAGCTGGCCCAGAGCATCCGCGACAAGATGTTTGTATTTGAAAATATCATGGATATGGACGACCGTTCCGTACAGCGTTTTGTCCGTGACTGTGATGCAAGGGATATTGTGTATGCGCTTAAGAGCGCATCGGATGAGATGAAGCAGATATTCTTCTCCAACATGTCAAAACGTATGGCTGAAACCGTACAGGCCGATCTGGAGATTACCACCAATGTCAGGATGAAGGATGTGGAAGAAGCACAGCAGCGCATTGTTAATATCATCCGGAATCTGGAGGATGCGGGTGAAGTGATTATCAAGAAGGGGGGAGATGATGACAACATCATCGTCTAGCTGCATCATAAAACCGGGTACAGGAATAGAGATAGTGCAGTTTGTCCCTCCTGCCCAGAGCTATATCGCGCCCCAAATGCAGAAAAGCGGGGACAAGGAAGAGCATGCCCATACAGGAAAAAACAGTCCCGCCCCTGCCCAAAGGACGGCGGAACCGGGGACCGCAGATGTGGTGGAGGACGCCAGGGAGCAGGTCCGGCAGATTCTGTTAAAGGCCAACGAGATGGCCGGGGATATTCTCAGGGAAGCAGGGACACAGGCGGAGCAGCTTAAGAAAACCGCCATAGAAGAAGGCTGCAGGGAAGGGTTTGAAGCAGGATACAAGTCGGGAACCGAACAGGCTGCCATGGAACAGGCTGATTTTTTTAGGCGCCAGGAAGAAGAATTCAGGAAAGATATGGAACAGGCCATGGCATCCATTGGGCAGGCAAAGGAAAAAAGCCTTAGGAACTACCTGGAGGAACTAAAGGACTGTTCGGTTGCCATTGCTGAAAAGGTCATACACATCAGCCTCAGGTCCAGCGGAGAAGTCATCAAGAGGATGCTTGTAGCTGAGACGGAAAAGCTGAGAAAGACGGCCTGGGTCAAGATATACATGGAAAAGACGGATTATGACATGATGGCGGACGCGGATGCGGATGTGGTCAGCGAATTGGCCAAGCTGTCGGACAATATAAAATTCGTGGTCATGGACAAGGAGTCCAGCGGAAACTGCATCATTGAGATGCCGGATGAGATTGTTGATATCAGCGTTGACACCCAAATGGACAACATTCGGGAGATACTGGGAAATATCAGGTTTTAGGAGCGCTTATGTTTGAAAAAATCCCCAAGCTGATTGCCAAATCAGAAACAGTCAGCCATATCGGAAAAATTGAAAATGTGGTGGGTATGCTGATGGAGGCTTCCGGCGGCAGGTCCAGTATCGGCGATATCGTGATGATTTATAACGAAGAGCAGAACTGCCAGATGCCGGCCGAGGTGGTGGGCTTTAAGGATGGAAAGATACAGATCATGACATACGAGGCCACAAGCGGAATCACCTCAGGAAGCTTTGTGCGCAATACCAAACGCCGTCTGAAGGTGCCTGTGGGGGACTTCCTCATAGGCAGGATCATTGATGCCCTGGGGGAGCCCATAGACGGCAAGGAGGGGTTTAAGGCAAACCGCTTCTACACGGTCAGCAGTCCCTATATCAACCCCTTAAACCGTCCCCCCATCAGGGAACGCCTGGAATTTGGGGTCAAGGCCATTGACGGGCTGAATACCATTGGAAAGGGCCAGAGAATCGGAATATTTGCCGGATCCGGCGTGGGCAAGAGTACCCTGATGGGCATGATAGCAAAGAATGTGAAGGCGGATATTAATGTCATCGCGCTGGTGGGGGAGCGTGGAAGGGAAGTGCTGGAGTTTGTGGAAAAGGATCTGGGGGAGGAGGGGATGCGCCGCTCCATTTTGGTGGTGGCCACCTCGGACCAGCCGGCCATGCTGAGGATGAAGTGTCCCCTGGTTGCCACCACCATAGCGGAATATTTCAGGGACCAGGGCAATGATGTACTGCTTATGATGGACTCCCTTACCCGGTATGCCATGGCCCAGAGGGAAATCGGCCTGGCCATCGGGGAACCGCCCATAGCCAGAGGCTACACGCCTTCCATATACGCTGAATTCCCCCGGCTTTTAGAGCGGAGCGGCAATTTTAACAAGGGCTCCATAACCGGTGTGTACACCGTACTGGTGGAAGGGGATGACACCAATGAACCCATAGCGGACACGGTCCGGGGTATCCTGGACGGGCATATTGTACTGAGCCGCCAGCTTGCCAATGAGAACCATTTCCCTGCCATTGATATCGGGGCCAGCATATCCAGGCTTATGGTGGAGGTGGTGGGGGAGGAACACAGGAGGGCTGCCTCGCGTTTCCGTAATATGCTGGGCCTGTACCAGAAGAATTCGGACCTTATTTCCATCGGCGCCTATAAGAAGGGGACCAACACGGCCCTGGACGAGGCGGTTGCCAAGATTAACAGCATGAATTCATTTTTACAGCAGGGTATAGACGAGTCGTTTACTTACGATGAAACCCTGAGGCTGATACAGAACATTGCAGGTTAAAGGAGGGAAGGCCGTTGAAGCGGTTTAAATACAGCCTTGATACCGTACTGGATTATAAGACCCAGGTGCTGGATGAGCTCAGGTCAGAGCATGCGGTCATTGCCAGGAATGTTATGACGAAACAGGAGCAGATTGTCCGGCTGAAGGAAAAATTAAACGGATTCCAGGAGGGATTTGACCAGACAAAATCCACGGGCGCTTCCATTGAGAACTTCCGTCTTTACGACATGTGTATTGGCAGGATGGAAGAAATCATCAGCCAGGAAAAGGAAGAGCTGTCTTTTTTAAGAAAGCGGGAAGAGAGCAAGAAGAAAGAGGTGATTTCCGCCAAGGTGGACACTTCCAAGTTTGAAAAACTGAAGGATAAAAGGATGCAGGCTTACCAGAGGGCTGAGATGAAGGAAGAAGAGGGATTTGTGGAAGAATTCATCATCAGGGACATTACCAGGAGCCGGAACTAGTGTGCCGACCTGTTGATATTCAGGCAAACTTCCTTGTCTATTTTCCTGATAGCACAGGTCAAAAATACTCAGCGCAGCCACCGCTACGCCTCCGTTTTTTGACCTGCACTCTCAGAAAAATATCCTGCGGAGTTTTACCAGAAATCAACAGGTCAGCACACCGGGGCCGTATATAGGGCTGTTAAGGTAGTCACAGCTGTCAGGCTGTTGATTATAAATATCACATAGAAAGGAGGGACAGGTTTGATAAGGATGGATATGACGCAGATGGTGCGGCAGGCCGTGGATACCGCTGGTCCGGATGTATCTGTTAACCGGGATAAAGGGGATGACAGGAGCGGGACGGATTTCCTGCGGATGCTAAGAGGCAGGCAGCAGGCCCTGGACCGCCGGGAAACAGAAGAACGGCTGTCAAAGAAGGGGGAGACCAGGGACAAGCCAGGCCCGGCGGATAAAAAGGATAGTGATGCCGGGGAACCGGTGTCCGGGCGGATTCCGCTGGAGGCTGTTAAGGCAGACACAGGCGGTGTCCTGAAGGATTTCACCTTTCAATTCCGCATGGATCCGGGTCAGCTGCCGGAGCAGTGGGATGCCGCTGTTTCGGACGCACAGGGTTCGGGCCTTTGGGTGCAGGTACAGGCGTCGGCTGTCCGGGAGGACGCGGCAGATGCGTTAGGACAGGAGGCAGGCCAGGGGCTGCCGGAGAATGGGAATTTTGGTCCGGGAATCCTTGGGGATATGGTGCAGACGGTTTTGGATGCAGATGTAAGTCCCGCAGGACAGACGGACGGTTTATTCAAGGCATTAGGAAAAGAAGAGGTGTTTCCTGTGCCCATGGCAGAAGAAAACCGTAATCAGGAGGAACCTGCAATGGTCCGGCCGGCAGAAGGATTTACGAAACCGGAGCAGCAGGCGGCTGGACCGGAACAGACCGTTCCCGAGATTCCTGTTAAGGCGCAGACCCGGGACAGCGCGGCCGGCAATGGTCAGCCAGAGGAGGAACTGCCTTTGGCCCATGCAGCGGATTCCCAGCAGGCTGTGCAGCCCAAGGACTATGGAATTGCGGGACAGGCAGGGACCCAAAGTCCGGTAAGGACAAGCATGGAGGAACTGCCGGAGGCATTTGCCAAGACCCTGGCAGACAGGCTGCCGGAGCGTGACGGTACGCTGACCATTGAGTTTGAGCCTGCTTCTTTGGGGAAGGTGACACTGAGGGTCATCTATGAAGCCGGGCGCACATCGGTATCCCTGATGTCGGACAACCCCAAGACCCTGGAAATCCTCAGCCAGAACGCAGGTCAGATAGCAGGAATCCTGGAGGATAAGACGGGCAGGGAGACGGTGATTTACACCTATCAGTCCCAGCAGCAGTTTGGGGATTCAAGGGAAGGCGGCAGGGAAGGCCGCAGGGAGCCCGGTGAACAAAAGGACGACAGAAGGAGGGGGCAGCGGGATTCATTTGCCCAGCAGCTCCGGCTGGGCCTTATATAGACAGGAGGATTTAAAACGATGGCAGATAATGTTTCGGTAAGCGGTACCACAGACCCTTATACCCAGCAATATTATTCAGCAGGGTCCACGGAAAAGAACACGCTGACAGTTACCAGCTTCATCAAGCTTCTGGCAGCGCAGCTGGCCAATCAGGATATGACCAATCCCATGTCCAACAGCGAGATGATGGGTCAGATGACACAGATGGCCATGGTCCAGTCCATGGGCGCCATGACGGATTCCATCACCACGTCAACGGCAGTTACCAGCCAGACTTACGCGGCAGGTCTTGTGGGACAGGAGCTTACGGTGGCGGTGACCAAGGAAGGGCCCAATGGCCTGCCGGTTCCGGTGGATGTTAAATATGGAAAAGTGGAATCAGTGAACCTGACCGGCGGAGTGCCTATGCTTAAGCTGGAAGGCGACGATGAGGAATATCCTCTTTCCTATGTCCTTGGCATCGGCCGCATTGATAACCCCTATGCGGAAGATGAGGATGAAGAAGGGGGAAATGAGGGAGGAGAAGGCGATAAGGTAACGGAAAAAGGCAAGACGGAAAACCCCCTCCTTGATGAGAACCTGTATGTCTGATTTTCATGCATGTCAGGAAGGAATAAGATGATGGGAATAAATGGAATATATAATCCGGGTTTTGCCCAGACGGATGGAAGCAGTAAATCCGTGTCTGTCCGGGACGGGAATGGAAGCAGCGCCAGCTTTGGCGAACTACTGAAGGCCCGTATGGATGAAAGCCTGAATTTTTCCAAACACGCTTCCAGACGTTTGGAGGAAAGAGGCATCGCGGTGGACAGCCAGCTTTTGGGCAGGCTTGAACATGCCGTGGAAGAGGCGCGCAGGAAAGGCGCCAGGGATGTTGCGGTGATTGGAAGCCAGGGCGTATTCATTGTCAATGTACCCAATAACGTGGTGGTCACCACCATGACGCAGGACGATATGAAAGACAGAGTTTTCACAAATATTGATAGTGCTGTCCTGATGTAGGCAGGACTGAGAGAGTGCCTGGCCGGATGCCCGAAGCGCACCGGCAGGGACAGCGGAAAGGATTCAATCATGTTAAGAGCAATGGACTCAGCGGTCGCAGGTTTGCGGGCGCATCAGAGCAAATTAGACGTTATAGGTAATAACATAGCAAATGTAAACACTTTTGGATTCAAGGCCCAGACCTTTACCTTTAAGGAGGCCATGTACCAGAGCGCGGTCAATTCCACAGGAGGGGTGCTGGGAACGGCGGCAGGAACCAACGGCGCCCAGTACGGATACGGAACATTGATGGGTTCCATCATCACGGACATGACGGCCAGCACACCGTCCCAGGTAGGCGGTCTGAACGCATGTCTCAATGCCCAGGGATTTTTCATCACGGCATCGGTTCCGGACAAGTCCACTTCCATGACGGGAACTGACACAGCTGAAATCACGGCCAATATCAAGGGAGCCGGTTATGAATATACCCGTGTGGGTCAGTTCCAGCTGGACAGCCGGGGACACCTTACGGATGGGAAAAACTTTGTCTACGGTTTCCGGACAAAAGACGATGCAACCGATGTGGAAACCGACAACCTGGTATCCCTGCGGGTTCCCACTGCCGCAAAACTGTCAATCGCGGCGGACGGTACATCCACATGGGACCTGGAGTTTGATGATGACGCGGAATCACTGCTGACTTCCAGTATACAGATTAACAGCCTGGGTGAGGTTACGGTGACAATCCCGGTGGAGGTGACCAAGGGCGGCGCCACGGTAACCGAGGACCGTCAGGTATCCATCGGCAAGGTTGCGGTGGCCACGTTCCAGAACCAGGAAGGCCTTATGAAGGCAGGCGGCAGCTACTATGTGGCTTCCACAGGCGACAACTCAGGCGCCTGCTCAGCCACTGTGCCGGGAGGGGCCACCTCCTCCCTTATGAGCGGTTATCTGGAGGCGTCAAACGTAGACCTGGCAAAGGAGTTTTCGGAGATGATCACAACCCAGAGGGGGTTCCAGGCCAATTCAAAAATCATCACGGTCAGTGATGAGATATTATCGGAACTGGTTAATATGAAGCGTTAAAAGACAATTGCTTTCCCTGGTTCTTAAAAGGACCGGGGAAAGCCTTGGAAAGAGGGGCTATATGATTAAAGTCATCCGCCTGAACGGAGAAATACTCTACCTCAATTTATTCCAGATTGAATATATGGAGTCGATTCCGGAGACAAAGATAAAAATGATGAACGGTAATTATTACCTGGTAAAAGATACGGTTGATTCAATCATAAAACAGGAAGCGGGATTCCTGAACAACTGTATCAGCTTTGAGGACAAATCAAAGTAAAGCTGTGGGCACAGGAGGCATCGTAACATGGACATAACAACACTGATTGGAATTGTAGTTGGCACTTTCCTGATAGTAAACGGAATCGGAACCGACAAATTGGGGAATTTCGTGGATAAGTCCAGTATCCTGATTGTTGTGGGAGGGACCCTTGCAGCTACGGTTGCAAGCTATCCCCTGTCCATCCTGATGGATATCCCCAAACATATCATGGTCCTTTTCAGGGGGAAACAATATAACATTCCGAAACTTGTTGAGCAGCTGGTGGATCTGGCCATGATTGCGCGTCAGAGCGGCCTTCTGGCCCTGGAAGAAAAGGCGGATGAAATCAAAGATCCTTTTTTCAGGCAGAGCGTGCTTATGATTGTGGATGCCAATGACCCGGATAAAGTCCGTTTTGTGCTGGAGCGGGAACTGGAGAACATGATGACCCGCCATGACGAAGTTGCGGGATTGTATGAAAAGGCGTCGACCTATGCCCCCGCCTTCGGCATGATAGGGACCCTGGTAGGACTGATCAATATGTTAAAGGGGCTGAATCTGGATGACGGGGGAGGAGCCACAAATTTGGGACAGGATATGTCAGTGGCCCTGATTACCACCTTCTACGGAAGCGTGCTTTCCAACCTGATTTTCCATCCCATTGCAAAGAAACTGCGCATACGCCAGGACGAGGAGGAACTATATTGTTCCACCATCATAGAAGGAATCATTGCAATCCAGTCAGGAGAGAATCCCAAGTACTTAAGGGAACATCTTCTGGCCTCCATCAAGCAGTCCCAGCAGAGAAAGCTTTTGTCAAAGGCAGAAGCCGGCAGCGCCAAGGGCGGAGGTGGCGACAGTGAGGAATAAAAGGAAACGGCCCACCGACGGCGGCGGGAACTGGATGGATACATATGGGGACATGGTCACCCTGCTCCTTACTTTTTTTATCATGCTGTTTGCCATGTCCAATCTGAATGAGCAGAAGTGGGAGGTATTTGTGCGGAGCATATATCCCCGGTCCACCCAGGAAGTGCAGGAACAGGTGTCCATTAATTCACCTGTTGGTAATGCCGAGAGCGAGATGGAGGGGACGCTGGATGTTCCTGAGACTGAAACCCCGGTCGACATTGACAAGCTCTATCTGACCCTGGCTGAACGGATGAATGAGATTGGGATTGACGGTGTGACCGTATCCAGAGGTGAGGATTATACCTTCATTGTTTTTGAGGACAAGACTTTTTTTGACGGTGACAGTTCCATCCTGACAGACCAGGGCAAGACTACACTGGATGTATTCTGTGATGTCATAGGCCCTGCCCAGGATGGGGTGTCGCAGATCAACATCATGGCGCATACGGCCCAGGGGGACCCGGACAGGCCAAATAATCCCAGGACGGACCGCATGCTGTCTGCCATGCGCGCCGCGGAGGTATGCATATTCATACAGGAAAAGGGCGTCATCAAGCCTGAAAAGCTGGTGAACATAAGCTATGGGCAGTTCCGCCCGGTCGCGGATAACAGCACACGGGAGGGCCGGACCAAGAACCGCCGTGTGGAGATACTGATGATTGACGAGGGCGCGGACCTTCATTCCATGAACCGGTATTACGATGAATACAACAGCGGTGTGAATGCGGACAGGACCGTGGTCACGGGCCAGGGCCAGGATGCGGATGGGTCCGGTCATGGGTTTGCGCCTGCAGCTCCCAGCGCTGACGGCGTGTCCACTACCATGTCTCCTGCGGCGGACATTCCGGAGAGCGCGTCTGCTGAACCTGGTTTTCCTTCCGGGGATACGGCAAAAGAGACCGGAGGAACAGCGGCTGAATAAATTTAGTAAAGGTGGCTTTAGCAATGGCAGATGTATTATCCCAAAGTCAGATAGACGCGCTTCTTAAGTCCATGCAGGGCAGCGGGCCTGAAGAAGAGGTGCAGGCGGTTGAACAGAAGACAGAAGCAGAAGAAACAAAATACAGCAAATATGATTTTTACAGTCCAAGGAAGTTCACCAAGGACAAGATGAAAATACTCAACAGTGTCTTTGAGAATTATGCCAGGATACTGACTTCCCAGGTGAATGGCATATTCAGGGTGCTGACCGATATTACGGTTCTGGAGGTCCAGGAGCGCAGATATTATGAGTTTGTGAATTCGCTGCATGAGAATGACAGCATCACCATGGCAAATGCGGAAATCCAGGACAAGATCAAGAATAGTGTCCCGCTTATGCTCCACGTCACCCCTGGGCTTGTGATTACGCTTATCAACCATATGCTGGGCGGCGGTGACGAGATTGTCAGGGTAGAGCAAAAGTACCGCTATTCGGATGTGGAGGTGGCCTTATACCGGCGGATAGTAGAATATTTTGTCCTGGCCTTAAAGGACGGATTTTCCAATTACATCAATGTCAGCTTTAAGATCCAGAGGGTGGAGGAAAATCCCAGCATGGTCCAGGAGGTGGGCCTGGATGAAACCGTGGCCATTGTGCACCTGAATGTGGATGTGGCGGGATTGGCGGTTGAAAAGATAAAGCTCTGTATACCGGGAACCCTGCTTGAGTTCATTTTCCATCTGATAGACAGCCGCAAGCACATAGCCAGGGGCTTTGCCTATGAGGACAACAAGGAAGCGCTCCTGGATCATATCCGTTTCTCCCCGCTTCCCATAACCGGGCAGCTGGGAACCGTGGAGCTGGGCCTTCGGGATCTGGCGCAGCTTCAGGTGGGCGATGTGATCAGCCTCAATAAACCCAAGGACAGCCATCTGAAGGTATTTGTGGGGAGACAGCCCTGGTTTACCGGAAAGATGGGAGTTTACAAGAAAAATGTGGCAATCCGTATAGAAGACAGAATCTATGCCGGGCCGGAGAAAGAGCGGGATAAGGAAATCCTGGATGAGTAAAAATACAAATATAAAGTGAGGGAAAGCACAATGGAAAAGATTATGTTGGTAGATGACGCTGCATTTATGAGGATGATGATTAAGAATGCATTGACACAGAAGGGCTACAGCAATTTTGTGGAAGCCCAGGATGGGGCGGAAGCCGTGAAAAAGTATGATGAGGAAAAACCGGACCTGGTCATCATGGATATTACCATGCCCAACATGGACGGACTTCAGGCCCTTAAGAAAATCAGGGAATCAGATACCTCCGCCAAGATTGTCATGTGCACGGCCATGGGCCAGGAGAGCATGGTTGTGGACGCCATCAAATCAGGCGCTAAGGATTTCATTGTAAAGCCCTTTAATGCCGAGAGGATTGTCCAGACCGTTAATTCAATTTTAGGCAAATAAGGAGGAAGGAAGATGGCATTTTTAAGCTCATTTGATATCTGCGCCTCCGGCATGAGCGCGCAGCGTGTAAGGATGGATATCGCTGCTGAAAATATAGCCAATATTGACACGACCAGGACAGAGGCAGGAGGACCGTACCGGAGGAAGGACGTGATGTTTGAAAGCTACGGCGCCGGCTCCTTTCAGGAAGCCCTGTTAAGCGCCTCCCAGGGAAAGGGCTTTGCCAGCAGGAACGCGGGAGTAAGGGTATCCGGCATTGTTGAAGATGACAGGGAGATGAAGAGGGTATACAACCCCGGCCATCCGGACGCGGATGCGGATGGATATGTCAGCCTGCCCAATGTGGATTTACTGAAAGAGACAGTTGACAGCATGTCGGCCACCAGGTCATACGAAGCAAATGTAACAGCCCTGAACGCGATGAAGCTGATGGTACAGAAAGCACTGGAGATTGGAAAGTAAAGGCACAGGTTAAGACTGATGATACAAGAAGGAGATAAAAATGGGCGTTAGCGACTTTAATGATATGGAACTGGACGCCATAGGCGAAATAATGAATATCAGCCTTGGTGCGTCCGCCACAGCGGTTTCCACCATGCTGGGCACAAAGGTGAACATTACCACACCTGTGGTACGGGTACTGACAAGCGATGAATTTGAGTTCAAGAGCCTGGAGCCGGCGGTAGGCGTGGAGATAGCTTATACGGAGGGCCTTGAGGGCAGCAATATCATGATGTTCCGCCGCAACGACGTGCGGATAATCGTGGGAATGCTCATGGGGGCCGATATACCAGATGAAGAATTTGAAATGAATGAAATTAATGTGAGCGCAATCTGCGAGGTCATGAACCAGATGATGGGTTCTTCGGCCACCGCGCTCTCGGAATTTCTTGGGAATCCCGTAAACATATCTACGCCTGTTTCTTTTCCGATTGAAAGTGAGAATGGTTTTAAAGAAAAATATTTCACCTCCGGCGTGAAGATGGTGGTGGTCCGTTTTTCCCTGGAGATAGAAGGAAAACTGGAAAGTGAATTCCTGAATATCATGTCGTCCAAGCTGGCAAAACACCTGCTGGAGCCCTTTGAAATCAGTTTCCAGCAAGCGGAACAGTACCAGATGGAGGAGGATGCGAGAAAGCAGGCTGAGGCAGAAAAGCAGGCGGAAGCAGAAAAGCAGGACGGGGAAGTGCGGGAGGAACCGCAGCAGGAGCAGACACCATCCATGCAGGAGGCGCAGCCGGCACCAGAGCAGGAGATGCAGCCAGCGCCCCCACAGCAGATGCAGGCCGCGCCAGAGCAGCAGATGCAGCCAGCGCCCATGCAGGAGATGCAGACACCACCAGCGCCCACGCAGGAGATGCAGCCAGCGCCCCCACAGCAGATGCAGGCAACACCAGAGCAGCAGATGCAGGCCGCGCCCCCACAGACGCCCAGCCAGTCTCAGTCCTCTGACAGCGCTGTCCGGACCGGGGCGCAGACGGTTCCCGGACAGATTCCGGAGCAGCCTCAGTATGTTACACAGGCAGGGCAGGCCCAGCCTCAATATGCCCCGGCCATGGGCCAGCCTGTGATATACCAGTCCGCCCCGGACCCGGTCATGCTTCAGCTTCTGAACCAGATGCAGCAGTCCCAGGCCCAGATGATGGAATTCATGAAAGACATGAAGGCAAAGGAAAAGCAGCAGCCCCCAAGGGACAACATCCTGATCCATCCGGTTAACTCCCCGCAGATGGAGACCGGGGCGGAAGAAGGGGCAGAGGAGCGGGCCAACCAGGAAATGCTGATGAAGGTCCCGCTGGAGCTTTCAGTGGAAGTGGGAAGGACCAAGAAACTGGTTAAGGATATATTGGAACTGACCCAGGGTTCCCTGGTGGTATTGGACAAGATGGCAGGCGAGCAGGCCGACCTGTTCGTAAACGGTCAGTGTGTCGCAAAGGGGGATATCGTGGTGGTGGAAGATAATTTCGGCATCCGTATCACAGAGATTGTGGCCAGGGACCTGAACCCGGAGATTTTATGATGAACGACAGCTTTTTTTCATTGGCAGGCGCAGTGCTTACCGTGGGATGCATCCTGTTTCTGGCATACTGGTGCAGCCGGCTCATGGGAAAGACATACATGAAAGCCACATCCGGACGGAACCTTAAGATTCTGGAACAGGTCCGGATCAGTGCTGATAAACAAATCCTTCTTGTGAAGCTGCAGTCCCACATGTACCTTATCGGCGTCAGCCAGGCCGGAATCCAGCTTTTGGAAAAGCTGGAAGAGGAATACAAGGAACCAGAAGAAAGGGAGGAGACAGATGAATGATCTTCTTGCCGGCCTGAACGGAGGCAATGTCCCGGCGCTTGATTTGATATTCATGATTACCCTGGTGGCTTTGCTGCCGTCCATTGCGGTGATGATGACCTCCTTTACCAGGACCATCATCATACTGTCATTTACAAGGAACGCCATGGGAATCCAGCAGACCCCTCCCAATACGGTCCTGGTAGGGATTTCACTGTTCCTGACCCTCTATATCATGAGTCCGGTCATCGGCAGGGTCAATGCCGAGGCGTATGAACCCTATACCCGTGGCGAGATAACCCAGATGGAAGCAGTGCAGAGGATGGGGGTTCCAATAAAGGAGTTCATGCTCAGGAACACGGAAAAGGAGACCCTGGACCATTTTGTGGAAATGTCCGGAACCCAGACAGAGGAACGTGTGGAGGACTATCCCTTTACCGTGGTGACCCCTGCTTTCATGACCAGCGAGCTGAAGCGGGGGTTTGTGGCGGGATTTCTTATCTACCTCCCCTTCCTGCTGATTGATATCGTGGTAGCCACCACCCTGATGTCCATGGGTATGGTAATGCTTCCGCCCACCATGGTTTCACTTCCCTTCAAGCTGCTGCTGTTTGTGACTGTTAATGGCTGGGAACTGCTGTTTTCCAGCATTGTCAGGAGTTTCCGTTAGGAATCCTGAGTCAGGAGGTAATTATGAGTAATTTACAGGTGCTTGACATCATGTACCAGGCATTCCAGCTGGCCCTGAGACTTTCCATGCCTTTCCTGCTGGTGAGCATGGCCGTGGGCGTCCTGATTGCCATATTCCAGGCCGCCACCCAGATTAATGAGCAGACCATGACCTTTGTCCCGAAGCTTCTGGCCATCCTGGCCATGATGGGAATTCTGGGCAGTTCCATGCTTGTGATGCTTCAGGACTTTACCCGGCAGGTGTGCGCCATGATAGCGGGAGGTTAACAGGGAATGCTCATCTTATTCTCCCTGATTGTCATGCGCATGAGCGGGGCCATTGCCTTAAATCCCATGTTCGGAAGGACCAACCTGCCCTCCGCTGCAAAGGCAGGCTTCGTGTTCCTTTTGTCCCTGTTACTCTATACCACCGGAGGAGCGGGTCTGTACCGTGAACCTGCCACCATGCTGGAGTACGGCGTCATGCTGCTGCTGGAGCTGTTTGTTGGCTTTACCCTTGGGTTTGCAATGGAGCTGTCGGTCATGGTGGTGCGTTTCGCGTCGTCCGCAATGGACTATGTGATGGGCCTTAACATGGCCCAGATATATGACCCCCAGTACAATACCCAGATGACAATTACGTCGGGAATGTATTACGCCTTCCTGATGCTGTTGTTTTTTGCAATGGACGGCCATCTCAGGCTTCTTGAGATATTCTACGGCTCGGCCCGTCTCATTCCCTTTGGGGCGGTGCGCATAAGCCCGGGGCTGGCAATGGCTGTCCTGGACATGTTCAGGCAGAGCATTGTCATGGGGCTTCAGTTTGCCCTGCCTGTGGTGGGAATGGAACTGGTTGCGGAGACCGCGGTGGGCATCCTCATGCGGATCATACCGCAGATAAATGTGTTTGTGGTCAACTTCCAGGTAAAAATCATCGTGGGCATGCTGATGCTCCTGTTCCTGTTTTCGCCCATGTCGGACAAATTATATGGTGTCCTGGATTATATGTTCCAGTGGCTGGACCATATGGTCAGGCTGATGGCCTGAGACAGGCCCAGGGAACACCGTTTCCCAGAAGGCCCGCAAAGGGGCGGATGAAGGTAACGGGGCCAGGAAAGGAACGGGGCATAGAGCGGAACAAGGCGCAGAACGGAACAGGGCACAGAAAGGGAGTGAGGGACAGTGGCCGGGAGCAGCGGACAGGAAAAGACAGAAAAACCAACCAGTAAGCGCCGCAATGATGCCAGGAAGGAAGGCAATGTATTCCAGAGCAAGGATATAACCACGGTCATCCTCCTCTTAGGCGTATTCTGGATGATACGGCTCATGATGCCTTACATTTACAGGAATATAAGGTCGTACATGGAATGGATGCTGGAAGGCGTGGGAAGGGATCCGCAGGAGCTTCTGTCTTCCCAGCTGTTTTCAGTAACCGTGGTCACCTTCCTGAAATGTGCGCTGCCCCTGCTTCTGGCCGCCCTGGTTTTGGGCATCCTGGCCCATGGGGCGCAGACCCGTTTCAACGTGTCCTTTCAGGTGGTAAAACCAAAATTCGGCAAGCTGAATCCATTTACAGGCATAAAAAAACTGTTTGCCCTGAAAAATGTCATAGAGCTTGTGAAGAACCTGTTTAAGACCACCCTGCTGTTAATCCTGCTCTATAACCTGATAAAGGGCGACCTTGTGCCGGTGGCCAGGATGATTGACATGCAGCCCCAGGTCTCGGCTGCCTATATGTTAAACATGGCCTTTGACCTGGTGGTCAAGGTCAGCATGGCTTTCGGCATCGTGGCCTTCTTTGATTTCCTTTACCAGCGCTGGGAGTATGAGCGGGACCTTAAGATGACCAAACAGGAAGTGAAGGATGAATTCAAGCAGACAGAGGGCAATCCGGAGATTAAGGGACGGATACGGAGGATCCAGCGCCAGATGGCCCTCAGCAGGATGATGCAGAAGGTTCCCCAGGCAGATGTGATTGTCAGGAACCCCACCCATTACGCGGTGGCCCTTAAATACGACCCCAGCCATCACGGCGCGCCGGTGGTGCTGGCCAAGGGCCAGGATGAACTGGCCCTCAGGATTGTAAGGGTTGGGGAGGAAAACGGGGTTTATATCACGGAGAACAAACCTCTTGCAAGGGCCTTATACGCCTCCTGTGAGCTGGACCGGGAGATACCTGCCGAGTTTTACGGGGCAGTGGCGGAAATCCTTCTCTATCTCTACCGGACCGGGCGCAGGGAAGATATGTTCAGATAAACGAATCGGATGGAGTTACGGATGAAGAAGATACTGAGTTATTCGGTGGTACTTTTTGTACTGATTATCATACTGCTGTTAATCATACCGCTGCCGGCCGGTCTGGTGGATGTGGCGATTATATTGAATATGTCCCTTTCCATGATGATCCTGGTAACGACCATGACCATACGGGAACCCCTGGAGTTTTCCATTTTTCCGTCCCTGCTGCTGGTGACCACCCTGTTCAGGCTGGGAATCAATGTTTCCACAACCAGGAACATCCTGACCAATATGGGGTCATCGGGCCAGGTCATCAGGGCCTTCGGGGACTTTGTGCTCAGGGGAAATGTGGTGGTGGGTTTCATCATCTTCCTCATCATTGTACTGATGCAGTTCATTGTAATCACAAAGGGCGCCGAGCGTGTGGCTGAGGTTGCCGCAAGGTTCAACCTGGACGCCATGCCGGGCAAGCAGATGGCCATTGACGCCGACTTAAGCTCCGGACTCATAAGCGAGCAGCAGGCCAAGGAGCGCAGGCAGAAGATCCAGCGGGAAGCGGATTTCTACGGCGCAATGGACGGCGCCACCAAAATCGTCAAAGGCGATGCCGTCATGTCCCTGATTACAACGGCTGTGAACCTGATAGGAGGAAGCATCATCGGAATCGTCCAGTCCGGGGATTCCATAGGCAATGTGCTGAACACCTATTCCATCGCAACCGTGGGCGACGGCCTGGTGTCCCAGATACCGGCGTTACTCATATCCACGGCCACGGGCATGATCGTAACCAGGGCCGTGTCCGAGGGAAGCCTGAACGAGGATATATCCAAGCAGTTCATGGCCCAGCCCTATTCCATCATGATCAGCGGCGTGGCCATGGCTGTCATGACTATGATTCCGGGCATGCCTGTGGTCCAGCTGGGAATGGTTTCCGTGGGGCTTTTAGCCAGCGGATACTACCTTTCCAGGAAAATCCAGGCTGAGCCGGCCCTTTTAGGCGCGGCCGTGTACCAGGAGGCGGAAGGGGAACAGGCGGCCCTGGAGGAAGCGGCGGCAGCCAGGCCCGTGACAGAGGATGAGTATTACAAGGATGTGAATAACGTATATAACCTTCTGAGCGTGGAGCCGGTGGAAATGGAATTCGGATACAGCCTGATTCCTCTGGCGGACGAATCCGTGGGAGGCAGGCTGATCAGCCGGATTGTCATATTCCGCAGGCAGTATGCCCAGGACATGGGATTTGTCATTCCCTCCATCCGTTTAAGGGACAGTTCCGCCTTAAGCACCAACCAGTACTGCATCAGGATAAAAGGCGAGGAGGTGGCCAGGGGTGAAATCCTTATGGACTATTACCTGGCCCTGGAGCCGGAGCATCCTGAAAAGGAAGTGGACGGCATAGAGACCGTGGAGCCGGCCTATGGAATCCCCAGCCGGTGGATCCGGCCGGAGGACAGGGAACGGGCCGAGGTATACGGGTACACGGTAATTGACCCGCTGTCGGTTATGGTCACCCACCTGTCGGAGGTCATACGTCAGCATGCCTTTGAACTGATTACCAGACAGGAAGTGATCCATCTGGTGGAGAATGTGAAGAAGACCGCCCCGGAACTGGTGGAGGAGGCATTTCCCGGACTTATCCCTTACGGCCTGTTCCAGCGCATACTCACCAGCCTGCTAAAAGAGGGGGTTCCGGTAAAGGACCTGGAAACCATCATTGAGACAATGATAGAGGTTGTATCTGAGACAGGCCTGCCTGTAAAAGACATTGACACCATAGTGGAACGCATAAGGACGGCACTTAAGCGCACCATTACACGGATGTACTGCGAGGACGGAAGCATGAAGGTGCTTACCCTTGATTCAGAACTGGAACGCACCATGGTGGGCTCCATTACAAAAGGAGAGGGAGGGTATTATCTGGCCCTGAACCCGGACATACTTCAGAGCCTGATACGGCAGATGGCGGAACAACTCAGGAAGTTCAGCGGCTTTACCCAGAATCCGGTCATATTGACTTCCCAGATCATGCGGGTACATTTCTACCGCCTGATAGAGCAGTTTTATCCAAAGGTGCGGGTGCTTTCATTTAATGAAGTGGCAAATAATGTCCAGATACAGTCAATCGGCAGCCTGAAGTTGGAGGGACCGGGGCTGCAGGACGGCTGACAGTGAAGGATGATTTGATATGCGGCAGTTGGATGGATTGAAGGAAAAGACAAATGAAGAGCTGCTGGCCATGTATGACAGGGACAGGCAGCTGGAAGTAAAGCAGGAGCTTACGCTCCGGTATCTCTACATAGCCAAGGCAGTTGCAATCCAGATGCATAACCTGTATGCGGATTTCATGCAGATGGAGGATATCATCAACGAAGGCGCAATTGCCATCATGAAGGGAATCGAGCGGTATGACCCGGAACGGGATAACAAATTCGAGACATTTATTTCCAGGCGCATCAGGGGGATGATCATCGACATCATCCGCAAGAATGACTGGATGCCAAGGAATTACCATAAACAGCACAGGTCCATTGAGGACGCCAGGACAGAGCTTTCGGACCGGTTGGGGCGTCCGCCCACGGATGACGAAATCGCAGGCCATCTGAAAATGGACATCCGGAAATGCCAGAGGCTACAGCGGATGAGCACCATGGTAAACGTGCTTTCGCTGGACATGGTGACAAACAGGGAGGAGGAAGGGCAGTCGGTCCAGATACCCAGCAACGACACGGACCTGCAGCCTGAAACAGCGTATATGAGGGAGGAAGCGGTCAGGACCCTGACAGAGGCGGTGAACAAACTGAAGGAAAAGGAGCGGATGGTGA
>JAETNT010000114.1 GCA_021772025.1 Enterocloster bolteae | reverse complement strand
AAGATTGCAGGTGCGACTCAACAGGAGATTCAGTCAGCGTCCTTGCAGCTTACACAGGCTCTAGGCGCTGGGGTTCTTCGGGGAGAGGAATTAAATGCAGTATTTGAAGCAGCTCCAAATGTAATTCAGACAATTGCGGATTATATGGGGGAACCAATTGGAAAAATTAAGGAAATGGCATCTGAGGGAAGGATTACTGCTGACGTAGTAAAAAACGCCATGTTAAGCGCAACGGATGACATTAATAAAACCTTTGAAAGTATCCCCGTAACTTATGAGGATGCCTGGAGCATGGCAAAAAATGCAGGTGTCCACGCACTGGAGGATGTTGCCGATAAAATGAATGAGTTTTTAAACAGCGATATTGGGGAAGCAGCGTTGGAAGGCCTGATTGGCGCTTTTTCAATATTATCAAGCGTGGCTTCCGGGGCTATTGATTTGCTGGCCATGGGCGCCGGATGGGTTACAGAGAACTGGGATTATGTATACCCTGTCATTTTAGGTATTGGCGCGGCATTGCTGGCGGCAGGGGCGGCCGGATTGATTTCGGGATTAATGGCTGCCGCAGGATGGATGGTTTTGAACTGGCCGATTGTAGCAATTGGCGCGGCAGTAGCGGGAATGATATTTTTGTTAAAGCAAGCGGGGGTTTCCTGGCAGACTATAGGAGAGGTTGCGGGTGGCATATTAGGAGCTTTATATTCCGTTCTGTATATAGTTGTAGCCAATGGGTGGAATTTATTTGCCACCTTTGCTGAATTTTTCGCAAATGTTTGGAATGATCCGGTGGCGGCAGTGGCTCACTTGTTTTTCGATCTCTTTGATAATATCTTAAACACAGTAGAAACAGTAGCCAGTGCTATTGATGCGCTGCTTGGCACAAATGTGTCAGGCGCAGTAGCAGGTTTCCGAAGCAAGCTTGGAGACTGGGTAGATGATACGTTTGGCGAAAATGCAATAGAAATTAAACGTATGTCGGCCCTGGACATTCCGGAAACGATAAAAAGCGGTTCAGAGTTAGGGGGAAAATTCGGTTCCGAGCTGGACAATATGGACTTTAACCTTGAAAGCCTGACAGATAGTTTCAGCGGTTTTGATGTATCTTCTATTCCGAAAAGCTTTGGTGGCGGCGGAGGATTGGGAGATATCGGAAAGGTTGGGAGCGTCGGCAATGTGAAAAATGTGGAAGGCGATATCAAGCTTTCGGATGAGGACGCCAAGCTTTACCGGGATCTAGCGGAAAGACGGTACATGAATCAGATAGAATTAAAAACCTTAGCGCCTAGCATTAGCGTATCCATTCCAGAATCAGCGGCGAAAAACCTGACATCACAGGATATAGCGGATAAATTAAAGGCATTGCTTATTGAACAGATGAGTGCACAGACTGCTGTATCTCACGGATAGGAGAAATGTATGGGAAAGATCAAAAACACTTGCTCCATTTATCTTGTGTTTGGCAGAAAATTAAAAATTCCGGTGAATCCGAAGGAAATAGAGATAAACCTTCCCAGCAATAATAAAGAGTATGGGGTACTGGGAGCCGGAACGATTGTAGTTCCCAGGAAGCCGGGACTAAAAACGGTTTCCTGGGAATCGTTTTTTCCTGCAGATCGTTCCGAGCTGTATGTCAACAGTGGAGCGGCTTTACCAGAAGTATATGTGAAGCAGATGGAAAAGGCTATGCATAATAAACAGGTCGGCCGTCTGATTATTTCAAGAGCGGAACTGTATGACATGAATATGCGCTGCCTTGTCAGCGATTTTACCACCACAGATAAGGGCGGCGAACCGAGGGATATGTATTATTCCATTGAACTTCAGGAGTATCGGGATTATGCGCCTAAGACGGTTGTAATCGCATCAGAAACTGCTTCTGGCGAAACTGTTGAGGCGGCAGCGGAGGAAGAAAGGCCGGTAGAGACCCCGGTTCTTCGTGTAGGGGCGCCGGTTATTGCAAATGGAAAGTATTGGTATGACAGCTATGGCAGTAAACCTTTTGGTACAGCAAATAACCTGAACAGTACGATAACCAGAATTGTGGAAGGAAATCCATATCCGATTCACATTGGACATTATGGATGGCTTACCGCTGACCAATTACAAATAATGGGGTGAGGACATGAATCATATTTCTGTACAAGTGCAAAGAGAGTCGGAAGGCCCGGGAGGGAAGAAACAAACGACAATTACAGAATATGCAGATGTGATTAGCGAGGCAGAGTGGACAACGAACCGTTTCGATTCCCCGGGGAAATTTACTTTTACTTGCCAGGAGGAAGGAAATATAAAGATTCCGGAAGGGAGCTTAGTGGAATTAACGGTAGATGGTATGAAAATGTTTCGAGGCTATGTGTTTACAGCAGAAAGAAATAAGGATGGAGAAACATCATATATTGCTTATGATCAGTTGAGGTATTTAAAAGCCAATGCCAGCTACTGCTTCGAGAACATGAGCCTGACACAGATCATTCAGCAGATTGCAGCAGACTTCGGGCTGGCATTAGGGGAAATAGAGGATACGGGATACGCGTTTCCATGCCTTTTAAAAGAAAATGAAAGCTGTCTGGATATTATTTTCAGTGCCTTGGCGGAAACGATTATGCAGACAGGAAAAATTTTTTGCTTTTATGATGCAGCTGGGGCCCTAACTCTAAAGGAAGCAAAAAACTTATTTATTCAAACGGTGGTAGGGGAAGGAAGTCTGGTTACGGACTACACGTATAAAAGAGATATTGATTCAGATACCTATAACCGTATCAAGCTAGTAAAGAAAAATGAGCAGAGCGGCCGGACAGATGTTTATATTCATGAGGATTCTGAAACCGTAAAAAAATGGGGAATTCTGCAATATTATGATGAAGTAGATGAAAATATGAATGAAGCACAGATTGACCAGATGTGCGCCCAGTACCTGCAGTATTACAATCGGGTATTGCAGACCCTGACATTAGAAGCTCTGGGAGCGGCGGGGATCCGGGCCGGTTCTATTATTCCGGTACAGATTACAGGGATTCATGATTTATCTGTAACCAGGCTGTTACTGGCGGAAAAGGTTACCCATACGTTTGAAGAAGGCGATCACACTATGAGCATTGAGGTAAAATCGTTTGAACAGTTGGGAGGTGTGAGCGTTGTCTGAGCTTGCAGGTGTTTTACAGCAGCTAACGCAGGAGGCGGTTAAAGGAATGAAGATGGCGGATATGGCTACCGGAACGGTTGTCTCAGCCGCTCCATTATCTGTCCAGATAGAAACGACCCTTCCACCTATTCCTTCTAAGGCTTTAGTGCTTACGGAGTCAGTTATGGAAAGAATTGTCCAGGTGAAAGGCGGAGAAGGTGGAACGGTGGTAGTTCACGAAGGCCTTAAGACGGGGGATAAGGTCTTGATGCTGCGGGTTCAAAATGGCCAGAAATACATTGTTTTGTCAAGAATCAAAGGAGGGTAAGGATGGCGACATTACCAGAAGGCGTCAGGCTTGACACTTCTTTTTTATACACTGAGAAGCCTACAAATACGTTTATTATAGACTGGTCTTCCAGGCAAATATCCGGGATGGATGATGGGCTGGCGGCTATGAGGCAGGCGGTAGAAATTGCGTTGCAAAATGAGCGGTTTCGGTGGCAAATTTATTCGTCTAGGTTTGGCTGTGAATTGGAAAACTTGGTGGGAGAGGAATATGACTATTTGGTTAGTGAGATTCCGCGCCGAATTCAGGATGCACTTTCTACAGATAGCCGGATACTGTCTGTAGAAAATTTTGTGTTTTTGGATAATCAGGATGGGACACTAACGGTTTCTTTTCATGTTGTAACTGTGTTCGGAACGGTTCAGGAGGAGGTGATGGTGTGATTGATTTTTCAGGATATACCAGGGAAGCGATCCAAAGGGAAATTTTATCGAAGGTTCCCAAGACGATTGATACTAGAGAAGGAAGTATTATCCAGACAGCTGTAGGACCGATTGCCTGGTATCTGGAGGGGATCTTTATGCTGCTTAATCAGGTGCAGCAAAGCGCCTTTGCCAATACGGCAGTAGGGGAGGCGTTGGAATATATTACAGCGGAAAGGAATATTCACCGAAAAGAAGCTACTGCGGCGATAAGGAGGGGAGCCGTAAATATAGAAATTCCAGAGGGAACGCAGTTCAAGACAATTAACGGTCCTAATTCTGTGATATTTACTTCCGGGGAATTAATTGAAAAAGAGAATGGAGATTTTATCTATAAATTGACTTGTGAAACACCGGGGATTATCGGGAATTCCTATTTTGGAAATGTTCTTCCAGTGACTGCTATAAGCGGACTTACTACTGCAACTATCGGAGAGGTGATACGCTCCGGAAGCGAGGAAGAGGAGGACGATTCTCTGAGAGCAAGGTATTTTGCCACTTTTGATGTGGCTGCTTTTGGAGGGAATATCATTTCTTATCGGACGGCGATTCTAGCAATTGCCGGGGTAGGCGCTGTCCAAGTGTATCCAGCCTGGAAAGGCGGCGGTACGGTGCTTTGCAGTATTTTAAATAGTGAAATGAAGCCTGCGGATGCCGGACTGGTTGCACAAGTGCAGGAGTATATATGCCCGGCAGAGGAAGGCGAAAGTGCTCCGTCCCCCAATGGTTATGGAATGGCTCCGATTGGGGCAGCTGTAACCATTACTACGGCAAAAACGCGGGTATTGAATATTGCTTGTAACATTCAGTTTATAGAAGGTGTGGCTAACGGGGCGGAGACTTATATGGGAAGTATACGGGAGAAGATCCAGGAGTATCTGGACAGCGTATGTCAAACGTGGGGAACTGCAATTAAGGGGCAGAAAATAGAGTATTCTGTGTCTGTCTATATTTCCAGAATTGCAGTGGCGATATTAGGGATTGCAGAAGTTGTAAATGTTACGAACATTACAGTCAACGACTCATCTGAGGATTTGGTTTTGACGGAAACTGCGCTTTTACAGGAGATTCCGGAACTGGGGACGGTGACGATTTATGGCAGTTGATTTAATGAAGATACTCCCGGAGTATTTCCGGCCAGTTATTGAATTCCAGCAGCTGATGCGAATTAACGGGGAGGAACTGGATAAGCTGGAGCAAAATGTACAGCAGATAAAGAAGAACTTTTTTATCCAGACTGGTGATGCTGCTACGATAAAGATGTATGAAGAGCTGTTTGGCATTACATATAAGCCAGGGGAAACGTTAGAATATAGAAGACAAAGAGTTTTGCAGATGTATAACATTATTGCCCCATTTTCCATAGGCTTTTTCCGTAACCAGCTGACGGCTATGTTTGGGGATGAATACTCTCTAACAGTTGATCCGGAGAAGAACATACTTTCTGTATTTGTTACTTCAAGCCAGTATGGAGCTGTGGATTTGCTCTATAGCTTGGTATGGGATATTGTTCCGGCCCATCTGGATGTTACAGCAAATCATCAGGTTACCAGTGAGATTAGAGGAAAGCTGTTTACTGCAGGAATTATGTCAAGCACATTGATACAGACAATATAGGGAGGAAATTCATGGGAGTTTATAAAAAAATAGTAATTACAGATAAAGGAAATGAGTTGCTTTCCCAAGCTTTGGCAGGGGAAAAGGTTGTCCGGTTCTCACGTGCGTCTACATCCGATTATAGTTATCCAGATGGGACAAATTTTGCTCAGCTTACAAATTTACAAGGAGAAAAACAAAGTGTAATACCATCCAATGTAGAGGTTACAGATTCCTTGGTCAGCATCAGAACGCTATTCGAAAATGCAGATATCATTACGCCATATCTGATTCAAAACATTGGCTTGTACGCAGCGGATGGAGAGGGGGAGATTCTTTTTGGAATTGCCCAGGCAGATACGCCGGATCAGATGCCTGCCTATAATGGAGTAGCGCCGTCTTCTTTTATTTATAATATCCACATTGAGGTTTCACAGGCACAATCCATTACAGTAGAGGTGAGCCCGGCAGGCAGTGCTACGAAGCAGGAAGTGATCGAGATAGAGAAGAGGGTAGATAAATTATATCAAAGTAAAAATATTACTTTATTATCAGCGGGATGGACAGAGGAATCCCCGTATGTACAGACGGTGGGCCTGGAGGGTGTGAGCGCGGATACAGTTCTGGACGGGGGGCTTTATATCCCGACAGGGACAACGGCAGCCCAGGAGAAGGCGTTAATCAAAGCAGCGTCCTGTGTCAGCTATTTTGATACCGGGCTGGCGCCCTATACTGCAGGAATGAAGGGGATGGACGAGCCGGGGACCGGCACAATGGTAAACCGCGGGGCAGCGAATCAAACATTAAACGCCGGACAAAGTTACACCATTCCGGCTGGATATCACAATGGGGAAGGAAAAGTGACGGCTAATAGTTTGGCAGGACAGACGGCCGGAACGGCGGTAGCTGGTGATATTTATCCCGGAAAAACGGCCTGGGTGAATGGAGCGCAGGTTACGGGCACAATGCCCCTTGGATATGGAGGCACCTACACCCCACAGGCCTATGCTCAAACCGTATATTGTGATGGGGCACGTATGATAGGCAATATCGTTATCAATCCAGTACCAAGTAATTTTATTGATACTTCACATAATCAATCGGTTTTTCTTAATGGCGTATTCGGAAAGGTAATTAATTTAGGTTGGTTTAAGGCACAATATACACCAAAAGGGAGAATTACAATAGGTTCAACAACATTATTAAAATCTACTTCTGAATACGCCATATCACTAGAAAATAATAGTATTAGAATTAAAATTACTTATAGTACTAGTCCAAAAGGATGGAGTCATATTGGGAGTATTAATTTAACTCCATATAGGAAATTAAGAATAACAGCTACAGGAATAACTATACCAAATTCAACTGTATATGTAGAAGCACTTGTTTTTGGGACTAATAAATTATGTATTAAAGATTTAGGAGAAGACAATATTACAAAAGAATCAAGAATATTTGAATACGATATAAGTGATATTAGACAACAAGGTTATATATATGTAGGAATTGATTCGAGTTCGAGTTCTTCACCTATTGTTGATATAAATGAAATAACATTAATACCATAAAAGGAGATAACATGAAAGCATTAGTAATTTATGATTTAACAGGCAAGATTTGGAGTATCACTTACAACCCGGATAAAGTGCCGCAAGGCTTAAGCTGCATGTGGGTAGACATTCCGGAAGGAGGTGCTTTGGAACGTATTGATTTATCAGACCCAGCTGAGCCAGTGCCGGTATTTTCCTACTTGCCGGAAACCGATATCGGGACTTTGCAAAAGCAGATGAAACAGATCTGGGAAGAAAGTGCTATCTATGCCCTGGCAGCCAGCTTTGCAGCGGAAAGTTTTACAGACGAACAGGCCCTGCAGGTTCCCGCACTGTACCCCCAATGGTCCGGGGACAGCATTACCTATCAGGCAGGTGAAAGAATCCGATATCAAGATATCTTGTATAAAGTATTACAGTCCCATACCAGCCAGGAAACATGGACTCCCAACACCAGCCCATCTTTGTTTGCAAAAGTTTTAATTCCGGATAAAGGCGTTATCCCAAATTGGGAACAGCCAGAAAGTACAAACGGCTATGCTGCCGGGGATAAGGTGCAGCACAAGGGGGAGATATGGGAAAGCCTGATAGACGGAAACGTATGGGAACCGGGAGAG
>JAETNT010000024.1 GCA_021772025.1 Enterocloster bolteae | reverse complement strand
TTTTCTACCTCCGATGCCCATTATATCACACTCATATTTTAATGTACAGTTACAAAAAGGTGCGTACTTGTTTTTGCATGTGCTATGGCCTATACTATGATCAGGCAATGCAAATTACAAATAAAGAAAGAGGTGCTTTACAATGGCAAATTTTACAAAGACAACTATTGAAAAAGGAAGCAGAACGGAACTGCACGAAAAGCTCTCGTTAACTGGTGCAGAAATCAGTGTAAACGAGCTCCCTGTCGGTGTAAATGTCCCATTTGTTCATTCCCACAAGCAGAATGAGGAAATCTATGGGATTCTTTCCGGCAAAGGCAAAGCGATAATCGATGGGGAGGATGTCTCCCTTGCCACAGGTGACTGGCTGAAAATTTCACCGACAGCTAAACGTCAGTTTTTTGCTGCCAGCGATTCCGGGATCACATATGTCTGCATTCAGGTAAAAGAAAACTCTCTTGAGAACTTTACCGCAACCGATGCTGTAATGTATTGATCCAAATTTCCATACGCAAAAACAGCGGGCAGGATATCCGGAAATCCCCGGAACCTGCCCGCTGCTTTCTTTCAAATCTCCGTGCTGACTTCCACGCCGTTGCGGAAGGCGAACACCCCCCTGCCGTCCGGATAGACCGTTGCATAATCCACAAGCCTGTGGAACAGCCTCCCGTTGAAATCCACCGGCAGCTCCTCCGTTTCGCCAAGCCCCGCAAGGAAGCCGCTGAAAAGGTCATACTGGATTCCTTTCCTCTCCCGCTCTTTTTCCAGGCTGTCCATCCGGCTCGCCGTGAACCGCTCTTTTGATTAGCTCATAGTTTAATTCATGGATCTCGTCCCCGCTTTTCATAATACTCGCGGATTTTGCTAAATGCGCGCTGCCGCAGGTTGTAGACAGTGCGCGGTGTCACCTCCAACCTTTCTGATATTTCCCGGTCGGAAAAGTCGCCCCAAAAATCTAAGAGCAGGACGTTCTTTTACTTCTCCGGCAGTTACTGTTCCGAGATTTACTGTTGCACATCCGGAAATCCAAATAAAAGATGAATTATATGAAGGAACAGATGTTGCGAAACTTTTGTCCGAGCGCACGTATGACCTTATTGTTACACCGAAAAAAATTCAGTCACATGGCATAGAGAGCCAGTCATTTCTGCCAGATCAGGTTTTTCTCTCTGTTCCTGCAGAAAGCAAACTGGCTGGTCTTGACCGCGTCTCGTTAAAAGATATACCAGAGCAGCCATTGCTATATCCACAAATTGGTGGACATTTTTTGTCACAAATAGAAAAAATCATCACCCATAATGGCCTCTATATTACATTGGTGAAAAATGACTATAATATTACCCAGCACTTAATCCGTACTACAAGTTTCCTTTTTCTACCATTATTTTTGTTATTCCCTTTCTTCTGTCAGTCTCAAAGCTCTTCCGCTTTCACCATCACATGAACGGTCTCATACTCCTCACTTCTCAAGCTTCTCTCTATATATTCAGCCTCTCCCAGCTGATTGTCATAGGGATCGTTGCGGTTCCATTTCATAGGCGGATAAAAGGGATGCTGGAACTGAGATGCCGCCGGCATCCGGTAGGGATCCAAATTGCCGAAGTAGAATTCTCTTCTCTCCTCTTCCCCTGCCCGGTATGCACTGCCGCCGAAGGAGCAGTCCGCAAAGAGCCAGCCATAGGGCGCAATATAAAACTGTGCCCAGTCGTGACTCCCCACAGAGTCCGGAGTCGTGCACAGGCCGGACTGCCAGCGGGCCGGAACCCCTGCAATCCGGCACATGGTAATAAACAGCAGGGCCTGGAAACCGCAGTCCCCCTTCCAGCAGGTTGCCACATAATCAGGAATCTGAGTAATGGTAATGTATGTACGCACAAAGGAATACATCACATGGCTGGTTATATAATCATAAATCTTTTTGGCTTTGATTAAGGGGTTCTTTTCTTCTCCTACCACCTGGGCAGTTACTTCCCGCAGATAGGGAGTAAACCGGATATGAGGGAGCTGCTCTTCCAGATACATCACCGGCTGGCCATCCAGAACTTCTTCCCTTTTGGGATTGACATAAGTCATATGGTTCTCGTAGGTAAATTCTACGGAATAGGTCTGTCCTATGTGGTGGGCAGTATGGAAGCATATGGTTCTGTGAGGAAATTCCGGTGCAGCCAGGGTGTATTCTTCTTTTGAAGCCGGCCGCTCCTTACCGTTTAAGCAGATGGAAGCAGACAGCAGACGGAAGTTTTTAATCTGGGCATATTCCACCGGCACAGGCAGATATACCTTAATCTCCTCGCCCTCCTGCTCCGATTCTTTTCGGATGGTCATAGTGCTTTTGATGTGAAAACGGCAGGCCATGGTTCCCCGTGTTTTCATTTTGGCTATTACCTGGTTTAACATTTTTCCCCGTTCCTCAGAGGGATGGTCCTTCGGATTTATAACCCGGTCTGCAATCCAGGGTCTGGTTTTTACCAGATTATTAAAAAAGTCATCTTTAAAGTGAACCCGGCCTTTTATATAAATCCATTCTACTGCATTTTCTTCCCAAAGCTTCTGCAGCTCTTCTTCCCGAAAATCTTTTAGACGGGCCTGCAAAAGCTTCAGCCCGTCCTCCCAGCTGTAAGGATATTGAGAAGGAATCCTTGACAAAATCTCTTTTTCATAGCGCAGGCGCTTTTTTAAGGCCTCCGGAATAGGAGTATCCAGGCGCAGATCTATCATTTTAGCCGCCTGTTCAAAATCTCCGTACCACTTTACTTTTTCAATATCTTCCGGCAAGTTGATGTGAAGATAATTTACGTCTGAATACATAGTGCCTCCTAAAAATTTTTCTTACTTAGTCAAATATCCGCGGCAGTCGCCAAATGTGCATGCGAGCATGCCCACTTGGCTCGTTGCCCGCGGAAATAAACACTCTTACTTTGCTAATTTATACATGGCATATTGATTTAATGAAACCCCTTCTTTTTCTGCTTCTATCACCAATCTTCTATGCAAAGATTTTGGAACTCTGATTACAAATTTACCACTTAAATTCTCTTCTTTAATTGGTTCTGGTATCTCCATTTCGTTTTCAAGCATTACTTCTATATGTCCTTCCAGTGCCTCCGCAAGATTAGTATTTAATTCTTCCAGTGTATTTCCTATACTCTGGCAACCATCCAATTCCATAATCTTACCATAAAAATAGTGGCCGCTTTCATCATGAACTTCTTGTATAATTTTATTGTATGGTAAACTCATATAGTATTCCAAGTTCTTCATAGTATATTCCTCTCATCGATTTTGAACACAATTCCTTTGAATTATGCTCTCTCGTCCATTAGTTTATATCGTATTTATATACAATATATGAATCAGCTTTAAGTTTTATTCATCTATTCTGCTTAGTATATCAACAATGTACACCTTTTTCAAAGGGTTATCTACTTTTATTGTAATTAGTTCTCTTGTTTCCTTATTGAGGAACTGCGCGTGTGATCCCTTTTGCCGAACACATTTAAATCCATAGTATTCCAGCACCTTTTTTGCCTCTTCGTATCTTATTCCATTAGGCTGCCTTTGCATCTTTTCTAGTATTTTCTTTACATCCATGATAACTCCTTTGATTTTTACACATGTTAGATATATTTGTTTTCATCGTATCCTCCCTCCTTTTATATAGTATCATATATAGTATCATTCTTCAAGTATTTTTTATTTCCGCGAGCAACGAGCCAAGTGGGCGTGCTCGCATGCACATTTGGCGACTGCCGCGAGGGTCAAATCCCCCGCTGCTCTGCAGCGCTGCAAGCTTGATGCCCCGTTGCTCGCAGCGGGGTTTTTGACTTAGTCAATGTACTTTCAAAATAAGCACTTATATCAACTGCTGAATTAAAAAAAGAATGCAGCAAAACAAAACCTCGTTAATAAAAAACACTGGTTTCATTTTACTGCATCCTTCTTATTAAGCTATTCCTTGAAAAAGTCTTTAAATCCCTTTTTCTTATGTCCTTCCGGCTGAGGGGCCACTCCCCGCATTTCTTCATCATATCTGCGTAAGGCCTCCTTCTGGGCCTCGTTCATGCGCTCCGGCACCTGAACCACCAGGGTGACGTAATGATCGCCCCTTAAGTTGCGGTTTCTTAAAGACGGCACGCCCTTGCCTTTTAGCCTTACCTTGGTATCTGTCTGGGTACCGGCCTTTACCTCGTATTCCACCTCGCCGTCTACGGTCTTAATGCGGATAGGGCCGCCTAACGCCGCCGTTGCGAAAGAAATATATACGGTAGAGAAAATGCTGGTATCCTGGCGTTTCAGGAAAGGATGATTGGAAACCACGGCCTCTACCAAAAGATCTCCTCTCTCTCCTCCGTTTGCGCCCGGTTCACCCGCTCCTGCCAGGCGGACACTCTGACCGTTGTCTATGCCTGCCGGAATATTAACCTTGAATTTCTTACGGATAGTCTTATAGCCGCTTCCGTAACATTTCGGACATTTTTCCTTGATGACCTTACCGGTTCCGCCGCAGTCAGGACAGCTCTGGACATTCTGAACCTGGCCGAAGAAGGACTGCTGGGTGTACATGATCTTACCTTTTCCGTTGCATTTTGGACAAGTTATGGGAGAAGTACCCGGCTTTGCCCCGGTACCGTGGCAATCGCTGCATTCTTCTTTATAGTTAATCTCAAGCTCCTTTTCACAGCCGAAAACCGCCTCTTCAAAGGTAATGCGAACCCCGGTTCTTACATTTGCCCCTCTCATAGGACCATTGCTCCGACTTCTTGAAGAACGTCCGCCGCCGAAAATATCCCCGAAAATGTCCCCGAAAATATCTCCCATATCTCCGGAAAAATCGAAACCTCCAAAACCGCCGGCCCCTCCTGCCCCTCCTTCAAAGGCAGCGTGGCCAAACTGATCATACTGTTGGCGCTTCTGCGGATCGCTTAATACGCTGTAGGCTTCGGACGCCTCTTTAAACTTCTGTTCGGCCTCTTTATCTCCGGGATTGGCATCCGGATGGTACTTTTTTGCCAGCACCCGGTAGGCCTTTTTGATGGCTGAATCGTCGGCATCTCTGCCGACCCCCAGCACTTCGTAATAATCCCTTTTACTCTCTGCCATGTTTTATTCCCTCTCAATGTATCTAAATCTGAACTGTTACCAATTTATAGAAGTCAACACCCTTTCGGGAATAAGCCCGAAAGGGGTTAGACGCACCAGGCGCCTAATCCCCGTCCCAAGCTTTTATTCATTCTATTATACTTCCTTAAAGTCACCGTCCACAACGTCATCCCCGTAAGGCTGACTGCCTGCTGCTCCTTGGCTCATATCCGGACCGGGGCCTGCCTGACCTGCGCCGGCTGCCTGGGCCTGCTCATAAACTTTTGCAAACAACTTCTGAGCGCTGGTCATTAATTTTTCCTTGCCGGACTTAATGTCTTCAACCTGAGCATCCGTCATCTGGTCAATAGGCGCACGGTTGATGGCTTCTTTTAATGCATTTAAATCGGCCTCTACTTCAGATTTGTCATTTGCGTCTAACTTATCACCTACTTCTTCCAGCGCTTTCTCTGTCTGGAATACCATAGAATCCGCGTCATTTCTAGCGTCAATGGCTTCTTTCTTCTTCTTATCCTGAGCCTCGTACTCAGCAGCTTCCTTTACTGCCTTCTCAATATCAGAATCAGACATATTAGAACCGGAGGTAATTGTAATATGCTGTTCCTTTCCGGTGCCTAAATCTTTAGCAGATACATTTACAATACCGTTGGCATCAATATCAAAAGTAACCTCAATCTGGGGAACACCTCTTCTTGCAGGCGGAATTCCATCCAGACGGAACTGGCCAAGGGTCTTGTTATCTCTTGCAAACTGCCTCTCACCCTGAACCACATGGATATCTACTGCAGTCTGGTTGTCGGCTGCGGTGGAGAATATCTGGCTCTTCTTGGTAGGAATCGTAGTGTTCCTCTCAATTAACTTAGTTGCTACACCGCCCATGGTTTCAATGGAAAGAGATAAAGGAGTAACATCCAATAGAAGGATATCCCCTGCGCCTGCGTCGCCTGCCAGCTTGCCGCCCTGGATAGCCGCGCCGATTGCAACACACTCATCCGGGTTTAAGGATTTTGAAGGCTCATGACCAGTTAATTGCTTTACCTTTTCCTGGGCTGCCAGCATACGGGTAGAACCGCCTACTAACAGGACTTTTCCAAGCTCGGATGCTGTGATTCCTGCATCCCTCAGCGCATTCTGCACCGGAATTGCGGTTTTTTCGATTAAATCTCTGGTGAGTTCATCAAATTTCGCTCTGGTCAAATTCATGTCCAGATGCTTGGGGCCTTCTGCAGTTGCCGTAATGAAAGGCAGATTAATGTTAGTGGTGGTAGCGGTAGAAAGCTCTTTCTTTGCTTTCTCTGCCGCTTCTCTTAAACGCTGAAGAGCCATTTTATCAATGGAAAGATCTACACCCTCTGCCTTTTTAAACTCATCAATCATCCACTGGGTTACCCGATTGTCAAAATCGTCGCCGCCTAAATGGGTATCGCCGTTGGTAGAAAGAACCTCGATAACTCCATCGCCGATTTCAATAATAGAAACATCAAAGGTACCGCCGCCTAAGTCGTATACCATAATTTTCTGCTCTTTTTCATTATCCAGGCCATAGGCAAGAGCTGCAGCAGTAGGCTCGTTGATAATCCGCTTTACATCCAGACCCGCAATCTTTCCTGCGTCCTTGGTAGCCTGACGCTGTGCGTCGTTAAAGTATGCAGGAACCGTGATGACTGCCTCGGTTACTTTCTCGCCTAAATAACTTTCTGCATCTGCTTTTAATTTCTGCAGAATCATTGCGGAAATTTCCTGCGGCGTATACTTTTTGTCATCAATTGTTACCTTGTAGTCCGTTCCCATATGTCTCTTGATAGAAGAGATGGTCTTGTCAGCGTTGGTAACTGCCTGACGCTTTGCCGGCTCTCCCACTAAACGCTCGCCGGTCTTAGTAAATGCTACTACGGACGGAGTAGTTCTCACGCCCTCTGCGTTAGCGATAACGGTTGGCTTGCCGCCCTCCATCACTGCCACACAGCTATTGGTTGTACCTAAGTCGATACCGATAATCTTACTCATAGTTTTTTCCTCCTGAAAAAAATATATAAAACTCTTGTTAATTGGCAACCTGGACCATGCTGTGTCTCACCACGCTGTCCCGGTACATATAACCTTTTTGAAGTTCTGCTGCTATTATATTTTCACCCAGATTTTCATCTTCAACATGCATCACTGCATTGTGAAAATTGGGATCAAACTCTTTTCCTACAGCCTCAATGGGTTTCACACCCAAATCCTCTAAAGTCTTTATCAGCTGCTTATAAATTTTTTCCATTCCGTCGGCATAGGGGTTATCCTTGGCATCCTCGGTGACAGCTGCCAAACCTCTTTCAAAATTATCCACCACCGGAAGAATTTTTTCAATAATGTCTCTGGCTCCAATCTCATACATAGAGGCTTTTTCTTTCTCTGTCCGCTTCCTGAAATTGTCAAACTCCGCCATGGAACGTTTCAGCCGATCCGTCAAATCTTCTATTTTTTCATCTCTGGGATCTTTTTTCTTTTTAAAAAATCCCTTTTTCTCCGGGGACTGTTCCTTGCCGCCGTCCTCACTGTCACAGGTCCCAGCCTCTTCGCACTCCTCCTGAACCGCCTCTGCAGTTTCCTCTTCCGGAGCGCTTTCCTTCTCTAATTCCTCATCCAGATCTTCGTTTTTGATTTCTTCACCGCTCACGTTTTCAATCACCTTTCTTCGTTTTTAAAAGCCTGGTCTAACTGGGTCATCATATTTCGCAATGTCGTCAAAACCTTCTCATAGTCCATTCTCTTGGGGCCGATAATGCCAATCGTACCACGCAGTCCCTCTCCAAGCTCGTAATTGGCCGTTACCACACTGCAGTCCTTCATACTCTGCACCGGCATTTCATCACCGATGTAAACCTGGATCCCGGACTCGGTGGTCTGTTCAGCAGAGTTTACGTCATCAATCAGTTCCTGAAGGGCTTCCTTTTGTTCGAAAGCGCTTAAAAGCTTGCTGGCCTTTTCTCCGTCGCTTAGCTCCGGGTATTTAAAAATGTTGGTGGCTCCGCTGGTATAAATCTGCAAATCTTCTTCCTGGGCACGGATGGCCTCCGCCACTTCCCCCAGTACCAGTTCCACTACCTGGCTTCTGGAACCGGCTTCATCCTTGAGCTTGCTGATAACTCCCAGATTGATTTCCTCGATAGTAAGGCCATTTAAACTGCTGTTTAACAGAATGTTTAAGTTCAAAACCTCTTCATCGGTAATGGCATCCTGGATGGAAATCATATTGTTCTTAATAATATTGCCCTCTACCACAACTACTACCAAAAGCTTCTTCTCATCCACCTTAGAAAGCTGGATAAATTTTAACTTATTCTGGTGATACCGGGGACCGCTGATCATGGCGGCATAATTTGTATTGAGAGCCAGCACCTGGGCCATGTTCTTTAATACCAGCTCCAGACGATCAACCCGCTGAATCATCAGCTCCTTGACCTCTGTTACCTCCTCTTCCTTCTCCTGAAGGATCTGATCCACATAAAAGCGGTACCCCTTATCGGAAGGAATCCGGCCTGCTGAAGTATGGGGTTGTATAATATATCCCATTTCTTCCAAATCCGACATCTCGTTGCGGATAGTTGCGGAACTAAGCTTCAAATCAGAATATTTGGAAATAGTTCTGGAGCCTACCGGCTCGCCGGTTTCCAGATAGGTTTTTATGATAGCTTTTAAAATGGTAACCTTCCGGCTGTCCAGCTCCATATCCTTCATCCTTTCCTCAGCTCGCCTCCAACTTGTTAGCACTCGTTTATCGAGAGTGCTAATACTTACATTTCATAATATATTCCTTTCCCTATGATTTGTCAACAGATTATTTCAAAAAAAAGTATAAATTTTATGTTTCTTGACTTTTAATAGTTTTGTAATATAATAGTAATTATAACCCCATTAAACTATTAATTTTGTGAGGTAATATTATGAAAAAGAAATTACGACATCTTCTTGCGGCATGTACTGCGGCAACGGCCTTAGCTATGGTCAGCCCAATTGTTTCTATGGCAGCAACCCGGGGGGAACTAAGCTCTGTTACTTCCGATGCCATAAGCGGGTGGGCCTGGGAGGTAGGCGAGTACGACTCCTCTCTTACTGTGGAAATCCGGATTTATAAAGATATGGAGAGAAATAGTGTTCCGGTAAAAACCATGACTGTTCAGGCAAACCAGTTCAGCCAAGCAGTCAGCGATTCTATTGGCGACGGATGGCATGCCTTTTTTGTCCCCGTAGACTGGAATCAGCTGGGCGGAACTGAATATTTTGTACAGGTCTATTCTGTTATGGGACAAACCCGCCATCAGCTGGGCAGTACCTTTTCTTACAAACCAGGGCAGGAAATGGGTTCCCGCATTATAACCGGCCCCGGCGATATGGTCGGCTTAAGCCTTGAGGAATCAGAAGCGGAATCTTCCTCCAAAAACGAAAGCTCCTCTCGAAAAGATTATGTAGAGCTTACGGGAAGCGAAACTTATCTGGGGGCCTTTACCGTTACGGGTTATTGCAATTGCGATATTTGCTCCGGCGGCCATAACAAAACTTTTTCCGGTACGGTTCCCAAAGCCAATCATACTCTATCTGCAGATTTAACAGTTCTTCCTCTGGGAAGCAAAGTCTGGATAGACGGCGTTATTTATACCGTAGAGGATAAGGGAGGCAATGTAAACGGGCAAACAGTGGATATTTTCTATGATACCCACGAGGAAGCCTTGGAACACGGAACTATTACCGAAGACGTTTATTTACTCTAATCCGGCCAACATCTTCTTTACAGGAAAGAGGGTGTCCCAAAATTATGACTTTAATCAATCATGGTTTTGGGACACCCTCTTATATTTTTCCTTCTAATACTTCCAAACTCTCCCAGCGCTGACCTTTCAATTTCGTATAATATCAACCGTTTTTGTAAAAACCTATACAAAATCGTAGCTTCTGTTCATTTATTACATAATTGTTACATATATTTAAATATATGTTACTTATTGTTTCTATTCTATTTCTTTGAAAATGAACTTAGAAAAGGAGGATATGATTTTGAAATTATTCGTCAATGCAAAGCGCATCTTGGGGGGAACTATTTTCGCAGTCTTTGTTTCTGCCTCCGCCATTTTCCCGGTCTTCGCCGCCGGATTTACCGGTTCTCTGGATACGGTAAATGACAGTCAGATTTCCGGTTGGGCCTGGAATGAAGACAATACCGCAGATTCTCCTAAAATTACAGTCACTGTGGCGAATGCTTCTGGAGAAACTGTCCAGCAGCTTACCGGACTGGCGGACATCCACCGCTGTGACCTGGCTATGGCAGGAAAAGGCTCCGGGGAATACGGCTTCTCCGTAACTCCCGACTGGTCTGCCCTGGAGGATGGAGTTTACACTGTCCGGGCCTATGCAGGCGGAAACGAACTCCCCGGAACCCGGCACTACATAAAGGGACAGGCTGTCCCCGGCACCCCCCGCTCTCTGGGCGTTTTTAAGCTTACCGCCTACTGTCCATGCTCCTCTTGTTCAGAAGGCTGGGGGCGCAATACCTCCACCGGGGCCGTGGCTACTGCCAATCATACCATTGCGGTAGATCCCAGAGTAATCCCTTACGGCAGTAAAATCCTAATTAACGGTATTGTCTATACGGCAGAAGACAAAGGCGGCGGCGTCCGCGGAAACCATATTGACATTTTTTATAATACTCATCAGGAAGCCAGGGCACTGGGCACCCGGTATCAGGAGGTATTTTTGGTAGACTAATCTCCAGCCTTTATCTATCGGACCGCCGCTTCAGCTAACAAGCCCATTGTCTGTTTTTCCCTTTACTCATCAGCCCGGATTATCAATTCCGGCTGATGTTTTTTGCTCATCTTATGGCGGGCTTTTACAGTAAAAAGTAACTAAGCACATAATTGCTGATATCAATTCCCCAGTCCGTCAGAAAGATACGGCTGCCTTCCTCTCTTAGCAGTCCGTTTTCTATAAGCCAGTCTACCTTGGAGCCGTATATGCTGCGGATTTTTACGCCAAACCTGGCGGCAAAATCAATATCCGAGACCCCTTCCGCCATTCGAAGCCCCAGAAACATAAATTCCTCCATCTTAGACTGCCTGGTCTGTTCCTCTACGTTCTGATAAAGCTTCATAAGACCGTCGCTTGAAAAATCCAGCTCCAGGTAGGTTTTCAGATCTGTCTCGTTGGAAAACCTGGATCCGTGAAAGCAGGAAGAGGCCCCCAGACCCAGGCCCAGGTATTCCGTCCCGGTCCAATAGCCTATGTTGTGGCGGCATTCAAATCCCGGCTTTGCATAGTTGGAAATCTCATAGCGCTGATAACCCTGAGATTCCAAAAAACTTTTGGTAACCTTATACATCTTCCTCTCCGTATCCTCATCGGGAAGGGGAAGCCAGAGATTTTCTTTTGAGGCATTATCTCCCTGGGGACGGTTTTCTCCAAAAAATCCGAACTGTTCGTTTTCTGATCCTTCGGAAGCGTTTTCTGCATCTGTGCCGCCTGCTCCGTCTCCATAGTGCTCCCAAAACGGTGTATTCTCCTCAATAATCAGACTGTATGCCGAGATATGCTCCGGCTTTAACATGGCTACCTTTTTCAAAGTATTTTTCCAGGACTCCAGAGTCTGGCCCGGCAGAGCCGACATTAAATCCACGCTAATACTCCAAAATCCGGCCTGCCTGGCCCTCTCAAAGCTCTTTAAAAATTCCTCAAAACTGTGAATCCTTCCCAACGCCTTTAATTCCCGGTTGTCTGCGGACTGAAGCCCCATACTTAACCGGTTGATGCCGCAGCCCCGGTACACATCCAGTTTTGGGGCCGTAAGCGTTCCCGGGTTGGCCTCAATGGTAATCTCCGCATCCGGCGCAACGTCAAAGTACAGGCGGATGGTTTCCACTACCGCCCGCATCATTCCTGCCTCCAAAATAGACGGAGTACCGCCGCCAATAAAAATTGTAGTCACCTGATAGCCCTCGCTGGCCAAGCTGGCCGCCTGGATTTCTCCCAAGAGCTGGTCTATATATTCCTGATGCACAGAGGCCAATGTTCGGAAAGACAAAAAATCACAGTACAGGCATTTTCTGGCGCAAAACGGAATATGCACATATAATTCCAGTGGTTTCTTTCTATTCATCATCTAATTTGAGTACGCTCATAAAGGCCTTCTGGGGAATTTCCACGTTGCCAATCTGACGCATCCTCTTCTTACCTTCCTTCTGCTTTTCCAGAAGCTTCCTTTTCCGGCTGATATCGCCGCCATAACATTTTGCCAGTACGTCTTTTCTCATGGCCTTAACCGTCTCTCTGGCGATAATCTTTCCTCCCACCGCCGCCTGGATGGGAATCTCAAACAGGTGGCGGGGGATCTCCTCCTTTAACTTTTCGCACATCTTCCGGCCTCTCTCGTAGGCAGAGCCGGAAAAGACGATGAAGGATAATGCGTCTACCTCTTCCCGATTTACCAGAATGTCCAGCTTTACAAGCTCGGAGCGCTCATAGCCTTTTAAATCATAATCAAAGGAAGCATATCCTCTGGATCGGCTCTTTAATGCGTCAAAAAAGTCATAGATAATCTCGTTTAAAGGAAGCTCATACTTTAACAACGCCCGGGTGCCTTCAATATATTCCATTCCCAAATAAACTCCCCGGCGTTCCTGGCAGAGCTGCATAATGGCTCCCACATACTCGGTAGTCACCATAATCTCTGCGGAAACGATAGGTTCCTCCATGTATTCAATTTCCGACGGATCCGGAAGGTTTGAGGGGTTTGTAAGCTCTATCATCTCCCCGTTGGTTTTGTGTACCCGGTAAATAACTCCCGGGGCCGTGGTCACCAAATCCAGATTATATTCCCGCTCTAAGCGTTCCTCAATAATATCCAGATGAAGAAGGCCCAAAAATCCGCATCGAAAGCCGAATCCCAATGCCAGTGACGTTTCCGGCTCAAAATACAGGGAGGCATCGTTAAGCTGAAGTTTCTCCAAGGCATCTCTCAGATCCGGATACTTGGCGCTGTCTGCCGGATACAAACCGCAATATACCATAGGAGTGACCTTTTTATAGCCGGGAAGAGGCTCATGACAGGGATTAAATTTATCGGTAATCGTATCGCCTACCATAGTTTCTTTTAGGTTCTTGATGCTGGCTGTAATATAGCCTACCATACCGGCAGTCAGCTCTTCACATGGGATAAACTGACCTGCCCCGAAGTATCCCACTTCTACTACTTCTTCCTCGGCATTTGTCGCCATCATTTTGATAACCGTGCCTTTTTTTACCGTACCCTCCTTAATCCGGCAAAACACAATAACTCCTCTATAGGAATCGTAAATAGAATCAAAAATCAGCGCTTTTAAAGGGGCGTCCCTGTCTCCCGCCGGACTTGGAATCCGCTTCACAACGGCTTCCAGAACATCCTCTACATTGAGTCCTGTCTTGGCCGAAATCCTGGGAGCATCCTGGGCTTCAATGCCGATAACATCTTCTATCTCGGCGGCTACCCGATCCGGATCGGCGCTGGGCAGATCGATTTTATTGATAACCGGAAATACCTCTAAATCGTGGTCCAGGGCCAGGTACACATTTGCCAGTGTCTGGGCCTCAATTCCCTGAGCCGCGTCCACTACTAAAATGGCTCCGTCGCAGGCCGCAAGGCTTCTGGAAACCTCGTAGTTAAAGTCTACATGACCCGGCGTGTCAATCAGATTAAAAATATACTCCTCCCCATCCTTGGCCCGGTAAACGGTACGGACGGCCTGAGCCTTAATTGTAATCCCTCTTTCCCGCTCCAGATCCATATTATCCAGTACCTGAGCCTGCATCTCCCTGCTGGTAAGGAGGCCGGTATGTTCAATAATCCGATCCGCCAAGGTGGATTTACCGTGGTCGATATGGGCAATAATACAAAAATTGCGGATTTTACTTTGATCTATGGTAATAGCCATATAGCAGGTTCCTCTTTCTTTCGTTTTTCCTCTTGAAATGCAGCAATTCAGTCATTCATCGTTACGCTTCAAAATATAACATTTTTTTTAAATCCTTGCAACTGTCTAAAGAAAAGTTCCGTTATCTTACTCTCCTCTTTCTTCCTTCCGCTTTACTCCCCGTTTAACACTGCTGTCAGGATTTCTGCCAAGGGCTCCATTGCATTTCTTGCCTCCTCAAAGGTATTGGTCTGGGCTCCCACCTCAATAAGCGCGGATCTTGGCCGGAGATGCAGGTTGTAACGCAGTCCCTTTAAATAAATCTTCCGGGCATATCCCGGGTAAAGCGCCGCCGCCTTTAGCTGCATCTGAAAGCTGAAGGCCAGATTTTCATCCAGGTAAGGATTCGGCAAATACTCTATAGGGCCTTCCGGCGTACGGCTTAATCCGTTAAAAAACATAATCTGTGCGGTAGATTTTCCATTTATCCGGGAAGTCAGACGGACATTCTCTCCCACTCCGTCCCGGTGAATGTCCAAGACTACCTGAATATCCGGGTTTTCCTGCAATATTCTGGTAATTCCTTCCAGGGCATAGGTATAAGCTTTACTTCTGTCCAGCTTTCCCTCTACCAAATCGTAAACACTGCAATCGTGAATGACTCCAAACCCTTTTGCCTCTAAAAGCTCTGTAAGATAATCTCCTACCTCCACAATGGTCTGATTAGGTCCGGAATCCGCAAATGCTTCCTGGGAATGGGAATGATAGATCAGAATCTGGGGCCCGGCGCTGCCCTTTTCTATGGACAGATCCATACCCAGCATTTTTTCCGCACTCATCATGTCCCTTCCCGCAGTCGTAGAGGTATGAGTATTATAAAAAGTTTTCATAAGAAAGTCGTAATCCGCCAGCTGAGCCATGCTGTAGACTGTCCCTGAAACGGCCTGGCTGTCTCCTGCCGGATCTGGAACCTGGAGCTGCAGCGGAGCTTCTATCCGATTTTCAAAACCTTCTGTTTTCATTGTCTCCTTCCCGTAAGCCTCACTGTCTGTCAGAACACTCTCCTGCCCGCTTTCCTCATCTCCATATTCCAGAAGGTATTGATGTTCTATGTAAAATTCCCTGCTTGCCAGGAAATTCTTATAAGCCGGATCCCTGTCTTTTTCAGCAGACGGCAAAGTCTTTCCCCCTTTCTCGTAAGAATTCCAGGGATTTAAAAGCTCCATAAGGCCGGTAAGGGAAACGATTTCTTTATTTTTCTGCCCCTTCTCTCCGATCCCAATGGTTTTCTGCTTTCTGTTCCACACAAATTCTACTATTTCCCCTGCCGTGCTGCTGCTTTTATCTGCAAGACTAGTGCCCTGGTTTTCCCATCGAACTTTAAGATCCGCCAGCCAGCATCTGCACTGGCGCAGTCCCAGCATTGCCAGGAGAATGCACAGAACCGCCAGCATTATCGTCCGCATAAATTCTCCGATTGATTTCTTTTCCCGCATACCATCACCTGACCTCTTACCATGCTATGCGGAAAAAAATATAAAATGAACTCTTATTCGGGAAATTCCGGTTCCGGCAAAAATGCCTGATGAATGGCTTCCGATATGGTAAAGCTCAGCTCTTTTACGGTCTCGTCAATATCAGGCGGCGTCACATATAAAGCGCCAAACTCCGGCTCTAAAAGCTCCCGGATCAAGGCATACTGCTGTTCCTCATCCAGGCTGTCCAGATATTTTCCCATGCCTCTGGTGGCGCGGCTGGATTCCAGCGCCTTTACCACAGCCTGAACCGTATCCTGGACAATGGCAGCCGCTCCCACCACTGTAGGTACTCCCACTGCCAGCACCGGAATCCCCAAGCTTTTTTCTGTCAAGCCGCATCGATGATTCCCCACTCCGGATCCCGGGCGGATGCCTGTATCTGTCAGCTGGACGGTACAGCCTAAGCGACGGACGCTTCTGGCTGCCAAAGCATCAATGGCAATAATCAGATCCGGCTTGGTCTGAGCCATAACTCCCTGGATGATTTCCGCTGTCTCCATTCCGGTCTGAGCCATAACACCGGGAACAATCCCGCTTATGGCTGTCATTTTGTGCTCTTTTAAAAAGCCTTTCCCATACTCTATATCCATATGACGGGTAACGCATAGATTTCCCAGCACCCTCGGGCCTAAAGAATCCGGAGTCACCGACGGGTTTCCCAAACCCACTATCAAAATATGGTTTGGAGTTTTATTGGTTGATTTTTCTGCCAATGTCTTAAGCTGCTTTGCCAGTTCCCTGGAAACCTGGCGGTGATAGTCCTGATCCTTTTTTGTCATCTGTCCGGCCTCCAAAGTCATATAAATTCCTTTTGCCTTTCCCATGGCCTGTTCTCCGGCGCTGTTTAAAATCTCCACTCTGGTAAGCTTGATCTGTGTCTCTTTTTCATACCATTCTTTTAGAGAAACCCCGGAAAAATCCCGGTCCCCCTTTTTAAAATCTTCCTTCTTCTCTACTGCCAAATCCGTACGGATTTCAAAGCGTGTATTGTTTTTTTCTTCCACTGACTTTTCCCTTTCTCTCTTAAACGCGATTCTGATACCTCTATTTTTCTCAAAAAACCAGGAAATATGTATTGACAATCCAGTTCAAATTCGTTAGAATGATAAAGTATGTTTACATTGAACTGTCCGTGTCCAGACTTTGATGGAAAATACAGAGAATATACATCTGAATGGAGGTGCTACCATGGCAAACATTAAATCTGCAAAGAAGAGAATTTTAGTTAATCAGACTAAGGCTGCTAGAAATAAAGCTATCAGATCCAAGGTTAAGACTATGATCAAGAAGGTTGACGCTGCTATCGCTGCCGGTGACAAGGCTGCTGCACAGGCTGCATTATTAGTTGCTACTTCTGAAATTGACAAGGCTACCAGCAAGGGCGTATATCATAAGAATACCTCTTCCCGCAAGGTATCTCGTCTTTCCAAGGCTGTAAGCTCTATGGCTTAATTTATAGAAAATAAGAGATTTTAACCCCCAGTCGGATTAACCCACCGGCTGGGGGTTTTATTAATTTGTTGGAAAAAGCAATTAATCTTCTCCAGTTCGTCAAATAGCAAAGGGCCCTTGTTAGGGCGGCACTCATAAAACAGGTATTAGATCTCAGAAAGAATCTTTCTTACTTCCTACTATTGAGAGCGCTGGAAATTCCAGGCAAAAGAAAAGGATTGTGCAATTTTTTCGGAGAAACGGGCAAGCGAATCTTCTGCTTCTATGGGATAATCAGATTAAACAAGCACAGCTTGTTTTTCATATCAAAACGCGAATATATAACAGGAGGTTAGATTCTATGGAAATGATGAGAGCGATACAAGTAGCGGCAAAAGGCGAGCCTATGGAACTGGTTGAGATCCCCGTTCCACAACCGGGAGAGGGACAGGTACTTTTGAAAGTAGAAGCCTGCGGCATCTGTCATGGGGACTCTAAAGTAATTGAGGGAGCAGCATCCTCCTATCCCCGTATTCCCGGGCATGAAGTAGTCGGTACGGTTGCAAAGTTGGGCACAGGCGTTGATAAGTGGAAAATCGGTCAGCGTGTCGGAATCGGCTGGCATGGAGGACACGGACATACAACCGCCCTTACCACAGACGGCGGATACGCAGAATATATGGTTGCCTATGAGGATGGCCTGATTGCTATTTCTGATGAAATTATCGCAGAAGAAGCAGCGCCCTTACTTTGTGCGGGAGAAACGGTGTTCAGTGCTTTGCACAACAGCAATGCACGTATGGGCGACTTGATTGCGGTGGCCGGTATTGGTGGGTTAGGACACCTTGCCGTACAGTATGCAAAGAAAGCAGGCTATGAAGTGGCGGCAATTTCCCGTGGAGCAGACAAAGAACAGCTTGCGAGAAAACTGGGTGCACACCACTATATTGACAGCGAAAAGGAAAATCCTGCGGAAGCGTTAAAAGCGTTAGGCGGCGCAAAGGTCATTCTTGCTACTGCCCCAAATGCAAAAACAATTTCTTCCCTTATAGGAGGTCTGGGTACAAATGGTGAACTGATTATTGCCGCCGTTGATGACACTCCGCTTGACTGGTCTGCAATGGATTTTCTGACGGGTCCGAATACTGTTAAAGGGACGTTTACGGACATAAAGGAAATGGAAGCGGCAGTTCGTTTCAGCATTTTAACAGATGTGCGCCCTATGATTGAAGTCTTTCCTTTGGAACGGGCGCGGGAAGCCTATGAAAAAATGATGGCGGCAAAAACCCGCTTCCGCGCTGTACTGGGTATGGAATAATAAGGCAGAAGAAACAGTAGTTACTCCTGCTTCTTCTGTGCCCTGATACAGTCTCGTATTTCCTGCACGTCTTTTTGCGGGGAACGTCCAAATATACGCCGGTAATCGCGGATAAACTGCGAGACGCTTTCATATCCGACTTCCATAGCGGCGTCCGTTACATTTGCGGCTTTGTCGAGCATGAGCCGCCGGGCTTCTGTAAGGCGCAGCTTCTTCTGACATTGAAGCGGTCCCATACCAACGGCGCTTTTAAATTTCTGATGAAAACTGGACAGGCTCATGTTGCTTTGTTCGGCTAAATCCTCAACCGCAAAATCAACCTTGTAATTTTGCTTAATCCAACTGTTGATATAGTAAATATCTCCTGCCTGTTGGATGTTCACGATGTGCTGCATAAACTGTCTGCCATACAGCCCTGCAATAAGGTCAAATATCAATTCACGCTTGAGATGTTTTCCCATAAACGATAATTCTGTCGGTGTCATGTTTAATAACCGGATTAAGAGTTTTGTCATTTTTTCGTCTGCATGGGGCGGCACGGCGGCGATGGTTGTTTCATCAAACAGCCTTTCGGGCAAATCTCCGTCAATATCCAACATCACGGAAATAACATCATCAACAGACAATTCTATCAGAAGGGCAATAAACGGATCTGTCTGCCGATAAACGTCAATGTAGGAAACCGGCGTTGTGTTTTTTCCTTCGCAGGTTAAGTAAGGCAAAACGCTTTCATATAAACATGGTATTTTCTCTTTCATAGCAATCAATCCTTGCTGTATATATTTGACTGGATAGCATAAAGCAAATCTTCAAAGTCATTATACCATGCCGAGCGAAAAAAGGCTTACATGAAAATCATATATCCGAAATTTCTGTCCGGCGGCAGAAAAGAAAAAAGCTGTTGCCGGATAGGAAATAGTAGAGCCCTATGTTACCCTCAATAGACAATGGCAGGAAGGAAGCTGCTGATTTTCATCCTGTCCCCATCTGTCCAAACCTCTATAGCGCCCTGGTCCGCAGTAACCCATATTCTGGCTCCCATATTTTCCAGCCTCTTTAAGGTTTCCGGATGAGGATGCCCATAGGAGTTGTCTTTTCCGCAGGAAATTATCACATCCCGAGGTTTCAGCCTGTCTAAAAGCTCCTGCCCCGTGCTTTCTTTGGCTCCGTGGTGACCTGCCTTTAAAACCTGCACTGTCTCCAGGCTTCTCTCAGCCAACATGGCTTTCTCCCCGGAGCGTCCCAAATCTCCGGTAAAAACCGCAGAGAAGCCTCCATATTCTGCCAAAAGCACCAAGGAATGGTTATTCCTGTCTTCTATCTGCCTCTGATCCTTCCCCGGTTCTTTGGGGTACAGGCATGTCAGGGAAAGTCCCGGCCTTCCTTTTCCTGTTAATTGATCCCCCTGGCTCATGTAAAGCACCTGGCTGTCCTTTCCTTCTGCCAGTTTTGAAAGCTCCTCATATACCTCCTGTCCCTTCCCTTGGGACGGAAGGACCAGACTTTCTATATTGATTGTCCCTTCTTCCATTAATTTCCTCAATCCGCTTATGTGATCCTCATCCCCATGGCTGACTATTGCACAGGAAATCTTTCCAATCCCCCGGCTTTCTAAAAAGGGGATAAGGATCTGACTTCCCAATGTCTTTTTATCTATGCTGCCTCCGTCTATAAGAATCACGGTTTTTCCTTTTTGAAGAACAATCCCGTCCCCCTGTCCCACATCTAAAAAGATCACAGAAAGCCCTTTGGGCCCGGGCGTTTTTAATAAACAGGCTCCCAGGAGAAAAATCAAAGCAAGAATTGCCCGGGAATACCTGCCCTTTTTCTTTATCCGGTAAAAGCCCAGTATCAGGAAGACATAGTACAGCCCTATCTGCCACAAATCCGGCCTTCCTAAAAGCAGGCTGCTTCCCGGAAGGCTTACCGTCCAGGCGCTTAACTCCCTATACAGCCTGAATATCCAGCGGCCAGGCCAAAGGAGAATAGCTCCTGCGGCTGGAAACAGGCAGCCAAGACCAATTCCTGCAATTCCCGAATATAAAACATAAGCCATCAGAGGAATCACAAGCAAATTTAGAAATATGCCGTAAACCGGAACCCGGAAAAAGTGGAAAGCTGCTATAGGCAGAGTGGCTGTCTGGACAGCCAGGCTGGCCTCCAGCCCTTTGAAAAGCCACCCTAGTATTCCTGCTTTTTCTCTCTCTTGTGCTTTTCTTCTTGCTTCATTTAACAGGCAGATTCCCAAAACCGCCCCAAAGGATAGTTGAAAGCCGCTTTGAACCAATTGATAAGGCTCCTGACAGGTAATAAATACAGCAGCCAGCCCCAGAGCCGTGAGAGGATCATAAGTTCTTCTGAATACATCCCCAAGAAAGGCAATCAGCATCATAAGGACTGCCCTATTGGTGGATTGGGATGACCCTGTCAGAACTCCGTAGCTTATTACCAGAACGCCGGATACTGCCGTTCCCCAGCCGATGGAAACCCCTGTCCTGCGTAAACCTTTATAGACTCCCATGCCTAAGACAGACAGGTGGAGTCCGCTGATTGCCAGAAGATGAGCGATACCGCTTTGCTGATATAACCTGCGGATCTCTCCGTCCAGATTTTTCTTTTCCCCTAAAAGTGCAGAGCGGAACAGCCCTGCCTCTTCTTCCCCGCAAAGCTCTCCCAAAAGACGGCTCCACTGTCTTCGGAGCTTTCGTAAAAAGTCCTGAAAAGGAATATACTCCTCATTTAGAACTTTTATTTTACCTCCTCCGATTTGCCCTGTAATTCCTTTGGAAAAATTATAAGTCCGGTAGTCAAACTCCCCGGGATTTTGGGGAGGATCAAAAGGACTTAAGTATCCTTCCGCCTCCACCGTCATTCCTATAGAAAGCTCTTGAAAAGCCTCGGAATCAGTCTCTTGCACCCGCACTATAAGGCGATCCGGAGACTTTTTTGCAAGGCGGCTCCTATCCGTTTCCAGTCCCGGTTCCGCCTCTGTCCCCTGCTCCCTTACCTCTCTGAGCCATATTTCCAGGCCGTTTTCTGTTTCCTCTATCCTCTCCAGCCGGCCCTCTGTGACAATCTTTCCTTCCCGTGCCAAAACCCAATGCTCCTGTCTTTCCAAGCTTCGGATCCGGCTTCCTGCCACCTCGGCTCCTGCCGTACAGGACAGCAGAATCATACAAAAAAGCAGAAGCTTTTCTATGCCTCTGCCTGTCCTGATTTTCAGGAAATATACGGAAAGCGCCGCCAGAAATATTCCGGCCCACAGGGCTCCTGTTCCCAAAAGCGCCGCCGGAACAAAAGAATCCTCCATTCCCGCCATTTTCATCTGCAGAGCAAATACCTCTCCAAGTACGAACCCCGCTGCAATCACGAAAAATGGCCTTCTCATATTCAGTTTTCCCCATACTCCTTTGTCAATAGCAATTCCACTGCCAGACGGTCCGAAAGCCGCCCGGTCTTTACATCCTCTTCCATCTGGGCACAAAGCTCCACATAGGAAAGTATCTGCTCCCCGGAAAAAGCCCTGGTCTGAGGCAGTATCCTCCCCACTACAAACGGCTGTATCTTAAGTCTGCCTGCAATGGCTCCTTTATCCATCCCTTTTGCGGCCAGTTCCTTTACCTGAAGGATCTGGTTAAACTGTCTGGCAATAAGGAAAAGGATCCTCATAGGCGGTTCTTTCAGGGTCAGAAGATCCTGATACAAATCGACAGCCTTTCTGGTCTGCCTGGCAGCCAAAGCCGAGATCATATCAAATATCTTGTTGCTTGCCTGGGCCGTGGAAATTTCCTCTACATCCTGATCCGTAATCACATCCCTTCCCCAGGTATAGCTAATAAGCTTTTCCAGTTCCATCCGGATATTCTCCATGTCCTCACCGGTTTTGCTTAAAAACAAATCCATGGTATGGCCGGTAATCCTCCGCCCTTCTTTTGTCAGAATTCCGGCAGCCCATTTTGCTAATTGGGCATGATCCTGATGATTCAGTTCAGCGGCATACCCTGCTTTTTTTACAGCCTTATACATCCTGCTCCGTTTGTCTACCTCAGACTCCACAAACAGCAGACAGGTGCTTTTCGGAATATCCGGAATATAAGCGGCCATCTGGTCAGACGCACTTTTAAAAAAACCGCTGTCCTCAATGAGAATCAGCCTTTTGTCCGCAAAAAAGGGCATGGTTTCCGCCAGTCCTATAATTTCATCAATATTAAGGCCCTTTCCTTCATAATAATGGTAATTTATGGTATCACCGCCGGTAATAGCGTCTTTCAGCCGGTTCTTATAACTTTTTTTTAAAAAGCTTTCCTCTCCGAATAAAAGATAAACGGTTCGAAAACTTCTGTTTTTTAAATCCTCATTCAGTGTCTGCACAGTCTTCACCTCCCGGACTATTTCGCGATTCAGTCTGTCCCGATTAAATCTACATTCCGCTCAAACGCTCCGTTAATAGAAAATACCTCTTTCAACATCCCTTCATTTGCCCCGTTGACTGTAAACTGTACCCGGCTGATTCCGGCGTTTTCCGTCAGGCTGTTGACGATGGAATACACTGGAATATATTCTTTTACATCCAGAGTATTATTTAAAAAAGCGGCGTCAAAATTTATATAACACACATTATCGGTTACAGAAATATTTAAAATTTTGGTATCCGGAAGTAATGTGGCCTGAAGCCCTTCCACCGCCGGTCCGGCAATCAGCTGCTCCACCACCAGTCTTTCCAGGGAGGTATTCATGCTATGGATCACCTGCCGTTTTTCTGCTTTTAAATACTCCCCGGTGCTGTCTGCAAAATACAAGGTAAGTTCCGATTCCTCAAAAGTATTGACATCGCTGATGCTTTCTACAAAATCTGATGCCGTAAGCATCCCCACCGGAGTTCCGTTTGAATCCATAATAGGCTGTTCCCCACTGTAGATACTAATATAATCCACCCCGGCGATCTGAGTAAACACCTTGGCCAGGCTTGCCCGGCATAGGATCTCCCTGGCAGAACTCATTAGCATATAATTTCCGTCAAAGTACAAATACAGCACATTTCCATCCAGAACACACTTTTGCAGCTCTACCTTTTCCCCCAGAGCTGTTTGACCGTCAAAATCTGCCGGTACCTGGATAAATTGTGCCGTCAATTCCTCAATGAGTCCCGCCGTATCCTCTGACTGGGCCTGATACTCTGTTGGAAGCAACTTGGTTCCGGAGGAATTTAGATAATAAATTTGATATACCCCTTCTGTCTCTGCCATTTCCTGCCTGCCCTTGCAGCCCCCTGTCAAAAACAGCAAAGCCAGACAGAAAACGGCCATCCAAATCCGTCTCATGATCAGCCTCCCGTCCGTTACACAATGTAGGTTAAAGGAATCCGCACCGTAAAAGCAGTGCCCTCCCCCTGCCTGCTTTCTACCTTGATATTTCCCTGGTGCATCAAAATTACGCTTTTAGTAATAGCAAGCCCTAAGCCGGTTCCCCCGGTTTCTCTGGATCGGGCCTTATCCACCCGATAAAATCGTTCAAAAATATGTTCCTGAAATTCTTCCGGAATCCCAATCCCCGAGTCGGAAACCTTGATATAAAAATATTTATGATCCGCATCTAGGGTCACCCGTACCCAGCCGTCCTCCACATTGTATTTTACTGCATTTTCTACAAGGTTGTTTAATGCCAGAGACAGCTTCACTTCGTCTACCTCGGCGCTTACCTCCCGGATGCTCTCCAGAATTAATTCAATATTCCGTTTTTCGGCAATAGGACGGATACGCTTTAATATCAATCCCAAAAGTTCATTAATACTTACCTGAGAAATATTCATCTCCGCTGCCGACTTATCCATTTTAACCAAGGACAGAAGATCATCAATAATTTTGCTCTCTCTGTCAATCTCGTCGGAAATATCCTGCATAAATTCCTGGTACAGCTCTATGGGAACTTCCTCCATTCCCATCAGGGAATCCGCCAGCACCCGAATTGAAGTAATAGGAGTTTTTAACTCATGGGATACATTGGATACAAATTCCTGTCTGGACTGATCCACAGCCTTCAGCTTCCGGATGGTTCGTCTTACCGCCCCCGATATTTTCTGGGTTTCCAGATAAGTATTCTCCCGGATATCCGTATCAATGTATCCGTCCGCTACTTTATCCAGCATCCCGATAAGGTTCCGGAAAGGCAGAAGCAAGAGCCTGGTAAGCGCCAGAGCCACTACAGCAATTACACAAAGGGCGATCAAATTAAAAAATCGGGACCGCTCGCCAAGGGATGTTTCTATGGAGGTAAGATTTTCCGTGGAGGCAGTAACTACCATAACCCCGTCAATCCGTTTTTCTACCAAATCGTTATAGATGGGAATGGTCTGGGCAAAGTAATTTTTTTCTTCATTATAAATATTGCTGGTTTCGCCTTGAAAGCAGCGGATTACTTCCTCTGCAACATGCATCCGGCCCTCTGACAGATCAAAAGTATCCATTACAATCCGGTAATTTTTATCTACAATGACGATACGGCCGTTAAAAATATCGGCCGTAATCTCCATCTCCATATTAATAGAAGTATTTTTATACTCCGGCAGAAAATAACCGGATCTTGTCATTTTACTGCTTATAATCTGACACTGGTTCAGTACTTCGCTGCGCCGACTGTCAATTTGATTCTGCCGTACCGACCCTGAAAGAATCCTTCCCTGTATCAGCATGGGAAAGGTACCTACTGCCAATATGACCAGTATAAAAGGCACAGCCACACTGAAAGTAGGCGGCCAGCTTTTCCATTGTTTTTTCATCCACAGAATCATCTGTCGTCCCTTCTTCTTTTAAAGCTTCCCCATATCCAGCATCTTTGTGCAGGCCACTGCCAGAGAACCCGGCCCGATATGGCAGGCAATGCTTAAGGACAATGGATCCATGTGGACAGGCGCCCCTGGATAAAGGCTCTCCATCTCCTTTTTCAATTCCTCTGCCGCTTCCCAGTTGGCCGTATGGGCAATCTGCAGGTTCATATGCTTAGCATTCTTGTCCCCAAGGCGCACATCCATCTCGTGGGCAAGGGCGGTAAGCATGGTTGCTTTTGCCTGCTTGGCAGTCCGGGCTTTGGAAAAGGCATCCAACTTGCCCCCTTCAATAATCAACACCGGTTTAATGCGGAGCAGGGTTCCCAGGGCCGCCGCTGCCGGGGTAATCCGCCCGCCCTTTTTTAAGTATTTTAATGTATCCAAGGTAATAAAAATAATACTATCCGCCTTGGTTTTTTCCAGCTTTTCTTTAATCTGCGAGGCAGAATATCCGTTTTTTGCCATTTCCAGAGCATCCAGAGCCGACTGGCGCTGAGTAACAGAAATCCTCTGGTTGTTAACCACATGTACCCTGCCTTCATAGTCTTCAGCCAGCATCATTGCTGTCTGGCAAGAGCCGGAAAGGGAGCTGGACATGGGGATATGGACAATTTCATCATATTCTTTTAACAGGCTGTCCCAAAGATCCGTAACCGACTCCGGAGAGGGCTGAGAAGTAGAAATATCCGCGTCTTGGGCAAGCTTCTCATAAAACTGCTCCTGAGTCAGGGTAATATCTTCAAAATAGGTTTCCCCGTCAATCATAAAGGGCATGGGGAGGACAGAAATCCCCAGCTCTCCGGCCTGGGCCTGTGTAATGCCGCTGTTGCTGTCCGTAACAATCGCAATCTTCATGAATTTTTTCTCCTTTTATCCATTTATCTGATTGGCGGATGTATAAAGCTGATAGTACATCCCCCTTTTTTCCATAAGGGATTGGTGATTTCCTTCCTCCACAATGTGATTTCCGGAAAGCACTAAAATCCGGTCTGCATTTCGAATGGTAGAAAGCCGATGGGCAATAGTAAGAGTAGTTCTTCCTTCCGCCAGCTTGTCCAAAGAACGGGATACCAAGTACTCGCTTTCATTATCTAAAGCGGAAGTAGCTTCATCCAACAGCAGAATAGACGGATTCTTTAAAAATACTCTTGCAATGCTAAGCCGCTGCTTCTGTCCTCCTGACAGTTTTACTCCCCGCTCGCCTACATAGGTATCATAACCGTCCTTTAAATCCATGACAAAGTCGTGGGCTCCTGCCATCTTTGCCGCCTCTATAATCTCCTCCCTGGCAGCCCCGGGCTTTCCGTAGGCAATATTTTCCGCTACGGTTCCGGAAAACAAGTATACATCCTGCTGCACCACTCCAACATTGGAACGCAGGCTCTTTAATGTTACATGGCGGATATCCTGACCGTCAATGGATATAGTTCCGCTGGTAGTGTCATAAAATCTGGGAATCAGGTTGCAGAGAGTCGTTTTTCCCCCTCCGGACGGGCCTACCAAAGCCACCTTTTCTCCCTTCTTAATAGTCAGATCAATGGTATCCAATACCTCGTTATGGTCGTCGGGATACTCAAAACTTACTTTATCAAAGCGGATCTCACCCTGAACATCCTCTAAAGGCCGGGCTCCCTCTTCGTCAAAAATGTCAATCTCCGCATCCATAATCTCCACAAACCGTTCCACGCCGGTAATTCCCCGCTGAAACTGCTCGGCAAACTCAATAATCCGCCGGATAGTTGCCAACAAAGTGGTAACATACAGCGTATAGGCTACCAAATCCCCCGGAACAATCAGCCCCTTTACCATAAAAATGCCGCCTGCCAGAATCACCACCAGGTACATGATTCCGTCAAAAATCCGCACCGTATCCTGAAAGGATGCCATATAAAAGTATGTCATCTTTTTAATATCCAGGAAATCCAGATTGTCTCTCTGAAATTTCTCAATCTCCACATCCTCGTTGGCAAAGGCCCTCACGACCCTGTTTCCTAAAAGGCTGTCCTCTATCCGGGCATTTAATTCACCTACATGATTTCTCTGTTCCTTAAAAGCCTTGCGGACCCGTAGATTAAAGTAGGTACAGGAAACAGTCATAATCGGAATAAATACAAAAATAATCACGGTCAAAAGCAGGTTAATCCGGGACAAAATGAAAAATGATACTGCAATCTTTACAAAAGCGATAAAAAACTCCTCAGGGCAGTGATGAGAAAATTCTGTAATATCAAACAAATCACTGGTTATCCGGGACATAATCTGGCCCACCTTGGTGTTGCTGTAATAGCTGTCGGACAGCTTTTGTAAGTGCCCAAATGCATCTCTTCTCATGTCGGTTTCAATTTTTGCACCCATGATATGGCCGGTATAAGCCATATAAAAAAAGGCGATTCCGTCAATAATCCGGAGTACCAAATACAAAAGGGCGGCCTTTCCCACGACATCCACGGTCAGAGAAGCCAAATCCCTCATTCCTTCATTGGTAATATAGCGTAAAATCAGTGGAAATACCATCTCACAGATAGTGGTCAAAGACGCACAAAATAAATCCATAAACAGGATACCTGTATATTTTCTGTAATATGGGATAAATCGTTTTAAAATCTTACTTGTTTTCATCAACCATTCCTCTTCTGATACATTTCGATATGTTTTCCTATTGTACCATAAATACGGACTTTTTGCCAGAAGAAAAACCGGGGCAAATGTAAAAATGTGATACGTATTGATTGAAAAAATGTGTTATTGATGCTATGATTAATAATGTTAGTCATTCTTGGCTGCACCATTATTCTATCAGGAGATTATACTATGCCTTACTGTCCAAAATGCGATATGGAATTTGTTGAGGGAATTACTGCCTGCACCGACTGCGGCGGCCCTTTATACGAATCTGAAGAAGCTTATAAAATGAAGAAAAAAGAAGAGGATACAGCGGAAACTTTCTCAAGCGGCAGCTTGGAAAGCCATGCAATTTTATCTGACAGTCCCGCCTCTGTTCAGGAGCAGGAGCTTGCCAAAAAGTCCTACGTCCATCCTGGCGTTTATGTAGATGCGGCCCAGCGCTATGATGATATGAAGTCCTCTGCATCTGCTTTTTATCTGGTAGGCGGCATTGCCGCCGTGGGATCGGTTCTATGCTGGATGTCCGTTATCCCCCTTACTATGGTAGCAAAAATCGCTTTGACCGCTATTGCCGCAGGCGCTCTTGCAGTAGGGGTGAAAACCACTCTGTCTGCTAAGGCATTTCTGCCTCAAGTGGCAGAAGAAAGGGAGCGCACAGAAAATATCATTCGCTGGTTTTTAGATACTTATAGTGCTCAGGATCTGGAGCGGGCTCTTGGAAGCGTTTCCCGGTCACTCTCCCCTGAGGAGTTAAGCTTAAAGAGATATGAACTAATCCAGGACTATCTGATTACCAATCATGATCTTCCCGATCCGGCTTATGTGGATTCTTTAGTTGAAGAAATTTATGGAAAATTATTTGATTAACTTGTTTTCAGCCCTTTTGTTGCCCTCAATGGACAAGGATATACACGTCCTTGTCTACTGAGGGCATGTCAATTCGATTGCAAATTTTATCCTCTCTCCGCAATGAGCCTTTCTACTTCTTCCCGCTCTGGCATAACCCTTAAAGCACCTTTTCTGGTGGTAATCAGTGAGGCGGCGGCGTTAGCAAACGTAAGCATTTCTTTCAGTCCTTCTACACTTAAGTTCTCCAGGCCGTGATCCAGAACATAGTTAAGCACGCAAGCGCAGAAAGTATCTCCCGCTCCGGTAGTCTCAATGGTATTTTCCTGGATAAAAGGCTTTTCCTCTACAATAATTCCCGTTCCATTTTCTGTCTCATCTTTCTGGTAGTAAGCCCGGCTTCCGTCTCGGCCCATGGATACCAAAATCAGCGGAATGGAAAATTCCTTGCGGATCTTTTTTACTCCTTCGGTATAGCTTTCTTCACCGGTAAGCCACTGGATTTCATTATCCGAAATCTTTAAAATGTCACACTGGCCCAGACCCCAGCGCACCTGTTCTTTTGCGTCCTCCAAGCTCTCCCACAGCGGCGGACGCAAGTTGGGATCAAAGCTGATTAGAACGCCGTTTTTCCTGGCCTCCAAAACTGCCGCTTTGGTAGCTTCCCGAATGCCCTCATGGGTCATGGACAGGGTGCCAAAATGGAACAGCCTGGTATCTGTCACCATTCCCATATCCACTTCCTGCTGAGAAAGCATCATATCTGCTCCCGGATTGCGGTAAAATGAAAAGTCCCTGTCCCCGTCCGCAAAGGTATGAACCAGTGCCAGAGTGGTATGAATCTCGTGGTCATAAACCAAGTTGCTGTCGTCAATTCCGACTTCCCGAATGGTTTCCGCCAGCATCCGTCCAAAAAAGTCATCTCCTACCTTGCCGATAAAGGCTGTCTTTTTTCCAAGCTTTGCAAGCATGGCTAAAACATTGCAGGGCGCTCCTCCCGGATTGGCCTCAAACAGGCCATTCCCCTGTTCACTCAAACCATTCTGTGTAAAATCAATAAGAAGCTCACCTAAAGCTACAACATCAAACATAATCTTATCCTCCTTATCCCTGCCCTCTCCTTTTGGGGCGCCGGTTCATTCTCCACCTGTTTCTACATTAACAAACTTACGCCTGCCTGTCAAATATTTCCTCAGAAAATTCTCTCAGCCCCCGGTAGTGGAAAAATGCTGGTAATCTTTACAGGTAGTCCAGTCTCCGCCCCACTGGAAACCATACCTTGCAAAAGTCCGGACACAGATATCACCTTCTTCAATCTTATAGATGAAATCTTTTTCCCTGTCCCCATAAGGCTGGCTCCCCTCCGGAGAGCAGATAAGGCTTCCCTCTTTGTCCCTTCTCACATAAGGATTATAGAAAGGGTTAATGTCCACTGCGATTCCCAGACTGTGGTGGGACAGCTTTTCCTTTCCCGGAACCCGCCGAAAGTTAAAGCAGCTGGAATTGTTAGCAGCCATGGATCTTTCATCGTCCCCATCGTAATCGTCAATCAGCCGCATCCGCTCAATGGGATATTTTTCCCGGAACAGCTCCTTAAAAATCTCCAGAAGAGACCCGCTGACACTTCGGTGGCAGACCATCTCTCCCACAGTAGCGCCTTCTTTTCCCCAGTGAAGAACCCTGAGATACCGCAGGTCTTCTCTGGGAATCGTGCAATCCTCTTTAAAAGACTTTCCCTCCATTCGCCAAAACACCTCATCCCAAAGCGGACTCTCAAAGAAAAACCTATTTAGCTCTTCTTCTGTCCCAATGCTTTTTTGAGCGATTACATCCCCGGCCTTATATTTTGCCAAATACTGATTTTCCATTGCTCTATCCCCCTGTTGCTAAAATTGTGCATAAATAAATGCTGAAGGATCATACCCTTTTCCATACCAGCCAAATATCAAAATCGCAAACAGCAAAGTCAACGTTTTGCACCACGACTGGCGGCAGACGTTTTCCCCGGCATGCTCCTTTTTATAAGAGACCAGCCACAGCACTGCCATAGCCGCCGCCAATACCGCAAAATCCGCCGCGGACAAACCTACGCTTAAAGCCCCTTCCCATGAAAGCATTCCCATGTTTCCGGAAAACATATTAGAGAAAATCCCCCAGGCCATTTCAAGGGAATCTGACCGGAACAAAACAAATCCGGCTCCTACCAGTATAAAAGTTCTCACTCTCTGGAAAAGTATCCACACCGGATGTTCCTGACGAATCCCGGTTCTCTCATAAAATTTTTTCACTGCCGGATCCGCTGCCAGAGCAAGGCTCATCAAAATCGCATGATACAAGCCGGATCCGATGATAAAAGTCCACTTTCCGCCATGCCAAAGCCCCAGCAAAAACCAGACAATAAAGAGGGCCGCTATGACCGGAATTTTTTTTCCCTGTTTTTTGCCCAATCGTTTTTTTCCCCAGACTCCCAAACTCTGAAAACCTCTGGTTTTCAACATGGGATACATCAGAAAGTCTTTAAACCAGCTTCCCAGGGTTATATGCCACCGACGCCAGAATTCTGCCACAGTCCTGGAATAAAAGGGCTGTCGGAAGTTTTCCTCCAGCCTCACCCCAAACATTCGGGCGCATCCTAAGGCAATATCGATAGCTCCCGCAAAATCCGTGTAGAGCTGAAAAGTGAAACACACAGCCCCAAACACCAGAAAACTTCCCGTATAAGTTTGATAATCTCCGTAAACCGTATTTACAATCATAGCCAAACGTTCTGATATCACCAGTTTTTCAAACAATCCCCACAGAATTCTGGAAAATCCCTGAAAAAAATTCTCTTTTTCAAAAGCACTGCCGGAAAATAAAGAAGGCGTCAGGCGATCATACCGGGCGATGGGTCCCATAGCCATCTGCGGAAAGAAGCCGCCAAACAAAGCCAGACGTACCAGGCTTCGTTCCGCCGGAACGGCTCCCCAGTAAACCTCCGTCAGATATCCCAGCAGGGTCAGGGTGTAAAAGGAAACCGCCACTGGAGCTATCAGAGAAACCGGCTCCCATTCCCACTCTGTTCCCATCAGCCAGTGAAGCTCTTCCATAGTGTACCCAAAAAAATTCACATACTGAAACCGAGCCAAAAGAGCCAGGTTAAGGGCCAGGATGCTCCAGTAAATTACCGGGGCCCGTTTCCTGCCGTTTTCTATTCCCAAAGCGCCGGCCCATACCGCTGCCGCAGAAAAACCGTAAGCCGCCAGGCTTTCCGGGCCGCCGCAAAGCCACAGAAACACAGCGCTGACAGCAAACAGCACGGCAGCTCGGAATCTCTGCCCGCATCCATAGTAAAGAGCCAGAGCCGCTATCATAAACCCTATAAATTCATAAGATACAAATGCCATGTCTTAGCCCAGCTTTTCTAAAATAATATCCGCCATTTCCCCAACATTTTTCATCTTGGTTACCTGGCCCATGCTGAATTTAATTCCAAAGGCGTGTTCTACTGCCACAATCAGATTGATGTGCTCCAAACTGTCCCAGCCTTCAATATCTTCTGCTGTAGTCTCATTAAAAACATGGAGCCCCTCATTATCAAATACATCCTGAAAGACCTCGTCCAGTTTTGTAAAAATCTCTTGTTTCGTCATATTGCCATCCCCCTTTTTGAAAATTCTCTCAATATCCGGCTATCTGAATTACTGTATTTTGTTCTTCATAACCTTCTGTATTCATCTCCCAGATACTGCTCCCGTCCTCTTTCTCCTCTGTTAACGCAAATCCCATCCGGCCATAAAATTCTTTAACCATACGGTTTTTGTCTGTAGGATAGTAATAGCCTATCACAGTCTTCACCCCTCTTGCCGCTGCTCTTTTCACTACCTGATCCAGCATAGCCTTTTCCATGTCCCGCTTTAATACCCGGCAGGACATAAGCCACAGCTTAAGGTGGAGTCTTTGTCCTTCCTGGCGGCCCAAAACCACCGACACTACGCCGTTATCCCCAAATCTGTCCCTGAGCCTGCCGTATAAAGTAAGATATCGGCTGTCTGCCCGAAAGCTTTCAATTTCCGCCTGGCTGCATCGAAGAGTAGTCAGATTAAACTGGTTGGACTTGTTGGTGAGCTGTGCAATTCTCTGCATATATTCCGGCGCAAAGCTTTCAATCTCTGCTTTCATATTCAGGGAAAGAAGATACTGCCGGTAATCCTGAAAGGTGCTCTCCATTTCTTTACGCATAGCATTTGCCATGTACATGCCGCTTCGGTTTAAATCCTCTCCCGACAGCCTTACCGGTTCAAAGAATCCGGAGCGGTCAAGAATCTTTATGTACTGTTCCGGGGCAGGCTCCTGTCCTTCTGTAATTTCCGGAACAGCCGCCGCTGGTACACGAAGCCGTACCCGATGGCGCTCTGCCGGATTGTCATCCACAAATACCAGAGAATCCTCTCCTATATTTAATTCTTCTGCTATCCGGCGCAGGTTTTCATCCTTTGGATCCCAATTTGCCTTAATAACAATAAAATCCTTTGGCCTTAACACACTGTCAGGGCGATTTAATCCTGACAACGCATTGTCCTCTTCATTCTTCGAGTTAATATTAAGAAGAATTCCCATATCCCTGCTGTTCTTCAAATAGGTTTGAAATTCCGAATAAACCTGTCCTATTCCTGTCTCCTGGCCAATCTCAATATTTTCCGGCCCGTCCTCCCCTACAATGCCTCCCCACAATGTATTGTCCAGATCCAAAACTAAAGCCTTTTTATTCCGGCCGTAGATTGCCTTAATGATATTGGCCAGATTAAAAGCCAGTTCCGGAATGGCTCCCACTGCCGGACTATATTTATACATATGCCAGTATAAAGGATCGTTCCACTTACTCAATCCGTATTCCGCCGCCAGCCAGTCAATATCCTGAATAAAAAAATCTTCATGATTCTGAGCATACTCATAAAACCGCAGATTTAACCGGCCCAAAAAACTTTCTCTCCCCCGGTAATCCCACGCGTCCATATTACCGAGAAGGCGATAGGCCGGTTTTTCAAAATTGTTCTGAATAACCGGGCAGCCATACCGTTGTGCCAAAGCTTCCCAAATCTGTGTAAAACGCCGGAAACAAGCATCTATCTTTTCCTCTGCCGCTTCTCTGGTATCGCCGATTTTGGGAAACCCATTGTCCGGAATATTTCGGCTGGTAGTATGAATATAAATAACATCCGGCCCAAACTTATCCAGCTTTTCATTGCCAAATACCGCATCTTCGTAATACCGATTGTATTCCGATTGGTAAAACTCCGGTTCAATCCCCATATCCAGTAAAAACAATTCCAAAAGTTTTACAATATCATGAGTTGTAGAACCTCCCAAAACCGCCACTTTTTTATGAAGTCTCTGACAGTTCTCCGCCAAAAGAGTCTTTCTCAGGCTTTTCTTCTTCTTTAACAGATATTCCCCGTCAAAGGGATACTTAAGTTCCTGCATTTTTTGTACTCCTTATGCATATGAGCGAAATTCTGCCCCTGCTTTTTTGTACGCTTTGGCATAGAAAAGCAGGAATACCATTTCTGATATTCCCGCCTGCATTTGATTATTTTGCAACGTAATATTCGTAAGAAATGTCCACTACTTTATCGTTTTTCATGCCGCAATCAATCACTATTCTGGAATTTCCAAGAGTTACGGTATAAATGCCATAGTTCTCCACCGCATCGGGATATGCTGCCTTAACTTCCTTAGGAGTCTGCCCCAGCTTTATGCCTTCCTCAGTAGCCGCCTTATCGGTTTTTAAAACAACCGATTGGATAATCGTGTCTTTTTTTTCGTTTTGAGTCGTATAAATATCAAAGTTTTCATATAGATATACCTTATCTTTACCGCTATTGGCACAATTGGTCAAAGTTTTGCTCTCCTTAGCCGCCCCTAAACTGTCTAACACTGGTTTTGCCTCAGCCCCTACGCTTATCTGGACCTTATCTGCTGTAAAGGTATATGCTTTCTTTTCCGCTCCCCATACGCACAGGGTCATAGACAGCACGGCCGTTAAGGTAAGTATAGTTGCCGCTGCTTTTCTTCCCATTTTCATCATTTAAATCCTCCTGATGTTTTTATTTTTTAGCAACAGTTCAAAAAACTGTAACTCTTTATCCCTCTCCGGCCAGACGCTTAATATAACCAAGCTCTGCAAACTCTGCCTCCTGGGCAGCTTTCTCCTCCTTATAAGCAGCCAGACGCTGATTATAGTAAAAAGCGATCTCCGGATCCTGGCGGTAATCGGAAAGACCTATCTGCTCTGATAAAATCGGTCCCAGATAGTCGGAAACCTTTTCCGCTCCATAAACATTAAGGTGAAGTCCCTCGTCGTAAGTATCCCGGGACATATCCAGTCCTATTTTCTCTGCATCCGCCAGCAGATTCCAATAAATAAGGCCATGTTCATAAGCATAAATCTGAATCTGCCGCTCATAAGGATCTGACCATTCCGGATACAAACTGGGAGCTTTCATTAAGATAAGAGAAATCTCCCTGTCCTCACAGGCCTGGCGGATCAAATCCAGATATTTATAATTTTCTTCCGGAAATGTATAATCCTCTTTTCGCCTTTCTCTGGGAAATTCTCCTGCGGGGCGCACGTCCGCCCTTAAATAATATCCATTAAAAGAAGTAAGCGGTTTTTCCTTTATTGCATAAAGGAAATCCTCTTTCTTCAGATCCTGCCATCTGGAGTGATAACGAAGCAGCGGAAAGATATACTCTATCATTTTTTCGTCCTCCATTGCGGAGGCCCGTATGCCTTCCCATTTATAGCGGCTCCATTGCATTCCGTCAAATACCATTCGGTTATATTCTTCCGTATTTTGCCCTTCCACCGTCATGGCCTGGACATTAAAAATCACTGCCTTAGGCTGTTCCCGTTTCAGTGTCTCCATCAGCATATAGTAGGATTGAGACACCAACTGGTTGGCGTTTCCCCGGATGTAGCTGGTAATGCCGAAATCCTCCCAAAGCTTCATCGTGGAAATATTCTCATAAGATTCGCAATTTCCGATAATTAAAAGCTCATGCCGGGTGGGGTCCCGGTAATATTCTTCTGTAAAATTCCCCTCAATAACCGCCCCTTGATATTTGGGCATAAAAATCTGCTGAAAGCCAGCTAACGCCAATACAAAAACAAAAACTGCCGGTACCGTGCCAGCCCTAAACCCCAGCCGCCTTTTCTTTCTCATCACAGTTATGGGGTTGCCGGATAGGCATTGACATCAAAATTATGGGCGCCCCAGGAAGCCCTAAGCTGTTCCGTCGTCACCAAACACCAGGTTCCTCCGGTTCTTCTGGGCGTAGTATCAAAATGATACCAAGCGCCGTCTACATTTACCAGATTCCAAAAGTGATCCCCGTCGGAGGCTCTGGTAACCATAATGTTTGGCATGCCTGCGGCCTCTAAAAGATATTTAGACATAGCATAATATTCAAAACAGTTGCCGTAATGGCGGCGGAATCCGTATAATGCAGCAGCGGCCTCTCCTGCCTCAGGATGCGGGCCTCCATAGGTATAGCTGGTGCTTCGGCGGACATAATTGTAAATAGCACCGGCCTTTTGTGCCTTGGTCATAGAGTCATCGGTAATAGATGCCACGATCTGAGCCGCAATGGCCTTTGCCTGCAGGCTTTCTTCCGTATCTTGGTCAATCTCCTCCCGCTGTACTGCGCCGTTTTCGTCTATTCTATATTCTAACCCGTCTACAGTAATCGTCTGACTTTTTAACATATTGCCGTCTGAGGATACACGGTAGCGGACCCCATCCGTATCGATCCAGGTATCAGCCGCCATATAACCGTCACTGTCAAAGTAGTACCAAGCCCCTTTGATTTCTTTCCAGCACTCCTTCTCATAAGAACCGTCAAAATTCTGATAATACCACCCTCTGCCATCCTGTTTCCAGCCGCCGGTACCCGGTCCCTCATCCTGTACGGGATTTTCTGTCCTGACTGCATTCCGGCTCTCCGTTGGTTTTATCCAGACGCCGTTTTGATCAAATTTTTCTGTATTGCCGTCAATTAAATAGCTCCCAATTACCATATGACAGTTTCCGTCAAAGTAATACCAATTTCCATTTATCTCTTTCCAGGAATTGCGGACATAGGTTCCGTCCTCCTTGTACCTCCAAGCATTATTTGCTTCTTTCTGTCGCTCCCAGGAGCCCGCATAGCCAGTTATTGAGATGTTGCCTGCCAGCGTTGCTGCCGCGGCGGCCAGCACAATCTGCTTCCTTTTCATACCCCTCTCCCTTTATGTCTTCTTTTGTCAATTATTGGTGATTCTGTTTTCTATAATTCTACTCCTCCTGGAAACCAGTGTCAATCTCTTTTGTTTCTTTTCCCTCGTCAGAACCTGGCCCCCGCCGTCTGAACTGTTATGAACTTTTCGACAAAGTTCGGAAAAATATAGACAATAATTGGATAATATAGTATAATGCCTTCACTCACAATTTTTCTGTTTCTATTATTTACAAGAAGGAGGATACCCATGACTCAAGAGGAAATGCAGATTCTGTCGCAGATGCTGGACCAGAAACTGGAGCAAAAGTTGGAAGAAAAGCTGGATAAAAAATTAAGCGAGAAGCTGGCTCCTATACAAGCTGATATTTCAGATTTGAGGCAAGATCTTTCTGAACTCAAGCAGGATGTCTCTGCTCTCAAACAGGATGTGGCTGAACTTAAGGCGGATGTCTCCGGCCTCAAGAAGGACGTCTCCGTTCTCAAACAGGATGTGGCTGAACTTAAGACGGATGTCTCCGGCCTCAAGAAGGACGTCTCCGTTCTCAAACAGGATGTGGCTGAACTTAAGACGGATGTCTCCGGCCTCAAGAAAGACGTCTCCGTTCTCAAACAGGATGTGGCTGAACTTAAGGCGGATGTCTCCGGCCTCAAAAAGACTACTGCAGCACTGACTTTGGACATTGAAAATTTGAAGGAGAATGTTTCCCAAATAAAGCTGGAAATCGAAAATACCCTTATACCTACTATTAAGCTTTTAGCCGAAAACTATGTTCCCGCCGCTGCGCGATATGAAAATACTGCCGCTGAGCTATACACATTAAGGGCTGAATCCAACATGATGAAAATCACCATTGAACGGCACAGCAATATTATCCAACGTCTGGTTAAAAAACTGGGCTATGCCAATGATATCGCGTTTCTGCTAAATCCTGTTTAACTATGTTAATCGCATCAGGAATGATAAAAATGCCGCTGTCCCCCAAAGCTAATAACTTCCGGAGCCGGACAGCGGCCGCTTTTTTATTCTTCTTTTTCTTGAATCTCAAATCGGAATGACTGATACTCATCCTCAGGTACCGGCAGTAAAAGTCCGCCGTACATCAGGGCGGCGCCGGAATAAATCCGGCCGTTAATTTCATATCTGCGTTTTTTATCCAGTCCCTTCAGCTTAATAATCAGAGGAGCCGGATTTGCCTGAAGGCGGGTGTACACCGCGCAAAACAGGCCGTTTTTCTTTTCCTTGTCCATAAACTGCCAGCAGGTAACCCTGTCGTTTCCATAAGGGCCGGACAAGCGATAATAGTCACCTTCATGAATCAGATGGTCATACTTTTTATATTCTTCCACCTGCCGGCGGACAATTTCCTTTTCCTCCTGCGTTAATTTCGTCAAGTCCAGCTCATAGCCAAAGGTTCCGGCCATGGCCACGGTTCCTCTCGTCTCAATGGGAGCGACTCTTTTCGTTTGATGATTGGGGCAGGCGGAAACATGACTTCCTACGGCCCCTATAGGGTAGCCGAAGGAGGTACCATACTGTATTTTCAACCGTTCAACAGCATCTGTATTATCGCTGCACCAGATCTGAGGCGTATAATAAAGCATGCCTGCATCAAACCTTCCGCCTCCGCCGCTGCACCCTTCAAACAGAATATGGGGGTATTTAGAAGTAAGCCGCTCCAGCAGTTCATAAAGGCCCAATACATATCGGTAAGAGATTTCTCCCTGTCGTTCTGCCGGAAGGGCTGCAGAGAAAATGTTGCTCATACTTCGGTTCATATCCCACTTAATATATTCAATATTGGCAGAATCCAAAATCTTACTCATAGCCTGCTCAATATAGTCCCGGACTTCTTTCCTGGTATAATCCAGAACAAACTGTTCTCTGGCTATGTTTCCTGCCCTTCCCGGCACCCTCATCATCCAATCCGGATGGGCCCGGTATAAATTGCTGTCCTCGCAGATCATCTCAGGTTCAAACCACATACCGAATTTTAACCCCAAACCATTAATCTGATCCACCAGTTCCTTTAACGTACACCCCAGCTTTTTCTCATTAACCACCCAATCTCCTAAGCCGCTGTTGTCTGAATCCCTCTTGCCGAACCATCCATCGTCCATAACCAGCATTTCAATCCCCAGATCTTTGGCATCCCTGGCAATATCCACAAGCTTCTCTCCGTTAAAATGAAAATAAGTAGCTTCCCAGTTATTAATTAGAATGGGGCGGCGCTTATGAGCCCACTCTCCCCGCATAATATGCTGACGAACAGCATCATGGAATTTCATAGACAGACGGGACAACCCTTTGTGGGTATAAATCATGGCCGCCTCCGGAAGCGTCAGCTCTTCTCCCGGCTCTAAATGGAAAGAAAACTGCTCAGGATGAATCCCCATTACCGCTCTGGTCTGGTGGATTTGATCTACCTCCACCTCTGCCAGGAAATTTCCGCTGTATAAAAACATCAATCCATAGCAGTCTCCCCGTTCCTCCGTAGCCTGCCTGTCACAGAGAATCACAAATGGGTTGTGATGGTGGCTGGATGTTCCTCTGAGGCTTCCAATAGACTGCTTGCCATGGTGCAAAGGTCCTCGCTCCATCTGGCGCTCCATCGTATGGCGCCCGTAAAAATGAATGAAATCCAGCTGATTATGATTGATATCCAGACACAAGGACATGGCTTTCCTAAGCTCCACCGGCGTTTTTCCTCCGTTTATCACCCGGACGCTTCTGGTAATCACATCCCCCTTTTCCAAAACACCGTAGTAAAGCACCACCTGTACTCCCGTAGCCGGATCCTCCATAGTAATTTCCAGACTGTCCCCCTCATCTTCTCCCCAGAACATTGCCGGCAGGCCCGTCAGACGGTATTTTCCAGGATAAATTTTGTGGGACTTATATCTGAGATCCGCGACATTGCTTCCGTCCGCGTGCACAGTCTGAATGCTGTCTGCCCGATAATCTCCGTTCCCAAAGCAAGAATATTCCTGAGGAAAGTAATCCAGCGAAAAGGTTCTGTCATATCTTGCTTCATAGGGATTTCCGGAAAATCCCCGGTCTGCCCGCTGAATCAAATAAGATAAATCCGAGTCAGCCTCCAGCCTTTCTCCATAATACAGATGCAGTAGAAATCCAAAGTCGCCTACTTTCATCTGGTAAGTAGAATATTCTGTTTGCAGATTGAAAACCTTTCTCTTCTCATTATAAACAATTGCCATAACTCCTTGCTCCTGTCTGTCTTTTTTATTGTCTCTTTGAAGCAGTCTGGACGCTTCTTTTATTCTACAGCCTGCAGCTTATAGATCCTCGAGCTGAAATCCAAAGCAATCTCTTTCGCTTTGGGAGTAAGTTGCCAGCATGAGCTGTCAGATACAATAAGCCCGGCCTGCATAAGCTCCGCTCCCCAATAAGTTTCCTCTCCTCCATTTATCTGGTAAGAAATCTTCTCATCCAGGCCCTTTAGATAGATTCTCTTAAACCGGTTGTTTACCTGGTTGAGTATTTTATAGTACCCTACTACCGCCTGCTTCTTGTCCTCAGATACTACCATCCAGGCCGCCTCCCGGCAGTTATCAAAAGGACTTTTTATTCGGTAAAAGTTTCCCTTTTGAATCAGCTCTCTATTCTCTTTAATCCAGGCAATCTGAGCCCGGACCTCCTCCTGTTCTTTTTCGGTTAAGCTTCCGGGATCCAGCTCATAACCAAAAGCACCGAAATATGCCACATTGGCCCTGGTGGAAAGAGGTGTCGTCCGGCCAATCTGATGGTTAGGGCTGACGGAAACATGGGCTCCCATGCTGCTGATGGGATAGCAATAGGAGGAACCATACTGAATTTTTAAGCGCTCTATCGCATCCGTATCATCGCTGGTCCAGGCCTGAGGCGCATAATAAAGCATCCCCGGATCAAATCTGGCTCCGCCGCTGGCACAGGACTCAAAAAGTATATGAGGAAATGTACTGGTAAGCCTTTCGTACAGATCATAAACTCCCAAAATATATCTGTGGTAAATTTCCCCCTGTTTTGAGGCCGGGTAAGCCGAAGAATAACATTCTGTAATAGAGCGGTTCATATCCCATTTTACATAGGAAATCTTAGCGCTCCCCAGCACGGCCGCCATTTGGTCATAGATACAGTCTACTACTTCTTTTCTGGAAAAATCCAACACCAGCTGATGCCGTCCTAGAGAGCGATTCCTTTCCGGCGTCTGGAGCACCCAATCCGGATGAGTACGGTACAAATCACTATCCTCATTCACCATTTCCGGCTCAAACCACAGGCCAAATTTCATCCCTATAGCCTCAACCTTATCGGCCAGCCCGGTAATACCGTCAGGCAGTTTGTCCTTATTGACAAACCAGTCGCCCAGTCCCGCCTTATCCGTATTGCGCCTGCCAAACCATCCGTCATCCAAAACCAGCATTTCCACACCCAAATCTCTGGCTTTTTCTGCAATATGGATAATTTTCTTTTCGTCAAAATCCATATAAGTGGCTTCCCAGTTGTTGAGCAGCACCGGGCGGACCTTATCCCGCCACTGTCCCCTGGCCAGCCTGGTCCGGTACAGCCTGTGGAAAGTCTGGCTCATTCCGTTCATTCCCTGATAGCTGTATGCCATTACCGCCTCAGGTGTCTGAAACACCTCTCCCGGCTCCAAATCCCAGCTGAATCCTCTCGGATTAATTCCCATCATCATACGGGTAACCCCGTAGGTATCTACTTCTGCCTGAGCTAGAAAATTCCCGCTGTATACTAGGGAAAATCCCCAGGTTTCCCCCTGAAATTCGTCTGCCTCCCGGCGTTTCAGGATTACAAAAGGATTTTGATGGTGACCGGAGTGTCCTCTCATGCTTTCCACTGCCTGAATACCCATCTCCAAAGGCCTTACCCTTGCTTCCCGCTCTCTGGCCCATGCACCGGAAAACTGGATCCATTGATAATCCATATCCGGCAGATCCAGGCTCATACTCATTGCCCTGTTAAGGTGCAGATGCTGATCTCCCATGTTCTCAAATCGGGCGCTTCTGGCAATGGCATTTTCTTTAGAAAAAATCGTATACAAAAGAGTCAGCCTTACCTGCCATACCGGATCTTCCAGGCAAATCTCCAGGGTATCTCCTTCCTCTTCAGACTCCGTGTAGGTTGCCGGAAGCCCTTTTAGACCCGGTTTACCTGGTATTACCCTGAATGTATTAACTTGGAAGGAGCTGATCCGGCTCCCGTTTTCTCCCATTATCTCAAAAGCCGGCTGCCTGAAATCGGTGGTCCCAAAGGCAGGATACTCCTGCCTGGTATTTTCCAGGCTGTATTCCGGATTTTCCTCCGAAATGTAGGGAGACATAGGCCGCGCCGCCTCCTCATGCAAGTAAAAATAGGATTTCCCGGTTTCCAGACGCCGGCCTGCATAGAGTTGAATTAGCTCCCCGGATTCCATATATCCCATAATGTAACTCATTTCCTGATTATACAAATGAAATTGTCTGAATCTTTGGCTGCACTCAATACCCATACCGTACCTCTTATGATTAATTATAGAATATCAATTGAAATCGCATTAAAAAAACGTTATAATAATTTTATTGCTATGATATTGGGGCAAAAGTTTTTTTGACCCCGGCATCATTGCTATCAAATTCTTGTAATAACAAAGGAGGCCATCCCCATGAACCTTTTCAGCAATGACAGTTTTCTCGGCCGGATTCTCGATCGGGTCAGTTCTTTTGTCCTTTTAAATTTGTATTTCATGCTCTGTTCCCTGCCATTTATTACCGCAGGGGCTTCCTTTACCGCCCTCTATTATTCCGTTTTAAAGCTTCATAAGGACGGAGAAGTCTCTGTAACCCGCCTGTTTTTCAGAAGCTTCCGTGAAAACTTCAAGCAAGCCACTGCCGGCTGGCTGCTGATACTCTTGCTTCTGTTAACCGCGTGGCTGGAACATCGCTTCTTTCCCCAAGGCTCTTCTCCCTTTGGATTTTTGTTTTCTATCAGTATCCTAATCCTTCTGTTTGTTGATCTGATATTGTTTTTATATTTGTTCCCGGTAATTGCCGCCTTTTCCAATTCTTTAAAAGCGTTGCTGTTTCACAGCTTTTATTTCGCCTTCCACAAGATTGGCTACTTGGTTGCGGTGACAGCCATCACCTTTCTCCCTATGTATTTTACTCTGGTGGATGCCCGGCTGTTTCCGTTGTATCTTCTGCTTTGGCTTCTGTGCGGATTCTCTGTGACCGCATGGCTGAATGCATGGTTTTTTTACCGGCTGTTCCGGCCCCATCTGGGAGAACAGGATACCGCAAAGGTTTCCGATTCCACCCCTGATTCTTATGTATTTTAACTCTAAATTGCATACTTTACAAGTTCCCAAAGGAGGTTTTTATGATTTCCAATTCCCCTATTAAACCAGTAATTTCCGAAAAAAAGCCTGGATATTTTGTTACCTCCTCTTACCGGGTTATGGATCATGTCAACCGTCAGACCAACGATTTGGTTCTTACCTGCTGCGGTGAAGAGCACTGTATTAAGGGCAAAAGATTTGGTCCGGAAGCCCGGAATGGTTTTCACGTCCATTTTATTCTGTCTGGCAGCGGCTATCTCCAAATTCAGGGAGGAGAACCCATTCATCTGTCCAGAGGACAGATCTTTGTCGTCCGGCCAGATATTCTAACTTCCTACTGGCCTGATGACGATACCCCCTGGTCATACTCCTGGGTCACTTTTGAGGGAAATAAAGCCTTCCAATATGTGGAAAAAGCAGGATTTCCCGATGGAGTCTACGTCCGCGATTCCATCCTCCGGCCAGAAGAATACGCCTCTTTAGTAGATCAGCTTCTTGCCGCGCCGGAATTGACGTTTGCTAACGAATTAAAACGCACCGGTATCCTGTTTTCCATTCTTGCTTTATTAATTGACTCCTATATTTCCCGTACCTATGGAACCGTAGAGCACCACGATTACTCTCCTAAAGTATACGTAGCTCATGCTGTCGATTACATCCATCACAACTACAGCAGTCTTACCATCAATGATCTGGCGCGGTATATCGGAATCAATCGTTCTTACCTAACCTCTATTTTTAAAAAATCCCTTGGCCTGTCTCCTCAGGATTATCTGGTGAAATACCGCCTGGACGAGGGTGCAAGGCTTCTTTCGGAAACGGATATTTCCATTAAAGAAATCGCCTGCCAGGTAGGGTATGAAAATCCTTTGACCTTTTCAAAAATCTTTAAATCCCGCATAGGAGTCAGCCCTCAGAGCTACCGCCAGAAGCACCGGGGCTGACCGGAATTTTTTCTGTCTTACTACAGCTTTCCGCCGGAAGTTGCAATACCCTCAATAAACTGTCTCTGGAAAATCAGATACAGCACAATCATGGGAATACAAGCCAGCAGCGATGCTGCCATAAGCTGAGGATAATTGTTGGTGTATTGTCCCTGCATCTTTGCAAGAGCTGCAGAAAGAGGCATTACGGTGTTATTACAAATCAGAGGCCACATCAGATCCTTATAAGCAAATACTGCGGTGAAAATACCTAAAGCTACCATTCCGGAACGGGTTAACGGAGCCATAATGTAAAGGAAAGTCTGGCCGATATTGCAGCCGTCCAGCCGGGCGGCTTCTTCTAAATCTCTGGGGAGTCCCATATAGGACTGCCTTAGCAGGAATGTTCCGAAAGCGGTTACTAAACCCGGAAATACCAGTGCAAAGATGGTATCCAAAGCGTTCATTTTACTTACCATCAGGTACTGGGGAATAATGAAAATCTGGCCGGGAACCATCATCTGGAACATTACCAGAGAGAACATTAAGCCTTTTCCGGGGAAGTTCAGCCGGGCAAATGCATAGCCGGCCATAGTCGCGGTTAATACCGCACAGATAACCCGTCCTGCAATTAAGAGGATGGTATTTAAATACAAGTGGAAGAAATCCATGTTATTGATAACTTCGGTAAAGCTCTCCGTTCTCCAAATAGACGGAAAGATTACAAAGGGATCCACACTGGTAGACTCTGTTACCGACTTAAATGCAGTAAGCGCCATCCATAAGAAAGGTACCAGCATGGTAATGCTTACCAAAATCAAAATCACATGAATCAGCACATTTATCATTTTTTCTTTGCGTTCCATTCTTCTTCCCCCTTTTAGTTGTAGTAAACCCACTTCTTCTGGGCATACATCTGGAATACGGTAATCAGCATAATGATAGCCAGAAGGAGAACAACGATAGCGGAACCCATTCCCTTATTGTTGTTAATAAATGAATACTGGTAGAACAAATAAACCAGAGACTGAGTCTTTCCCAATGCCGGATTGTTTTTATCCATTACCATAAAAATAAGGTCAAATACCTGCAGCGCGCTGATAACTCTGGTAACTGTTACAAAGAAAATCGTCGGAGACAGCAGCGGCACAGTAATATGGAAAAACTGGTAAATGCCGTTGGCGCCGTCAATACTGGAAGCCTCATAATAATCTCTGGGAATCTCCTGAAGTCCGGATAAAAACAATACCATGTTGTAGCCGATGATAGACCAGATACCGATGACCGCAATGGAAATCACTGCAATCTTAGGGTCGGAAATCCAGTTGATTTTCGTACCGAATATGTTGTTCAGCAGGCCGAATTCAGAATTAAAAAGCCATCTCCATACCATAGCTACCGCCGCCGGGGCTGCAACCATAGGGAGAAAGAATATGGTTCTGTACGCTGCTCTTCCTTTCATCTTTCTGTTTAAGAGAACTGCCAGAAGCAAGGCGATAATCAAAGAGAACGGTACTTCAATAATGGCGTACTTGAACGTGTTTACTAAAGACTGCCATACTTCCGGATCCTTCAGCAGTCTCTGATAGTTGGCTGCGCCAATAAAGATATTTCCCCTTCCAAAATCACCGGTTTTAAAGAAGCTTTCATAAATGGTTTTGAAAATCGGATAAATATTCAGTACAATCAGGCCAAGCATGGTAGGGAAAATAAATATCCAACCCCAGATACATTCATTCTTTTCTCTCGGTGTCATTTTTGTTTTCATTCCCGTTTCACTCCTTTTCTTTTTACTGTAAAAGCCCGCCGCCAAAAAGGCGGCATGCATTCAGGTATTCCAAATGCGCCCGCCGGACTTTTATGTGCGGTGGCGCCTCTGCTGCCGGGCGCATAAAGGTTTAGAAGGAATGAGGCTGCCGGGTTATGGACAGCCCCATTAGGTAAAGATATTATATAAAGGTAAGGTTGGTTGATTAATATACAGAACAGTTACTGAGTTTCCTCTGCCAAGCACTGGTTCATGTCAGCCGCCGCCTTAGCACAGGCATCCGCCATGGCAGTGTTGCCGTTCCATGCTTCTTTAAAATCGTTTACTGCCATATTCCACCAGGTCAGGGTTGCCCGGGTGCTGGGACGGAATACCAAATCGCCGTTTAACATATCCAGATAAGGCTGTAAATTAAACTTGTCGGTGTTGTTTTTCCACTCGTCTGATACGCCTTCGTAAGCTGCCATGGTAACTCCTAACTGAGCCTGTTTATACTGATTATCCTTGGTTCCAAACCACTCGATTAATGCCCAGGCGCCTTCCGGATTATCCGTATTTGCTGCTGCTGCCCATCCAAGTCCATTGTAGAGAGAAACTCTCTTGCCGGTTTCCGGATCTTTGGGAAGCACTGCTACATCACAGTTTTCTGCAATATACTCGTTTTCCTTAAATGCCGGTACCATCCAGGAGCCCTGGGTCAGCATGGCAATCTTGCCGGAACCCAGCAATACATCAGTACCGGTCTCCGCCATAACTGTGGTAGGAGGCATTACGTTCTTAACCAGTTTATCCACAAACTCCATTGCCTTGATGGTGTTGGGGTCATCAAAGCCGGAACTCTTCTTGTCCTCGGAAAGTACATATCCGCCCATGGAGTAGATAATGTTCATCCAGCCGTCTTGTTCATTGCTGGGGTTCATTGCAGTACCATACTGGCTGCCGTCCTCTTTCGTCAGCTTTTCTGCTGCTTCATAGAAGTCATCCCAGGTCCAGGATTCATCCGGATAGGCAATCCCGGCCTCGTCAAACATGGTCTTATTGTACCACAGGGCAATGGTATCAATGTCTTTTGGTACCGCATAGGTCTTTCCATCGTACTGATACATAGACTTAATGTCTTCCGGAAATTTATCCATCTCCAATTTTTCACTGGCCGCAATTTTATCGGTCAAATCCATGAGGATATCATTTGCCATGTATTTTTGCACTTCATTAGAGTGCATCCAGAATACGTCAGGCATATCGCCGCCGGAAGCGCCTGCCTCCAAAAGAGTCCAATACTGATCCCAGGTGATAACCTGAATTTCAGCCTGGTATCCGGTAGCCTCAGTAAATTCTTTTACAATCTTATCCAATCCCGGTTTCTGGCCGTTATCCCAGATTGCTACAGTCAGCTTACTGTTAGAATTACCTCCGGAAGATGCCCCCCCTGCCTGTGCTCCAGCCTCTCCTGAGCCGCCTCCGCAAGCCGCAAGAGAAGCTGCAGTCACTGCTGCCAATGTCAGGGCTGCCAGTTTCTTTCCTGTCTTTTTCATAAAATAAACCTCCACTGTTTTAATTTGTTTTGTTGCTTTTGTATCATTTCGTTGGGTAAATTATACGTTTTTTATATAAAAAGGTACATGGCATAATGTTGCGGAAGTATGGAATTATGTTGGGCGAAAAAAAGTGCACAAAAAAGCCGGTATACCCAGAAATCCTGTGGTATACCGGCTTTTCTCACAAAACATCTACCTAAGTTTTACTTATAGCAAACAATTTTTCCAAAATCCGGCTTTAGGGAAGCTCCGCCTACTAAACCGCCGTCAATATTAGGCTGTGCAAACAGCTCTGCTGCGTTTCCTGCGTTTACAGAACCGCCGTACTGGATGCGGATCGCTTCTGCGGTTGCCTGGTCATAGATCTCGCCGATACATACGCGGATGGCAGCACAAACCTCTTCCGCCTGTTCTGTAGTAGCGGTCTTTCCTGTACCGATAGCCCAGATGGGCTCATAAGCAATAACCGTAGTCTTTGCCTGATCTGCAGTTACATTTAAAAATGCAATCTTGATCTGCTGGCGGATCCAGTCAATGGTAATCCCCTGCTCTCTCTGAGTCAAGGTTTCGCCGCAGCAGATAATAGGGGTAATGCCGTGCTCTAAGGCCTTTAATACCTTCTTGTTAACGGTCTCGTCAGTTTCTGCAAAATACTCTCTTCTCTCAGAATGGCCGATTACTACATATTTCACTCCGGCATCCACTAACATTTTAGGAGAAATCTCGCCGGTATATGCGCCGCTGTCCTCAAAATACATATTCTCAGCGCCGATATGAATGTTGGTTCCCTTGGCTGCCTCCATAGCCGGAATAATGTCGATAGCCGGTACGCAGAATACTACGTCCACTTCATCATTGGCTACTAAGGGCTTTAAGGTATTTACCAACTCAACCGCCTGGGTGGGTGTCATGTTCATTTTCCAGTTTCCTGCTACAATTTTCTTTCTCATAGTATGGTTTTCCCCCTGAAATTATTTGTCGCTGGCTGCTGCTACGCCGGGAAGCTCTTTTCCCTCTAAGAACTCTAAGGAAGCTCCGCCGCCGGTGGAGATGTGGCTCATCTTATCGCCAAAGCCCAACTGGTTTACTGCTGCTGCAGAGTCGCCGCCGCCGATGATAGTAGTTGCATCGGTCTCAGCCAATGCCTTTGCCACTGCAATGGTTCCTGCTGCTAAAGTGGGGTTCTCGAATACGCCCATAGGTCCGTTCCAAACAACGGTCTTAGCGGATTTAACGGCCTCTGCGTAAAGCTCTGCGGTCTTGGGTCCGATGTCTACCCCTTCTTTGTCAGCAGGGATAGCGTCTACAGAAACTGTCTCAACCTCTACAGGGGCGTCAATAGGGTTGGGGAATGCGGCTACAACGGTAGTGTCGATAGGAAGCAGCAGCTTCTTGCCAAGCTTCTCTGCTTTCTGGATCATTTCCTTACAGTAGTCGATCTTGGTGTCGTCAACTAAGGAGTTGCCGATCTCCTTACCCTGTGCCTTTAAGAAGGTGTAAGCCATACCGCCGCCGATAATCAGGGTGTCACATTTCTCTAACAGATTGGAAATAACATTTAATTTATCTGCCACCTTTGCTCCGCCCAAAATTGCAACAAAAGGACGAACCGGATTTTCAACAGCATTTCCTAAGAAATCAATCTCCTTCTGCATTAAATAGCCGACTACAGAAGTTTCTACATACTGGGTAACGCCTACGTTAGAGCAATGTGCTCTGTGAGCGGTGCCAAATGCATCATTTACATGTACGTCACACAAGGAAGCCAGTTCCTTGCTGAACTCTTCGCCGTTCTTAGTTTCTTCTTTGCGGTAGCGGGTATTCTCTAGCAGGACAACGTCGCCGTCTTTCATAGCCTCTACGGCTGCCTTGGCATTGGGCCCTACTACCTCAGCGTCTGCCGCAAATTTAACCTCCTGGCCTAACAGTTCGGTAAGCCTTGCTGCCACAGGAGCTAAAGATAACTCCGGTTTCGGTTCCCCTTTGGGTTTTCCTAAATGGGAGCAAAGGATCACTTTGCCGCCGTCAGCGATAAGCTTCTTAATGGTGGGAAGAGCTGCTACCAGACGGTTCTCGTCGGTAATTTTTCCCTCTTTTAACGGTACGTTGAAGTCGCATCTGCAGAGAACGCGTTTGCCTTTTACATTAATATCATCTACGGACTTTTTGTTAAGCATTGGAATAACCCCTTTCATGTTTTGAAATGTATGGACTTCTTCTGAAGCCCGGCCAAGCGCGTCACCGATGCGTTTAGCCGGATACTCTGTAATAGAAAGGGCCCGGCCCAAAAGACCGGACCCCAATTAGGTCTAAGGTTCAATTATGCTAATTCAGCAAAATACTTAATGGTTCTAACCATCTGGCTGGTGTAGGAATTCTCATTGTCATACCAAGAAACAACCTGTACCTGATATAAGTCATCGCCAATCTTAGAAACCATAGTCTGGGTAGCATCGAATAAGGAGCCGTACTTCATGCCGATAACATCAGAAGACACGATGGGATCCTCGTTGTAGCCAAAGGATGCGCTTGCTGCTGCCTTCATAGCTGCATTGATGCCCTCTACCGTCACATCAGCGCCTTTCACAACTGCGGTTAAGATAGTGGTAGAGCCGGTTGGTACCGGAACACGCTGTGCGGAGCCGATAAGCTTGCCGTTTAACTCAGGAATAACCAAGCCGATTGCCTTTGCAGCACCGGTAGAGTTGGGAACGATGTTGGCAGCGCCTGCTCTTGCTCTTCTTAAGTCACCCTTTCTGTGAGGACCGTCTAAGATCATCTGATCACCGGTGTAAGCGTGAATGGTGCTCATGATACCGGACTGAATGGGAGCATAATCATTTAAGGTCTTAGCCATGGGAGCTAAGCAGTTAGTGGTACAGGAAGCAGCAGAAATAATCTGATCATCTGCAGTTAAGGTATTCTCATTTACGCTGAATACAATAGTCTTTAAGTCATTTCCTGCGGGAGCAGAAATAACTACTTTCTTAGCGCCTGCATTTACGTGAGCCATAGCCTTGTCCTTCTTGCAGTAGAAGCCGGTACACTCTAATACTACATCTACACCAAGTTCTCCCCATGGAAGATCTGCCGCATTGGGTTCTTTATAAATAGTAATGGTCTTGCCATCAACGATGATGCAGCCCTCGCCTGCTTCTACAGTGTGCTTGCCCTCGCCCATGTGACCACAATATCCGCCCTGAGCGGTGTCGTACTTTAACAGGTTTGCTAACATCTTGGGATCCGTTAAGTCGTTAATTGCAACAACATCATAACCCTCTGCGCCAAACATCTGTCTGAATGCCAGACGGCCAATACGGCCAAAACCATTGATAGCTACTTTTACTGCCATGATTAAATTCCTCCTATTGATAAACTTGTTAAATATTAATCAACCTATCAGTTATTGTACAAAATTTTCCTGGAAATAGCAAGTCCTTTTTTTGAATTTAGTGGTGGTTTTTCTGCTAAATTCTGATATACTTACCGTAGTATTTCATTATCGTAGAAAGAAAGGCGGATTTGCCATGACTTTACTTTCCAATACTTCAAAAGATCACCGGCAGACTGAAAAAATCCTGGCAGATACCCATGTTCACTCAGAGTTTTCCGGCGATTCACAAACGCCGGTGCGTCATCAGATTGATAAGGCTGTCCGGCTGGGAATGAAGGAGATCTGTATTACCGATCATCACGATCCCGATGCCCCTTCCCAAATCAACTTTAACCTGGATTTGGAACAGTATGTTCCTGCCATTCAGGCTGTCCGGGAAGAATACCGCGGGCGCATTGAGGTAAGAGTAGGTATTGAGCTGGGGCTTCAACTTCATCTGGCCGGGGAGCTGGCCCGTCTCACCGGCTCTTATCCTTTTGACTACGTCATCGGCTCTAACCATTTTGTAGACCAGATGGATCCTTACTTTCCTGCATATTTTGAGGGAAAGACAGAAGCGGAGGGCTATCGGCGGTATTTTGAAGCCACCTTAGATCGGGTTCAGAAAATCTCTGATTTCGACGTCCTGGGACATCTGGATTATGTGGTACGCTACGGCCCAAATCAAAACCGTGATTACTCTTATAGGAAATACGGGGATATTATTGATCCGATCTTAAAGAGCCTTGTAGAAACCGGGCGGGGGCTGGAATGTAATACCGGAGGTTATAAATACGGCCTCGGTCATCCAAACCCTGCGGAGGATGTGCTAAAACGCTATCTAGAGCTTGGAGGCGAGATCATTACGATTGGTTCCGATGCCCATGAGCCCAAACATCTGGGCTTCGATTTTATCCGAGCCCAGGCAGTTTTGCAAGATATCGGATTCCGCTACTATGCGGTTTATGAAAACCGCAGGCCCCATTTTTATCCTCTTTAGAATTCAGACATTAATAATCATATGTGACGGAGGTTTGATTATCTTATGAATGTATTCGATATTATCGGGCCGGTAATGATCGGTCCTTCCAGTTCCCATACAGCGGGAGCTTCCCGTATCGGCAAGGCAGCTTCTCTCCTGCTGTCCTCCCCTCCGGTCCGGGCAGATATTCTGCTCCACGGCTCTTTTGCCAAGACTTACCGGGGCCACGGTACAGATAAAGCTCTGGTAGGCGGAATTCTGGGGATGGAGCCATGGGATCTGCGGATTCGGGAAAGCATTGAGCTGGCTGAAAAAAACGGACTGAAGGTGCATTTTTCTTCCGGAACCATTGACGGTGCCCATCCCAATACGGCCAGCATTACCCTGACGGCAGCAGACGGCTCCACCGCCCAGCTTACAGGGGCTTCCGTAGGCGGCGGTAACATTCTCATCACTCAGATCAACGGCATGGATGTTTCCTTTACCGGGCAGAACCCTACTTTAATTATCCTGCATCAGGATCTTCCCGGTGTTATCGCCCAGGTAACTTCTTTTGTGTCCCAGCACCAGGGCAATATCTGCAATTTTCGCTTAAATCGCAAGGAAAAAGGCGGAGAAGCGGTTATGACTATTGAACTTGACAGTGTTTTTAGTGAAGAATTGACAGAAGAGATCAGAAAAATGGCCCATATTCGGGATGTAATTTTGTTTCATTTAAATTAGTCAAAGACCCTGCGGCGAGCTGACGGGGCATCAAACTTGCAACGCAGCAGAGCAGCTGGGTATTTAACCCTCGCGGCAACCGCCAGATGTGCATGCGGGCGTGCCCGCTTGGCTCGTTGCTCGCGGAAATAAAAACGCAATAGGAGAATTGAAATTATGAAATTGGCTTATCGTTCTGTAGAAGAATTGGTATGTGCTGCGGAACACTGCGGCAAACCAATCAGCCGAATCGTTATGGAGGATCAGGCAGAATCCATGGGCCTGACCTGCGATGAAGCATTTACACTGATGGCTTATGAGTTTCAGGTCATGAAGCAATCGGTCACAGACGGCATGAATCCGCAGCTTCGATCTTCCAGCGGCCTGTCAGGCGGTGCAGCAGCTAAAATGCAGGCGGCGGTAAAAGAAGGGCGCAGCCATTTCGGTACTCTGTTCGGCAATGCCATAGCCATGGCTGTCGCGGTTGCCGAGTCCAACTCCTGCATGGGGCAGATTGTAGCGGCTCCTACCGCCGGTTCCTGCGGAGTTTTGCCGGCTGCTTTGATTTCGGTGATGGAGGATCAGAACATCGATGAAGACTCTATTATTATGTCCTTATTCACCGCGGCTGCCATTGGCATGGTAATTGCTGAAAACGCCAGTATATCCGGGGCAGAAGGCGGCTGTCAAGCCGAGATCGGCACTGCCTCCGCCATGGCGGCAGGCGCGCTGACGGAAATCTTCGGCGGCACCCCTGAGATGATTTCCGCCAGTGTTGCCATTGCGCTGAAAAATATTTTAGGGCTGGTCTGTGACCCGGTAGCCGGTCTGGTAGAGGTGCCTTGCATCAAAAGAAACGCTATGGGAGTAACCAACGCCTTTACTGCCTGTGAACTTGCCTGCGCCGGTATCACCAGCGCTATCCCCACAGAAGAAGTAATCCACTCTATGAAGCTGATTGGTCAATCCATTCCTTCCTCCCTGAGAGAGACAGCGGAGGGCGGCCTGGCTGCCACTCCTACAGGGTGCAGGCTATGTAAACAGATTTTCGGAAAATAGCCGTCCTCAACTCAGACAGCATCTTCTACATCTTTTAAAAACTGCTTCCAGGCATCTTCGTTTTCTACGAAGTATTTGGGGCAGTTTTTCTCATTTACATCATAGTGGCGAATTACATCTTTTTTAGGGTTCAGCTCCAGTTCCCTGCACAGCCATGCGGTAAGCTTTACCATAGAATCGTAAGTAGCTTTCTCGTATCTGCCGCTTTCGTCCGGATGACAACTCTCAATAGCTACGGTATCGCTGTTGCGGTAATTGGAAGCATAAGCCATCTCACTGATGGGAATAGCCTGAATCACTTCCCCTTCTAAACCGACTATAAAATGGGCGCTGACCGAAGTTCCATTTCCGGTCTGGTCTGCCAGACTGTCAAAGTAATCGCGGTTCTGCTTTGCTGTAGAATCCGGGTTGGCCACATAATGGATCACAATGCCGTCTACCTGCTTTAAGCTTACTGCAGGCCGTGAGTAAATGTTTTTCCGGATAAAATCCTGCTCTATCCAGGAAGGCGCTTTCACCGCTTTTAAATCAATATTCTTTTCCTTCTCCGGCTTTCCCCAGAGAAACCATCCGATCCCTATGCCGATTCCAATAAAAATCAGCAGAACCCCCAGCCAGATTGCAGTCTGCACCATCAGCATAGCTCCCTCCGGCTGTCCGGCACTTCTTCTTGTCTGTTTTATCTGCTCTCGCTTTGTCTCTTCCTGTCGCATTTTGTCAGCCTCCTTTTCACCAGTTTAACTCTGTCCGGGTGTAAAGTCAAATCGTAACAGTTCAGATGGGTCTTCTTGCCCGGCTGTTCCGGACAAGAAGCATCGGATGTCAAATTTCTCTTATTTTTTGTATTGAACATTGGTAATCATATATGTTACACTAAAGGGTGTTTTTACTTAGGTATTGAAAGGAGCATATACAAATGGGCGGTATCTTTGGTGTTGTATCGAAATCAAGCTGTGTCATGGACTTATTTTTCGGCACAGACTATCATTCTCACCTGGGAACCCGACGAGGCGGCATGGCTGTCTATGGCGCTAACGGTTTCCAACGTTCAATTCATAATATTGAAAATTCTCCGTTCCGTACAAAGTTTGAGCGGGATGTGGAGGAATTGGAAGGCAATCTGGGGATTGGAGCCATTTCCGATACGGATCCCCAGCCTCTTTTAATTCAGTCCCATCTTGGCAGCTATGCCATCGTAACCGTGGGTAAGATTAATAACGAAGAGGAACTGGTCCGCAAAGCCTACGATAATGGCCGCATTCACTTTCTGGAAATGAGCGGAGGCAAGATAAACAGCAGTGAACTGGTGGCCTCTATTATCAACCAGAAAGAAAGCCTGGTAGAAGGGCTGCTTTACGCTCAGGAATGTATTGAAGGTTCTATGACCATTATGCTGTTGGCTCCGGAAGGAATTTATGCTTCCAGAGATCGGTTAGGCAGAACCCCTTTAATTGTGGGAAAGAGGGAAGATGCATTCTGCGTTTCCTCTGAAAGCTTTGCCTATATCAATCTGGGATACACCGATTATACGGAGCTGGGCCCCGGGGAAATTGTCCTTGTCTCCCCAGACAATATCCAGTCCTTAAGCAAACCCAGAAATGAAATGAAAATCTGTTCCTTCCTGTGGGTTTATTTCGGATACCCTACCTCTTCCTACGAGGGCGTCAATGTGGAGCAGATGCGGTATAACTGCGGACGGCTTTTGGCTCAGCGTGACAAAGGAGATAATATCCATCCTGACAGCGTTGCGGGAGTACCGGATTCGGGAATTGCCCATGCCATCGGCTATGCCAATGAGTCCGGGATTCCTTTCTCCAGACCTTTTATTAAGTACACTCCTACCTGGCCCCGCTCTTTTATGCCTCAAAATCAGAGCCAGCGGCATTTGATTGCAAAAATGAAGCTGATTCCCATAGATACCCTGATCCGCAACCGGAGTCTGCTGCTTATTGACGACTCCATTGTCCGGGGCACTCAGCTGGGGGAAACTACAGAATTTTTATATCAGAGCGGCGCCAAGGAGGTTCATATCCGGCCGGCCTGCCCTCCTTTATTGTTTGGCTGTAAGTATTTGAATTTCTCCCGCTCTACTTCAGATTTGGATCTGATCTCCCGACGAATTATTCGGGAACGGGAGGGAGATGATGTTTCGGATGAGCTTTTGGCCGATTACGCAAATCCGGACAGTAAAAACTATGCCGAGATGGTAGAAGAAATTCGTAAACGCTTAAACTTTACCACTCTGCGGTTCCATCGCTTAGACGATCTGGTAGAGTCCATCGGAATTTCTCCATGTAAGCTTTGTACTTATTGCTGGAGCGGCAAAGAATAGCCCTGCATATTTGAGTTTCCCCATTTTTAAAGTCCTCATATCCCACAATCGGCTATTTTAAAGTATTCAAACAGGGTTATCTGTTGTGTTCGGACTTTTGGCGGCAGGAAACCGCCGATACCAGA
>JAETNT010000003.1 GCA_021772025.1 Enterocloster bolteae | reverse complement strand
GCAGCGATTTTTCGATGAAAATGACATTCATATCGAAATGGGACCCGATGATGAGAAAATTTTGAAAGAGGGGGCTGTGGATTTTATTACCATCAGCTATTATATGACCTATATTATGCGATATAAAGGCTCACCGGTTCCTCAGCCTACAGGCCGCCTTGTGTCTGATATCAAGAATCCGTACCTGCCGAAGTCCGAATGGGGATGGACCATTGACCCCATTGGTTTCCGCGTTACATTAAACCGGATTTATGACCGTTACCATAAGCCCATCTTTATTTCGGAGAATGGCCTGGGGGCTGTTGATCAGTTTGACGAAAAGGGACGTATTCAGGATGATTATCGTATTGATTATATGAAGGCCCATGTAGAGCAGATGCGGGAGGCTATTGCTGACGGAGTTGATGTGTTTGGCTATGCATGGTGGGGCCCCATTGACTTGGTGTCTTCCGGCACATCAGAAATGACAAAGCGCTATGGCATGATTTATGTGGATCAGGATGATTATGGCAAGGGCAGCAAGAAAAGAAGTAAAAAGAAATCATTCTATTATTATAAAAAACTGATTGCTTCTAATGGAGCGGATTTGGAAAATGATGTAACCTTTGATGATTGATGAGAAGCAACTGAAATAAATTGTGAATCCTCTGCAATTCTCTAAAAAGAGAAGGGCAGGGGATTTTTGACTACAGAGTATATTCCCCGGAAACTTATGCATATACTATAAGAAATAAGCATGCGGAAGTGGCGGATGTTTTCAAACTCAAAAGAACTTTTAGTTACATCCTTAAAATTCCCCGGGGATGTAATAATGGGGGAGATGATGCTGTCCTTTGCAGGACGTCAGGCTCTGCTGGTGGAGAATTATCGGACCATCCTTTTATATACGGATCAAACCATCAGGCTCCAGGGAAAAAACTGCCGTCTCACCGTCCACGGAAGCCGGCTGTCTATTCAATATTATACCAAAGAGGAAATGAAGATAACGGGGCAAATTAAATCGGTAGAATTTGAATAGGAGGAGCTGTCCTATGTATTTAAAGATTATCCATGCCCTAAAAGGAGTGGTACAGATACAGCTTACCGGTTTCTCACCGGAAAGGTTTTTCAACCTGTGCAGCTTAGGGGGGATTGAAATATGGAATTTAGCCTATAAGGAGGGAACCTACTGGTTCTGTATGACTCTGCCGGACTTTTTTAAGATTCGGGCATATGCCAGGAAAGCAAAAGTACGGCTTAGGGTAGCGGGAAAAAGAGGACTTCCTTTTTTTATGGAGAAAAATCGTAAAAGAAAATTGTACGGGGCGGGACTGGTAAGCTTTTTTGTATTACTGTATACCCTTTCTTTATTTATCTGGGATATAACCTTTCTTGGAAATTATTACTATACCGATAACACCCTGACAAAATTTTTAAATGAACAGGGAATTGCCTGCGGTATTTTAAAAAAGAGGATCAACTGTGATGATCTGGAAGGGATTCTTAGAACCTATTTCCCGGAAATCACCTGGGTGTCAGCCAGAGTATCCGGCACTCGTCTGATTGTGCAGGTAAAGGAAAACGAAGTTTTGTCATCAATTGAAAAGAAAGAAGAAATCCCCTGCGACATTGTAGCGGATTCTGCCGGAACCATTACCTACATGATCGTCCGATCCGGAATCCCTATGGTATCTGTGGGAGATAATGTAGAGCAAGGGCAGATTTTGGTGAGCGGGACGGTTCCGATAACCAATGACAGCGAGGAAGTGGTAGGGGTAAATCTTGTTCCTGCAGACGGAGATATCCGGGCTCAAAGCGTCTATTCTTACCGAGAGAGCTTTCCTATGCTTCATAGGGTAATAACAGATACAGGAAAGATAAAAAAAGGGTTGATGGTAAAAGCAGGGGATTTTACCGTCAGGATGCTGCTTCCGAATAAGAAAGATACCCTGTGGCGGACGGTTACAGAAGAGTGCCAGTTAAAACTTTTCGGAGACTTTTATCTGCCGGTTTGGTGGGGAAAAATTTACTCAAGGGAAGCTGTTTCTTATGAAAGATATTATACCAAAGAAGAGATGGACGCCAAGGGAAGTGAAATTCATCAGAATTTTTTACATAATTTAAGTGAAAAGGGGGTACACATTATTGAAAATAATGTTAAAATATTAGAAGATGCATCTTTGTGCCATGTGGAAGGGGAAGTAATAGCAGAAGGTCCTATCGGAAGAAAGGAAGGGATCTCTGAGAATCCGGCGCCAAAGACAGACAGCAGCCCTGAAGCTTAAGGGGTAGAGAACAAAGGAGCTTTAAAACGGAAAATGAGTATTGTGGACACCATTATTGACATTCCTGCGGAACACGAAAAAAATGTATGCGGTCAGTTTGATGTATATTTAAAGAAAATTGAAAAAACGCTCCATGTTACCATGGTAGCCAGGGACGGCGCTATTAAAATCATTGGGCCGGAGGAAGCTGTCAACCGAACTAAGATAGTGTTTCAGAATTTAATTGAGCTTTCCAAACGCGGAAACGCCATTACGGAACAGAATGTAGATTATGCCCTGGCCCTTTCTTTTACGGAAAGCAGCCACAAAATTCTGGAAATTGATGAGGACATTATCTGCCGTACCATTGCGGGACGGCCGGTTAAGCCAAAAACTGTGGGCCAGAAAGAATATGTGGATCAGATCCGCAAAAAGATGATTGTATTCGGTATCGGACCCGCGGGAACGGGAAAAACTTACCTTGCCATGGCTATGGCCATCCAGGCTTTTAAAAATGGGGAAGTGGGAAGAATCATCTTAACCCGCCCTGCTATTGAAGCCGGAGAGAAATTGGGATTTCTCCCCGGTGATCTGCAAAGTAAAATAGATCCTTATCTCAGGCCTCTCTATGATGCCCTTTATCAGATTATGGGGGCGGAAAGCTACCTTCACAATTCTGAAAAAGGGCTTATTGAGGTAGCGCCTTTGGCCTATATGAGAGGCCGTACCTTAGATAATGCCTATATTATTTTAGACGAAGCCCAAAACACCACACCGGCTCAGATGAAAATGTTTTTAACCCGTATCGGCTTTGGTTCCAAGGTGATTATCACCGGTGATCAGACCCAGAAGGATCTGCCTGTGGGAGCTGTGTCAGGTCTTGACACAGCAGTAAAAATTTTAAAGAAAATTGACGATATCGGATTCTGTTATCTTACTAACAGCGATGTAGTACGCCATCCGCTGGTTCAGAAGATTGTGCAGGCTTATGACGACTACGAAGCCAGAAATAAACCGGCGGATAAGCCGTTTTCCAAGGAGAGACGAAAGAGGAAGCCATGACCATTACCATTGACTATGAAGCAGAAAAAAAATTGGAGATTCCCTGGGAAAAGATTATTCGGGAAATCATAGAAGAATCTTTGAATTATGAGGAATGCCCTTATGAGGCAGAGATCAATGTCCTTTTAACGGACAACAGGGAAATTCAGGCGATAAATCGGGAGTATCGTCAGATAGACAGACCTACAGATGTACTGTCATTTCCCATGATTGAGTATGAGACGCCGTCGGATTTCTCCGGAGTTGAGGAAGAATTCTGCGATTGTTTTAATCCGGAAAGCGGGGAACTGATGCTGGGAGATATTATTTTGTCTGTAGACAAGATCGAAGAACAGGCCCTGGCCTACGGCCATTCCATGGAACGGGAATTGGCATTTTTAGTGGCCCACAGTATGCTCCATTTATTTGGTTATGACCATATGGAGGAGGAAGAACGGCTGCTTATGGAAAAGAAGCAGGAAGAAGTATTAAAAGGGAAGGGGTACACAAGATAAATGAAATATTTTAAGAGGATATTACTGCTGTGGGCCATTGTGACAGCGGCAGGACTTAGTTTGGGAGGATGCAAGGGAAAATCCGTAGATGCCTCCGCCACTCTGGCGCCAGAGACTACAGAGGCGGAAACCACCAAAGCGGTAATTCAGATTGTCCAGGAGACTACAGAACCGGAACCGCCGGAACTTGACTATTATCTTCCGGAAGAGCGGGTCGAAGAAAACGGGAAGATCCGAAGCTTTCTTACGGGAGAGATGATTGACGTCAAGCAGGGGAACCGCAGGCCTTTGGCAGTGATGATGAGCAATGACAAACAGGCTCTTCCCCAATATGGAATTAACCGGGCCGGAGTAGTTTACGAGGCTCCGGTGGAAGGGGGCATGAACCGGTATATGGCTCTTATCGAAGATTTTGATGATCTGGAGAGGATCGGATCCGTAAGAAGCTGCCGCACCTATTACACTTATTTTGCCAGGGAATTTGAGGCCATTTATGCCCATTTTGGGCAAAGTACCTTTGCCAAACCTTATTTGGGCAAAGTGGTGGCGAATATCAACGGCATTGAGGGGCTGGGCGGATCTGCCTTTTATAGGAGCAGCGACAGAAAGTCTCCCCATAATGCTTATACCAGCGGAAAAAGAATTTTTGATGCAGCAGAAAAGCTTCAGTATACCTGGGAGTATCCGAGCGACTATCATGGCCATTACCGCTTTTCCAAAGGGATCGTTACATTGGAAGATCGCCCTGGTGTTATGGAGGCAAAAACTGTCTGTCCGGGCTACAAAATGAACCAGGCGGAATTTGTTTATGATAAAGAAGATGGCCTGTATCACAGATATCAGTACGGAGATATCCATTCCGGTGATGAAGGGCCCATTACAGTAAAGAACATTCTGATTCAGTGGTGCGAATGGGGGCACTATGCCACTACCGCCTATCTGAATATTAATGTACATACCGGTTCCGGCGGCTATTACATTACCAACGGACATGCCATCCCCATTACATGGGAGAAGGACGGAGAATTTGGAGTCACCCGCTATTATGACCAGGATCATAATGAAATCAATTTAAATCCCGGAAAGACCTGGGTATGTATTATTGCTACCACAGATGCTGCTCAAGCAGTAAAGATTGAAGGATAATGGAAAGAAGAAAGAGACTATTAGATTATGCAGACTAGAAACACCAAAAGCTCCAAAGCACAAAATTTTGTTGTACAGGGAAGTATTTTGGCGGTTGCCGGCATTATTGTCCGGCTTATCGGAATGGTTTACCGGATTCCCTTAATTGAGATTATCGGGCAAGAGGGGAACGGATACTATACTTCGGCCTTCAGCGTGTATTCTATTTTGCTGATTGTATCCTCCTACAGCCTTCCTACAGCAGTTTCTAAAATGGTGGCCGGGCGGATCGCAGTAGGACAATATAAAAACAGCCATCGGATTTTAAAGGCAGCCTTGATTTATGCTACTGTAGTAGGCGGGGCAGCAGCTTTGGTGTTGTGGCTGGGAGCGGACTTTTTTGCTGAGATTTTGGGGATGCCATTTTGCCATCTGGCCTTAAAATCCTTGGCTCCCACTGTGTGGATTATGGCTTATTTGGGGGTTTTGCGCGGTTATTTCCAGGGGCACAGCACCATGGTTCCTACGGCCATTTCCCAGCTTTTAGAGCAGATTGTCAATGCGCTGGTCAGCATTGGCGCTGCCGGTTTTCTGGTGAAAAAAGGTCTGGAGGCAGATTTGGTTTACGGAGAAACCCGGTATTCCAGCGCCTTCGGCGCAGCAGGAGGCACCATCGGAACCGGTGCAGGCGCGGCAGTTGCCCTGTTCTTTTTCATTTTTATGCTGTTGAGTTACCGTCCAATTATGAGACGGCAGTCAAAACGGGACAGGAGCGGACGGCAGGATTCTTATGGCAGGATTACGCTGGTACTTACCATTACCATTCTGCCCATTGTGTTAAGCAGCACGGTCTATAACATTAGTTCTGTGCTGGACAATTATCTGTTTGCAGAGGGACTTCGGGCAGCAGGACAGGAAGAGCAGATGGCGGAGCTCTGGGGGATCTTTGGGGAATATCACCTTCTGTTTAATATTCCGGTGGCTTTGGCAAATTCTTTATCCTCCTCCCTAATCCCGTCTCTGGCTAATGCTATAGCCATGCGGGACAGGAAAATGGTAATCAACAGAACCCGGACTGCAATCCGGTTTACTATGATTATTTCCATTCCTTCCGCCGTAGGTCTGGCTGTGCTGGCGGGGCCTATCTGCAATCTGCTGTTTGCCAGCCATGACAATACCCTGTTGATTAAGCTTATGATGGCAGGATCGGCTGCAGTAGTATTTTTTTCCCTGTCCACCATGAGCAATGCGATTTTGCAGGGAAGCAATCACATGAGCGCGCCTTTGTATCATTCGGCAGTAGCTTTGATTCCCCACATCATTTCCCTGATTTTCTTTCAGCGGGTGATGAACTTGGGGATATACAGCGTGGTATATTCTAACATTCTGTTTGCTCTGCTGGTCTGTGTGCTCAACAGCCTGTCCATCCGCAAATTTCTCCGCTACCGTCAGGAGTACAAAAAAACCTTTTTGATCCCCGCTGTTTGTTCGGCGGTTATGGGGATTGTCTCTTACGGAATATACGTTTGCATCCATGCCCTGCTTCCCGGCAAGATAGCAGATAGCCGGATGGGATTAGGAGTGGCCGTAAGTTTGGCCATCTGTGGAGCAATAGGGGTTTATGGCCTTTTACTTTTAAAATTCGGCGGATTTACTGAGAGGGAATTACGGGACATGCCTATGGGAAGCCGGATTGTTGGGGTAGCCAGACGGCTCCGTTTGATGTAATCAGGGAAAAATGGATAATTTGACAAAGATAAGCAGATACTAGCTTTGGAAAGGAGGATTTCCATGAAAAAGCTTGTATACTGCTTATGTTTGTTTTTCGGAACCGGCTTGCTTTGCCTGACGGCCGCCCTTTTCGTAAAAGGCCCGGCTCCTATAGAAGAAACTAAATCCATAACTCCGACCCAGGCCCAAACCCGGCCTATGGATACGATTGTCATTAATCAGAAGAAGGTGGATCACATTTCCACGGCGGAGACCCCGCCTTATTGCTTAGTATCGGAGGATGGGTTTTTGCTGGTATTCCGAAAGGATCAGGACAACGTATGCCTTTATACCCATATCCCCATTACGGATTTTCCAAAGGAGGAGCAGGATCGGCTGCGGGAAGGGATCTGGTTTTCCACTATGCTGGAGATTTACAGCTATCTGGAATCTTATACCAGCTAGTCCGTACCAGGACACCGTATTTTTCTGGAAAATCCAGTATAAGTATGCTATACTGATTACCGAATATCTTTCAGGAGGAGTCCCCATGATGAAAAAGAGGATTTTTATTATCGGCGGAGGAGCATCCGGTATGGCTGCCGCTTTCTGGGCTGCCAGGGCCGGAGCTGATGTAACCATATTAGAGCATATGGACAAGGTTGGAAAGAAGCTTCTGTCCACGGGAAACGGCAGATGTAACCTGACGAATGGATATATGGCTGGCCAGTGCTTCCGATCCGATGAGCCGGACTTCCCCATGAAAGTGATAGAACGGTTCGGATTTCAGGACACAATTAAGTGGTTCTCTCAGATGGGGCTGGAGGTGAAAGAGCGGCAGGGATACTATTATCCGGTTTCCGATCAGGCTTCGGCGGTCTTAGATGTGCTCCGAATGAGCTTGAATGAGCTTGGAGTAAAGGTGCTCTGCGGATTTTCTGTTACTTCTATCAAAAGAACACCCGATGGAATATGGCAGATTGCGGGAACATCCGGAAAAAGAGAATCAGGACAAACAACAAAAGAGATCCTATATGGGAATTGCGTGATTCTGGCGGCCGGATCCAAGGCGGCTCCCTCCACAGGGTCCGATGGCTCAGGTTATGAACTGGCAAAATCCTTGGGACACAGAGTGATTCGGCCTCTTCCGGCCCTGGTTCAACTCCGTTGCCAGGGAAATTATTATAAACAACTTGCGGGAGTCCGGACCGACGCTATGCTGACTTTGTATGCGGAGGATAGAGAAGAGGCAAAGGAGCGGGGAGAACTCCAGCTTACGGATTACGGTTTAAGCGGAATACCGGTCTTCCAAATTAGCCGATACGCTTCCAAAGCCCTGGAAGCGAAAAAGAAGGTTGTGGTGAAAACAGATTTTTTTCCGGACAGGACTCCGGAAGAAACCAGAAGGTTTTTGGATAAGAGAAAGAAACGGTTTCCGGAACGAGCCTGCGGGGATTTTTTAACCGGTCTTTTAAATAAAAAACTTTCTCTGGTGCTTTTAAAGCTTTCCGGCATTCGTCTCGGGGAACCCTGCAGCAGCATTACCAGAGGACAGATGGACATTCTGTGCCGTCAATTGAAGGGCTACCAGGCCCTGGTTCAAAGCGTGAATCCTTTCTCCAATGCCCAGGTGTGCTGCGGAGGCGTGGACACTAGGGAGATGAATCCGGAAACCCTGGAATCCAGGATTCAAAAAGGCCTTTATATAACCGGCGAGCTTTTGGATGTGGACGGCATCTGCGGCGGTTACAACCTTCAGTGGGCCTGGGCCACTGGCAGCCTGGCCGGAACCGCTGCTGCCGGCGGAAAGGGGGTAAGAGGATGATACGGCTTTTACAGGTAAAGCTTCCCATACATCATAGCAGAGAGGACTTAAAAAAGAAGGCCGCAAAAGCTCTTCGGATATCGCCGGGAGAAATTCAGGAACTTACTATTGTAAAACAGTCTATTGACGCTAGAAAGAAAGAAGAAATTACATACAGTTACGTGCTGGATATTAAAACCGCCAAGGAAGAACGGGTGGTAAAGAGGGCGAAAAACCCTAATGCGGAGGTTAAAACCCCTCTTTCCTATCGATTCCCTGATCCCGGTACCGATAGGCTCCTTGCTCCTCCGGTGATAGTCGGCACAGGTCCGGCAGGACTGTTCTGCGGGCTGATGCTTGCCAGGGCCGGGTATTGCCCTATTCTGTTAGAGCGGGGCGGACCGGTGGAAGAGAGGATTAAAAAAGTAGCGGATTTTTGGCGGGGAAAACCCTTAGATCCCAGGTGCAATGTTCAGTTTGGAGAGGGCGGCGCCGGAACTTTTTCGGACGGCAAATTAAATACCCTGGTGAAGGATCCGTCAGGCCGTAACGGAGAGGTCCTGAAAATCCTTACGCAATTCGGTGCGGATCCATCCATTTGCTACGTAAATAAACCTCATATAGGGACGGATATATTGAGCCGTGTGGTTAAGAGAATCCGGCAGGAAATCATCCGTCTGGGAGGCCAGGTACGGTTTTACTCCCAAGTTACGGATTTTATCATTTCAGACTATGAAGATGGCTCCCGACGTCTAGAAGGATTGATAATCAATGAAACGGATCGGCTGGATACTCAGGCAGTGGCGCTGGCTGTAGGCCACAGCGCCCGGGATACTTTTGAAGTCTTATATGAAAAAGGGGTTCCTATGGAAGCCAAGGCTTTTGCAGTAGGACTCCGGATCCAGCACCCCCAGGCGATGATAGATGAATCCCAATATGGCAGGGAAGCCGGCCGAATACTTGGGGCGGCCAGCTACAAATTGACCTATCAGGCATCAAACGGAAGAGGGGTTTATTCTTTCTGCATGTGTCCGGGCGGCTACGTGGTGAATGCATCTTCGGAGGAAGGACATTTGGCTGTTAACGGGATGAGTTATCATGCCAGAGACGGAAAAAATGCAAACAGCGCCATTATTGTTTCTGTCACCCGGGAAGACTTTGGAGGGGAGAGCGCCGGGCCTTTAGGCGGAGTAAAATTCCAGCGCAGATTGGAAGAAAAAGCCTATGAACTGGGAAGCGGAAAGATTCCCATCCAGCTTTATGGAGATTTCTGCAATAACCAAAAATCTAAAAAATTCGGAGAGGTAACTCCGGAATTCTGTGGCAGCATTCAGTTTTCCAACCTTAGAGATTTGCTGCCTGCCAAGCTGACAGAAGCTTTTATGGAAGGAATGAACCGGTTTGGACATATTATTTCCGGATTTGACCGCAAGGATGCCATTTTGGCCGGCATTGAAAGCCGAACCTCTTCTCCGGTAAGAATCACAAGGGATGAAAAGCTGGAAAGCCAAATAAAAGGGCTCTTTCCCTGCGGGGAGGGGGCCGGATATGCCGGAGGCATTACCTCCGCTGCCATGGACGGTATCCGTACGGCAGAGGTTCTGGCAAAAAAATATCAGCCTCTTCGGCCAAAAATTTAAACAAAGGAGATACAAATGGAACAGTATAGCCGCAGCGCATTAAAGGAAAAGAAAAGAATTGTTATTAAAATTGGCTCATCCTCTTTAACCCACCGGGAAACCGGAGATTTAAATCTCATTAAAATTGAACGGCTGGTGAGAATTATCAGTGATTTAAAAGGTCAGGGCAAAGAAGTGATTTTGGTGTCCTCCGGTGCCATTGCGGTGGGAAGGCAGGCTCTGGGGCATAGGGGGAAGCCCGGGAGCCTGGCGGAAAAACAGGCATATGCAGCAGTGGGGCAGGCCAGGCTTATGATGGTTTATCAGAAACTATTTGCCGAGTACAATCAGACTGCAGCCCAAATCCTTCTGACTAAAAATATTATGGAAAGGGAGTCATCCAGGTTAAATGCCCAAAATACCTTTGAAGAGCTTTTAAAGCTTCGTGCCATCCCGATTGTCAATGAAAACGATACGGTTTCTACCTCAGAGATTCCATTGGTAGATAATTTCGGGGATAATGACCGGCTGTCTGCCATTGTAGCCGCTTTAGTGGGAGCGGATTTACTGATTCTTTTATCTGACATTGACGGCCTGTACTCAGACGACCCCCACAAAAATCCGGATGCCAGACTGATTTCCCTGGTGCCGGAGATCACGCCGGAGCTTTTATCTATGGGAAAACCTTCCTCCGGCAGCGATGTGGGAACCGGCGGAATGGCGGCAAAGCTGGCTGCAGCTCGGATTGCCACAGACAGCGGCAGCGATATGGTAATCGCCAACGGGAAGGATGTGTCCACAGTTTTGGAGATTACCGGGGGGCAGGAAACCGGCACCCTTTTTTTGGCCCACCAAAACCAAGACTTTGATTTGATGAGCTATATTGCTTACGAATATTAATACATTTACATAAAAATATTATGTAAAGTATAAAAGGAGCTTGTATGAACCAGGAAAAAATAGATCGAATTAATGCCCTTTACCACAAATCCCAGGAAGAAGGGCTGACAGAGGCGGAAAAAGCGGAACAGGCCGCCTTGAGGAAAGAATATATCGAAGCAATTCGCCGGAACATGCGAGGGGCCTTGAATAATATTTCTATTCAGGAGGCCGACGGAACCATTACAGATTTGGGAAAGAAATATGGAAAGAGGGAATGAAAAAAAGCAGGAAATCCGCAGAAAAATCGCCGATGCCCGCGCTTCTCTGACGGACCGGGAAAAAGCCTGCTGGGATAAGGAGCTAAAAGAACGCCTCTTTGCCATGGAGGAATTCTCCTGTCTTTCCAGGGTATTCTGCTATATTGATATCCGAAAGGAAGCAGGCACACGGTACATTTTAAAGGAACTTTGGGACAGGAAGATTCCGGTGGCAGTTCCCAGGGTTTTGGGGAAAGTCATAAAGTTTTCTCTTATTAAGGGACTGGAAGATACAGAAGCCGGGGCTATGGGAATCTTAGAGCCTAAAAGCTCGGAGTATCTTTTGCCTGAGAACGGAGATATGATTTTAGTCCCTGCTGTGGCCCTGGATTATCAAGGGCAAAGAGTTGGCTACGGCGGCGGCTACTATGATCGATTTTTAGGCTCTTTAGAGGGAAAAAACTGTCTGAAAGTCGGGATTATCTATGATTTTCAGCTTTTTTACAAGCTTCCGGCACAGATTCATGACTGTGCTCTGGACCGGATTGTTACACCGACACAGACTATTATTTGCAGGAGGAAATGATGATATTAGCAGAGATGGGAAAAAGGGCTAAAGAGACGGCCCGGCTGCTGAACACTCTGGGAAGCAGAGAAAAAAATGAAGGGCTTAAGGCAGCGGCCAGCTCTTTATTAGACCATAGCAGTCAAATCGAAAAGGCCAATGAGAAGGATATGGAAAAGGCTAGGCAAAACGGAATGAGCCAGGGACTCTTAGACAGGCTGGCTCTAGACTCCAAACGAATTGGCGCCATGGCAGAGGGGCTTTTGGAAGTTGCGGCCTTAGAAGATCCGATAGGGGAGGTTTTGTCTATGAAAACCAGGCCTAACGGACTGATTATCGGCCAGAAGAGAGTCCCTTTAGGAGTGGTAGCCATTATTTATGAAGCCCGCCCCAACGTGACGGCAGATGCTTTCGGGTTATGCTTTAAATCAGGAAATTCTGTGATTTTAAAGGGAGGAAAGGACGCTATCCACTCTAACCTGGCTATTGGGGATGCCATCCGAAAAGGATTAGATTCCGTCGGCCTTCCCCAAGATGCCATTCAGCTTATTACTGATACCAGCAGGGAGGCTGCCAGGGAGTTGATGAGACTGAATGACTATGTGGATGTGTTGATTCCACGAGGCGGAGCGGGATTGATTAAGACTGTGGTGGAAAACAGCACAGTCCCGGTAATCGAAACCGGAACCGGAAACTGCCACGTTTTTGTAGATGCATCTGCGGATTTTCATATGGCTCTTGATATCATTGAAAATGCCAAGACCCAGAGAACCGGCGTATGCAATGCCTGTGAATCTTTGATAGTCCACCGGGGAATTGCGGAACAATTTCTTCCGCTTTTGATGGAGCGTTTAAAAAAGCATCAGGTGGAAATTCGGGGAGACGAGGAATCCTTAGGACTGTGCCCGGAACTGGTTCCGGCATCAGAAGAGGACTGGGGAAAGGAGTATTTAGACTATATAGTGTCTCTGAAAATTGTAGGATCTATAGAGGAAGCCATTTCCCATATTAACCGCTATAACACCGGACACTCCGAGACCATTGTGACTTCTGATTATGCCAATTCCCAGAAGTTCTTAAATGAGATTGATGCCGCCGCGGTTTATGTAAATGCATCTACCCGCTTTACTGACGGAAATCAATTTGGCTTTGGAGCAGAAATCGGGATTAGTACTCAGAAGCTTCATGCCAGAGGCCCTATGGGCTTAAAGGAGCTGACTACCACCAAATATATTATCTATGGAAACGGTCAGATCCGGTAGCGTAAGAATTCTGAACTTATTCTTACAACTTAATTTTCATCCTTTGCAACCGGAATTTTTTGTGCTATAATGGCAACTAGACTTTTGACAGCACAAGTGAGGATAGTACATGAACAGGGATTGGAACAATGATTTTACGGCCATATTGGACGAAGCTCCCAGGTCTGAGCCGGACAGGCAGCGCTATTTTATTGCCAAGGCAAAGCTTTTGGCAGAGGAGAGAAGCGCCAGACTGGGACGGCCCTTAACCTGCTGTATCAATACCTTCGGGTGCCAGATGAATTCCAGGGACTCTGAAAAATTGACGGGTGTTTTAGAGGCTATCGGGTATGTGCCTATAGAGGATGAGGATGCGGATTTTACCCTTTACAACACCTGTACAGTCCGGGAAAACGCCAATCAGAGGGTTTACGGAAGGCTGGGCCATTTGGGCGCTTTAAAGAAGAAACACCCAGGCATGCTCATCGCCCTCTGCGGCTGTATGATGCAGGAGCCTCAGGTGGTGGAAAAAATCAAAAAAAGTTACCGCTATGTGGATCTGATTTTTGGAACCCACAATATCTATAAATTAGCGGAGCTTTTAACAGAAAGGTTCCTTTCGGATAAGATAGTAGTGGATGTGTGGGAAGGTACGGACAAAATTGTAGAGGATCTTCCTACAGAACGGAAATTTTCCTTTAAATCCGGAGTTAATATTATGTTCGGCTGCAACAATTTCTGCAGCTACTGCATTGTCCCCTACGTAAGAGGCCGGGAACGGAGCCGGAATCCCCAGGATATTTTAGAGGAGATCAGGCGGTTAGCGGCAGATGGCGTAGTGGAAGTTATGCTTTTGGGACAAAATGTTAATTCTTACGGAAAGACTCTGGAACATCCCGTCTCCTTTGCAGAGCTTTTAAAACAAGTTACGCAGATAGAAGGGATTGAAAGAATCCGTTTTATGACTTCTCATCCCAAAGATTTGTCCTGTGAGCTGATTGAAGTAATGAGGGAATCGGAAAAAATCTGCCCTCATCTCCATCTGCCTCTTCAGTCGGGAAGCAGCCGAATTTTACATATCATGAATCGCCGGTATACTAAGGAGCAATACCTTGACTTGGTAGAACGGATCAGACAGGCTATTCCTTATATATCCTTGACTACCGATATTATTGTAGGTTTTCCGGGAGAGACGGAGGAAGACTTTTTGGAGACTATGGATGTAGTGGAGCGGGTTCGTTTTGACAGCGCATTTACATTTATTTATTCCAAACGTACCGGAACGCCGGCGGCAGAAATGGATGGACAGGTGCCGGAGGATGTGGTAAAGAATCGGTTTAACCGGCTTTTGGCCCAGGTCCAGAGGATTTCCTCAGAGGTTTCCGGCCGGGATCTGCATACGGTGCAGAAGGTGCTGGTGGAGGAGATAAACTCTCATGACAGCCGGCTTTTAACCGGAAGGTTGGGGAACAATACGGTAGTTCATTTTCCAGGCTCTCCTGATCTGATCGGAAAGATCGTGGATGTCTACCTGGATGAAATAAAAGGATTTTATTATATGGGAAGTCTTGACCATTGAGTATCCCGATATAAGAAAGGCTTGACAGAAGTGCAAGGAGGTAACAAGAGATGAAAAAGACATTAAAGGCTGGCGCTGTTATAGCACTGACGGTGGCTCTGTCCTTACCAGTCACTGTATATGCAGACAACGGTTATGAAAACCAGGGCCCGGGAGTTGCTCTGGATCAGCAGGAACAACAGCTCCCCAACACAGTAAATATGAATTCCGGGGAAAACGGAAATGGTCCGGGCACTGCAGGGAATCCTGCTGCCCCCGATGGTTCTGAGACGGCGCCTGAACAGGGCGGTTCAAATGTCTCTGGAGTGATTACGCCGGGCCAGAAGGAATTTAACGGTGTTACCTTAAATTACGGAGTGGGAAACGGCGGATTTTACAGCAATATGTCCCTGGTATTTAACAGCGGGCTGGGCGGTTCCATTTCTTACACCAGCAGCATCAATAACGGCGGATGGCTGGGCTGGAATTATGTAGGGGAATTAAACGGCGCAGTTGACGGTAACGCAGACACTCATATGGAGGCGGTGCGTATCGGCCTGTCTATGCTGGCTGGCTATAATTGGGATATTTATTACCGGGTTACTCTGGACACCGTAGGCCAGCTGGGATGGGCAAAAAACGGTGAGATTGCAGGAACCTTAAACAGCGGTCATTACATTACGGATATTGATATTCAGTTAGTGCCTAAGGGACAGCCGGGGCCGGAGTCTGATCGTTACCGGTTCTATTCCCCTTATGAGAGCCGTATGTGGAGAGACGAAGCCGGAGCCATTCATTATGACGATCCCAACGGCAATGATTATTCCGGATGGCTGGATGATTCAGAGAGCAGGTTCTTTGTATCCAATTCTATGGTGCTGACCGGATGGCAGTACCTAAACGGATATAAGTATTATTTCCGTGAGGACGGCCGCCTGGTACAGAATGTGGATCCCATTATTGGAAAGCAATCCTCCTATATTATCAAGGTTAATAAGACTACTAACTGTCTGACCGTCTATGCCAAAGACGGGGAAAACGGATATATTTTACCGGTTATGTCCATGCTGACTTCTGTAGGAGATGATACTCCTTTGGGAACCTTTAAGAGTCCGGAGCGGTATCGCTGGCGTTATATGGTGGGAGACTGCTACACTCAATATGCTACCCGCATCACAGGAAACTTTTTGCTCCATTCGGTAATCTTCGAGAAGGAGAACAATCGGACTCTTCGGGCTCAGACCTACAATGATCTAGGCGTTGCCCGCTCTGCAGGCTGTGTTCGTCTACGCACTGCAGATGCCAAGTGGATTTATGATAATGTACAGGCAGGAGTTCCCATTACGATTTATGAGGATACTACCAGCGTAGGACCTTTCTATCGGCCGGATGTGGTTCCGGTACCCAATACCCAGGAATGGGATCCCACTGACACGGGAGTCGTGCTCCAGTAATTATGTAGCAGTTCGGACATCTATCCAATCCTTCTTGTCCGGCGCTGCCGGGCAAGAAGATAAGCCGTCCGAATTGTTTCATAATTTTACCTATAGAGAAGAGAAAGGATAGTAGCACGTGGCTGGATTATCACCAATGATGGTCCACTATATGGAGACCAAAGAGCAATATAAGGACTGCATTTTGTTTTACCGGCTGGGTGACTTTTATGAAATGTTCTTTGATGACGCAGTAACTGTGTCCAGAGAGCTGGAGCTTACCCTCACCGGAAAAGAATGTGGATTGGAGGAACGTGCGCCTATGTGCGGTGTTCCTTATCATGCTGTAGATGTATATTTAAACCGGCTTGTCCAAAAAGGATATAAAGTTGCAATTGCAGAGCAGATGGAGGACCCCAAGTTTGCCAAAGGGCTGGTAAAACGGGAAGTGGTCCGGATTGTAACCCCGGGAACGATTACCAGTGCACAGGCGCTAGACGAGACCAAAAACAACTACCTGATGGGAATAGTATACCTGGGGGAAGTATTTGGCTTAGCTACTGCCGATATCAGTACTGGTGATTTTTTCGTGACAGAGGTCGGAACAGAAAGGGACCTTTTTGACGAAATCAACAAGTTTTCTCCTTCAGAAGTGGTGTGCAATGAAGCCTTTTACATGTCTGGCGTGGAGATCGATGAGATTAAAAACCGGTATCATGCGGCGATTTCTTCTTTGGACAGCCGTTTTTTTAGCGACGACAGCTGCCGTGAGCTTTTAAAAGAACATTTTAAGGTAAATAATTTAAGCGGGCTGGGTTTGGGAGATTATGAGACTGCCGTTGTGGCGGCCGGGGCTGTAATGCGCTATCTTTATGAGACCCAGAAAAGTACTTTGGAGCATTTGACCACCATTACGCCCTACGCTGTAGGGCAGTATATGATTGTGGATACCTCCACCAGACGGAATCTGGAACTTTTGGAAACCCTTCGGGAAAAGCAGAAGAGAGGTTCCCTTCTGTGGGTCTTAGATAAAACCAAGACTGCCATGGGGGCTCGTATGCTTCGAACCTTTATTGAACAGCCCCTTATTCACCGGGATCAAATCCTGCGCCGTCAGGAAGTAATTCAGGAATTCAATATGAACTATATTTCCAGAGAAGAAATCCGGGAATATTTAAACCCTATCTATGATTTGGAGCGGCTTATCGGCCGCATCAGCTATAAGACTGCGGGTCCCAGAGATTTGATTTCTTTTCAGAATTCCCTTGAGATGCTTCCTTATATTAAACAGATTTTAACAGAATTTTCATCTCCCCTTATAAAGGAGATGAATGAATCCCTGGATCCGCTGGAAGATCTATACAGCCTGCTTCATCAGGCTATTGTGGAGGACCCTCCAATCGGCCTTAGGGAAGGAGGGATTATCCGAGAAGGCTTTGACAAGGAAGCAGATAAGCTGCGCCATGCAAAGACGGAAGGAAAAACCTGGCTCGCTGACCTGGAGCTTAGAGAGAGAGAGAAGACAGGGATTAAAAACTTAAAGATCAAATATAATAAAGTTTTTGGCTATTACTTTGAGGTAACCAATTCCTTTAAAAATCTGGTGCCGGAGTATTTTATCCGCAGGCAGACTCTGGCCAACGCAGAACGCTACACAACGGATGAGCTTAAAAAACTGGAGGAAATTATTTTAGGGGCAGAGGATAAGCTCTTTTCCCTGGAATACGATCTGTTCTGCCAGGTAAGAGATCAAGTGGCCTCCCAAGTGGTGCGAATTCAAAAAACAGCCAAAGCCGTTGCCGGAGTTGATGTTTTTACCTCTCTCTCTGTGGCAGCTACTAAAAACAACTATGTAAAACCTTCTATAAATGAAAAAGGAATTATTCAGATCCATAGCGGGCGCCATCCGGTAGTGGAGCAGATGATTCCCGATGCCACTTTTGTATCCAACGATACCTATTTAGACAATAATAAAAATCGCATTTCTATTATCACCGGTCCCAACATGGCGGGAAAATCTACTTATATGCGCCAGGTGGCGTTGATTGTCCTTATGGCCCAAATCGGCTGTTTTGTTCCCGCAGATGATGCCAATATCGGCATCTGCGACCGGATTTTTACCAGGGTAGGGGCATCAGATGACCTGGCAGCAGGGCAGAGCACTTTTATGGTGGAAATGACAGAGGTGGCCAATATTCTGCGGAATGCCACCAAAAGCAGCCTCCTTATTTTAGATGAGATCGGCAGAGGCACCAGCACCTTTGACGGACTTTCCATTGCCTGGGCAGTGGTAGAGCACATCAGCAACCCTAGGATTTTAGGAGCAAAAACCCTGTTTGCCACCCATTACCATGAACTTACGGAGCTGGAAGGAGCCATGAGCGGTGTTAACAATTACTGCATCGCCGTTAAGGAGCAGGGAGACGATATTGTTTTCTTGCGAAAGATTATCAAAGGGGGAGCAGACAAAAGCTACGGCATCCAGGTGGCTAAACTGGCAGGGGTTCCGGATTCGGTTATCGCTAGGGCAAAAGAGCTGGTGGAAGAATTGACGAGCGCCGATATAACCGCCAAAGCCAGGGAAATTGCGGAAGGCTCCGCCAGTATTACTGTCCATAAGGCAGTTCCGAAGCCGGATGAGGTAGATCTTCTGCAGATATCCTTTTTGGATGCAGTAAAAGATGACGATATCGTCCGGGAATTGAAGGAGCTGGAGCTTTCTCAGATGACGCCTATTGACGCGCTAAACACCCTTTATCGTCTGCAGAACCGGCTTAAAAACCGCTGGGATGGCCGCCAGCAGGATAGGAATGAGAAATCAGAATGAGTATTGTAGTATTAGACGAAAATACAGTCAATAAAATCGCTGCCGGAGAGGTTATTGAACGGCCCTCATCTATTGTAAAAGAGCTTTTAGAAAATGCCATAGATGCTGATGCTACCGCTATTACTGTAGAGATAAAGGACGGAGGCGTCTCTTTAATCCGGATAACAGACAATGGCTGCGGCATAGAGAAGGATCAGGTTCCCATGGCATTTCTGCGTCATGCCACCAGCAAGATTCGAAGGGCGGAGGATTTACTTTCCGTGGCTTCTCTAGGCTTTCGGGGTGAAGCTCTTTCCAGCATTGCCGCGGTGTCCAGGGTAGAATTGCTTACTAAGACCGGCAGCCAGCTTGCCGGCAGCCGTTACCGTATTGAGGGCGGTGTGGAAATAGGGATGGAAGAAGTGGGAGTGCCGGAAGGGACTACCTTTTTAGTTCGGGATCTGTTTTACAATACCCCGGCCAGAAAAAAGTTCTTAAAATCCTCATCTACCGAGGGCGGTTATGTCCAGGATTTTGTGGAAAAGATTGCCCTTTCCAGGCCGGATATCTCCATCCGATATGTAAAAGGAGGCTTAAACGTCCTCCACACATCAGGAAACCATAATTTAAAAGATATTATTTATGAGATTTATGGCAGAGAGCTGACTGCCAACCTTTTAAAAATAGAAGAAACGGAAGGCCCTGTAAAGATATCCGGCTATATTTGCAAGCCTGTTGTGGCCCGTTCCAGCCGAAACTGCGAAATCTATTTTATCAACGGCAGATATATTAAAAACCCTCTGATCAGCAGGGCTATCGAGGAAGCCTACCGTCCTTTTCTTATGAAGCACAAATTTCCTTTTACAGTGCTTCACTTTACTATAGATACCAAGGCGCTGGATGTAAATGTCCATCCCGCCAAAATGGAAGTCCGGTTCGAAAATGGAGAAGAAGTCTATCAGGCCGTGTATCAGGCTGTGTCAAAATCCCTTCATGAAAAAGAGCTGATTCCAAGGATATCCCTGACAGACCGGAAAGAAGAGACAGAGCAGAAGGAAGAGGCTTCCGGCTTGCCGGAAAATAAAAGAAGGCTTCCAGAGCCTTTTGAAAAAAAAAGGCTGGCAGCCCAGCAGTTAAAGGAGCCGGAAGCGCTTTACGGAGGAAAACCCTCCTCTTTTGAACATCCGGTGCCGGAAAAGCCGTCAAAACCAAGGCTGCAGCAGATGGAGCTGTTTGACGGAAAGCTGCTGGAGCCGAAAGCCCGTTTTCAGCACAAGCTTATCGGACAGCTGTTTGATACTTACTGGCTGGTAGAATACCAGGATAAGCTTTTTATCATTGATCAGCATGCTGCTCATGAAAAGGTACTTTATGAAAAGACTATGAAATCCCTTAGGGAAAGATCTTACGATTCCCAGATGGTAAGCCCGCCTATTATTTTGACCTTGACGGTTCAGGAGGAAAGCGCTCTTGCAGCCCATCTTCCTTACTTTACAGATATGGGATTTGAAATTGAGCCCTTTGGGGGCCGGGAATACGCTATAAGAGGGATTCCTTCCAATCTCCTTTCTATTGCCCAAAAAGATCTTTTGCTGGAAATGCTGGGAAGTCTTACAGAAGAAAAAACTCATGCAAATTTGGACATGGTCTATGAAAGAGTGGCTTCCATATCATGCAAGGCGGCGGTAAAGGGCGGACATGTTTTAAATGTCAGGGAAGCGGATCAGCTTATTGATGAGCTGCTGGAACTGGAAAATCCCTACGCATGTCCTCACGGACGTCCCACTATTATATCTATGAGCAAATATGAGCTGGAAAAAAAGTTTAAGAGAATTGTTTAGTAAAAAAGACAGGAGGCAACTGTGAAACTTCCTCTGATTGTTCTTACAGGCCCTACAGCAGTAGGAAAAACTTCTTTGTCTATCCGCTTAGCTAAAGCGGTGGGAGGAGAGATTATCAGCGCCGATTCTATGCAGGTATATCGCCATATGGATATTGGATCCGCTAAGGTGACCAAGGAGGAGATGGATGGGGTTCCCCACCATTTAATTGATATTCTGGAACCGGACGAAGAATTTAATGTAGTGGTATTTAAGGACAGGGCCAAAGCCGCTATGAAAGAAATCCGGGCCAGGGGACATGTCCCTGTTATAGCCGGGGGCACAGGCTTTTACATTCAGGCCCTGGTTTATGACATTGACTTTAAGAAAAATGAGGAAGGCGGAGAAATACGGCGGGAATTAGAAGAGCTGGCAAGGCAAAGAGGGACGGCTTATCTTCACGAGATGCTAAAGAGGGTAGATCCGGAATCCGCCCAGGCTATCCATGCTAATAACGTAAAGCGGGTGATTCGCGCCCTGGAGTATTACCGCCAGACCGGAGAGAAGATCTCCGTCCACAATGAGACGGAGAGAGGAAAGGAATGTCCCTATCGGCTTTTCTACTATGTGCTGAACACAGACAGAGAAACTCTGTATAAGCGGATCGACAGACGGGTGGACCAAATGATGGAGAAAGGGCTGGTTGAGGAGGTACAGGCTTTAAAGGCCAGAGGGTGCACCCGGGAACTGGTATCCATGCAGGGTCTGGGTTATAAAGAAATACTGGACTATCTGGACGGAAAAACCACCCTTCAGGAAGCGGTCCATATTTTGAAAAGGGATACCCGCCATTTTGCAAAACGTCAATTAACTTGGTTTCGCAGGGAACGGGACGTAAGATGGCTGAACCTTCCCGAATTTGACAATGATACAGATAAAGTACTGTCCTATATTTTACAGGAATGGAGAGAATGATCTTTATGAACACCTGCCATATGTATGAAGAACTAGGAATCTGCAAAGAGATTTTAAACTTTGGAGCTGATATAGAAGAATCTTTAAAAGAACGGTTTTCGGAAATAGATGCCATCGCAGAGTACAACCAGCTAAAGGTGATCCACGGGATGCAGAAGTGCAAGGTCAGCGAGACTCACTTTGCCTCTACCACAGGATATGGCTATAATGACGCGGGAAGAGATACCTTGGAAGAAGTTTACGCCCAGGTGTTTCATGGAGAAAGCGCGCTGGTGCGTCCCCAGCTAATCAGCGGTACTCATGCCCTTCATATTGCTTTATCCTCCAATCTGCGGCCGGGAGACCAGCTTTTATCCCCAGTAGGGAAACCATATGACACCCTGGAAGAGGTCATCGGGATTCGGGATTCGGTAGGGTCCTTAAAAGAATACGGAGTTTCTTACTGCCAAGTGGATCTTCTGGAAAACGGAGACTTTGATTTTGCAGGTATCCGAAAGGCCATAAATAAGAAAACCAAACTGGTGACGATTCAAAGATCCAAAGGTTATCAGACCCGTCCAACCTTGTCTGTAGAGCGGATTGGACAGCTTATCTCCTTTATAAAAGGGATAAAACCGGATGTAATCTGTATGGTGGATAACTGCTACGGAGAATTTGTGGAACCCATAGAGCCTTTGGATGTAGGAGCTGATATGATGGTAGGCTCCCTTATTAAAAACCCCGGAGGCGGCCTGGCCCCCATTGGCGGTTACATCGTGGGCCGAACAGATTGCATCAAACGGGCAGCGGCACGCCTCAGCGCCCCTGGTCTGGGGAAAGAGGTGGGAGCCAGTCTTGGGTTAAATCAGTCTTTTTTTCAGGGTCTGTTTTTAGCTCCCACCGTGGTGGCCGGGGCGTTAAAGGGGGCAATCTTTGCAGCGAATCTCTATGAACGGCTGGGATTTTCTGTGGTTCCCAACAGTACCGAATCCCGCCACGACATTATCCAGGCCATTACCTTTGGAAAGCCGGAGGGAGTCATTGCCTTCTGTGAAGGAATCCAGGCAGCGGCTCCTGTAGATAGTTATGTGACACCTGAGCCATGGGATATGCCGGGATATGATGCTCCGGTAATTATGGCGGCAGGAACTTTCATTCAAGGGGCTTCTATTGAGCTTAGCGCCGACGGCCCCATTAAGCCCCCATACGCAGTATATTTTCAGGGCGGACTCACCTGGTATCACGCTAAGCTGGGAATCTTAAAATCCTTGCAGAAAGTCTGGGAAGCCGGCCTTGTAAAGCTTCCTGTCACGTAGCGCCTGTTCCCGTCAAAATCGGGCAAAATACCAGGGAATCCTCTCAGGATTTGAGGGGATTTTTAGATATACTGACATCAGAGGTCGAAGAAAACCGTGAAAACAGTGTATACACCGGCGGATTCTTATGTTAAAATAGTGGTATTGTCCACAGGGTTTAAGGAGGATTCCCATATGAGAAGCAAAAACTTCTGGATATTGCTGTTGCTTTTGCTGACCGGAATTGTTCTGGGAGGATTTATAGGCAGTATGACAGAGGGAGTGCCCGGGCTTTCCTGGCTGAACTTCGGCCAGTCTTTTGGCTTTGACAATCCTTTGGTAATTAATTTCGGGATACTGGTTCTTACCTTTGGGCTCAGCATCCGAATTACTATGGCCGGCATTATCGGCGTTGCCATTGCTTTGTTGGTATACCGTTTTCTATAATCGCTTTTGCAGGTATGGCGGACATGCTTTCGCCCCTGATATCATACATAATATTCCGGAGCGTACTTGGAGAGCTGCGTAGAAAGGAATATTTATGGAGAAGACCTATTCTATGTCCACAAAAATTACTATGCGGCAAATTCCAGAAGGGGAAGGTCCTTACGAGCGCTGCATGGAAAAGGGTCCCGGGGTTTTAAGTGATGCGGAGCTTTTGGCTGTTATTATCCGTACCGGTTCCCGGCAAGACACTTCCATAGAGCTGGCGCAGAAAATTTTGAAAATGGGGGAGGAGGAAGGGCTGTCCTGCCTTCTTCACCTGTCCTTTGACGAATTTACCGGCGTAAAAGGTATTGGAAAGGTAAAAGCTGCCCAGCTTATGTGCATTGCAGAGCTGTCCAAACGGATCTGGAGAAGTGCCGGTTCCCGTGAGGCCGCCGTCTACCGGGAGCCGGAACAGATTGCCGGCTACTACATGGAAGCCCTGCGCCATTTAGAACAGGAGCACATCTACGCCATGTTTTTTGATACCAGACAGCATTTAATCCGGGATGTGCTTTTATCGAAAGGAACTGTTAATTCATCGGTTTTATCCCCAAGGGATTTGTTTATCGAGGCTCTTCGGGCCCGGGCAGTCCGGCTTGCCATTGTCCATAACCATCCTGGCGGGGATCCAAGTCCAAGCCGGGAGGATAGGCTCCTCACGAAACGAGTAAAGGAGTCCGGAGAAGTTCTGGGGATTCCTTTGATAGATCACGTGATTATCGGAGGCAGTTCATATATGAGTTTTAAGGAACGAGGAATGTTATAGATGGAAACCAAGCGCAGCAGATATATTCTGTTAGGACTCACGCTTTTATGCGTATTTTTAATCGGAGTCTCTTCCCTTCGCGAGGGGATTATGGACCCGCTCCGTACCGGAGTGGGCTATTTACTTGTACCAATCCAATCCGGTGTCAACGCAGTAGGAGCCGGCATTTATAAAGATTTAGCCGACTATGGAAAGCTAAAGACTGCCCTTTCGGAGAAAGAAGAACTGGAGCAGAGGGTAGGTGAACTGATTGAAGAAAATAACCGGCTGCAGGCGGGCCAGCAGGAGTTGAATCGCTTAAGAGAGCTGTATCAATTAGATCAGGAATATATGCAGTATGAAACAATCGGCGCCAGAGTCATTGCCAAGGATTCCGGCGACTGGTTTCAGGTATTCCGGATCAACAAAGGCTCAGAAGATGGTGTCCAGGTAGATTCCAATGTCATTGCAGGAGGGGGATTGATAGGGATCGTTACGGATGTAGGAGCCAATTATGCCACGGTGAGGAGTATTATTGACGATTTAAGCCGTGTCAGCGCTATGGGACTTCGAACAGGGGACAAATGTATTGTTGCCGGGGATTTGACTCTTTACCGGGATGGCCGTTTAAGTATTACCAATATAACAAAAGACGGGGATATCCAGGACGGAGATCAGATTGTGACATCTAATATCAGTTCCAAGTTCCTTCCAGGGCTTCTGATAGGGTATGCGGCAGATGTTACCATTGACTCGGAAAGGCTTACGAAATCCGGTTATTTGATTCCCGCGGCAGATTTTGATGATCTTCAGGAGGTTCTGGTTATTATGGAAACCAAGGAGACCGGAGATTCCCAATTAGGATCCCTGGAGAGCTCCGGCAGATAAAGGAGGCTCTATGAAACGGATACTCATTAATCTGGCCCTTATGATATTGGCTTTTACCATACAGACCTGCATTTTTCCTCTGATCCCCTTTTTTAGTGCATCCCCCAATCTTCTGCTGATTATGACCTTTTCCTTAGGATTTATTTACGGAAAGGATTCGGGAATGTTATATGGATTTTTTGCGGGGATCCTGTTAGATTTATTTGGAGGAGGGACTTTTGGTTTCTATAGCCTTTTGTTTATCTATATCGGCTATTTAAACGGAATTTTTGCCCGATATTATTATGAAGATTATATTACGCTCCCCATGGTCCTTGCTATTGGAAACGAGCTGGCTTACAATCTGTACATTTATATATTTCAGTTTTTAATTCGGAAGAGGTTGGACTTTCTGTACTATCTGGAAAATATTATTATTCCGGAAATCATTTTTACAGTTGTCACTACCTTGCTGATCTACCGGCTTTTCTTGTTTATCAGCCGAAAGCTGGAAGAAATGGAACAAAGGAGAGATACCAATCTTGTTTAAAGACTTGTTGGAAATTTTAAAAGAAATCCTTCAAAAAATAGCTTCGTCCAGATTAGTCGCCCTGTCGGCTCTCTTTGCCGCCATGTTTATCCTTTTGACAGTGAACCTGTTTAATTTGCAGATTGTTCACGGGGAAGACTATCTGAATGAATATATGCAAAAGACCGAGAAGGTCATCTATACCCCGGGAACCCGTGGGAATATTTTGGATCGGAACGGTAATATACTGGCCTACAACGAGCTGGCCTATTCGGTAGCGGTTCAGGATACAGGAGCTTACCGGAGGGCGTCGGATCGCAACGCTATGCTGCTGCGTCTGGTGACCATTCTGCACAAACAGAACGAGACCATTGAGGGAAAATTTGAAATCGCAATAGATGAAAACGGCCATATGTTTTATACCTCCGCCAGCGATGGAGCAAAACGGCGTTTTTTGAGAGATTTCTATAATTTAAGCACCCCGGATGATCTGGATAAAGACGGTAAAAATCCATCAGACATCCCGGCCAGGGAGGCCTTTGAAAAAAAATTTAAAGAGTACGAGATGGATTCCATTGTGGACGAAAAAGGTAATCCCGTGGTTTTGGATGATGAAACAGCTCTGAATATGGTAAACATCTGGTATACCATGCAGCTTACCGCCTTTCGGAAATACGAAAGCACCACCATCGCAAGCAATGTTTCGGATGAAACAGTTGCGGAGATTATGGAAAACACTGCAGATCTTCAAGGCGTAACCATAGAAGAAAGCTCTGTTAGGGTATATAACAACAGCGTTTACTTTGAGCCGATTATCGGTTATATCGGAAAGGTCCAGGAAGAACAGCTTGAAGAGCTCAATAAGGACATTCCGGAGGGAAGCAACCAGGAATACCGAGCCACAGATCTGGTGGGACGTACCGGCTTAGAGGCATCGTTGGAAAAAGACCTTCAGGGAAGCAAAGGGTATAAAGTGGTAAATGTAGACAATATGGGCCGGATTTTGGAAGTAACAGAAGAGGTGGCTCCCCAGGCCGGAAATGATGTTTACCTTTCCATTGAACAGGATCTGCAGATTGGCGTGTATGAGCTTTTGGAACGTCAGCTTGCCGGTATCCTGCTGGATCATTTGCGCCCGGAGGACATTCGGGAGGAGGAAAATTTTAAGGATTCTAAAAAGCCCATTCCGGTAAAAGACGTATATTATCAGCTCATTAATAATAATGTACTGTCTCTGTCTCACATGAGCACGGAGGAGGCCTCCTCTATGGAGCGTCAGCTTTATCAGATTCAGACTCTGTCCCAAGAACAGATTTTAAACGATATCCGAGCAGAGCTTTTAAGTCCTCACGCGCTGGAGCTGGGACAGCTTCCTAAAGACATGATGGCTTATATGGTCTACATCTATGAATTCCTGGCCTCTGACGAGGTAGGGATCATAAAGAAGGCTGATATTGATGAAACAAGCGCGGCATACCTGGGTTGGAAGGCAGATACCATCAGCCTTCGGGATTATATTTATGCAGGGATTGCCGATGGATGGATCGACACCGCAAAGCTTGATATTGACACCAGATACTCCAATGCAGACAGTATTTTTGAAAGTCTGGTAACGTACATTATAGAGGAATTGAAAGAGGATCCCCGGTTTACCAAACAGATCTACCGATATTTGATTAATGATGGTACGGTAAAAGGATGGCAGTTATGCATTGCCCTTTATGACCAGGGGGTTTTGGAATATGATGCGGATGAAATCGCGAAGCTTTCTGCCGGAGGAGACACATATGCCTATTCTTTTATCCGAAGCAAGATTAAGAGCATTGAGCTGACCCCGGCTCAGCTTGCACTGGATCCCTGTACCGGTTCCTGTGTGATTGTAGATGTAAACACCGGGGAAGTCCGTGCTCTGGTTACTTATCCAGGATATGACAACAACCGGATGTCAGGCACAGTAGATGCGGCTTATTACAACCAGCTTCGGGAGGATTTATCTCTCCCTCTCCGAAACAACGCTACTATGATGGTAAAAGCGCCCGGCTCTACATTTAAGCCTATTACTGCGGTGGCCGCCCTGGAGGAGGGCGTGATTCAGATGGGAGAGACCATTGAATGTACCGGTAAGTATGAGGAAATTGATACGCCTATTAAATGTTGGATTTATCCGGGACACCATGGCAAATTGGATATTATCGGCGGAATTGGAAACTCCTGCAACTATGTGGTTGCAGAACTGGCTCACCGGATGTCCATGGATGAAAATGATGTCTATTCCACCAGCTTGGGATTAGAAACTCTGGCTAAATATGCCACCATGTTTGGCTTAGATCATACCTCCGGTGTAGAAATTGACGAGGCGTCTCCCAGGATTTCCGATACGGATCCGGAGCGCTCCTCCATGGGACAAGGCAGCCATGCCTTTACCAACACCCAGCTTGCCCGCTATGTCACTGCAATGGCTAACCGGGGAACCGTTTACGAGTTGAGCCTTTTGGATAAGCTTACAGATTCTGACGGAAACCTGATTAAGGATTATGTCCCTGAAGTCTCCTCTGTTATTAATATTCAGGACTCCACCTGGGACGCAGTACAGGCAGGTATGCGTCAGGTTATTGCAGAAGGGTCAGCTAAGAGGATTTTCTCTGATTTGGCTATTGAAGTTGCCGGAAAAACCGGTACGGCTCAGGAGGATACCAGACGTACCAACCATGCGTTTTTTGTTTCCTTTGCCCCCTATGCGGCCCCGGAAGTAGCAGTTACGGTAAATATTCCTTATGGTTACAGTTCCGGTAATGCGGCAACTCTTGCAAAAAATGTTTACAACTATTATTATGGATATACGACTTTGGAAGGAATCCAAGCAGCAGGCGCTTTGGATGCTACTGCCGTAGAGATTCAAGATTAAGCTTAAACCAGTCGAATTATAAAGAAAAGGAGACTGTCATGGGTCATAATACAGTGGTGATTAAAGGTAATAAAGCCGGAATGTCGGTTTATTTGGACCCTATGGTTCCCTTTGAACAACTGCTTTCAGATGTGGCTGTAAAGTTCAGGGACAGCGCTAAATTCTGGGGATCGGTTCAAATGACCCTTTCTTTGGAGGGAAGACCTCTGTCGCCGGAACAGGAGTTTTTGGTGGTCAATACCATTACGGAAAACTCCCAGATAGAGATTCTCTGCCTGTTAGATACTAATGCAGAGCGGATTAACCGCTGTGAAAAAGCGTTAAATGAAAAGCTTATGGAGCTTTCCGAAAGAACCGGTCAGTTTTTTAAAGGAGATCTGGATCGGGGAGATACGCTGGAATCTGAGGCCAGCATAGTGATTATCGGGGATGTTGGGCATGGAGCCAGGGTGACGGCCAAAGGAAATATTATTATTCTGGGGGAACTGAAAGGTTCTGCCTTTGCGGGAGCCGCCGGGAATGAGGAGGCTGTAATCGTAGCCTTGGATATGATGCCCCTGCAGCTTCGTATCGGAGAGCACATCCAACGGGCAGGGGTAAAGGGAAAACGCCTCGCCAAAGGCCCGGCTATCGCATACGCAGAAGATAATGCTATTTATACCAAAACACTAAAGAAAAGTTTGTTCAGTATGCTAAATTTTATTTAGTGCTGGAAAAATTTGTGAATTTAGGGTAAAATAGTAATTGGAAAAGTATGCAGGAGGATATTGCTATGAGTCAAGTCATTGTCATTACTTCCGGTAAAGGAGGGGTAGGCAAGACGACAACTTCTGCCAATGTAGGAACCGGCCTGGCCATTTTAGGTAAACGGGTAGTCCTAATCGATACGGATATCGGACTACGCAATCTGGATGTGGTTATGGGCCTGGAAAACCGTATCGTTTACAATCTGGTAGACGTAGTGGAAGGCAATTGTCGTATGAAGCAAGCCCTCATAAGAGACAAAAGATATCCCAACCTGTACCTGCTTCCATCTGCTCAAACCCGGGACAAGTCCGCCGTGACTCCGGAGCAGATGACAAAACTGTCCGATGATCTTCGGGAAGAGTTTGATTACATAATCTTGGACTGTCCGGCCGGCATTGAACAAGGATTTTACAATGCCATTGCCGGAGCAGACAGGGCTTTGGTAGTTACGACTCCTGAAGTTTCTGCAATCCGGGATGCAGATCGGATTATCGGCCTTTTGGAGGCGGCTGAGATGCGCGACATCGATTTGGTGGTAAACCGTATCCGGATGGATATGGTTCGCCGGGGAGACATGATGTCCATTGATGATGTCATCGACATTTTGGCAGTCAATGTTATTGGCGCTGTGCCGGATGATGAATCCATTGTAATTTCTACTAATCAGGGAGAACCCTCAGTTGGCATGGGCTCCTTAGCCGGACAGGCCTACATGAATATATGCCGTCGGGTCCTGGGTGAGAATATCCCGTTAATGGAGCTGGACTCTCCCAAAAGCTTCTTTGCCCGCTTGAGCAGCTTTTTAAAGCAGGCTTAGGAGGAGTGAAATGAACGTTTGGCCAGTTTTTCAGAAAAAAACATCCGGAGAGATAGCCAGAAAGAGGCTGAAGCTGCTCCTTCTGTCGGACAAGACTGATTACTCTCCGGAGATACTGGAAAAGATGAAAGATGACATGATTCGTGTCATTTCAAAATATATGGAAATTGAGGCGGACGGGATTGAAATTCAGGTTCTGGGGTTCGCTCCCGTCCCAAGCCACAGAAAAGGGCCTGTACTTCGGGCAAGTATTCCGCTTTGCAGTTCACCAAAACCTTTTTGTGCCCGGCGGCGGATGCACCATTAAACATAAAAGCCCATTACCGGACTTTTATAGCAGTAGAGGATTTACTAGAATATGCTTTTTGAATACAATTTTAGAAATTACAATTTTCGATTGCTGATAGAGATTTTCTTTCTCAACATTATTGGCTTTTTGATTTTAAGGAGCGCGTCCAACATGGACGCAGCTCTGTTAAATAAGCAGATTATGGGAATTGTGATAGGATTTGTCTTGGCAATCAGCATATCTTTAATTGATTACCATAAGCTTGCAAATTTGAGCTCTTTGATTTATATTGGCTGCGTTGTTATCTTGGCGGCAGTCCTTTTAATCGGCAAACTGGTAGGAGGGGCCACTCGATGGATTGTATTGCCGGGTATCGGTGCCATCCAGCCTTCTGAGTTTGTAAAAATCGGCCTGATTGTTTTCTTTTCCTGGTATTTTAATAAATATCAGGACAGGCTGAACCAGCCTGTTATATTGGGGATATCTCTGGCTCTGTTTTCTGTTCCGGTAATCTTAATATTGGCAGAACCCAGCCTTTCCACCAGTATTATTATTGTGCTTATATTCCTGTCTATGATATTTCTGGCAGGTTTAAGTTATAAATGGATTGGCGGCGGTCTTGCTGTCCTGATCCCTATGGGAGCGCTGTTTGTGTATCTCCTCCAATATGAGATGATTCCATTTTTAAAAGGATATCAGGCAAATCGAATCCTGGCCTTTATGTTTCCCTCCAATCCCAAATACCAGGATGGAAATATGCAGCAGGACAATTCCCTTATTGCGATTGGATCCGGACAGTTAACCGGGAAGGGATTAAACAACACTACTATAGCTTCTGTAAAAAACGGCAATTTTCTCTCCCAAGAGCAGACAGATTTTATCTTTGCCGTAATCGGTGAGGAATTGGGATTTCGGGGGGTCATGGTAGTTCTGATCCTTTATGTAATTATTATTTTTGAAATTATCCGGTTGGCCGCTAAGGCCAGAGACTTAACAGGAAGACTGATTTGTACAGGCATGGCGGCTCTGATTGCATTTCAGAGCTTTATTAACATCATGGTGGCAACCAAGATGATGCCTAACACCGGACAGCCCCTGCCGTTTATCAGCGCGGGCATTAGTTCACTTCTCAGTATTTATATTGGAATCGGTCTTGTACTGAATGTAGGATTGCAAAGGAAAACTGTTCATTAATGAAGGAGGGCCTATATGAATGTAGGGTTAATTGCACATGATGCAAAGAAAAAATTGATGCAGAATTTTTGTATTGCATACAGAGGAGTCTTATGCAAACATTCTCTTTTTGCCACCGGAACTACCGGAAGGCTTATAGAAGAGGTAACCAATCTGGATGTCCACAAGTATTTGGCCGGGCATTTGGGGGGAGGGCAGCAGCTTGCCTCTATGATTGAGCATGATGAAATGGATTTGGTGATTTTTCTGCGAGATCCCCACAATCCAAAAGTTCACGAGCCGGATGTTAATGATGTGGTAAGGCTGTGCGACACCTATAATATTCCCCTGGCAACCAATTTGGCTACTGCAGAGCTTTTGATTAAGTCCTTAGAGCGGGGGGATCTAGAGTGGCGCGAATAATTCCTTTCAAAGCGCTGATGCTGGCTTTGATTAGTATTTCCGTCAGCGGCTGCTCACAGGGAGATCTTGAACGCCCATATGATTTTTCTTCCAGAGTCTGGGAGAGTGAGCAGGAAGAAACAGAAACGGTCAGGGCAGATGCTTTTGCCCAGGATCTGTGTGTTGTGACGGACTTTTCCGGTGACAGCGACAGCTCTGTGACGGCAGAAGCGGCAGGAGTCTTTTGTATGGATGGCTCTCAGACCTTGTACAGTAAAAATGTTTATGAAAAGCTTTATCCAGCCAGTACCACCAAGATTATGACCGCTTTGATTGCCATTAAATACGGCAACTTGTCCGATGAAGTAACCGTTACCAGTGATGCGGTGATTACAGAGGCCGGAGCCACCCTAAGCGGGATTCAACCTGGTGATAAATTAACTTTGGAACAGCTTTTGTACGGGCTGATGCTTCCTTCAGGAAATGATGCGGGAGCCGCTATTGCCATTCATATGGCTGGCAGTATTGAAGGGTTTGCGGATATGATGAATCAGGAAGCCAGGGCTATCGGGGCTACTGGTACCCATTTTACCAATCCCCATGGCCTTCATGAAGAGGATCATTATACCACAGCCTATGATTTGTATCTCATATTTCATGAAGCTCTAAAATACCCTAAATTTCGGGAAGTGACCGGTTCCACTGCTTATGCGGTTTCTTATCAGTCCGCCTCCGGAGAAACGGTTTCCACCACCTGGAAAGGCGGAAATTGGTTTATGACAGGAGAACGGGAGACACCAGAAGGGCTCACCGTATTTGGAGGAAAGACCGGGACCACCAGAGCCGCGGGCTATTGTTTGGTAATGGGGACCCGGGACGCCTCTTCTGAGGAATACATATCTGTTATTATGAAAGCTGAGAGCCGTCCGGGACTATATGACAATATGACAAATATTATTTCTAAAATTGTCAATTAGTTATTGATTTTTTTCGTTAATTATACTATAATTAATTTAATTCGAATCGACTTTTTATACAAATCAATGACCCAAGGAGGAGATTGTTATGGTTCAGATTATTGCAGGAAAAAAAGGAAAAGGTAAGACCAAACATCTTTTGGAGAAGGCCAATACCGCCATTAAAAATGCACATGGCACTATTGTATACTTGGATAAAAGTTCCAAGCATATGTACGAATTAAACAACCGCATTCGACTGATCAATGTCAATGAATATCCAATTACCAGCAGCGAGAGCTTTATCGGCTTTGTATGCGGCATTATTTCTCAAGACCACGATCTGGAAGCCATGTATTTAGATAGTTTCCTCAAATTGTCCTGCCTGGAGGGGGAAGACATTTCCGAAACCATTTCAATTTTGGAAAAAATCGGTGAGAAGTCACATGTAACCTTTATTTTAAGCGTATCCCTGGATGCGGACGAGCTTCCGGAGAATGCAAAAAAAGATGTAATAGTCTCTTTATAAAACAAACAGAAAGCGCGTTATCCCAGTGTTTCCTGGATACTTTTGATATACATAAGAGGTACTGTCTGGTTGCAGTACCTCTTTTTAACTTGAATTTTCGGTAAATTTCTCCTATAATACTAAATGGAAAGGAGGACTTCACCAGTGGCAAAGAAGAACCCGAAGAAGAATAATAAAGTCATACGTTATCGAAGGCCTCTGAATATCAATATTGGTATGATTATCTTCGCATTAATTTTTGTATATATGGGTTTCAGCGTCTATACCTATGTGAAGCGGGAAAAGATCCAGTTTTATGAGGTAGTGGACGGAGGCATTGTTAATGATAGAGACTATACGGGAATCATCCTTCGGGACGAAGAAGTCAAATACACCAGCAAGGCGGGTACTATCAATTACTATGTAGGAGAAGGCCGGCGGGCGGCTGTTGGAACTACAATTTATTCGATTGATGAAGAAAATAAAATGACTGATTTTTTGAACCGGAATTCTGATGGTCAGTCTTTAAGCTCAGACAGCCTTTCTGCGGTAAAAAAGCAGCTTTCTGCATTTAACCTTACCTTTGATGAGGCAGCTTTCGGAAGTGTATACGATATTAAATATTCTTTGGAGTCATTGATTCTGGAGTACTCTAATTTTGATACAGCAGACAGCTTGGCAGCTATGGAGGCGGCAGGGATTCGTTTTACCCAGGTTCAATCCGAAAAAGCGGGGATTGTTTCTTATACTATTGATACGTTAGAGAATTTAGAAGCCTCTCAGGTGGAAGAATCTCTGTTTGACAGAAGCCGCTATCCAAGCTCCGTTACCAGGGCGGGAGAAGTTGCAGAATTAAACGAACCGGTGTACAAACTTGTAGTATCAGACGATTGGTCTATTATATTTCCTATGACAGAGGAAGACGTGGAAAAATACGGTTCAGAGAGCAGCCTGAAGATATCCTTTAGAGGAAGGGATTTGACTACCACCGGCAGTTTCTCCATGATTACGGGAGCAGACGGAAAGCCCTATGGCAAGCTGGACTTTAATAAATATATGATTCAGTTTGTGTCGGAGCGGTATGTGGATTTTGAGATTGTATCGGATAAGATAGATGGCCTGAAGATCCCTATTTCTGCAGTAACTACCAAAGATTTCTTTTTGGTTCCTTTGGATTACCTGACCAGAGGCGGGGACAGCAGTGATACGGGATTTTATAAAGAAGTTTATTCTGGCAATGGATCTTCTATGGTATTTACGCCGGCCACTTTATATTATGCCACGGACGAGTACTATTATATTGAGATAGGCGGTGAACAAGGATTTCAGCCAGGGGACTACTTGATAAAGCCGGAATCTACGGAGCGCTATCAGCTTGGCACTACAGCTTCTCTTAAAGGAGTTTATAATATTAATAAGGGTTATGCAGTATTTAAGCAGATTGAAGTGCTGACCTCCAATGACGAATACTGCACCGTAAAGAAAAATATGGATTACGGACTTTCTGTGTACGATCACATTGTATTGGATGCAGAGACAGTGGAAGAAGGAAAACTGATTTATCAATAGAAGCAAAGGGAGAGAACAGTGGTAAGAGAACAATATTGGGAAGTAGAAGAACGGATAAGGCAGGCATGCCTTAGGGCAGGAAGAAAGAGAGAAGAGGTAACCCTGGTTGCCGTCAGTAAAACAAAGCCCCTTTCCATGCTTTTAGAGGCATATGAGGCAGGAGCCAGAAACTTTGGAGAGAATAAGGTTCAGGAGATTTTAGAAAAATCTCCTGGTATGCCGGAGGATGCCAGATTCCATATGATCGGCCATCTTCAGCGCAATAAGGTACGCCAGGTAATTGGGAAAACCGTTTTAATCCATTCTGTGGACTCTCTGCGCCTGGCTCGCCAGATAGAGGAAGAAAGCGCTAGGGCGGGTGTGGTTACCCCTGTACTTTTGGAAGTAAATGTAGCCAGAGAGGAAAGCAAATTCGGTTTTTTTACAGAAGAAGTAGAGAGGGCTTTAGAGGAAATTGCTATTTTTTCCCATATAATGGTAAAAGGTTTTATGACAATTCCGCCTTTTGTCGAAAATCCAGAACAAAATCGAAAAGTTTTTCAAGATTTATTTCAATTATCTGTTGACATCGCCAGTAAAAACATTGATAATATGTCTATGGACGTGCTTTCTATGGGAATGTCCGGGGATTATGAGGTAGCGATTGAAGAGGGGGCCACCATAGTACGGGTTGGCACAAGCATTTTCGGACATCGCTAGTCAAAAAGATAGGAGAGTAAGTATACATGAGCCTGTTAAATAAGTTAATGGAATTAACACGTCTCACTGATGAGGATGATGACGGTTACTTTTTAGATGAAGAAGAAGAGTACGAAGACGAGAGGCCTGCCAGAAGAGGTGTTTCCAGAGACAGAGATGAGTACGAGGATGAGGATGAGCCGCCTAAATCCCGTTTCATGGGTTCTGGCCGCTCCAGTTCCAACAATAAAGTAGTTCCTATGCGATCCAAAGGCGCAGGTATGGAAGTGGTATTGGTAAGACCCACCTCCATGGAAGATTCCCAGGAGATTTGTAACTATTTGCTGTCTGGTAAGGCGGTTCTTCTAAATATGGAAGGCATCCACACAGAGGTTGCTCAGAGGATTATTGATTTTATTTCTGGATCTGCCTATTCTATAGATGGAAATTTGAAAAAGATTTCCAACTACATATTCATTATTTCACCGGAGTCCGTGGAACTGTCAGGAGATTTCCAGGAATTTTTAAGCGGGAATACATTAGGTGGAACCGGCGGACTGAATCTTCATTTTTAACTGGATATCATCTGTTTATGGAAAAAGAAGAATTACTATTTCGAAAGCGAATTCAGGAATTGTCCCGCATATGTTTTCAGCGGGACATTCCTGTACATACGGACTTTTTAAATTTATATGAGCAGACAATATTCTTCTCTCTGCTTTCTTCCCTTCTTCCTGTCAAATATGAGCTGACAGGAGGATATAAAATGGCGGAGAGGAAGGTTGTTTGCTTTCTTCCCTCTTATGGAGAAAAGCTTTACGAATATCCATTTACCTGCCTTATTGCCAAGCCGGTAAACCAGCGGTTTGCGGAAGACTTAAGCCACAGAGACTATTTAGGCGCCTTAATGAACCTAGGAATTGAGCGAAGCAAAATCGGGGATATTTTAATTGAGGATAAGATCTGCCATATTTTCTGTATGGAGGATATGGCAGATTATCTTTGCAGAGAGCTAAGTTTTGTCCGTCACACCAATATGGTTCTTCAACGGGCAAAGATAAAAGAACTTTCCATTACCCCCAAATTTGAGACTGTTTCCGGAAGCGTAGCTTCCCCACGTCTGGACTGTATTCTGGCCCTGGCCTGGCAGTCCTCCAGAAGTAAAATGACGCCGTATATTGAAGGGGAAAAGGTCTTTGTAAATGGCCGTATGATCACCTCCAACAGCTTTTTATTAAAAGAAGATGATATCGTTTCTGTAAGGGGATTCGGCAAGTTTATTTATCGCGGCGTAGAGACAGAGACAAAAAAGGGAAGACTTTTTGTTACCCTGGATCGCTATTCTTAAAGGATACATTGAGAGAAAGGAGACAGTATGTCAGACTGCCTGATTGTACATGATATAGAAAAAAAGCCTCTTTACCAAATTGTGGCGGCGGAGGACTTTGGTCAATTGAAGCTTAAGCTTCTGGCTTTAGGAACCGAATCAAAAAAACTTTGTATTGTCACGGATTCCAATGTGGCTGAACTTTACGGAGAAGAAGTAAAAGGGATTCTTAAGAGCTGCAGTGCCAGGACAGAGATGTTTGTATTCCCGGCTGGGGAAGAAAATAAAAATCTGGATACTGTCCGGGATTTATATGAGTTTTTAATCCAGAATCAATTTGACAGAACCGATATGCTGGTAGCTCTGGGCGGGGGAGTTACCGGAGATCTGTGCGGTTTTGCGGCGGCCACCTATTTAAGAGGGATTTCTTTTGTTCAAATTCCTACCACTCTGCTTTCGCAGGTGGACAGCAGCATTGGAGGAAAAACCGGCGTAGATTTTGACGCTTATAAAAATATGGTAGGAGCTTTTCATATGCCGCTTCTGGTCTATACCAATCTGGCTACTTTAAAGACTCTGGATCCGCAGCAGTTTTCCTCTGGTATGGGGGAAATCATCAAGCATGGCCTGATTAAAAATCGAGATTATTATCGTTGGCTATGCCGCAACGCTGCCGCCATTGAAGCCAGAGATTTAAAAGTCTGCCGGGAAATGATTTGGGAGAGCAACCGGATTAAACGGGATGTGGTGGAAAACGATCCCAAAGAATTGGGCGAGAGGGCGCTTTTAAATTTTGGCCATACTCTGGGACATGCTATAGAGAAATTAACGGATTTTTCCATGCTCCACGGACACTGTGTGGCGGTCGGTTCTCTTGCGGCCTGTCAGATCAGCGCTTCAAGAGGGATGATAAGCGCCGGGGAGGTAGAGGAGCTTTCCCGCGTCCTTCAGATTTTCCATCTTCCCGCCAAAGTAGAAGGCCTTAAAGTGAAAGAAATTATCCAGGCCACCAAACATGATAAAAAGATGGAACAGGGTCGTATTAAATTTATCCTCCTTCGTGAGATTGGAGACGCATACGTAGACAGAACCGTTACAGAAGAGGAGATAAAACAGGGATTGGAGGCGGTAGGTCTATGAGGGGAAAAGGAAAGCAGATCTGTATTTTTTCTGTCAGCGCCTTTATCCTGATTTTTTTGGATCAGTGGACCAAAAATCTGGCTGTAACTCATTTAAAAGGGAAACCGGCCTTTGTGATAATGGAAGGGGTATTTGAGCTTTACTACTCGGAAAACAGAGGAGCCGCTTTCAGTATCCTTCAGGGAAAGCAGAGTTTTCTTTTTCTGATTACATTGGCAGTATTGATCCTTACCGTATATGTGTTAATAAAGATGCCGGTAAACCGCCGCTTTCTTCCTTTGACCATTTGCCTGAATATGCTTGCCGCCGGCGCTGTAGGCAATATGGTAGACCGGGTAAGTAATGGTTATGTGGTGGATTTTCTCTATTTTTCCCTGATTGATTTTCCCATATTTAACGTGGCGGATATCTATGTAACCACGGCGGCCGCTGGTTTTCTGATATTAATGCTATGGTTTTACAAAGAGGAAGAGCTGGAGATCTTTTCTCCCGGCAGAAAAAGAGAAATAGACCAAAGATAAGGAGGTTCCCTTTGGAGCAGCGATTTTTAGTGGAGGAAGAGGATCAGGATATCCGCATAGACAAATACCTGTCAGGCCTTTTAGAAGGCCTGTCCCGTTCTTATATCCAAAAGCTGTTAAAAGCAGGAGCTGTCTCTGTAAATGGTTTCCCGGTAAAGGACAGTTATAAGGTCCGCTGTGATGATTGGATTGTTTTTCAGGTGCCGGAGGCGGCAGAGCCGGAAATTCTGGCAGAGCCCATGGATTTAGATATCCTGTACGAAGATGAGGATATTTTGATTGTCAATAAGCCCAAGGATATGGTAGTCCATCCTGCAGCCGGTCATTATACGGGAACCTTGGTCAATGGCTTAATGGCGCACTGCCACGGCAGCTTGTCAGGAATCAACGGGATCCTTAGGCCCGGCATTGTTCATCGGATAGATAAGGATACCACGGGAATTTTAATTGCATGTAAAAATGATACAGCTCACAGATCCGTAGCGGAACAGCTTAAGGAACACTCTATTACTCGAAAGTATTTTGCCATTGTCCATGGAAATTTAAAGGATTCCCAAGGGACTGTGGACGCTCCCATTGGACGCCATCCTTTGGATCGGAAAAAGATGAGTATTAACTATAAAAACGGAAAAGCAGCGGTAACTCACTACCAGGTTTTAAAGCAGCTAAAAGGCTATACCTATATTCAGTGCCAGCTGGAGACAGGGAGAACCCATCAAATTCGTGTTCATATGGCGAGTCTGGGACACCCATTGCTGGGGGATCCGGTTTATGGCCCTGCAAAATGCCCTTTATCCAATTTAAATGGTCAAACTCTTCATGCCGGGATATTAGGGATCTGTCATCCCAGAACCGGGGAATATATGGAGTTTTCCGCTCCATTGCCGGAATATTTTGAACAGCTTTTAGATAAATTAGAATAATTGGGTAAATTAGATATTTTTTTTCTGTTTTTCTGTACTTTTTGGGAATTTTGCTGTATAATTATTCTATGAAATGACATCATGCGAGTTTTCGGCAGCGTATAGCGTGAAAGGAGAGAGGACTATGAATGGAAATTTAGTAATTACAATCGGACGGCAGTGTGGCAGCGCGGGGCGACAGATCGGGCAGGAAGTTGCCAAGCAGCTGGGCATTAAATGCTACGATAAAGAATTGCTGTCCTTGGCTGCCAAGAACAGTGGACTGTGTGAAGAGCTTTTTGAAACCCATGACGAAAAGCCAACCAGCAGCTTTTTATATTCTCTGGTAATGGATACATATTCTATGGGGTATACCACATCAGCTTATATGGATATGCCCATTAATCATAAAGTATTTTTAGCACAGTTTGACACTATTAAAAAACTGGCTCTGGAGGAATCTTGCGTAATTGTCGGACGGTGTGCGGATTATGCCTTAGCAGATTACCCAAATGTGACCAGCGTATTTATCTCCGGGGATGAACCGGATAAAATCGATCACCTGATGAAGATGTACCAGGTAGATAGCGCCAAAGCCCGGGACATTATGATTAAGACCGATAAAAAGCGCTCCAGCTATTACAATTATTACTCTAGCAAGAAATGGTCCGATGCCAAAAGCTATGATTTGTGTATCAACCGAAGCGCTATCGGCTTTGACAATTCGGTACAATTGATTATTAATTTTGCAAAGAGCAAACAGGACTGGAAAAAACGATAGGAGAGCAACAGAACCAGGAGGACTTTTAATCGGGTCCATGAAAGACTTGCATCAGAATATAAAAACTTTATTCTGCGGCAGGTCTTTTTTATTGCAAAAATCTTAAAGAATATTTAAAAAATAGGTTCTGTTATTCGGTTATAGACTGTGCTATACTATTATGGTGTTTTAGTATGGTAATATTTCAGAATATTTAAGGTGGTTAAAAAATTCCATGGCTATTTGGAAGAAAGAAAATAAAAAACAGGCAATTGCAGCGCTTATCCTTTTGGCGGCTGGAATCGTAAACGGCATACTAACAGAGTCCTATATACCTGCAGAACCAGCCTTACCGGTACAAAATATGCCTGCAAAAGAAGAAATTTCTGTTCCTGAGGAGACAGAGAGTATTGAGGTAGAGGAGACAGAAAGCAGGGCAGAAGAAACAGAACCGGATGCTTATAAGCCTTCTATTACCCAGTTAAATCTGGCTTATTATTTTCCGGAAGGGGCGGATGAATCAGATGTAATGAACAGTTATGCCGGAAGGGTATATAAAGAGCTTACCATAAAAGACTCGGACTGGCTTGCGGCCATATATGATTTGGCTGATATTAAGCCGGCCAAAATGGCATCCAGCCTGGGAAAGCCAGTGTCGGCTGTTTATGGAAAATATAATCCGACTGATGAGTCCCATGATCCGGATAATCCTGATACCTGGCTGATTAATAATTGGAAAAGAGTTAATATTTCTTTTGTTAACGGAAGCGGAAAGGCAATTAGCGGTTATTCTAATGTAAAAGAAATTCTTTCTATGGCAAGCGTCTACACTTTTCAGACGGATGTCATGGATGCGGAAAGCTTTAAAGAATATGCAAACCGTTTATGGACGGCTTCCCATAGTTATTCCTATAGCATAAGCAAAGTTTATTACTGTGATGGCTGCCTGGATTTATCCATGGAAGAACTGATACAAGAAGAGGAGGAAGCAGAGCTGGCGGCAGAGCTGGGCTCTTGGTCAGAATATACGGAAAACGGACAAAAGGAAAAAAAAGATTCCCTGGAAGAGTCTTCCAAAGAAAAAGATGTGGAAACCTCTAATGAGTATGAAAAATCCGTTGATGCGGCGACGGCTGTCTCCGCTTCCAAGGAGATAGATGATGAGGGACCGATTATTCCTATAACCGAAGCTACCACAAACGGGGGAGTCATTCAAAAAAATACGGTGGATCCTCATCAATGGGACAATGTCGGACCCGGTCAGGAGCTTATGGCAACGCCGGCAAATGCTGCTGTTGCTCAGGATGAGTCCTATTTACAGGAAGAAAGCAGTGTTTCTGCCTCAGACACCGGGGAGACAGAAGAAAATTCGTTGCGGATACAGGAAGCTTTTGAGATAGAAGCCCCTACCCCCCAAAACTTGCCTAAGGAGTCCTCTTCCTCCGGCAAACCTTCTGGCTCTGAACCAACAACACAGAAAAGGAACAAATCCTCTGGCGGTAAAGAGGATTGTCCAGGTCATGTAGATTTAAATATTTCCATTAAGATTTTGGGAGTTGATGATTCCAAGGGGCTTTTACATGCGGATGCCATTGGGAACAATCCGGAAAATATGGAAGAAGGCGGATGGGATGGCTGGGATCCCTATAGTATTCAGATGGTAAAAGCCATTAGTTCTCAGGATTGGTATAAAAATTACGGTTTAAGTATTTCCACCATCAGTATGAGAAATCCTCTGTCTGCTGGTGAAATTGAAGCTTATATGGATAAGCTTCCCAATGGGATTTCCAGAAAAAGGAAGGAGATTATCCAGTTTGCCTTATCTTCTGTTGGAAAAGTACCTTATTATTGGGGAGGAAAACCTTCTCGTTCCGGATATGAGGGAAACTTTTTCGGAACTCCTATCAATCCGGATACCAAAGGAAGAATCTTGAAAGGGCTTGATTGTTCTGGTTGGATAAACTGGGTTTACTGGTCTGTCACGGGGAATAGACTTGCCGGAGAGAGCACAAGCAGCCTAGCTCTTTGCGGACGTCCTATAAAAAGGTCTGATCTGAAGCCGGGAGATATCATTTTAAAAACCGGAACAGGCGCTCATGTAGTTATGTTTCTTGGCTGGGCTCCAAACGGTCAGATGGAAGTTATCCATGAGTCCAGCGGTTCTGTCAACAATGTAACCGTCAAAACCATGGAAGCAGACTGGCCTTATTACCGAAACTTGATTGACTAAATGGAGCTTAACAAAGGAGAATATATTAGATGAAATACCATAACGATTATCCTTACAGCGATTCTGATAATTTTCAAGACATGGATTTGGATGCAGATGCCGGCGGCTATTTTGATGATATGGAATTTGACTATGATGAGGAGGAAGCTTTTGAAGCTCTTCCAAGAGAAAGAAGTTTTCACAGAACAGAAGCGGATGAACCATATGAGGACGAAATTGAACGTATGCGTAGACGCAAAAGCCGCTCTGGAAGCGGTCAGAAAAAATCCGGCGTAAGACAGGTAGAAGATTATAGAAGCAGCCGGCCAAATACAAGCCATAGCCGCAGAAATAAAAAAAGATCCGGAAAAGCCGGAAAAATTTTGCTGGGAATTCTCCTTGCAATTGCTGTAATTGCAGGAGCACTATTTGTTCAAAGATGGTGGAAACTCCGGGACGGATACTGGAACATAGCGGTTTTTGGTGTAGATTCCAGAGGAGGAGGGCTGGAGAAGGGGGCACTTTCAGATGTGGAGATTATTTGCAGCATCAACAAGAAAACAAATGAAATCCGTTTGGTTTCTGTGTACCGAGACACTTATCTGCAGATTGATAAAGAGGGACGTTTTGATAAGATCAATGAGGCGTATTTCCTAGGCGGCCATGAACAGGCAGTGAAAGCGCTGGAACGCAATTTGGATATTCAAATCGATGATTATGCCACTTTTAACTGGAAAGCCGTTGCTGATGCTATTAATTTGTTAGGCGGAATTGATTTGGAGATTACAGATAAAGAGTTTGCTTACATCAACTCCTTTATTACAGAAACCGTAGAATCCACAGGAGTGGGATCTTACCATTTGGAACACGGGGGAATGAATCACCTGGACGGAGTTCAGGCTGTAGCTTATTGCCGCCTTCGTCTGATGGATACAGATTTTAATCGTACGGAACGTCAGCGCAAGGTAATTATGCTGGCTTTGGAAAAGGCAAAGCAGGCCGATATTTCTGTACTTACCAATATTGTAATGGGAGTTCTTCCTCAGCTTTCTACTAGTGTAGGTGCGGAAGATTTAATGCCCATCGCCAAAAATATTGCAAAATATGAAATAGGGCAGACCGCAGGATTCCCCTTTGCGAAAACGACTGCCAGGATCGGTAAATTAGACTGCGTTATTCCTATGACTCTGGAAAGCAATGTAGCCGCTTTACACCAGTTCCTGTATGGCCAGGATGCCGCATATATTGTTTCACCGGCAGTAAGAGAAATCAGCAATAAAATTGCTCAGACTACTGGCATTTATGAAGAAGGAGAGATCCCAGGATTCATTTATAATCCGCCTGTCAAGGATTCAGAGGGCCAGGGAAACGGAAATAACCAGAATAGCCAATCTCAGCCCCCTAAGCCTGTTGTGGAAGAAACAGCAGCTCCGGCGCCTTCCCCTACTATAGAAGAGACTTCAGTTGCGGAGACTTCAGAGGAGGAATCAGAATCCGAGACAGAGACAAAAGACGATGGGGGAGAAGAGTCAGAAGAACAAGTTCCCGCTCCATCTATTGATGATACAGATGAAGAAGAGACGATTTCACCGCCTCCGTCTGGCCCGTCTGACACCATTGGAAATGGAAATTCTGAGGCAGGCAATTTCCCAAGTCCTGGAACAGGTCCATCGCCTAATGGCCCCACCTCTCCGGCAATTCCGGAGCCGGAAGGTCCTGGCATAGGCCTTCCGGCCCCGAATACGTCCGGGAATGATGTGGGTATTATTCATTCTGGCCTTGAAGCTTCCTGAACAATTCATTAACTTTCTTAATAGCAGCTGCCAAACCAGAATAAAGGTTATAGAGAATCCGGCAAAAGGCGTCTCTGACGTCTTTTGCCGGATTCTCTATAATAAAATTATTTACATTAATGAGAGATTTTACTATAATGATAGAAGAATGTAATGGAGGGAAGGCTGTTGATTATACAACCATAAATATTTTTAGGTAATACAGGAGGAGATATGGCTAGAGGGCAAGTAAGGAAAACATCTGCAGCGAAAAAAGGTTCGACTTCGTCGAGAGGTTCTATGAAGGCCCAGACCAATAATGTGATTCTGGCTATGGACATTGGAACCAGAAGTATAATAGGAATGGTAGGCATTGTGGAAGATGGCCGGCTCAATGTCATTGCGGTAGAAAAAGAGGAACATACAGAACGGGCTATGATAGACGGGCAGATTGAGAATATTGAGAAGGTAACGGCTGTCGCAAAAAAGGTAAAAAAGCGTTTGGAGGCTAAAACCCACATTAAATTGGAGAGAGTCTGTGTGGCGGCGGCAGGGCGCGCCCTGAGAACCAAACGGGCAGATTATGAATTGGAATTGCCTGGAACACAGCTGATTGATGATGAGATTATCAGCCGTCTGGAATCAGGGGCGATTACGAAAGCAGAAGAAGCGTTTGATGCGGAGAATGAGGCGGCAGATGACTCTCGCCGTTATTATCTGGTTGGCTATACGGTATGCCAGTATTTCTTAGATCAATATGTAATTTCTAATTTAAAAGATCACCGAGGGCACCAAATTAAAGTGGATCTTATTGCAACATTCCTTCCCAGCGAGGTAGTGGAAAGCCTTTATACCACTATGAACAAAACAGGACTTGAAGTGGCCAGCATGACTTTGGAACCTATCGCAGCTATCAATGCAGCGATTCCGGAGAATATCAGGCTTCTCAACTTGGTTCTTGTAGATATTGGAGCAGGAACTTCGGATATCGCCGCATGCGTAGGGGGAAGTGTAACGGGCTACACCATGGCTACTATGGCAGGGGATGAGATTACAGAGACTATCATGAAAAACTATCTGGTAGATTTCCCTACAGCTGAATCCATGAAAGCCCAGTTGGAGAATCAGGAAGAAATAACTTTTCCTAATATTCTGGGACTAGAGCAGAAGATTTCCAAATCAGATTTGAGTAAATGCATTCAGGGTTCCCAGGAAGCTCTTTCCAAGGAAATTGCCGATAAGGTGGTGGAGATAAATGGGACAGCTCCGTCAGCTCTATTTCTGGCTGGTGGAGGCAGTAAACTGGCAGGACTGAAGGATTATATCACAGAGGCATTGGGAATGGACGACAGCCGGGTGGCTATTGCCGGAAATTATTTCCAGGCCAATGCATTTTCCAAAGAATATGATTTAAATAATCCGGAATATGCTACTCCTCTTGGCATTGCTATTTCGTCTGGATTAAACATGATCAATGACAGTTTCCGGGTGATTCTTAATAACAATCCTGCTAAGCTGTTCCGCAGCGGAACTTTTACGGCTTTGAATCTTTTAATGATGAACGGCTATAATTTCCGGGATATTATGGGACGTACAGGAGCTAATTTGACCGTAACCATCAATGGAAAGCGGAAGGTATTTTATGGCACCCCCTCGGAACCCGCATCTCTGTTTATCAATCAGAAAGAGGGAAAGCTTTCTGATGTGATCCATGCAGGGGACAATATCGAATTTGTTCCGGCTGTCCATGGTGCTCCGGCCCGAGTTTGTTTGAAGGATATTGAGGGAGTTGATTTAAGTGAGGACGTGACTGTCAATGGAGTCCGGGTGCCTTTAAAAACCCTTTTAAAAAATGGGGATGTGATCTTTATAAAGCTGCCGGAAGAGGAGCTTCCTCAAGAGGACTTCCCGGAAGCTGAGGCCATTCTGCCAGAAGAGACCATCTTAGCAACAAAAGAAGTTCAAGAAGGCGAAAAAATTGAGGAAGCAGATACAGAAAAAGAAAGCGCAGCTGAAGAATTAAATGGTTCTTCTACAACCGTATCTGAACAGCCGGATGTTGAGATAATGCCTATAAGAAATGAACCGGCTGAAGAGGAATCGGCTAAGGAGGAGAATATCACAGACACAGAAAAGCCTGAACAGGAAACAGAGACTGTTTTGTTCCATTTTAATGGATCTCCCCTGCGTCTTCCTAAGAAGGCAGACGGACGTCCTTACTATCTTATGGATCTAATTGAGCATTCAGATATTGATTTAGATCATCCAAAGGGAACGGTATCTTTAAATGTTAATGGCGAGGCAGGAAGATTTCAGCAGGTTCTTAGAGAGGGAGATGTAATAAATATTACAGAAGAATCAAGATGAGATGGCTATCTTTAACTATTCGCGAAAGAATAGTTTAACGAATAGTTTAAACAGAAAGGACTTCTTTCATGAAGCTTCAACGCTTATTAAGTTTAACCCGAAAGGCAATTGATGCCTACCATATGATTGATGAAAATGACTGTATTGCAGTGGGAATTTCTGGGGGTAAAGATAGCCTTGCTCTTCTATATGCTTTAAATGAGCTCATGAAATTTTATCCTAAAAGATTTTCTATAGTAGGAATTACTGTGGATTTAGGGCTTGGTCATTTATCCTTGGAATCAATACAGCTGCTTTGCGATAAATTATCTGTTCCGTATTTCGTTGTAAAAACTGACATAGGAAATATATTGTTTGATATCCGCAAAGAATCGAACCCTTGTTCTTTATGTGCAAAAATGCGAAAAGGAGCTTTAAATTTAAAAGCAAAGGAACTTGGGTGCAATAAAATTGCCTATGCTCATCACAAAGATGATGTAATTGAAACCATGCTGCTCTCCCTTTTATATGAGGGGCGCTTTCATGTGTTTTCTCCTAATACCTATCTAGATCGGATGGGATTATCCGTTATTCGGCCTATGATTTATGTTTCAGAAGCTGAAGTGATTGGATTTCAAAATAAATACAAACTTCCTGTATGTAAAAACCCCTGTCCCGTAGATGGACATACTAGACGAGAATATGTTAAAAACTTGACAAAGCAATTGGAACGGGAAAATCCAGGGGCTAAGACGTGCATGTTTCATGCCATACTAGACGGAAAAATTGATGGTTGGCAGAAAAGAGGTGAGCTTTTATGAAAAGTCTTTCTTATTATGAACAAAAAGATATTGAAAATGTAAAGCATTTAAGAGAGCTTATTGGAGCTCTTCCGCTCTTCTGCCCGGAATTTTTTCGTGGTATTGAACCAAGAACTTCATCAAGAACCAGAATTGCCTATGCCTATGACTTAAGTGTATTCTTTCACTTTTTACAAGAAGAAAATCCTTATTTTCGTGCTAAAGATATCAAGGAAATTTCCCTGGACGATTTAGATCAGATTACAGTTACGGATTTGGAAGAATATATGGAATACTTAAAATACCGCGACAATGCACAAGGGCAGGAAATAGTAAACCGGGAACGAGGAATTATGAGGAAAATTTCTTCCTTAAAAAGTTTTTATAACTATTTCTTCCGGACAGAAAAATTAAAAAATAATCCGGCGGCTTTGGTTCAGCTTCCAAAACTGCATGAAAAAGAAATTATTCGGTTAGATATTGATGAGGTAGTCCTTCTGTTAGATGAGGTGGAAAAAGGAGACAATCTTACTCCAAAGCAGAAAAACTTCCATGATAAAACAAAAGTACGGGATCTGGCTCTTCTTACTCTTATGTTGGGCACAGGTATCCGCGTCTCTGAATGTGTGGGGTTAAATCTTAATGATATAGACTTAAAGAATGGCGGAATCCAAATTCACAGAAAGGGAGGAAAAGAGGTCACCGTTTATTTCGGTCGGGAAGTGGAAGACGCTCTCTTAGACTACTTAGATGAGCGAAAAAAAATCCTTCCGGAAAAAGGTCATGAGGACGCATTGTTTCTCTCTCTGCAAAAAAAGCGTTTGGCAGTAAGAAGCGTAGAAAATCTGGTAAAAAAATATTCCCGTATAGTAACGCCTAATAAAAAAATTACCCCACACAAGCTTCGCAGCACTTATGGAACCAATCTTTACCGTGAGACCGGGGATATCTATCTGGTTGCAGATGTTCTGGGGCACAGTGATGTAAATACGACTAAAAAGCATTATGCCGCTCTGGAGGACGAGCGTCGCAGAAGTGCCAGAAATGCAGTAAAGCTTCGCAAAGAATCATAAAATAAACTGATAGGTTAAGGAGGATTTGGCTATGGCAGAGACTATCAATAAAGATATCCAGGTACATTGGAAGGATAAAAAGCATGTTCTTTGGTTTCCCTGGACATTTACGAAATACTATATTACGGATGAGCGTTTAATGATTGAGCAGGGATTTTTTAAGACTGTAGTGGAAGAAACTCTGCTGTATCGCATCGTAGATATTACCATGGAACAAACTTTAGCTGGAAAAATATTCGGCACGGGAACGTTGATTATCACTGCAAAGGTGGATAAAACACCGGAAATTCGTCTGGAAAACATAGCAAAACCCAGAAAAATCAGAGAAATGCTTTCCGATTTAGTAGAAACATCCCGGCATCAGCGGAATGTAGTTGGAAAAGAGTTCTACGGCAGTTCCGGACATTCTATGACAACTCATGAGGACTGGGAAGATGAGGATGAATCATCGACGGATGACTATTCTTAATAAGAAAATCTATAAACAAAATTTATATTTTAGGTCCAGCTGAGTTTGCAGTATAAACTCAGCTGGACCTTTGCTTTCATTAAAAAGCTCTAAGAAGACGGCTCAAAATAAACGATGGTTAGATAACGACCGGTATGAATCGTATCTTCTGTAAGTCCATTGATTTGTTTTAGTTCATACACATATTCTTCTGTAGTCAAAAGTTCATAAGGGCAATATTTTTCTGCCAGTTTCCAAAGGCTGTCCCCTTCATGAATGATAATGCTTTTATAATATCGTGTATAAGTACAATCATTTGGCTCCCTTGCTAAAATGTTCAGCTTAATAAATCCCAGCAGGTTTAGACTGATTATAAATGCCGCTGCCCACAATAATAGTTTTCGCTTACGTTTGGTCATACTCTTCTCCCCTTTTTAACTTAAAAACAAAATATCCGCCTTGCTTGAACATATGTTCTTTTTTATGCTTATACTATACTACAAGAACATATGTTTGTCAATAACTTTTTAAAAACACAAACAAATGTTTGCACTTTTTTACTAAATGTGATAGTATTATACCAAAACAAGTATTTTGCCACAATTAAGGAGGTCTATATGCCAAATGGAAAAATTACTGCAAAGCAGCAGGAAATTTTAGAATATATTAAAGAAACGATTTTAAAAAAAGGATATCCGCCGGCAGTCCGTGAAATTTGCGAAGCGGTTCATTTAAAATCCACATCTTCTGTCCACTCCCATTTGGAAACTTTAGAGGAAAATGGATATATCCGCAGAGATCCGACGAAACCACGCGCTATTGAAATTTTGGATGATTGCTTTAATCTTACCAGACGAGAAGTTGTCAATGTTCCGATTCTTGGCTCTATTGCTGCCGGGCAGCCGCTTCTTGCCCAAGAGAATATTGAGAACTATTTTCCTATACCAGTGGATGTACTTCCCAATGCGGAAATTTTTATGCTGAAGGTAAAGGGAGAAAGCATGATCAATGCCGGGATCTATAATGGAGATCATATTCTTGTGGCTCAGCAATCCCATGCTGATAACGGAGATATTGTGGTTGCGCTATTAGAGGATTCCGCTACAGTAAAGCGTTTCTATAAAGAAGATAATCATTACCGACTTCAGCCGGAAAATGAATTTATGGATCCTATTATCTGCAACGAAGTTCAAATATTAGGGAAAGTTGTAGGGCTTATGCGGATTATGAATTAGATATGCAGGCCATTGTACCGTCCGGTACACGGTGGTTTTCAATAGTTGACATGCACTGACTGATAGGCTATGGCTAAATCATAAAAGCTACTGCTTATCAGTCTTTCGAATTGAATTTCTTTATAATTTGAGAGGCTGTGAAAGCCGACATTTTTCGATGTCTGTTTTTTCACAGCCTCTCTCTTTTAATTATTTTCCTATGCTACTGCCACATGCTTTTCCATAGTTTCTAGAAACTCTTCAAAAGCCTCGTCTTCACCGTTGTATTCTACTGTTAATACTCTGGTTAAATCCAGACTTAAAACGCCTAACAGGGATTTTGCATCAATTATAATACGATTGTAAAATACATTGATGTCAAAGTCGCATTTTTCTGCTTCCTGAACAAATTTCTTGGCAGCCGCAATAGACGGCAGCATAATCTTTTTCTGTTTCATAATTTTAATCTCCTTTGAACTATAAAAATTAAAAGTGTTTTGTGTTAAAATATATATATCACGGCTTCCACAAATTGTCAAATATTGAATTTTAAGGCTGTAAGGGCTTACATTTTATAGGTTTTACCGGTTATTTTGGGCTATTTCCCTTTTCTTTTTTGCATAATTCACACAGATTTTCCGACACAAAAACGGTTCCCCTTTTATATTTTATTGATTTCGCATGAAAGGGGAACCGGATTTTTTACAAATCGCTCAAGTTATCGCTTTAAAACTAAATGCTGAGGAAGTCCGTTTACCATAAAGGGCTGATAATCGCCTTGAATCAGAGGTTCAATATAATTAATAAACTCTTCTGTCACATAATTACCTTCTTTATTAATCCAATTTCTTGGAACCAACTTTTCATTGTTAGCTATACGATGGACATCATAAATGCCTGCTGCACTCATATAAGGGTCATCCGCAATCCTATCGATTACTACCATCTTGCCGGTATCTCCTTCATCCGCCGCTTTCACTGCAGCACCGCCTACCATAAAAGCCTCATTGACATCTACTCTGGAAGCCATATGAGAAGCGCTTCTCTGAAGGGTGGAAAACTCTACGCTTCTGGTCTTGCAGCCAATCTCAGCGCCCATAAAGCTTGCCAGATATGCAGCAGTACCCTGAAGCTGCTTATGGCCGAAAGCATCCACGTACTCTCCGCCGCCGGACAGTTCACATACATAGCGGCCGTCTGCCAGCCGGATTCCCTCAGAAACGGCAATGACAATAGAGCTTTTTCTCTTTAATAGATCCTGAACCTTTTTTAAGCACTTATCCAAATCAAAGGGAACCTCGGGAAGGTAAATCAGATCTGGTCCTTCACATTCCTCCGTTTTGGCCAGTGCAGTAGCGCCGGTAAGCCAGCCTGCGTTGCGGCCCATTATTTCAATAATGGTAATCATACTCTTCTTATAGGTAAGGCCTAAAGCATCCCGAATAATTTCTTTGGTAGAGGCACCGATATACTTGGCGGCGCTGCCAAAGCCGGGAGTGTGGTCAGTCAAGGCCAAATCATTATCAATGGTCTTGGGAACACCTAAGAATTTTTGAGTATATCCCTTTACAATGGCATAATCAGACAGCTTTTTAATTGTATCCATGGAATCGTTTCCACCAATATAAATAAATACTTCAATGTTCAATTTGTCTAAAATCGAAAAAATCTTCTCATAAACCTCTGGATTGGTATGAATCTCCGGCAGCTTATAGCGGCAGGAGCCTAAAAATGCGGAAGGAGTCCTTTTTAGCAGCTCAATATCCATATCAGAATGGATTTGGGTGGATAAATCCACATACTGCTCATCTAGCAGGCCTTGGATTCCGTGAAGCATGCCGTAAACCTTGTGAAAGCCTCTCTCCTTGGCAGTTTTATATACTCCTGCCAGACTGGAATTAATGACAGAGGTGGGACCTCCAGATTGTCCTACAATAATATTTCTCTTTTTTGATGCCATAGCAAATCTCCCCTTATCGTTAAAACTTCCTTCTTATTATAGCAAAGGGGGCGATTCTTTTCAACTGATATTTCGTCATTCTGTACGGTTTTGTTTTCCTTTATATGTTTTCTTTGTATACTTTTCACTTTTGTCAAAACTAATGCATTTTTTCTGTACAATTCTTCTTCTTTCTTTTAAATTTGCTAAATTATCCAAAAAACTTGAAAAATAATCATTGACACTTTTCTCATAATGTGGTATTATAATCAAGCACGAAGTAAGAATTGAGTAAGAATTGTTACAGAATGCTGAAGGGGAATAGTTCAATGGTAGAGCAGCGGTCTCCAAAACCGTAGATGGGGGTTCGAGCCCCTCTTCCCCTGTTTCCTTTGGGAAGAAATTATAAGTGTGGAAAAGTGTGAGGGGAAATCCCGAAGTTCTTTTGAACTTCGGGATTTTTTCTAGCAAAGATTTGCAAAGAGGCAACGGCGTCTGCTGTCACAGCAGAGCAATTGCCTCTTTTACATTACTGACCCCTATCAGACGGATTTTATCCCGGGATTTCAGCTTTTCCAGCGAAGTTTTTGGCAATATACAGGTGGTAAAGCCTAATTTTATGGCCTCATTTACTCTCTGCTCTGCCATAGACACAGCCCGGACTTCTCCGGAAAGCCCTACCTCTCCGAAAAGAATCCATCCTGGATCTACGGGCCGATCTTTATAGCTGGAGATTAATGCCATCACAATAGCAAGATCCAGGGCCGGTTCATTCATACGGATGCCCCCGGCAATATTTACATAAGCATCAAATCTGGCCAGATCATAACGGCAACGTTTTTCTAAAACGGCCATAAGAAGGTTTACCCGGTTGTAATCCGTACCGGCTGCAGTCCGTCTGGGCATACCGAAGCTGGTCTCTGTCACCAGGGCCTGAACCTCTAAAAGAATGGGCCTGGTGCCTTCTAAAGAACAAGCCACGACAGCCCCGGAGGCATCTTTTGGACGTCCCGACAGCATATATTCGGAAGGATTTTCCACCTCCGCGAGCCCTTCCTCCCTCATCTCAAACACGCCTATTTCATTGGTAGAGCCAAAACGATTTTTCACCCCTCTAAGAATCCGATAGGAGGCGTAGCGATCTCCTTCAAAGTAAAGTACCGTATCCACCATATGTTCTAATATCCTGGGGCCTGCTACCACTCCCTCTTTGGTCACATGGCCTACGATAAAAATCGTAATGCCAAATCCCTTTGCAATCTGCATCAGAAGGTTGGTTGACTCTCTTACTTGGCTCACGCTTCCCGGCGCGGAGGCCACCTCCTCCCGAAACATAGTTTGAATAGAGTCGATCACCACGATTTCCGGTTTCTCTTCCCCTATGATTCTTTCAATAAGTTCCAGGTTCGTCTCACACAGAAACTTTAACTGGCCGGTTATCTCTCCAATCCGGTTTGCCCGAAGTTTAATCTGCTTTAAGGATTCCTCGCCGGATATGTATAAAACCTTTTTCCCACCGCCGGCCAGGCTTCGGCAGACCTGAAGAAGAAGGGTAGATTTTCCAATCCCCGGATCGCCTCCCACCAACACCAGGGAGCCGCTTACAATGCCGTCCCCCAACACTCTGTCCAGCTCCAAAAATCCGGTGGAAGTCCGATCTTTTTCCTCTATCGGTATTTCCGACAAAAGAGCCGGCCGGCAATGGGAATCTTTTTCCCTGCCGGGTCGTCCTCCTAAACCTCCTAAACCACGGGAAGCCGCAAGGCCCAGGCCCCGCGGCTCCTTTCTCTCAACCGGTTCTTCCACAAAGGTATTCCACTCTCTGCAGCCTGGACACTGACCCATCCATTTAGCGGACTCATATCCACATTCTCTGCAGAAAAATGCAGTTGTTCTTCCTTTTGCCATATATTATCTCTTTTCCACGCGGATAGCGGCGGCGGAACCTTCTCCCAGTTCCACGCTGACAACCAGCTTACCGCTCATATTGGTCTGCATATCTCCAGCTGACACATCATTTACATAAACTTCATAATCGGTGTCGTCTTCCAATTGAATCGTAAGCTGAGCGTCCCGATCTCCTTTTACTACACAGGTACAGCCTTTATCCGTTACCTTCAGATTTTCTACTGTGGTCCCGGGTACAGACTCATAGACAAACATGCCGTTTCTCTCCAATTTAGTTATCTCAGAATAAGTCTTTACTTTATATAAATCCCCCTGATGTTCAAAATTATCTAATTTCCCTTTTGACGATAATTTGTAATCTCCAAAGCTAATACTTCCGTCAGCTTCGCTGCGGATTAATTCATTTGCAGGCATTCTCTCATCCTCCTAGTGTATTTTAGAGACATTATAACATTTTCCCTTATAAATTTCTAGCGGTTTGTGTCATATCCTTTGCAGAAAATCCAAGGCTTTCCCCTTGGGAAATTACCTCTACCTCATCGCCAACTTTTACGGTGCCGTCTAAAACTGCTTCGGCCAGTTTGTCCTCCAACAGATTCTGAATGGTACGGCGCAGGGGGCGTGCTCCATATTTTTCATCATAACCTTTCTCTACCAGAAGTTCCTTTGCCTGAGCAGTAACCTCCAGTCCAATGGCCATCTGCTCTTTAGCGCGCTTCACAATGGATTTTAGCATAATAGAGACGATTTCCTTCATATGGTCTTTATTAAGCTGGTGGAATACGATAATGTCGTCGATCCGGTTTAAAAATTCCGGTTTAAACAGACGCTTTACTTCATCCATGACCCTCCCCTTCATGAATGCATAATTTTCCTTTTCGTCATTAGCGGAAGCAAACCCCAGCCGTTTGGGAGAGATAATATTTTCTGCTCCCGCATTGGAGGTCATAATTAAAATGGTATTTTTAAAATCAATTTTTCTTCCCTGAGCATCCGTAATATGTCCGTCGTCCAGAACCTGAAGCAGGATATTGAATACATCCGGGTGCGCCTTTTCCACTTCATCAAAAAGGATCACAGAGTAGGGATTTCTGCGGACCTTTTCGCTTAGCTGGCCGCCTTCCTCATAGCCTACATAGCCTGGAGGGGAACCAATCATCTTCGATACGCTGTGCTTTTCCATATACTCGGACATATCTACCCGGATCAAAGCATTTTCTGTGCCGAACATGGCCTCCGCAAGGGCCTTGCATAATTCTGTTTTTCCCACGCCTGTAGGGCCTAAAAACAGGAAAGAACCAATAGGCCTCTTTGGATCTTTTAAGCCTACCCGGCCCCTTCTGATGGCCTTGGATACCGCCGCCACAGCCTCCTCCTGTCCTACTACCCGCTCATGAAGAATAGATTCTAACTTTTTTAAGCGCTCCGACTCTTCTTCCTCCAGTTTACGCACCGGAATCTTAGTCCACTCGGCCACTACATCCGCGATTTCGTTTTCATCCACAATTCTGGGACGGCTGTTTCTCTCCTTCTCCCACTTTCCGCGGATCTTTTCTATTTTTTCCCTTTTCTTTTCCTGTTTTTTCTTAATCTCTCCAGCTTTTTCGTAGGCTTCGGTACGGATTGCATTTTCTTTTTGCTTTTCCAGAGCATTAATCTCTTCTTCCAGATCTTTAATCTCCGGCGGCTCGGCAAAGCCGGCCAGACGTACTTTGGAAGCTGCTTCATCAATTAGATCGATGGCCTTATCCGGAAGGAATCTGTCGTTGATATATCGGGCGGAAAGCTTAACCGAGGCCTCCAGAGCCTCATCGGTAATGGTTACCTTGTGATGGCTCTCGTAGCGGCCTTTTAGTCCTCTTAGAATTTCCACAGCTTCGGTCTCTGTAGGCTCTTCCACTGTAACGGGCTGGAACCGGCGCTCTAAGGCAGAGTCCTTTTCAATATATTTACGGTATTCCTCCACAGTGGTAGCACCGATAAGCTGCAATTCTCCTCTCGCCAGAGAGGGCTTTAAAATGTTGGAAGCATCCAAAGCACCCTCTGCTCCTCCGGCTCCGATAATCGTGTGTATTTCGTCAATAAAAAGGAGAACGCCTCCGTCGCTTGTCACCTCGGAGATTACCCGCTTGATTCTCTCTTCAAATTCTCCCCGGTATTTGGAGCCGGCAACCATACCGGAAAGATCCAGAGTCATAACTCTCTTATCTGCAATAGTTTCCGGCACATCTCCTGAAGCAATCAGCTGGGCCAGACCTTCTACCACCGCCGTTTTTCCCACACCGGGTTCTCCAATGAGGCAGGGATTATTTTTAGTACGGCGGCTTAAAATTTGAACCACTCTCTGCATCTCTCCTTGGCGGCCGATTACCGGATCCAGTTTCCCGTCTCTTGCAAGGGCAGTTAAATCTCTGCTGTAGGCATCCAGGGTAGGGGTCTCCTTTTTCCCTCTGGATGTTCTTCCGCTCATGGCATCCTCCCTGGCTGTCTGAGGAGCATCCTCTCCCATAGCCACCAGAAGATCTACATTCAGTTTCTGAGCGCTAATGCCCATAGTATTTAACAGGCGGGAAGCCACGCAGTCTCCCTCACGGATTAAAGACAAAAGCAGATGTTCCGTACCGATAAGAGGGGCCTTGAACCGAATAGCCTCCCGATAGCTGTTTTCCAAAACCCGGGTGGCGCTGGGGGTGTAGGTGCCTTGTTCCGCCAAACCGATGGCATTGTCAGGAGTAATCAGCTGACTTATAAGGCTTAACACCTTTTTCTCGTCCACACCGTTTTCCATTAATACTCTGGCTGCTACTCCGCTCCCCTCTCTGAGAAGTCCCAAAAGCAGGTGTTCGGTGCCCACATAGCTGTGCCCCAACTCTCTGGCTGCATCCACAGCCAGGCCGATAGCCTCTCTGGCCTTAGCAGTAAAACGTTCTATCATAAAATTTTGTCCTCCTGAAATGTTGTGACTTTTGCTTAAAATGCAGTCTATGTCGGCTCCGCAAGCTTTGGAAGCTCGGCGCGCAGATAGGCCGCTCTGGCCACATCTAATTCCTCCTGACTTAAAGGTTTGTGTGACAGCTTCTGTAAATTTGCGGTTTGAATCCCCAGCATCAGCCGGTAAATAGAGCATGGTTCTTCCCCATGGATCAGCCCGTCCGCTATTCCGGACATAAGCTGAGACAGGAAAATCATAGCATCCTTTTTCGCCAGCCGTCTGGCATACCGCAGAATGCCATAGGATTTGTAAGCCTCATCTTCTCTTTCCAGACGATGGTTTTCTAAAGCTAACCTGCGTACTTTTTTCTCCTGGCTATCCAACTGCCTGGCAATTTTTGTAACCAGCTCAATAATTTCCTTCTCGCTCTGCCCCAGGGTTTTCTGGTTGGCAATCTCATAAAGGGCGCCGTAATTGTCGCTCCCCTCCCCATATACTCCCCGGATGCTGACGCCGAAACGGCTCATCTCCGCCAACAGGTTCTGAAATTTTTTTCCCATGGAGAGGGTAGGCAGATGAAGCACCACCGAGGCTCGAAGCCCGGTGCCCACATTGGTCGGATAAGAGGTAAGATATCCGTACTTCTCATCAAAGGCATAGGAAAACCGGGTGTTTACATAGTCATCCAGTTTATCCGCTCTCTGCCAAAGCTCATCCAGATGAAGCCCCGGAGACAAAACTTGAAGCCGGATATGATCATCTCCATTTAAAATAAAACTAGTACTCTCGTCTTCTGATATGATGATACCGGTAGGACTTTTTTTTGCCACAGTACCGGAATTTAAAATTCTTCTTTCTCTCAAAGCCAGTCTATCCAGCTCTTTTAAATCTTCTAAATAAGCGTATTCATAAGGCAATCCATCATCCGCCTTCAAATCCTTAAGTCCCATTTCCAGACGGTTTATCAGCTCCCGGCTGTCGGTATCCGAAAGCTTTTGGGGAAATTGGTATTCTTCCCAGTTCCTGGCCAGGCGAACCCGGCTGTATACTACATTGCCTGCAGAAGTCTCCGCCTTTTCAAACCATCTAAGCATCGGCATTTCCCTCCTTTAAAAGCTCTCTAATCTGATCCCGATACTGTGCTGCCAGCTCGTATTCTTCATCTGATATAGCTGCTGCTAAACGGGCTTTTAATAAATCAATCTGATCTTCAGGGCTTTTTTCCTGAGAATCTTCTTGATTTTTCATCATCTGGGATGCCGGATGAATCTTTTGATGCTTGGGATGTTTACCCACATGGGTGTCTCCTCCCTGAAGCTTCCTAATACTATCGCTCATCAGCAAATCGAATACACTGTAGCAATCCAGACAGCCGAAGCGGCTGTTCTTTACAAATTCTTCATAGCTGGTGCCGCAGGTGGGGCATACCACCTGAGACATTTTATCCTCTTCCTGATCTTCCTCCTCTCCGATGCCTAAAAGGCCTGAAAGGAGCTTTCCAAGGGGGAATTCCCCATCAAAAATAGCAGAATATCCGGTAAAATCCATCTCCTTGGCGCACTGGCTGCAAAGGTTGTGTTCATTTTTTATTCCATTAATAATCTCTGTATATTTAATATTTGCCTCGCGAATCCTGCATCTTTCACACAGCATAACTATCCTCCATAAATGATCCCCGATAAGTCCGGAGACGGTTAATCGTTTCTCTGTCACCGTTTCGTGTATACATCAAATACTTGATCCAAAAGTCTGTGGGCCTCGTCCCTGGTTACATCCCGGCAGATTCCTCTGGCCAAAACCACTTCCAAGTCCCGGCGCATTTCCTCCAAAGCCTGCATCTTGTCCATATCCAGGCAGATAAAAGCGCCCTTTCTCCTGTCCAGCTTGACAAAACCTTCCTGTTTTAATACGGCATATGCCTTGTTTACTGTATGCATATTAATGCCGATATTGTCTGCAACCTGTCTTACAGACGGAAGGGAATCTCCGTCCCGAAGCACCTCTGCCGCAATATCCATAATGATCTGGTTACAAAGCTGCAAATACAGCGCCTCATCGCTGCTGAAATCGATCTTCCAAAGCACATTATCACCATCTTTCGTTATAACTGTTATAGTAATCTTATAACATTAATTCAAAATGGTCAAGACACAATTCTGAACATTTCATCCATCATCAGCCAATTAGCCTTAAAAAAGTTCATAAGTTGCCAATAGCCTGCCCCTAAAAGGCCATACTCCTGAATCAAATCAAATTTCGCCTTTATACTTCTCACATCTTCAAACCACACTTCATGCTGGATTCCGTACTGCCAGTACCGGAAATAGGGACTTTGAGCCGTCTCGTCAAACCGGATATTTACGCCGTAATCAATAGCAATCTGGACGGCTTCCAGGTTACTGATGGTTCTGGCCCGTGTAACTCCCCTCTCATAGGGAAGGGGCCAGTCATAACCGTAATTGGGGATTCCCAAGCTGATTTTTTCTCTGGGAATTTCCGTTATCGCATATTCCACCACCCGGCGGACCATATGAATAGGGGCTACTGCCATAGGAGGCCCTTGGCTGTAGCCCCATTCATAAGTCATGAGCATTACAGAATTGGCGGCTTCTCCCAAAAGGCGGTAATCAATCCCTTCATACAACAGGCCTCTCTGTCCGGCTGAGGTTTTAGGAGCTAAGGCAGCGGTAACCGGATAACCGAAAAGATTCATTACTTGTCTGGTTTTTCTCACAAAGGCCGCAAATCTTTCTCTGTCCTCTGCAAGGACATATTCAAAATCAATATCCAGCCCTTCAAATCCCCTGTCCTGCATAGTTCGCCCCAGCTCCCAAATCAGCCGCTGCTGGACGGCTTCATCTCTTACCAAGGCGGATACCAGATTGTTATTAAACCTCCCGTCCGCTCCCAGAGGGGTTAAAGTGAGTACCGGGCGTACCCCGTTTTCCCTGGCCTCCATTATCATCCATGTATCATCGTTTGCCGGATATACCAGTTTTCCCTCATCTGTAAATCCGTAGGAAAAAATATACAGGGAGCTTAAATAAGGAATAGTGTCTTGTAGGACCCTGTAATTAATAAAGGGATAGGCATAGCCAAAGGAAAAAAGCGGTGTTTGGTAGGGTTTTGGGTATTTGTCCCCAATATAAAGAGCCTGGCCTACAGCCAGGCGGTAAGGATATTCAATCTGGTTATCTTTGACAAGCGTATCCACCGGGATACCGACGGCCGTTCCTATGGCATCTACGGTATCTCCTTCTTTGACCACATAGATTGTCATAAACTCTCCTTTGGGAGCGCTTTTCCATAATATATGCGAAAAAGCTTTCCCCTATTCGGAACATAAAAAATTCCGCAAAAAAGCAGGAAGAGTTTTGGCGTTACAGCATTTTAAAGAATACCAGGAGCAGATATCCGATAGTTAAAAACAAACCAATGCTAAACAGCATAAGTCCGAAAGAGAAGCTTTCCTCTACCAGGCCGCACAGGTGGATAAACCGCGCCTTTATTCTGAAAAGACGAAAGGCAGCTTCTCCAGGCTCCGTTCCCAATATTTTCCCCAAATTTCTCTTTTTGGCCGGTAAGGATGGAATTTGTCTGTGAGTAGTGTTACGGGCCAGCAAAATTACTCCGTCCGCCATATGGTCCATACTCCGGCAGACCAGCGCAGATGCTTGTAAAAACAAGGTTACCGGTATGGAAACCACATATCGATCCAGGTATTTGCAAACGGTTCCCAATACCCCAGGAAGGGCTTTCTCCACTACCGGACGGTATATCAGATCCTCCAAGTCCAGCCATTGGGGAAGACGGCCGATATACTGTCCGTCCGCTATCAAAAAGCGGCGGACAAGTCCGTACAATCCTCCGCCAATTACAATAGAAATAAGCGCGCCCTTCAGGTTTTCCAGAGAAAAATAGGATATGGAATGGGCTTTGATTCCAGGAACAAAAAAGTCCTGTCCAAGTTCTGCCAGACTATCCATGGTAAGGCTCGGAGATAAGCCCAAAATCGGAATCAAAACAGCGGAGCCTACCAGAACAACTTTACTAAGAGGCCTGATGTAAGACGTTTTCATCCTGTCAAATTCTTTTTGTTTTCCGGTATTCTGCTCAAGAAACAGGGCAATAAACAGCTTGAGCATATATGCTACCGTCATGCCGCCGCTAAATAAGAATACCCACTCCGAAAGCCGCCACCAAAGATTCCCTGTGTGAACCGCATATTCTACAATGCTTTCATGGAGCAGAGTTTTGCTCACATATCCGCTGAATCCCGGGATTCCTCCCAATCCCGCCGCACCCGCAAAAAAGCAAAAGGCGAGAGCCGGCTTATTTCTTCCAAACCCGCGGACCTGATTTAAGTCCAGCTGATGGAGATTCATAAAAACCGTCCCGGCACACAGAAACAATACCAGCTTGAAAAGGGAATGATTGATCATATGGAGCAAGGTTCCCCGAACCGCCAGCCCCGGATCCTCTCCTGCCGCTAAAAGAAGGGAGCCCATGCCGATCCCCGTTAAAATAAATCCAATCTGAGAGATGGAGGAACAGGCCAGGGTTCTCTTCAAATTTACAGAAAACACTGCCAGAAAAGCACCTAGAAACATGGTAATAAGCCCCAGAACAGATATCAGAACCCCCCAGTTGATTTCTCCGCGGAAGATTCCAAAAGATAGTATAATCAAACCGAATATACCGGTTTTGGTGAGAATTCCGGACAGAAGGGCGCTGGCAGGAGCCGGAGCCGCCGGATGGGCTTTTGGAAGCCAGATGTGAAGAGGAAAGCATCCGGCCTTAGCTCCAAAGCCTGCCAGCATAAGAACTCCTGCCGTATACAGTTCTTTTGCCTGAGATCCTCCGGCTTCCAATATTTCACGGGACTTAAGGTGCAGAGCCTTAAATTCCAAAGTGCCGCACAGATGATCCAGCAAAAACAGGCCCATAAGCATGGTAAGACCGCCTATTACCGCCACTGCCAGATAGGTTTGGGCCGCTCTCAGGCTTTCCGGCTTCTCATCAAAAGCCACCCACACATAAGAAGTGAAAGACATAATTTCAAAAAACAGGAAGGTAGTATAAAAGTCTCCTGATAAAAACACCCCCATAGTGGCCAAAAATGTAGCCCAGAAAAACACATAATACCGCCGTCTCTTCTCATAATGGGCCATATATTCCAGGGAAAAAATTCCGGCAACACCCCACATAATCGTCCCTACAGTCAGATAGATAAGACGGAAGCCATCCAGGCAGAAGGTAAGCCCGGGACCGCACAGTCCGGGTAAATAAATATAAAAAACGGGGGTTTTCAAAACCTCTGTCATTCTATGACACCTCCAATCTGTCTCAATGTATCCATCTGCAGAAAAACTTCTGAGTTTATTCCCATAAGCAGAATCACCGTTGCAAAAACTAACAGAGGAAGGAGCATCCTCCAGCCCGGATCTGTAATTTTTTCCTCATTTTCCCTGCTGCCCGGACTGCCGGAAACTTCTTTGGGGAAATAGGCCCTTACAAGTACTGTCAGCATATAAATACCAGTCATAAGAGCCGAATAGAGAATAACGCCGGCTCCTATAATGGTCAGGAGCCATCCTGTCCCGTCCCCTTCCATCCATTCGCTTCCTAAAGAAAGAGCGGCATGGATAAGATTCCATTTGCTGATAAATCCGGCAAACAGTGGAATTCCCATAAGGGAAAGACTGGCCACAGTCAGACAGGCAAAGGTTACCGGCATCTTTTTTCCCAATCCGTCCAACTCATAAACAAAGGTTTTTCCGGTCTGGTGCATCACTGCTCCGGCGCAGAAAAAAGAACAGATTTTCATAAAAGCATGGGCCATAAGATGGCAGAGAGACGCTATGATTCCCAAAGGCGACATAAGAGCAGCCCCAAATAAAATATAGGATAAATTGCTGATGGTAGAATAAGCCAGACGCCGCTTCCAGTGTATTTCCCTAACTGCCATAGTAGACCCAAAGGCAATGGTAATGATTGTTGCCGACAGTACTGCCCATTGAGCCCAAGTTCCCTTTAAAAACTCTGTTCCATAGCTGAAATAGGTCAAACGCAGGATTGCAAACGCACCGGATTTTACTACCGCCACTGCATGTAAAAGTGCAGTAACGGGGGTAGGCGCCACCGTAGCTTTTGGAAGCCATCCATGAACCGGAAACAGAGCGGCTTTTACTCCGAAACCGAAAAATGCCAGTACATATGCCAGCAACAGCAGATTCTTCCGCCCTTGAGCCGCTTCCATATTTAAATTTCCGCCTGCTATAAATTCCGTTGTTCCGGTTGCAGAATAGCTTAAGAGGAATACTAGCCCTATAAAGGCAAAAGCTGCCCCGCTGATAGAATAATAGAGGTATTTTCTGCTGGCTCTCTGGGCTTCCTTGGTCATGGGGTGAAGCACCAGAGGGAATGTTACCAAAGTCAGCATTTCATAAAACAAATACAGTGTTACCAAGTTTCCCGCCAATGCAACCCCGGCTGTAATCCCATATGTCATCAGATAGTAAGCAAAAAACGCAGGCTTTCTCTCTTCATGCTTCATATATTCAAAAGCGTAAAGGGTTGCCAGAGGCCATAAAAAGCTAATAAGGCCTAGAAAAACGCTTCCCATAGCGTCTATTTGAAACTTTACTGTCAGGCTTCCATATAGCCGGAACAGTACTAGGCCGCTCCCCGGATTTCTGTTTAACAGCCAGAAAATCACCAGGCTGACGCCCAAAGTAAATCCCCCTGAAACCATTCTGATTGCAGGACTGTCTTTTCCTTTTTGTTTTCCGGACAAAGCCAGAAGCGCCGCTCCTCCTATAAGGGGCAGAAACACAGGAGCCGCTAACATCATTTCATTCATAGCCGCCCTCCTTTAAAATACCCTTTCTGCAATCCCTGCAAGTATATTGAAAAATCCCTGAGGAAATATACCAAATAACACTGTACCAGCAGTAAGGAGCCCTATGGGAACCAGCATCTTAAGAGACGGTTCCTTTAGGCCGCCCTGTTCTTTGGGTATTTTCTCTCCGGGAAAGAAACCATTCAGGCTTATAGGAAGCAAATATCCTGCTGTCAAAAGAGCGCTGATCAGCAGTACCGCAGGCCCTAAAAAGCCCCATACCCCCGTGTCAGAGGCCAGGGCCCCGGCAGCCAGGTACCACTTGCTTACAAAACCGCATAAGGGAGGAATTCCTATCAGTCCCAGGGAAACGATTGTGTAGCATAAAAGGGATTTGGGCATAATTTCTCCCAGGCCTTTCATTTCACTGACTTGTTTTTGCCCTGTAGTGACGATTACTGCTCCGGCAAATAAAAACAAGGCATTTTTAATCAGAGAATGGAATACAATATGGGACAAAGCTCCGGCAAATGCAACCGGATTCAGCACGCTTAACCCGAAAAGGATATAGGACACCTGACTGACTGTAGAGTAGGCCAGGCGCTTTTTCAGCACCGGCTCTTTATATGCCAGCATAGATCCCATAAATACCGTTAAAAGGCTTAACAAAATCCATACTTCCTGCACCCAGGTTCCCCGAAGTTTATTCGGTCCTGCAATATAAAATACCACACGGATGATCGCCAATACACCAGATTTTGTAATGATTCCCGACAATACCGCGCTGGCAGGGGCCGGAGCTTCCGGGTGGGCCGTAGGAAGCCAGCCGTGCAGAGGAAACATTCCGGCCTTAGCTCCGAAGCCAATAAGCATGCAAAATACTGCCGCCAGAAACAGTCCTTCTCTCCCTGCAACCGCCTCCGGGGTTACGACTCCTCCAGGCATAAAGCTCAGGCTTTCCGTAATTCCTGCCAGGAAAAAAATTCCAAATAAGGCTAAAAATGCGCCGGCTACAGAATAAAAGAGATATTTCAGCCCTGCCATCACTGCCCTGTGGGTTCTTTCATGAAGCACCAGGGGAAGAGAGGTTAAGGTCATCAACTCATAAAATACATACATAGTAAGAAGATTTCCGGAGAAATCCAGCCCTATCAGCACCCCTAAAACCACTAAATACCATCCGAAAAACTGATTTTCCCGATGCTCATAGGACATGTAAGAGCTCCCGTAAATTCCCACCAAAAACCAAATTACAGAAGTTAGGGCGGCAAAAAGAACGGAAATCTCATCTATCTGAAAGGCCAGATCCATGGTTCCGGTAAGATGCCAGAAAACCATTCCGCCGCCTTTGATAAGAGCCCATGCTACCAGCACAAGCTCCAGTCCCAATACCGACAAAAGAACGGCTCTTCCAGCCTTTTTATTTTCTTTGAAGTTTTTTCCTGCAAGCATTGCTGCCCCGGCGGCCACAGGCAGGATCACCGGAAGGAACAAATGCAGATGCTGTTCGATATTAAACATGATTCTGGTACTCCTTTGTTTCGATTTATGTGAACATGGCCAAGCCCTCCCCAATTGCCTTTACAATAGGCTGGGAAAATAAGCCAAGAGTTAAATTCAGCAATATAAAGCAGGTGATTGCGAGCCTGAGATTCCAGCTTCCCGGGAGAATTTTTTCGTCTTCCGCCCTCTTTTCCTCTTCTTTCGGGATGGAATAAATGGTAATGACCATCCGAAGGAAATATACTGCGTTCAGCACAGTACTGATAGCCAAAACGATAAGCGTCGGAAGCATTTTGGAAGGGCTTTGCAGGGCGGATGTGGCAAATAAAAGCTTGGAAATAAACCCTGACAGCATTGGAAATCCTACCATGGATAAAGCGCCGATGCTAAATCCTATTCCTGCCAGGGGATTTCGGTAGCCGGAACCTCTTAAGCTTTTATAATCCTTCCGATTTCCCGATACCTCATAAAGCCCTACTGCGCTGATAAACAAAAGAGCTTTCGTAGCAGAATGAGTAAAAATATGAAAGATGGCGGCAACCATTCCCGCTTGAGTTCCCAGCCCTATTCCCATATAAATATAACCAATCTGAGCCACAGAAGAAAATGCGATCATCCGACGCATATCCCGCTCTAATATAGCGTGAAGGGATCCCATTACCATTCCGGCCAGGCCGAATACAAAAAGAACATTGATAATCTGACTGGCAATAACATTTTCCCGCCCCAGCACCCGATAAAAGATTTTGATCAGCAGAAAAATATATCCTTTTGATACCAGACCGGACAGGATGGCGCTGGCGGCAGGGGTGGCGTATCCGTAGGTGTCCGGAATCCAGTAATGAAACGGATATAAACCGCTTTTAATGGCCAGCCCAACACTGATAACCGCCATAATTACCAGCATAGGGATCCCGTAACTTCCGGCGGCCTCTATGGCCGCTACTGCCTCTTTGGCAGGGCTCATTAAAAGATGCCCGGTTACATCATATAAAAGGCTTAACCCAATAAGAAATAAACCGGAGCCCAGCTGGCTGAGAATCATATACCGAATCGCCGAGGACAGGCTGCGCCCTTTTTGGCGGATCATGATCATGCCGCAGCCGGCAATCGTATTAATCTCCACAAATACGTAAGCGGTAAACAAATCATTGGTGTAGATCAAAGCCAGCAGGGAACTGAGCATCAAATCCACCATAATATAAAACAGATTATGTTTGGAGCTTTCGATATCCTGCTCCGTATGCCTCATGCCTCCCAGGACGGAAAGAAACATAACCAGGCAAAAGAAAACTGCTGTCAGCCCCTCTAAGACTCCAGCCCGGATTTCATTTCCCCAAGGAGCCGGAAAGTGGCCCATCATATAAGTATAGCTTCCCTGGCTGCTGCAAAACTGCAGCACTCCCGCCGACAAAAGCAGGATGATAAGGATAGCCCCAAAGGTTAGATTTCTGGCTTTTTTGCCAGGCAAAACGGAAGAAATAATCCCGGAAAACATAGCAATAATAATGGAAAAGAAGGGGAAATTCTGTGAAAAGCTCATCCTATCTCCTCCTCTTTTGCCCGCATTAAAATTTGATCCAGATCCAGAGAGCCATATCTCTCGTACAGGCGGATCGTCAGAGCCAGCATTAAAGCCGTAGTGCTGACTGATACGACAATCCCTGTAAGCACCAGGCCGCTGGGAACCGGGTTGATATAGGCAGAAGCATCCTGAATCCCATCTGTTACAATGGGAACCATCCGTCCTTTTATATAGCCTTTTACTGCCAGAAACAGATACACCGCCGTATCCATAATATTCATACCCATAATCTTTTTTATCAGATTCCTGTGGAGCAAAAGCATGGTAAATCCAATACCAAAGAGAATAATGGAAACCGTTTCTTCCAGATTGGTAAAAAGCGCCTCCACCCTACATCCCTCCTTTCCGGAACAAGGTGTAAAAGGCGTACATGGTACAGGCCACCACCAAGCCTACGCAGATATTCAGGGGAAGAATCAGCCCGCTGCTTAAAATTTCCCCCGGCGTTCCCAAAGGGATTCCGCTTTCCAAATGATTGGCGCCTGTAAAGAAGGAATAGCTCTTTGCCAGACAGTAAAAAGTCAGAGCGCAGAGGGTGACTCTCCGATATACCTTTTCTGTAAAAAAACACTGAGTTTTTGCAAATCCGAAGGCATTGAGATATAATATCAGCCCGGATCCCAGCACGGCTCCTCCGGAAAAACCTCCTCCCGGAGACAAATGGCCGTTTAAAACAATGTAAATGCCAAACACCAAAATAACCGGCACTAAGATACAGGCGCACTTTTGAAGAATTACATCATTTTTCGGCTCGTAAATCCGATCATTGGCCTCTGCCAGCCGCTTTCTGGCCGCTTTATCTCCGTCCGCAGCATCGATTCGAAGAAGAACCAGCACACAGCAGGAAGCGATAAAAAGAACGCAAGATTCCCCAAACGTATCAAAAGCCCGGTAATCCAGAATCATACCGGTAACAATGTTGACGGCTCCTGTCTCCTGAAGTCCCTGCTCAATATAACGGGCCGATACTTCATTGTTGTCGGGATTTCCTGCGTTTCCAAAGGAAGGCAGGTAGGCTACGGTCCACAAAAGCACCAGAATAATCCCGCAGCACAAAAGTACCGACACTGTCTGGTAAAACCGGCGGAAGTACAAAAGCCCTCTGCCTTCTGAAAAGACCGTCGGAGTTTTCCTTCCTTTTTCACTGGGGGAATCTTTCAAGGCTTCCCCGGCTTCTCTGACGGCAGCTTCTTTTACAGGAACAATCTCCATAGTATCTAACAGCAGATCCGTCTCTCCGTCAACCCACCTCTTAAATTTCATAAACCTGCTGTTTTCGTAATTATTTTTCATTCTGCTCATGGCCGTCCTCCTTTCGGATAGCGCGGATTTTTTTCAGCATTACAAAAAATAAAATGCTGGTAACCCCGGCTCCTACCGCTGCCTCAGTAATGGCCAGATCCGGTGATTGGAGAAGCACCCAAATCACACACATAATCAGACTGTAAGACATAAAAATTACAATAGAGGTCAGAAGGTCTTTGGTAAAGGCCACTGACACGGCACAGATAATCAGGCACAGAAGCAAAATTTCTTCAAATACTCTCATTCTCTACTCCTTTGTTCAGGGAATCTTCCCGGCCGCTGTCTTTTTTTTCTTTATTCTGGTGAATCACCTGAAGCTGTCCTAAATCCTCATCCGTCATAGCCTCCAGCCTGCTGATCATATGGCCCGACACAGGGGATGCAATCCAGAAAAAGGCAATTACTAATATTAGCTTTAAAGAATCCATGGAGATACCTCTAAGAACCACAAGCCCCAGGATCACAAATAAAATCCCCAGTGTATCTCCCATGGCCGCCGCATGCATCCGGTTTAAAGCCTTATCAAATTTATTGACTCCGAACACTGCCAGAATCATAAATACCAGGCCGGATATCATTAAAAGAGATGCTGCCGCAAATTGTATCCACTTCGCCGTCATCTTCCGTCCTCCTCTTCTTTTTGGGTAAAATCCAAATCCAGGCCCTGTCGGTTTAAGTTATCCTCCACTGCTTCCAGATTGGCCTTTATATGCTTTTCTTTTAAATACGCACCGGTATACACCTTGCATAGCACAACTACTCCTAAAAAGCTTATCATAGCATAGATCAGACAAATATCCGCCAGATAATTTTCGTCCAGGAATACAGACAGCACTGCAATCAACATAATGATCATAGTGCCGGTCATATTCACCGCAATAATCCGGTCGGCAATTTTCGGCCCCAGAACAGATCGGATAATACTGAAAATAATCAGCACCGCCAAAACAAGCATGGCGCCCGTTAACAGCCATTGACAGGCCAGTTCTAACATCCCCATCTCTTTTTCTTTTCCTCCATCTCTTCCAGAAGCTTTACAAATACCGAATCTTCCAATCCTTCTGCCAGCTCCAGGTCCAGACAGTGGACACAGAACCGTTCTCCCTCCACTGACACGGTAATGGTTCCCGGAGTCAAAGTAATAGAATTGGCTAATATCATTTTTGCCGTGCCGCTTTTTAATCCGGTATCAAAATAGATAAGAGCCGGTTCCGGTTCCAGTCCCGGCGTTAAGATCAGCCGCAGCACACAGACATTAGCCTTTACGATCTCTTCCACCAGCACCCAGATATACCGGAGAAAAAAAGGGAACAATCCCCACACCAGCAGCTCCTTTTTTAAACTGTAATCCATAAACTTACACATAAAAACAAGCAGTGCCGCTGATATTATCCCGCCAAAGAGACAAATTTCTGCTGTCACCTTTCCGTTTAATATCAGCCACACTGCAAAAATCAGGAAACTCACAAAACAACTCCTCCCAACCAACCATTTCCTGCTATTATAGCTCTGATTCTCTTTAAATACAAGCCCTTAGGCTTCAGATACAAAATGCGGCGTAGAGGGGAACGATTTTTTTGCCATTCTCAAAACCAAAATTTCTTGCTGAGAGCTTGATCGCATAGGCAGGTTCATATGTGTCCATATAGACCTTTAAGCTCTTTGCCCTGGTGTTATCAGCCGACTTCACTTCAATCGGGATAATCTGCCCCTCGCGCTGAATGATAAAGTCAATCTCAGCCCTGCGTGCGGACTCCCAATAGTAGGTATTGTATCCGTTTATGGATAACTGTACATTCACATAGTTTTCCGCCATACCTCCCTTGAAGTCATTGATTTCCTCCACCATATAGAGAATATCATTTGCCGTCAAGTCTTTCTTTGCACAAAGCAGCCCCAAGTCTGATACATAGATTTTGAATACATCAATATCACGGTAGCTTTCAAGGGGCTTTTTAATTTGCTCTGCCTTTACAACCTTTGACACGATACCAGACAGGCAAAGCCATTCAATAGCATTTTCAAACTCGGAAGCCCTGCCGCCTTTTTTAATCAGCCTATATTGGAAACGAGTGTTTTTTTTGGAAAGCTGGACGGTAATATTGTCATAGGCAAGTCTGGTTTTCTTGATTTCATTCAAATTGTTGTATTTGCTCATATCATTAAGGTAGCTCGCAAGAATCGTGTCCTGTGTATGACGGACGAGGATATAATCCTTTGTTTCGGCAAACTGCGTCACGCACTCCGGCATACCGCCCACAATCAAATACTGACGGTAGAGCAGCATTGCCGCATCATGCAGGGCGGAAGGCAGCGGCGTATCTGTCTGGAAGCACTTTTTAATCTGTGTTGCAAGAGCATCTTCATTAAGAGCCACCATAAATTCTTCCATATCCATTGGATACATTGTTTTCATATCCACTTTGCCCACAGGGAATGAGAATTTAGCCCTGTTTACCGCCATGCCAAGCAAGCTGCCCGCTACGATGATATGATAATCGGGAGCATCCTCACAAAAGTATTTGAGGCTCGTCAACGCTCTTTCACAAAGCTGCACCTCATCAAATACAATCAGCGTTTTTTCCCGAACAATCGTCTGACCTGCAATATGGGATAAAATCGGTATCAGATAGCCGGGGCTGATATTTTCCTCAAAGGTTTCATTTAGCTTGGGATTGGTTTCAAAATTGAAATACACCACATTTTCATAATGGATGCGTCCGAATTCCAGAATAGAGTAGGTCTTGCAACAGATATTCGTGTAAAAATCAACGAATTTTCTCGGGATTATCACATTAAATCACACGAAATTTCATCTGTACTTCTCAGAAATCGACACAATCATAGCTTGCGTTTACCGCGGAGTACTCTTGCCATCCTGTTATCATCCTTCTTCTCTTAATTCTCCCCAGTTTACTCCCTCCTGCTTATAGATTTCTTCCAATTTTTTCGCTAATTCTCTCTCTTTTTCCAAAGAATTCTCATTGGTTTTTTCCATGGAATACAAAAACAGCTCCCGTTTTACCCATTCACAGTATTTCCGGTAACGCACCCAGGATTCTCTGGCTTTAACGCTTCCGGCGATTCCTGATACAACTGCAACGGCCAGAGAGCACAGGGAAACAGCGGCCCGTACAGCCATGCTACCGCTGCTCTCAAAGCTGTTAAGAAAAACCACCAGAGCCGGCAGCACTACTGTCAGCCAAGTAAATAGATAATACCGCCTTTTGTATTTCTGCGCTCCATATACATAGGTATACAGCATGTGGGCAGATCTTTTTTTCAGGAAATCATTCTCAATGGCAGCCAGCAAAGCAGGGACATAGACCGAATCATCTTTCCATCGGAGTTCTCCTTCCCGGGAATCCTGAGAAGGGGCAGAATTTTTATGTACACACAGGTATCCGCCTGTCTGAAGCAGGCACGCAGCCAAAGCGGAATTCACCGCCTCCTTTCCTGCCCCGTATTTCAGGCATAAAACCCCCAGAAATCCTGTAAACAGGACTGCCGCCAGAGACTCTTCCCAATCCGGATATTTCTTTTTAGTCAGACAATGAAAGACCGTCCGGCCAAGGCATAGCCACATTAGGGTAAAACCGGTCAAAAGGACTGTTTCATGGATATATTTCCCGACTTCTATTCCTTGTATAGAGAATATAAGGAGAGGTTCTGTCCCGATCCCTAAATCTATAAGGATGATAGTGACTAACAAGTATCCAATCTCAATCCCCACAGCCCACTTTCTCAATATTGTATCCATAGTTTCCTCCTGCACCGCCTTACTTTTTTACCTGGAATTGCTCTATTATAATGGATCTGTGGGAAAATTTGGAAAAGATGGTTTTTCCGAAAGTTCTTACAAAGGAGCGGTATTCTGATTGAATGATCTCTTTATATTTCCAGTTGCCTTCATACCGTTTTTTTATAATGTAACGGATACACTTCTCCGCCTGGCGGCTGTTGGCCACTGATTCTATCAGTCTCTCCACAATCGCATTTATCGTTTCTTCGGGAGTATCCTCTTTGCTCCACAGACCTTCCCTAATGATATTGGCTGCTGCTTTATCAAATGGAGACAGGATATACCACCGAATACACCGATCCAAGTCCGAGCCGAAATTTCTCCCTTGGCGGAAGGTATGGGGGTAGCAGGGAAGCAGCAAATGAGGATAATCCTTATCGGGTTTCAGCACTTTTTTCTGAATACTGGTACAATCCAAATTAGCCGGACGGTCCAAATGATGATCAAATAACTTCATATAGTCATACAGCCTGGCAGCGTCCGTCATTTGGACAGGGCATGGTTCCTCTCCCGGCATGTGCAGATAAAACTGGTAAGTCAGCCTTAAGTCCTTTTGGAGGAAGATTTCATTAATATGAACCAGGCGGTGAAGAAGATGACAGACGGTTTCACAGCTGATCTCCGTCACCTCTTTCGAAGAATATTCTGATGAAAGGGACAGAAACTTCATAGAAAGATCGGTCTCCGTACTCCTGGAGCCGTATTCGGAACGAAACAGCCGTTTGGAATCCCAGAGATAGGTAATGGGAATCTGCCCGTCTCCCAGCACCAGATTTAGTTTCTCTACAAAGCTCTGATAAGGCCGGATAAACTTTTGGAACCGTTCCTCAGATACGCTTTGATAAAACAGAAGGATTAGGGACAGCAATACATCGGGCTGCTTTTTTATTCCATTTCGATTGCTGTTCTCATCAGAAGAATCTTCCTCCCGGCTGCTGCAGAAAAAGTCGCACCATTTTTCTAAAATCTTTTGCCTTACCTTCAGCAGTTCATCATCATATAAGGCCCCTTCCCTGAGACGATCCCGATCAATGTTTAAATAGCGGGTTGGATTATCGTCCAAGATTTCGATCCGCCATTTGAGAAAGCCTGCGTGAAGATTTCGAATCCTCTTCCAGGGGCGGTATACAGTGGATGCGTCAGACAATTTGTTGAATTTATAGCTGATTTCATACAGGTTTGGCACCGGTTCCGGCAGATATACCTTTTTCTCCCGTATGGTACATGGACGGATGGTAAGCAAATAACAGCGGCAGGTCTCTTCATCCCAATAATATGCCATATTGTTGATAAAACTGTAAGGCTTCTCATTCCCCTCAAATACCGTATTAAAGTTTTCTCCAAATCCATGTCTTTTATATCCGGCTCCGTCCGAATTTTTATTCACATAAAAATAACTTCTCCGCAGGCACTTTTTCTCGCTGGGATGATCCTTTCCATTTTCGTCAATACGGATAGTCTGGAAAAAAATATTAAAATAATCACTTTTAGAGCTTTTAATTTCATCCTCGCACGCTCTGCTGATTTCTGCGAAAATCATATCCAGTTGGTCATCTGTATCAAACTCCGAATCATAATAAACCAGGTTATCCTTTTGAATCTCTCCTTCCTCGTCTCCCAAAAGTTTCCTCGGCTCGATAGCGAATTTTACATTAGTTCCCGGGATAGAATTCTCAAAAAACATTCCGTCCTCATTGGAGGGAACCTCATTTACCACCACTTTTCCCCGATTTTTTCCGTAGGAATATAAAGAAATTTTCCGTTCCGGCATATTGTGGAGCCTGGTGTAAAAGTCGATTCTGTCGGTAAGCTGAAATACCGATTGAAGGCCGATGCCGAATACACCCGAAGGCTTAAGCCACGGAGGCATCTGAGCAACAAGCTTTAAAAGCCGCATATTTTTCTCTTTGCTGGAGCCGATTTCCGAGAGAAATTGAATATCTTCTTTGGCAATTCCAATCCCCTTATCCTTTACTACCACAAAGATCTTGTTCAGCTGTTTGTCCCGGATCACCTCTACTGTAATGTTGTAGTTTCCGAAAATGGCAATCCTCTCGTTCTCATCCAGATCCAGCAGGCTTAAGCCTCCCTTTACCGTATTTTTAGAAATCCCGTAGAAAAGGTATCGGTTCTGGATAATGTCGGTCCACATCTGGAGCAGGGAAGCGTCAACGGCATTCTGGATAATTTCGCGGATCCCCACATATTTATTTCGGTAAATGCTGGTTCCCTCCAACAAGGACATAACCCGCTCCTGAGACATTTCCATTTTCAGCTCTTTTTTCGATGACTCATAAGGTTTTCCGTCTACAAAAATCCGGATATCCAGATTGCTGGGAGGCCTTCCAAAATCCGGCTGGGCAACTTCGTTCCAATGGGTTACCAGACGCCTGCACTCTTCCGCCAGCAGGTTTGTCCACTGGGAAACCAAATCCGCCTCTTCACAGTCCTCTCCGTCTGACTTGCAGTCCGCCCGTATCTCAATCCTTTTATTGGTAATCAGCAAGTGAGAGATGGATTCATGCTTGCGAAAGTGTGCCTTTGACAAGTTAGGAAGAAATTTCCGCTCTGAGATGGCCTCCATTTCAAACCAATAGGGAAACCTTGAATTATCTAAATCCAGAAGATCCCCTAATCTCAGCATTGCGGCAATAAACCGTGGATGAAACTCATCCCCTACGATCCCGTTTGCACGCTGGCTTAGATGAAACAGAGACTGAAAAGGCTGCCCATGACACATGCAGATCTCGATAATGCCTTCGGAGCCTTGAATAAACCGTCCTTTTACGTGTTCCTGAAAAAGCCCCTGAAAGCTCTCTTTGATTCCTCCGATATCTTTCCAGTGCTTTTGGCGCAAATAGAGCTGAATCACCAGAATAATAGAATGGTACATCTCCTGGAGGGAGATATTGGGCTTATTTTCATTTAGATGAAACAGAAGCTTTCGAACTGCCTCCGCATCCTCTTTATCCATCTCATACTGGTGGTTATCCATATCCGTCAAAAAATCTTTAAATTGGGGACTTCCCAAAATGTCATATATTTTATTAATGGTTTGAGCCATCCCATAGTCATGGGCATAAGCACAGATCAGAAGCATATAAGTATCGGTGGCGGAAAGCTTTTTGATTCTCTCTTCTCCTAAAAACCTCTCAATAATATGGATAATGGAGCGGCTGTGGCTTCCGTCGTGAAGACTGTAGGTTACAAATACACTCCGTGAGCTGCTTAAATGTTTTTCGATCCGGTCCTTTAAAAGGATCCAGAGGCTGTGAAGCTCCTTCACTCCAGGGTAACTTTCGGCCAGTCTTTCAAAGTGCTTTTCCAGAGTCAGCGGCATATTAAACGGATAATCTTCTTCGTATCCCATAGTATCCCCTCCGATTTTTTCGATATTAAATATGTGTATAATCATTATTTTACCACATTTATTTGATTACATCAATCGGATTAGGGATACTTGGCGGAACAAATGTAACAGTTCAGACGGGTATCTTCTTGCCCGGCTATGCCGGACAAGAAGCATCGGATGTCCATCCGATGTGGAATTTGACAGGAATTTTGACTTACAAAATTCCTGTCAAATCCCCCGCCGTCTGAACTGTTACGAACAAATGTTAAAAATAGCGATACTGTTTCCGTTTTAGGAAGAGGAACATAATGGAGATCAAAAAAGCGCACACCTCCGCCACTGTAATGGCCAGCCAGATACCGTCAATCCCCAAAAATACCGGAAGAATCAACACAGACAGCATCTGGAACACCAGCGTCCTTAAGAAAGCTACTGCCGCGGACACGCCGCCGTTATTAAGGGCCGTAAAAAAGGAGGATACAAAAATATTGATGCCTGATAAAATAAAGGAGAAGGAAAATACCTGGAACGCATGCCTGGTTATTTCAAACAGCTCCTGGTCATATCCTACGAAAATATTCGCCAGAGGTCCGGCCAGAATCTGAGCCAATGCCATCATTACGATACCGGCAATACCCATAATCAAAAGGCTCTTTTGAAGCATATTCTTTAATTCGCTGTGATTTCCAGCCCCATAGTGGTAGCCGATAATCGGCGCGGTTCCAATGGCATAGCCGATAAACATGGCAATAAAAATAAACTGAACGTACATAAGGACTCCGTAAGCTGCCACACCGTTTTCCCCTGCAATCCGAATCAGCTGAAAATTATACAGCATACTGACAATGGAGGAAGAGATATTGGTCATCAGCTCAGAGGAGCCGTTGGCGCAGGCGCGTAAAAGTATATTTTTTTCCATCTTGGTTTTGGCAAGACGCAACAGGCTGTTATTGGGCCGTAAAAAGTACATCAGGGGCAGAATTCCGCCTACACATTGGCTGATTCCAGTTGCCAGGGCCGCCCCGACAACTCCCCAACGAAAGCCCGCAATAAAAAGAGCATCTAAAATCATATTAGTAAATCCTGCTGCCACCGTTGCCGCCAGGCCCAGCTTGGGTTTTCCTGCAGTTATAAAAAAGCTTTGGAATACATTTTGAAGCATAAAGGCAGTGTTAAATGCCATCACAACCCTGGTATAGGCGACGCACTCTTTTAACATCCCTTCTGTTGCCCCTAATGCCAGGGCAATAGGCCGTATTCCCACAATTCCAAATATAGAAAGAAGGATACCCAAAATCAGTGTGAAGTAGATCATCATAGTAAAATACTGATGAGCTTTCTCCTTCTTCCCCTCTCCTAAGGTTTTGGCCACTAAGGCGCTGCCGCCGGTTCCAATCATAAATCCCACGCCGCCTAAAATCATAATAAAGGGCATTACCAGGTTAATCGCGGCAAAGGGAATTTTCCCAACAAAATTGGAGACAAAAAGCCCGTCTACTACACCATAAATAGAGGTGAATACCATCATAATAATGGATGGGATACAGAATCGGAATAATTTGCTGTAAGTAAAATGCTGGGATAATTGAATTTCCTGTTTCATCGTTTGAATTCCATTCCTTTCTTCGCTATTTACGGAGATATGATGGAAGATATTTTTCTTTTTAAAATCTCCGTATAGGTTTGAAACAGGCGCAAAAACGCCTGTCTGTCCGCTTCGGACATCTCTCTAAAAGCACTGCATTCCAGAGTCAGAACTTTATCTGCTGTTTTTTCTGTCAGCTCTTCCCCTTTAGGGGTAAGAATCAATAATTTCCGGCGGCGATCCGGATGAGAGGCCATCGCAATGTATCCTTCTGATTCCATCTTTTTTAAAGCAGAGTTAACTGTCTGCTTAGGCTCATACAGCATACTGCATATTTCACTCTGAGTGGCTTCTCCTCCCTTTTCTCTCAGAGAATATAAAATCCAGAATACACTGTCTGATATTCCCAGAGCTTTCGCCACTCCCCGGTACAGATCGCTGTTTTCCTTGTAGATGCGATTATATTTGTATAATAGCTTTTCTATTTCATTATCTCCCATAGTGCGCCTCCATTTAGTCCGAAATCGGATGGTTTCCATTATAGTCCGAAATCGGATGATTGTCAAGATAAAATTTAAAAAGATGCCGGACATAGCAGGAAAAGCGCTTTTCCCTTCTTTATCTGACATCTTCTCACTAATTTTTTTTCGTTCTATCTATTGGTATTAATTCTACACTATTTTTTCCGGCCTTCTGGTTTGGAATCTGATCTTTATTCTTCCTATTGCTGCAGTCATTGCCCGGTACTTCTTTAAAAAAACAGGAAATATATGGACAGGAGCGTTTATCAATGCTTTTGTCGCTACCTTGTTTGCAGTATCCAATACCATTGTTTCCGTAGGGGTTTTATAAGCAAAAAATGTGGGAAAGTATAGGGGCGGAAATCGCCTGCCCCTATATTTTCCCACAGGAAATATCAATAAAGAATGAAAGCAGAAGCTTACGGCCATTTAAGAGAGTTACGTTTCTTCCTCTCTCATACACCCAGACCATCTTCCCGTTCTTGCCCATTAACCGATAGTGGATGTCATAAACGGGCTGGAATTTCAGCTGGAGAGCAATTTCTCGTTCCACTCTCGTTTCATCTTCCGGGTGGAGCAGCTTGCCGAAAAGATTTTGAAATTGACCAGCAATTTCATCAAATGTATATCCGGTATAATCTAAAATCGCCTGATTATAACAGAAAATCGGAAATTCCGGCTCGTCATAAACTGCCACAATCCCTCCGGGAAGCTCCCGGTTCACAAATTGCGTAAGTCCAGTTTCGGTTATCAGCCTGTCCCGGTTGCTGGAATCTTCTATAAAGTAAAATCCCCTTTCCAGATTTTCCTCATATGTCCGATGGATATCCGGCTCCCGGCCGGCTATATTTCCGTGCAGATCCAGGTTTCGAATAACTCCGGCAAACAGCTCCGGCCTTCCCATCTTATCCCGAATCATCCGGCCCCGGCAAAGCAGGTGAACCCACTCCCCGTTGCTGTCTAAAGCCCGATAAGCAATGGTGTGATGATCGATTCTGCCATCGGCAATCTCCTGATTGCTTCGCAGAAACATCATTTCGTCATCCGGATGAATCCGTTCTCTCCAAAAAGCGACTGCGTTGCTTATGATTTGCCCTGGAAGATTAAAGTCCAACACCATTTTCTGGGAGTACGTAAATTCCCCGGTTTGCAGGTTCCCGATAAAAGGATAGTCATCAATACTATCTGATATTGCTTCAAACAGGAAATCCCGGTTTAAGGAAACCGGCTCAGCCCACTGGTGTTCCTCCCGCTTCGCCCGCGCTCTCTGAAAGCGCTTTTTCCCCATTAAAATATGGTGTTCCCGTTTTTGGATATACATCTGGGCATCTGCAATAGACAGCACATCGGAAACGCTTAGCTTATCGCCCCCTGCTATTTTCGCAAGGCCGTAGCTGAAGGATACATCATAGGAAAAGCCGCTTTTAATCCGTCTCTCGTCCAGGGAGCTGATAATTTTCTGCATCCAGGCCTCAGCCTGGGACAGATCTTTATCCATAAATACTACAATAAACTCATCTCCGCTTAATCGAAAAACAAAATCCGGATCGTCCAGCTCCTGTTGAATGGTCTGAGCCACAAACCGCAGCAGCCGATCCCCTTCTAAATGCCCGTAGGTATCATTTACCCACTTTAACCCATTGATATCATAAAGGGCAATGGAAAACTTTTCCCCCTCTTTCATCTCCTTTAACAAATCTTCCAGATATTTCTTGCCGGAATTGCGGTTGCGAACCCCTGTAAGTCCGTCAACAGCGGCCTCCAGGGAAAGCTGAATCTGATCGGTAATGTCCACAGAATTCTGCATATGGTAAAAGCGGCCGTTCCAATTATGAATAGTATCTACATTGTCGTAAACCCTTCCGTTAACCGTATTTTTCTCTCTCCAGACGGCCTCGTCTTCTGTTTTATTCTTTAGCTCATTGACTTTACAAAAGCTGCACCTGCCGGTCATCCCTCTCTGCAGAACCTTCCAGCATACCTGGCCCTCCGGATTTTGCAAATGAAATGTCTGCTTCATGAAATCGTTCATGTAAACAATCTGGTCGGTTTCCACATCTGTTATATAAACGTTGGAACTGATTTTGTCTAAAATAGCTTTATAAAATGTTGAATCGAACATAGCCCCTACCCCCGTCAGTTGAGGGTATTATATCACAGATTTGGCAGAGTGGAAATAGGGAGTTTTACCGTTCTTTTTTCATAGGGCTTTTTTCACAGCTCCCCTTCTGTTCCTTATTCCTACCCCATATTTTTCTACCACTCTTGCATTACACTTTCGTACAATTTGATCTTTCTGTCATCTGTAAGCAATGTTAAATTTTCTTCTACAGCAGTTGCCATGATTAACCGATCAAACGGATCTGCATGAATCATGGGAAGATTTTGGATTCTTTCAAGATAGTCTGTTTTTATTGGAAGAATTAAAATCTGTTTCTCTTCACACTTTTTCTCCAGTTCTTTCACTGTTTCCGGGATATCCAACTTTTTAATGGTTTTTTTAATCGCCACTTCCCATAAAGAAGCAATACTTAAATAAGCCTTTTCACTTTCCTCTATCCTCTCAGCCACCCTTTCTGGAAGCATTGGATCGTCATGTAAAAACCATAATAATGCACAAGTATCTAATAAAATCATTACATATACTCCTTGAAACATTCTGGCGTTTCATTAAAATCATCAGCTAAAATAACCTTGCCCGAAAGCCCTCCTCTTGTCCTGTACTTCTTGCTGTTTGTTTGCTGTATATCTGTCAAAGGCTTTCTTGACTTAGAAAAACGCAGAAATCCAATGAACTGAATAACTTGTGCTAAATCCTCATCTGAAAGAAGCTCTGCCTCTTTCACTACTTGCTGCTGCAATGTCATATTACGCACATCCTTTCCTGAATGACTTAGAACAATCAAAATCATCAAGTTGTTATTATCTTACCATGAAAATAGTACGAAATCAATGACTATTCCAATGCCCTAGAGCCGCGAAAGAATCTACATATGTTTTGATAAATAGTCAGCCACATCTCCCACCGTTGTAAATTCAGAGACCATACGATCCGGTATCTCTATATCAAATTCATCCTCAAACAGCACCGTCATATTGACAATGTCCAGAGAGCTGAATCCCATATCGCCCACCAGGCTGGTTTCCCGGGAAATATCTTCCTTTTTCATATCTGTATATTCCGCCAACATATTAATCACTTTCTCTGTCATCATAACCCTCTCTTTTCTTTGTATCTGATAATTTTCATGCTGGTGTTTTTTTCAAACTCCGTGCCGCGCAGTTTCACCTTGGCTACCTGTTTATAAAGCGGCCGTCCCCGGTTAACCTTTCTCATAATTTCCGCAAACTGCTCCTGATCTCCTATGTATTCCTCTTCCGGATAAATCTCTGCCGCAATCAGCCCTTCTTCCTCATACACAAGAACCTCCCTTACCTGGGGATATTTGCGAAAATCCTCTTCCAACTCTTCCGGAGACACATTTTCTCCATTAGCTAAGATAATTAAATTCTTTTTTCGCCCCGTAAGGGTCAAAAATCCGTCTTTATCCAGAAAGCCCAGATCCCCGGTGGCATACCATCCGTCTTTCATCACCTGTTTCGTCTCCTCGTCCGCCTTATAATATCCCTGCATTACATGAGGCCCGGCAATCAACACTTCTCCGTCCGGGCCGATTTTTATGCGGGATTTTGGAATAGGAAGCCCCACGCTGCCATCCTTATGATGAAAATTCCGGTTTACCGCTGTACAGGGAGAGCACTCTGTAGTACCGTAGCCACTTAGCACTTCAATCCCCCAACTTCTGAACTCCTTAATATATCGGACATCAAGAGCCGCTCCGCCGCTGATAATGTACTCCAGATTCCCGCCAAAAGCTGCCCTTACCGGTGAAAACCATTTTTTTCTCACATCAATTCCCAGACGCAGCAAATGATTACTGAGTTTCATCAGTATCCTAAGCCCCGGCTCCTTCCCTTCTTTTCTGGCAGTGTCCCAAATCTGTTTATAAAAGGTTTCTATAAAAAGAGGTACTACAAAAAGAGTCTGAGGCCTCGTTTCTAAAAGCGCTCTCTTTATGTTTTTCAGGCTCTTATTAATATAAAGATTACATCCATAGTGGAACATCATAAGCCCTATAATCAGTCCGAAGGCATGATGAAAGGGGAGCAGCGCAATAACGCTGCCCTCCGGTTTAAATAATTGACAGGTGTTGTGAATCTCCGCCCCAAGATTTCCCTGGCTTAACATCACTCCCTTACTGATTCCGGTAGTTCCGGATGTAAAGAAAATGCACGCTGTAGACTCCGCGCCAGGTTCAAAATCAAGGAAATTTCTATGGCCTCTTTCCAGTCCCTGCCTCCCGGTTTTAACAAAATCATCTGTCCCTGACATGGGGATGAGCCGGATTCCCTCTGCGTTTTCTACCAAATCTGCATAGTCAGAGGAATAAAACACAGCTTTCACATCCGCTTGTCCCATCAGCCGCCTGACCTCTTTTTTCGGAAGCTCCTTGTCTATGGGGACTGCCACATTTCCTCCGCTTACAATAGCCAGGAACGCCAAAATCCACTCATAAGAATTTTCTCCTAAAATCGCCACATGGGTCTCCTGAAACCCTTCCATATTCATCCAAGTTCCAAGTCCCTTTATATCCTCCCAAACCTCTTTGTAAGTTTTATGGCACAGCCTTCCTCCCTTATGAAAGGTAAATCCCGAATCATCCGGTTTCCGCTGCGCCTTCTGGCTGGCCATGTCCTTTAAATTATAGATGAAAGGCAGTTGATACAAAGGATATGCTCTATTTTTCATTTTTCACCTCCAGATAGCCAAGATTGCGAAAATACTCCATATAGCCTTTCAGATACTCTCTGTCGATCTCATCCCATTGAAATCCCGACTGTTTTAAAAACCACAGGGTAAAGTCATTTTTAATATGGATGTTGCTGTCATAAACAAGGTTTCCGTCATGGTCCAAGTCATTTTGCAGCGCTTCAAAAATGTATTCTGTATGAGGATCTTTCATGGTTTTTTGAAGCTCACTATTAAAGCAAGCGCCGGATACCACTTTCATAGAAATTCCCAGCTCATTTAACACCTCCATCATCCTGCCAAAGTAAACGGGACGGTTACTGTTTAGATGGAATACGCACGCTATACTTTCCCGGCGGGCAATCAGAACCACTCCCTGAGCAGTCAAATCCACCGGGGAAAATTCGCTGTATAGCGGGAGTAAATAGTCCGGAAACAGGCCGAACTCCAGCATGGCCTTGACTCTCATAAGGAATGCATTTTCCCTGTAATTAGGCTGGAATTTAAAGTCTGATATCCGGTTGGTCAGATTTCCTACCCGGATTATCTTGGCCTCCACCCCTTCAAGCATGGCATCCAATACCACTGTCTCGGCCTCAAACTTACTGCGGATGTACACATTATCCAAAGGCTGTTCCACAAAAAAGGAGGTTTCGTCAAATTCAATCTCTTTTTCCGACCGGTACCCGCTAAACTCATCGGCCATAGTGTTTCCGCTGACGCTTAAAGTAGAGATGTGTATGAACCTTGCCCCTTCTCTCTTGGCAAAATCCACCCCTTGTTTTGTTAAAAGAACATTGGATTTATAAAAATATTCATAGGAACCATAATGCTTGACGCTGGCTGCGCTGTGGATCACCGTATTGATCTCAACCGGTATCTTTTGGGAAAATTCTTCCTGAGCCATATCCCCGGAAACAGGCAGGATTCTCTTTCCAAATTCCTTGTCATAGACATTTCCAAAATAATAGTTTAACCTCTTTTTAAGCCTCTCCTGTCCTGACTCACCCTGGCTGTCACGCACCAGGCAGCAGATTGCGCCGGTTTCATCCTTTAGCAAAGCCGCCAGAATGTGGGCCCCAAGAAATCCCGTAGCTCCGGTAAGCAGGACATTTCCCAAGGGCCTCTCCTTTCCTGGAAAGCTTCCGTCTATTGTATTGCGTTCCAGCAGCGGCCTGTATTTGGTAAAATCAGAGGCTTTATAAGTGATGTGTTCTGTCTTTCCCTGTTCCATAGACCGGCACAGCAGCCTGATTGTAGGGCAGTCAAAGACCTGCTGCAGGGCAATTTCCATTCCTTTATCATGCGCTTTCGCCACCAATTCAATTGCTTTCAAGCTATCCCCGCCCAGCTCAAAAAAGTCGTCCTCCGTACTTATCCGTTCCAAATTAAGAATCTGCTCTGCAATCCGGCAAAGCTGTCTTTCTTTCTCTGTAGAAGGCTCTTTATAGTCTGTCGTCTTGAAAAAGAAATCAGGTTCCGGCAAATTTTTTCTGGCAATTTTCCCGCTTGGAGTCATGGGCATCTCATCCAGACGGACAAAGTAGTTGGGAATCATATATTTCGGGAGCTTTCGGCCTAAATGGCTTCTCAGCTCTTTTACCGCAACTTCCCGGTCCGACACATAATATCCAACTAGATACTGCCGTCCGCTGCTGTCTCGCTTGTCCGTCACCGCCGATATACGAATTCCTTCTATGACGTTCATAGCGCTTTCGATCTCTCCCAGTTCAATACGGAGTCCCCTAATTTTAACCTGGGTATCGATCCTTCCCAGGTAGCGGATCTCTCCGTCCTCTGTCCAGCAGGCCAGATCTCCGGTTCGGTACATGATTGCTCCATGACCGTTTCTTTCTGTTGCAAATGGGTTGGGAACAAAACGTTCCTTTGTAAGTTCCGGACGGTTCAGATAGCCTTTTCCTACTCCGTCTCCGGCAATGCATAACTCCCCGGGGACTCCTATGGGAAGGGGATTGCTATCTTTATCAAGAATATATATCTGGGTATTGGCAATGGGTTTTCCGATGGTGATTTCCTCACCCGTAACTTTCCCCGCAGAAGACCATACTGTAGTTTCCGCAGGGCCGTAGATATTGTAAAAAGCAGCATCTGTATACTTTCTTAACTGGTAATATAGTTCCCTTGGAAATACTTCTCCGCCTAATATAATTACTTTGACTTTTTCCAGATAATCCATGTTCTTTTTATCTGAAATAAAGCTCTTCATCTTTGTAGGCGTTGTCTGCAGCGCATCAATACGATGTTTAGCAAAAAGCCTGCTGAGTTCCTCCTGAAATACTGCCTCTGTGTCATTTGCCAGGTAAATGCATATCCCGTTTAACAGCGGAAGAATACTCTCTGTAACAAAAATATCAAATACGATATTGGTTACGGAAACGATACTTTCGCAATGATTAGAAAGCTCTTTTTGGCATATATTATAATGATTCTTATCTGTAAAGTTATGGATATTGCGATGGCTTATCGATATCCCTTTCGGAGTTCCCGTGGAGCCGGATGTAAAGATAATATATGCGGTATCATCAGAGCTGTTTATATTTTCAACTTCTAATCTATTGCATGCAAAATCGAAGTTCTCTAAGTCTACGGTTTCTATCTCCACCTCCTTTTCACACCCATACAAAAGCGCAATTTTACTCCCCGCGATTTCTGTCATATAGGTAATTCTGTCAATAGGATAATCCGGGCTTACAGGCATATATGCCCCACCGGCTTTCAAAACTCCCAGCATCGCCACAATAATATGCCAGCTTCGTTTTGCTATGATTGGCACAATATCATTCGGGGTCACCCCTTTTTCCCTTAGAAAATGAGCCAGAGAATTTGACATTTCATCTAACTGCTGATATGTAAATGGTTCATTCTCAAATACCAGCGCCGTTTTATCCGGCGTTTTCTGTACCTGACAGGCAAATAGCTGGTGGATACATTTTTCTTTTGGATAATCTACATGAGTATTATTAAATCCCTCAATAATTCTGCGGCGTTCATCTTCTGACAGAATCTTTATTTCTGGAATTTTTTCATTTTCCAGCTGCTGAAGAATGCGTATATAGGCATCGGCCATCCCGTCTATTAACTTTTCATCCAATTTTGCAGTATCATATTCCATCCGAAGCCTGCATCCCTGAGTTAAGGGCGTCAGCTCCATAGACAAATCAAATTTTGCGGTATGGGTGTCTATAAATTGCGGTTTCAGCTTTCGGCCGTTTAAAACCAGCGTCTTTTCTCCGTCACCCTGATAAATAAATGAAGTATTGATTACCGATTTATCCCCCATCCCAACAGTATCTGCAATATCATGCAGAGGAAATTCCTGAAACTGGAATAAATTTAGCAATATCTGCTTTACTTCTTCCATATACTCCGCCATATTATCTTTCATCACAAGATAGATCGGCAGTGTATTTGCAAACATTCCTACTAAATTTTTTGTTTCAGCATGAACACGGTTTTCTAAAATGACGCTGCTTAAAATCTCTTTCTTTGCTGTATACTTGGACAATAAAATACCGTATGCTCCCAAAAACACCATAGTATGGGTCAAATTATTATTTTTTGCAAATTTCTTTGCCTGCATGAATATTTCTTCCGGAATTTCATATGATTTTGATCTGCCTCCTGTTGTCCCTTTACTCCTAACCTGCGGAAGCGGTACAGGCTCAAAATCACAGGTTAGTAACTTTTTAAAATACTCCCGGTGCTTTTCCATATCCAGCTTATAAAAGTAGTCCGCGTAATCAGAATATTCGATAGGCGGAGGGATTAAGGGCTTATCCTGGTAGATTCCGGCAATGTCCCGCAAAAGGATATTTAAGGATTCTCCATCTGCCGCAATATGATGGAAATCAAAAAGCACCGCATCCTCTGTAAAACCGCACCGTGTAAGAGGCCCGGTTTTTAAATCAAACGCCTTTACAAAATCCTGCTCTTCCCCATTTTTATATTCCCCGAACTGGATTTTAAGGCTTTCATCATAAATTCCATAAATCTCGTTATCCTGTTCCCAAATATAACTTTTCAGCAGTTTATGATGATCAAAAACCTGAAGAATGCTTTCTTTTAGCTTTTCTCTTTCTATATCGTGGGGCAGAGGGATTTTTACAGGCATATTATAAAGCAGCTTATCCGGCTCTTTCCTGCAGGCCGCATAAACTGCTTTCTGCTGAGGCAAAAGTACATATTTTTGTTTTCCATGGACTGCAATCCGGCGGAGCCCACGGGAATTTTCAATGACAAAGGCCAGCTGCTCCAATACAGGGTTTTCTACAATGTCCTTTACCGAAATTTCCGTCTGAAGCCGTGCCTCGATTTGATTGAGAACTTCTATGGCCATCAGGCTGTCCCCTCCCAGCTCCCAGAAATCGTCCTTCCTTCCGATAGGCCCTACTTGCATTACTTCCTGCCAGATAGCGGAAACTGTTTTTTCCGTCTCTGACTCCGGGGCATCATATTCTCTTATTTCCTCCGCCTTTGCATCCATAGCAGGCCAAGGCAGCTTCTTCCGGTCTGTTTTCCCGCTTGCCGTCATCGGCATCCGGTCTAAGGAAATGAAATAGTTGGGCATCATATATTTAGGCAGCTTAAAAGAAAGGTGCCGTCGAAGCTCTCCCTTATCGATCTCACCTTTTGCCGTATAATATCCTACCAGATACTGCCGGTTATGCTGCTCCTGTTTTGCCGCAGCCGTCATGATTATCCCCGGAAAACTGCTCATAGCATTTTCAATTTCCCCCAGTTCTATCCGCAGTCCGCGGATTTTGACCTGGGTGTCGATTCTTCCCAGATACTGAAGCTCTCCGTCCTCCCTCCAGCATGCCAGATCTCCGGTGCGGTACATTGTTCCATAGCCGCTTTTTTCCGCGGCAAACGGATTGGGAACAAAGCGCTCCGCCGTAAGCTCCGGCTGGTTTAAATATCCTTTTCCCACCCCGTTTCCGGCGATGCATAGTTCTCCCGGTATCCCTATGGGCATCAGCCGGCACTGCTGGTCTAGAATATAAATCTGGGTATTGGCAACGGGCTTTCCTATGGTAATATCACTGCCATCTATAACTTCTTTATTGGAGGACCATACAGTTGTCTCTGCCGGTCCATAAATATTAAAAATTCTTGCTTTTGTGTGCTTTCTCAGCTTCTCAAACAAATCCTTCGGCAAAGCTTCACCGCCCAGGATAATGCATTTCAGCCATTTAAGATAATCCAGATTTTCCTCGTCCCCAAGATAACTTCTCATCTTTGACGGGGTAGTCTGTATTACTTCCACCTGTCCTTCACAGATGAGCCTGCTTAATCTAGCCTGCTGATATACCTGGCTGTCATTGGCAAAATAAACGGTCATACCGTAAAGCAAGGGCAGAAGGCTTTCTGTAACGAAGATGTCAAAAATGATGTTTGTCACCGATACCATCCGCTGATATCCGCTCTCCGCCAGCTCATGGCACACCAGATTATATCTGTTTTTGTCTGCGTAATTGACCACATTAGCATGCCGCAGGGAAATCCCTTTTGGTTCTCCTGTGGATCCGGACGTAAAAATGACATAACACAAATCTGCCGGGCTGCTGAAATCTTCAGGCCGCGGCCCTGGGCAGGAGAAATCGATCTTGCCAAGATCCCAGGTTTTCGCTGACAGCGTTCTCTCATATCCGTATTGAAGAACAAGGGCTGCCTTTGAAACCTGGAGCATATGTTCAATTCTGGCCTCAGGGTAATCAGGAGAAACTGGCATATAGGCCCCTCCCGCTTTCAGTACCCCAAGCATAGCCGCAATTACATGCCAGCTTCTTTTTGCTAAAATGGCGACAATGGCGCCGGGGCCGATTCCTTCTTTACGCAGCAAAAAAGCCAGAGAATCCGACATTTGATCCAGCTGCCTGTAAGAAAATGTTTCATTTTCAAATACCAGGGCCGTCCTCTCCGGCGTTCTCTCTGCCTGCTCCATAAACAGCTGATGAACGCATTTTCCATTTTCATAATCCACGAAGGTATTGTTGAAATCCGTCAGGATTTTCTGTCTCTCCGCTTGGGGAACCAGGGAAATTTCTTTTATTGAAATATCTTTATTTTCCATTATCTGCCGCAAAATATATTCCAGCCTGTCCACAATCAGAGAAATTTCTCCCTCCCGGTCAAAAACCTCCGTCTGATAATCCACAGTGACAGTAAAGGTATCGCCTTTATCCCGATTGTCAATGTGGAGCACAAAGGGAGTCTCGCAGTATCCGTTTGGAAACCATTGGGTATCAGAATCCTCGTCTATTTGAGCATTCTGATAGCTTACCATGGCATCATAAAGATTTCCCGAAAAATCGTGCTTCCTTCGGATATTCTCCAGGATCTCACTATACGGGTATTTCTGATGGCGAAAGAGGTTTCTATGTTCTCCGGCTATTCTTTTCGCCAGATCGATAGCCTTTTCTTCCCTTGATGCCTCCACCGTAAGAGGCAAGGTGGACACAAACATTCCCATCATGTGCTTTTCCCGGGCATTCCTTCGGTTCAGGACAGGGACTCCCATGGTAATGGTTTTATTCTCCGGATTCAGCCGCGCCAGATAAATTCCGAGAGCTGTCTCAAACAGCACTGCTTCTGTAATGCCGGTTTCTTTCAAAAAACCGCTTATCTTAACGCCAAACGCCTTATTCAGCTTTCGGCTGTACCGTCCGGCTGTGATGGATACCGCCCTTGGAGAGAAGTATTTCATTTGAGCCAATTCCGGTTTTGACTGGTATTTTTCCTGCCAAAATTCCTGATCTTTCCCATATTTAGAAGACTCTCTATAAGATGCTTCGGATTTTACGTAATCTGTATAATCATAACTCTCCAAATCCGGCTTCTGCCCGTTTTCCAATTTCCGATAAGCTTCATCAATTGCTTTTCCAATCAGGCTGAATGTCCATGCATCGGAGATTAAATGGTTTAAAAGCGCCAGTACCCCGGTATTTTCCCCTATCCTGACGATTTCAAAACAATACATCGCTTTATCTGTAAGGCCGCAAGGGGCGGAAGCCATGGAAGAGGCATAATCCTCAAAGTCCTTGTGAGTTAAAAAATCACGAACCGGGATCGTTTCATATGCATATTCTTTTACTGTCTGCCCCGGCTGGCCGCCTTCTTCCGAAAACCGCAGCCTTAATCCTGTTTGGCTGCTGAGCACATGGTTTATGGCTTGTTCCAGAAGATCCTCTCTGCGTGTTTCTTTGTAAAATACGGCTCCGCACAGATTGGATATCCCAGTATCCGGGTAATATTTCTGCAGGTTCCAAATATTTTTTTGTGGGGTTGTCAAGGGATTCTTTCGTTGATCCATTTTTCCTTTCTCTCCTAACTTAGAAATTGCCTTTTTATCTGTCCGGCTATCTCTTTTTCAATTCCATATCCATAATCTATGATGTATGTTCTGCAGATCGGCAATGTCTTTGTTCTCCTATCTCTTTTTCTATTGTTTGTTTACCGGCCCTAAAGCCGTCAAGGAATACTGCCAGGATATCGGCCTCTTTGTCAGTCATATCTAAGACGCGGTTAATAAGCTGCTGTCTTTTTTCTCCACACATACGTTTCTCTCCTTTCTTATCTAAGATAAGTGTATCATTTCTCAGATAACAAGTCAATGCTCTTTTTCTTGACTGAGAAAAGTCTTTTTGCTATACTTATCCTGAGGTGATTATTATGGAATTAAAAGACCGGCTTCAGCTTATTCTTGACGAACAGCATATTAAACAGAAGGATTTGGCAAAGACCATCAAGGTCACAGAAAGCTATGTCTCAAATATGTTAAATGGAAAACGCAGCAATTTGTCAGAAGCCCTTGCTTTACTTATTGAACAAGTATATGGATATTCTGCCCAATGGATTCTCACCGGACAGGGGGAACGCTACGCGACTCAATCAAATATCCCTGAATTGTCTCCTGCGAAAAAGCGGTTAATTGCTGAGATTGAAAAGATGTCGGAACCGGAACTAGATGCGGTAAAAGTATTTATCGATTCATTAGACGAGTATAAAAAGGCTTTTCTGCGTTAAGAAAAGTTGGAAAAAAACGTATCATTTTAAACTACAAAAAAGGCGGCTCAACATAAGCCGCCCAAATTGGTAGTGTAAAAATAGTGGTTATTTCTCGTATTTACTTATTCTTTAAATAAATGCGGATAATCCGTCTGCGTATCTGCAATATGATAAATGTAAATGATGTCATTTTCTTTACGGTAAACCGCAACAAACCGCCCGGAATACAGCTCCCTATACCCAAACTGTCCCAATAATCGGTCTTTAGAGGGAGCTCCCAGATTGGGGTGTTCTGCCAGATGGGAACTACTTCCCTTGATTTGCTCATATACTTTCATAGCGCTTTCAATCCCAAACCGGCTAAAATAGTAGTCCATAATGTTGTCTAAATCAGAAACCGCAGCTTCCAGATATCTAATCCTCATACCTTTTCTTAAACCTTTCATCCAGTTCATCCTGTGTATAGGTTTTTGCTCCATGCATCTTTGCATTTTCAGCCGCTAACACTCTACTTCTCATCAGCAGCAAGTCTTCTCTCTGTTCAAATGCCTCCAAACTCATGAACACGCCATCACCGGAACCATTGATCGTAATATAAACAGGTTCTCCTGATACTCTGGCTAATTCCGATATTTCTTTATACTGATTTCTCAAATCTGCGGAAGAACGAATATTCATTATAACCACTCCATCCATGTATAATTTTGATATAATTATACACGTATTTATCAAAAACTGCAATAGACTCTGGCCTTTTGTCCGAATTGTTATAAATAGTTTGCGCTCTAATCTCTTTCTCCAAAAATCCTTACGATCTCAACCAGCAGCTTCACAATCTTTTCCATGGACTGAACGCTGGCGTACTCATGAACTCCGTGATAATTCTCTCCTCCGGTGCACAAGTTGGGGCAGGGAAGACCCATATAGGAAAGGCGGGCCCCGTCGGTGCCGCCCCGGATAGGCACTACCCTGGGAGTGATCTCCAGCTTTTCCATAGCCTGTCTGGCGATATCAATGAGATACATATGAGGCTCGATCTGCCCTTTCATGTTATAATACGAATCCTTCAAATGTACTTCTACCGTGCCGGAGCCGTATTTGGTATTTAAAAAATCCCCTGCAGCGGCAAAAAGCTTCTTTTTTTCTTCAAATTTATCCCTGTCATGATCCCGTATAATGTAATCCAGCTGAGCCTGAACCATATCCCCTTTTATCTCTCCCAGATGGAAAAATCCCTCATACCCTTCGGTGTACATAGGATTCTGGGCGGCAGGCAGCAGGGAGTGGAATTCCATGGCTATCAGACCGGCATTTTTCATAGTATTTTTTGCGGAGCCGGGATGGACGCCCCGTCCGTGGACGAAAACCCTTCCGGACGCGGCATTAAAGTTTTCATATTCCAGTTCTCCTAACGCGCCTCCGTCTACGGTGTATGCCACATCTGCTCCAAAGCCTTTTACATCAAAGGCATCCGCCCCGCAGCCCACCTCTTCGTCAGGGGTAAACCCGATTTTAATGGTTCCGTGGGGAATCTGAGGATTGGCCAATAAATATTCCGCCGCCGCCATGATTTCCGCCACTCCCGCCTTGTCGTCAGAGCCCAGCAGGGTGGTTCCGTCTGTGACAATCAAGTCGTCTCCCGCATAACAATTTAAAGAAGGGTAGTCTGAGGGGGAAAGAGTAATGTTTTTCTCCTGATTTAAAACAATGATTCCTCCGTCATAGTTTTCCACAATCCGGGGCTTTATGTCCTTTCCGGAGGCATCCGGCGACGTGTCCATATGAGCAATGAGCCCCAGAACCGGAACGTTTTTATTTGTGGTCGCAGGGATGGCGGCATAAACATAAGACTCCTGGCTTACGCGAACCTCTTCTGCCCCCATGGCTTTTAGCTCTTCTGCCAGAACATTGGCCAAAACCCGCTGCTTTTCCGTACTGGGAATCCGGGGCTGCTCATCCTGAGACTGGGTATCAAAAGAAACATAACGCAAAAATTTTTCAATTACTGGCGACATGGAATCATACTCCTTTACATAAATTTTTTATGTTAATTAACGGTTAACCAACTCTTCCGTAATATCTTCCCAGGAAATTCCCTTTTGGGCCATGAGAACCATCATGTGGTACAAAAAGTCGGAGATTTCGTATTTAATTTCCTCCGGGTTGGGATTTTTGGAAGCAATGACAATCTCGGTGCACTCTTCCCCCAGCTTTTTCAAGATTTTGTCGATCCCTTTGTCAAACAGATAATTGGTGTAGGAACCTTCCTTAGGATTTTCTTTTCTGTCCTGAATCACCTGGTATACATCCTCAAATACCTTTAAGGGATTGGCGGATTTATATTCTTTCTCTGCTATGGTTTTAAAGAAGCAGGATCTGGCCCCTGTGTGGCAGGCCGCTCCCACCTGGGATACCAAAGCCAGAATGGTGTCGTTGTCACAGTCCAGTTTTAGTGATTTGACATACTGGAAATGTCCGGAAGTTTCCCCCTTCAGCCAAAGGGACCGGCGGCTCCGGCTATAGTAGGTCATTCGGCCTGTAGACAATGTTTTTTCGTAAGCTTCCCGATTCATATAAGCTACCATCAGCACTTCCCGGGTCCTGTAGTCCTGTGTCACTACCGGAACCAGCCCATCCGAATTTTGCTTTAATTCCTCCCAGGAGTAAGCCGCCTCAAAGGTTTCTACCCCAATGCCTCTGGCTTTTAGTTCCTGCTTCAGCCACATGCAGTTGCCCTCTTTTTGTCCCGGAGCGGTTAAAACAACCCCCTGTACGGAAGAAGCCTTTAGATAAGAAGTAATAGTTCCCACAACATCGTCATCACAGAATACCAGAAATTCCTGCCCCATGCTTCCGATTTTGGAAAGATCCTCCTGAGAAAGGTTTTCATCTGCCACAATGATTTTAGATGCGCCAAGCTGGGAGTACTCTTCTACAGAATCCAGATAGGAGGCGGAAGGCAGATAGGCAAATATCTTTTCATTGCCAAACCGGTCTGACGCCTCCTTCATCAGATCCACATTTTCCGGAACCGATACGTCCAGATAAACGGCACAGGCTCCTGCATAAAGGTACTTTTTCACATCTTCCAGCCGTTTTGTCCGCCCTCCTGTAATAATAGGGGTATCAATAGCCCGGGCCGCCTCCTTGATAATGCCAATGGTTCTTTCGTGATCCTCATCTGTCTCAGATAAATCTGAGATAAGAAGCTGATCGGCCCCATTGTCGCTATAGTAAGAGGCCAGAGTCAAAATGTCATTACTGAAATAGTCTTGGCCATAATCCCGGATAATAGCCTGCCCGTCTTTACATCCAAAGCTGGGAATCAGTTTTTTATAGTCTGTCATAATCCCTCCTGGTCTATGAAAGAAATAGGTTCTTAACGCGTTTCCTTTATATTAAAACATTGAAAGCGGCCAACCGCTTCCCGCAAATCAATTTTCTTTTCGTAAAGGGCCTTGCCCATGATGGCCCCCTGAATACCGGCCTCATAAAGAGCCTGAAGATCCTCCATACAGGAAACGCCGCCGGAAGCAATAACATCCAATCCGGTTTCCTCTGTAAGCTTTTTGGTGGCTTTCACATTGGGGCCGGACAACATTCCGTCTCTGGAAATATCTGTGTAAATAATGTGCCGGATTCCAAATCCTTTCATCAGCCCGCACAGATCCGATGCGGTTAAAGAGCTGACCCGTTCCCAGCCCTCCACTGCCACCAGGCCGTCCTTTGCGTCTACTCCCAGAACAATTTTATCCGGACCAAACTCTTCTATAAGCTGTTTGACAAATTCCGGGCTTTCCACCGCCTTAGTACCGATAATCACCCGGCTGACGCCAAGATTCAGCAGAGTTTTTACGTCCTCTCGGGTGCGGATTCCTCCTCCTGTCTCAACGGGAATATGGACAGCCCCGGTAATCTGGCCGATTGCCTCCAGATTTACCGGCCGGCCGGCCAATGCCCCGTCTAAATCTACTACATGGAGGAAAGTTCCTCCCATTTCTTCCCACAGCATAGCCGCATCCCTTGGGGTGTTGTAATAGACCTTTACATTATCAAAAAGGCCCTGAGTCAGGCGGACACACTGTCCGTTTTTAATATCGATTGCCGGATATAGCTGCATTTAAAGACTTCCTTTCGTGGAGAGGACATCCTGGATGCGGCTGTCCAAAGAAACCGCCTGATCCAAAGCTTTTGAAAAAGCTTTAAAAGCCCCCTCAATAATGTGATGGGTATTGGAACCTGCCATCTGGCGCAGATGCAGGTTCATAGCCGCGCTGTAAGAAACCGCGTAAAAGAATTCCTTTATCATCTCTGTCTCCAAATCTCCTACAAATTCCCGATCAAGGGACAGGTCATACGCCAGGTAAGGACGGCCGCACAGGTCTAAAGAACACAGGATCAAAGATTCATCCATGGGAAGAATGGCGCTTCCATAACGGACAATCCCTTTTTTTTCTCCCAGAGCCTTTTTTATGGCCGTTCCCAGTACAATTCCCACATCCTCAATGGTATGATGGGTATCCACCTGCAGATCTCCTTCCGCCTCCAACGTTAAGTCAAAAAAGCCGTGGCGGGCGAAGCTTTCCAGCATGTGGTCAAAAAAGCCGATGCCGGTATGGATCCGGGCCGCTCCGCTTCCGTCTAAGTTAAGGTTCAATTGGATCCGGGTTTCCCTGGTATTTCGGATAATTTCCGCATTTCGAGCCATAATCTGCCTCCTTATTTTTCCTTTTCAAACCGTACCCGGACAGAATTTGCGTGGGCGGTAAGGTGCTCAGCCTCTGCAAAAGCCTCAATATCCTTATGGGCCTCTTTCAGAGCTTCTCTGGAGTAATAGATAATACTGGATTTCTTTATGAAATCATCCACTCCTAAAGGTGAGAAAAATTTAGCCGTTCCGTTGGTGGGAAGGACGTGATTGGGGCCTGCAAAGTAATCTCCTAAAGGCTCGGAGCTATATTCCCCGATAAAAATAGCCCCTGCGTTTTTAATCTTTGTCATTACCTCAAAAGGATTTCTGGTGACAATCTCCAGATGTTCCGAGGCAATCTCATTGGCAGTCTCGATGGCCTGATTAAGAGTATCCGCCACCAAAATATAGCCATAGTTTTCCAGGGATTTTTCCAAAATTTCTTTTCGGGAAAGCTCTTTTACAAAGCCCTCTATCTCCCGTGAAACCTTCTCTGCCAAATCCATGCTGGTGGTTACCAAAATGGCGCTGGCCAGTTCATCATGCTCCGCCTGGGACAGCAGATCCGCCGCCACAAATCTTGGATTCGCGCTGTCATCCGCAATTACCAGAATCTCGCTGGGACCTGCAATACTGTCAATGCTTACATGACCGTAAACTGCCTTTTTGGCAAGAGCCACAAAAATATTTCCCGGGCCTACAATCTTATTTACCCTGGGAATGGACTCTGTGCCAAAGGCCAGGGCCGCCACCGCCTGAGCGCCTCCTGCCTTATACACTTCCGTAGCTCCCGCCAGATGGGCGGCCGTAAGAGTAACGGGATTTACTTTTCCGTCCTTTCCCGGAGGGGTCACCATGACAATTCGGGGAACTCCCGCTACCTCGGCCGGGATAATATTCATGAGAACAGAAGAAGGATAGGCCGCCTTTCCTCCCGGAACATATACTCCCGCGCTTTCCAGAGGGGTAATCTTCTGCCCCAGTATAGTGCCGTCCGGCTTGCTGTCAAACCAGCTCTGCCGGCGCTGCTTCTCATGGTAAGCCCGGATATTTTTCATGGATCGCTTCATAACCTCCAGAAGAGAAGGATCCACCTGATCCATAGCCTCTTTTATCTCGTCTTTTGTAACCCGGACGGTATCTCCGGTAATAAGGGCGCCGTCAAACTTTTTTGTGTAAGCAAAAAGGGCCTTGTCTTTATTCACTTTTACATCCTGTACAATAGCCTCAACCGTATCGGCATATTGACTGTAATTGTTGGGATCTCTTTTTAACAGATCGGATAAAATGTTTTGTTTGGAATTCTCATTTAATCGGATAATTCTCATGCGCCGTCCTCCCGAAGTATTTGTTTCAAATCCTGTATCAGTTTGGTAATCCTCTCGTTTTCCCGTTTCATGCTTACCTGATTCACCACCATCCGGGCAGAAAGGCCGCATACCTCTTCCAGCACCGCAAGGCCGTTTTCCCTTAAGGTAGAGCCGGTTTCCACAATATCTACGATAACCTCGGAAAGGCCTACAATGGGAGCCAGCTCAATGGAACCATTCAGCTTAATGATTTCTACGGTCTGATGCTTCTTATTATAAAAATAGTCCTTGGCAATATTCGGATATTTGGTGGCAACCCGAATTAATTCGTGATGCTTTAACTTCTCCTTAGCCGATTCCGGCCCGCAGACGCACATACGGCACTTTCCAATCCCCAAATCAATAACCTCGTAAAGCTTGCGTCCTTCCTCTAAAATCGTATCCTTTCCCACAACGCCGATATCGGCGGCCCCATATTCTACGTAAGTGGGAACGTCATTGGCCTTGGCAAGAAAAAAACGCACCCCTAAATCTTCGTTTGTAAAAATCAGCTTTCTGGAAGATTTATCCTTCATCTCATCACAGGTAATTCCTATCTGTTCAAAAAGCTCCATGGCTTTCTGGGCCAGCCGTCCCTTGGCAAGTGCCACTGTCAAATATCTCATATCATCCCTCTTTTATATAATCTGAAAATGGAATCTGGTTGACGCTTCCATTAATCAAATCCATAGCCTCCACTGTTTTTCCGTCCTGTGCCAGATAGAGAATTGTACGGATTTGCCTGGAAAAGGCCATTTTCCTGTAAGCCTCAACAGTAAGCTCCGGCCGTTTCAGGCTGGTTACCACCGGAAGGGAAAGGCCTCTGAAGTGCTGGCCCAGGCGGATAGCCTGTTTCTCCGCTGAAGCGTCAAATAAAATCATAGCATTTACCTGGGAAAAGGGCACGTCAATCCGTTGTCTTAAAAGAGCCGTCAACACCCGGTCTACCTCAATAGCAAAGCCTACTGCAGGACTGCTTTTTCCAAACTGTTCCAACAGCCGGTCATAGCGTCCTCCGGTGACAATGTAGTCTCCGGTGCCGTAAGTATAGCCCTTAAAGATAATTCCGGTGTAATACTGGTAGGGGCTCACCATTCCCAGATCATAGGAGATATAGTCCGCCAGCCCGTAATCCTCCAAGAGCTTCTGGATCCGTTCCAGCCTGGCGATTGCCTTAAGGGCTCTGGGATTTGCGGTTAATTCCTTTGCCTGGGCAATCTGTCCCGCAGAACCGAACATTTCCAAAAGCTTAAGAAAACCCTGCTTCGTCTCCTCCGGGAGGTTCCGGGAGCTTAGCAGCTCATCTACGCCGAAATAATTTTTATTTTCAATTAAATCTCTTAGCTGTTCTTGGGTTTCCTCATCCATTCCGGCTTCCTCAGCAAGACCGCGATAGAAATCTGCATGGCCCAGCTCCACCTGGAATTCCTTTAGTCCAGCGGCCTTTAAAGCTTCAATAATCAAAGCCAGAAGCTCTGCATCCGCCTGCTCTGAGTCATCTCCTATCAGTTCCGCTCCCGTTTGGGTAGTTTCCTTTAAACGGCCCTGGTAGCTGGTATTGTTTTTAAAGGTGCGCTCCAAATAGCAAAGCCTTAAGGGGCTGTTCTCATCCATGTAGTATTTGGCCACGCACCGGGCTACCGCCGGAGTCATATCCGGCTTTAACACCAGGGTATTGTTGTCCCGGTCGAAAAACTTAAACATCTCCCGGTCTCCCACACTTCCCCGATCCTTGTTGAAAATGTCGAAATACTCAAAGCTTGGAGTTTCAATATGCTCGTAGCCGTAAAGGTATAAGACCTTTAATATCTTATCCTCCAGGGCCAGCTTGCGCCTGCACTCGGCGCTGTAAATATCCCGGACTCCCTCCGGGGTATGAAGTAATCGGTTGGTCATAGAAGGCTGCCTCCTGAAACGCTTTTACTTTCTCATGGTAAAGTGATAATTCGATAACGCGATTGATTTATTATAAAAGATAGCGGAGAATCTGTCAATCTCTTCTTTCTAAATCCATCTGGATCTGCTCCAAATAGTGGATCAGCATATCCCGATGGGAGCGGATTTTCCAGGATTTATCCACTTCTTCATAGGTAAAGCTTTTCCTTCCCCCTTCTTCCATCCGCTGCCAAAATTTATATACTGCGTCAAATGGCAGATAATAGGTTTCATTTAAGGCGGTAAAGGACAAGATAATAAACGCAATCCCTCCCTGCTCTTCAAATTCTTTCATAAAAGCAATTTGATGCGGATGGATATTCTGCAAAGGAAAGGTAGATGTTCTGCACTCCTTGGCATCAAAACATACGGGAAGCCCCTGAACGGCTCCGATGTAATCCACCGTACTTTTTTGCTCAAAATAAGCCAGGGTAATATGGCGGCTTTCCTTGTCGATAGAAATAGGGGTGATGGGAGTCGGCACCTTCTGAATTAAAGCCAGCTTTTTTTCCCGATAACTGTCATTGGTCCGGTTAATCAGCTCCTCCAGTGTGGAGCCCCGAAGTCCCCGGCTGTTCCAGGTTCCCATATCCCTCTCCTTTCTAAGTGGCACGGCATGCATTCTCACCAGGCTCGAAAACACCTCGCCAAGTGTTCATAGTATACTACAAGTTTCCTGGCTTTGCCTGTTTTTATTTTTCAGCCCTTAATTTTTCTCTGGTATCTTCGTTGACTGCCTTTCGAAGCTCTTCCATATAGGGGGAGAAGGCGGTGTTCTCCTTTCCGTAAGTCAGATTCAGCTCATATTCTAAGGGAAGCCAGGTGGAAAGGGGGGCCTGGTTGTGCTGGATGATACATTCCATGGAATCCAGCGCCTTGTAAATCCGGGCTTCCGGGGTTTTTCCTTCTTTCATCTCATGGAAAAGGCCGGTTAATTCTTCCTCATAGGTTTTCGGAAGGCGTTTTAAAAGGCCCTTTACCGCCTGCTCTTCTATTTTCTCATCTCCGCTGTTTTTTTCAAAAGACGGAATATCCCCGGTAACCGCCTCCCCCAGATCGTGGCAGAGGCACATTAATATTACCTTGGAGATATCTGCTTTCGGGAACTCGTCTTTTACCAGATAAGCCATAAGGGCCAGTCTCCAGCTGTGTTCGGCTACGCTCTCCCGGCGGCCTGCTGAGGTCCAGGAGTGGCGGGTATTATATTTCATAGGTTCAACTGCATTTAAAAAATCAATCAGTGTTCTTACATCCATAATTCCCTCTCAAAGAAAAAAGCAGCGGACCATCTTAGATTCACTGCTTTTATTTTTGTTTTTCTATGATTCTTCCCCGAAACGCTTTGCCTGCTGGGTAATCAGCTCCTTGTCCTCAAAATAGTTAATCTTCATAGAGCGCTTTACAGAGGCCAAAGTTTCAGAGGCAACTTGCTCTGCCTTTTTGCTGCCTTCTTCCAGAATCCGGTAAACCTCCGGAATCCGCTTCTCCCATTCTTTTCTCCGCCGGCGGATAGGCTCTAACTCTTCCTGAAGGACTGCGTTTAAGAATTTCTTTACCTTTACATCTCCCAGCCCGCCTCTGGTATAGTGAGCTTTCAGCTCATCCAGATTCTGATAATCCGGAAGATACCGGGCAAAATGCTGATCCTTACAGAAAGCATCCAGATAAATAAATACAGGATTTCCTTCCACCTGACCCGGATCCTCTACCCGAAGATGGTTCGGATCCGTAAACATGGACATGATCTTTTTCTTCACCTCTGCCTCTGTATCGGATAAATAGATGCAGTTTCCAAGGGACTTGCTCATCTTGGCCTTGCCGTCTGTACCGGGAAGGCGCAGACAGGCTTTGTTATCCGGCAGAAGGATATCCGGCATAGTAAGGGTGTCCCCATATACCGTATTAAATTTGTGCACAATCTCTCTCGTCTGCTCCAGCATAGGCATCTGATCCTCGCCTACCGGGACCGTAGTGGCCTGAAAGGCGGTAATATCTGCCGCCTGACTGATAGGATAGGTAAAAAAGCCTACCGGGATACTGGCCTCAAAGTTCCTCATCTGAATCTCGGACTTTACCGTCGGATTCCTCTGGAGACGGGATACAGTCACCAAATTCATATAGTAAAAGGACAGCTCGCAAAGCTCAGGAATCTGAGACTGGATAAACAGGGTGGACTTTTCCGGATCCAATCCGCAGGCTAAGTAATCCAATGCTACCTCAATAATATTCTGACGAACCTTTTCGGGATTGTCCGCATTATCGGTAAGAGCCTGGGCATCTGCAATCATGATAAAAATCTCATCATATTCTCCTGAATTCTGCAGTTCTACCCTGCGCTTTAAAGAGCCTACGTAATGCCCTACATGAAGGCGCCCGGTAGGCCTGTCGCCGGTTAAAATAATCTTTCCCATTAATAACTTCCTCCCAGTGTAATGTCTTATAAAACTATAACCCTATTGACGCTGTCTGTCAAGCTGGTAAGGCAGGCTCAATTATGGCAGATAATCGGCATGTTTTTATATACATGCTCGAAAAGCACTGCCGCCTTTTGGGGAGGAAGATTAATGCAGCCGTGGGAACCGCTGGTCTTGTAAATGCTTCCTCCAAAGCTTCCCCGCCAGTCCGCATCATGGAGCCCGATACCTCCGTTAAAGGGCATCCAGTATTTTACAGGGGAAGCATAATCTGCGCCTCTTAACACTGCGTCTCTCTGCTTATAAGAGAGGCCAAAAATCCCCGGCGGCGTAGTCCATCCCTTAGAAACGTTTCCTGACACAAAGGGAGCGTCCAAAGTGCACTGGCCGTTTTCCACCAGATACATATGCTGATTTCCCAGATCCACCTCCACATAGGTTATGCCATAATCATTGCCGGTTCTGCTGGCGGCCGTCTGAGAGTAGACCGGCTCTCTCTCTGAGCTTTGGCAGGTCATAATTGCGGCAATCAATGCCTGAGTCTCTGCTGCCTGATCGATTTTCCAGCCATAAGGGCCGGTAACCGTTACTTCCTGCCCGGATGCGGTAAGGAACAAGCGGGGCTTTCCCGCTGTGTCATATTTCTCAGCTAATCCCCTTACATAGGCAGCTGCCTGATTGGGATCCACTATTACGGTAGTTCCGTCAGTGCCCAGTATCCATGGGGAAACGGCGGTTCCGTCAAGAACCTCCGACGTTTCCCCAAAATGATAGGTAATGCTTATATTCCCCAGCTGGTTCATGGCTGTCAGACGGTTTTTCAAAGTTTCATCTGTAGAGCGGATCTGAACCTGACGGTAACAGCCCGCTTCTTTTAAATTCAACGCAGTCTGATGATTGAGTATGGCAACGGAAACTGCCTCTGTCAGCCTGTCTAAATCAATCTCATTTCCCTCGGTTTCCGGGATAATCACAAATCCCTCTCCATTGGGATTGGCGGCAATCCTGGCATCTTCCATTTTTTTCACATCGGCTCCGGAAACCAGCTCTAAAGAAGCCAGCTTTCCTTTAAGCGCTTCCCCATTATAATAGGTTTCCATTGGAAGATCATAACTGTTAATTACAGCCGGACCGGAAATACGGCCCCCTTCATTTTGCTCCGCCAAAATCTGAGGCAGTCCTTCTCCCAGAGCTGCTTTCAATCCAATTTCCTTCCCGCCAATGATTTCCTTCCGGCCGTCTGCTCCTATGAGAGTCAAGGTATAGCCGCCGCCGCAGAGCTCTTCTATCTGCGCCTTGGCTTCATCCGGGGTCATGCCAGCTACTCCTACTCCGTTAATCTTAGTTCCCCCTGTAAAAACCTCTGTATTATTTTGTGTATTGTAGAGAGCCCCGTAAGAAGGGGCGCTCCAAAGCAGGCAGGCAGCCGCAGCCATGCAAAAAATCTTTTGTCCGAAAAATGGTTTTTTCATATGCCTTTTCCTTTCTTCCGTTTCTTACCCATCTATTGTACAAAGGGAGATAGGAAAAGTCAATAAAGAATCAATCCCTCCCCTTTTGCCATCTGCAAAAAATCTTTGGGAAGGTCTGCAAAAAAGCTTTTTCCGGCAAGATAGGAAAGAGGAGCCGGCAGCTTGTCCGGCATGGTCAGTTTCCAGGAATGGAGAAGCTGGGAGCTGATGCCATATTCTTCTTTTACTTTCTCGTTCACCGCCTTGATCCCATATTTTCCATCGCCTACAATAGGATGCCCTATAGAAGCCAAGTGAGCGCGGATCTGGTGGGTCCGGCCTGTAAGCAGAGTAACCTGCAAGAGGGTAAAGCCGCTGCCGGAGGCTAAGGGAATGTATTCTGTGGCAATCGGCTGGCTGTCCGGAAAAGCCGTCCGGGATATGGTTACCTGGTTGGTCTTTGGATCCTTTTTTAAAAAGCCTTCTATTTTTTTAGGCCCAGGCACACAGCCTGCGACAATGCATTGATAATATTTGTGGATAGTCCTGTCATGAAAAGCTTGAGAAAGAATCTGCAGGCCTTTCAGAGACTTTCCCGCCGCAATAAGCCCGCTGGTGTTCCGATCCAGACGGTTGCACACGGAAGGCCGGAAGGTTTGCAGTGATTTCTCTGTAATCTGACCGGAGTCCAGGAGATACCGGATCATCATCTCCACCAGAGACACATCCGACTCTTTGGCCTTTTGGGAAAGGATGCCGGAGGGCTTATTCATTAATAAGATATGGGAGTCTTCATAAACAATTTGGCAAAGCCTGTTACCAAAGAATTGGGCCGGATGCTCCGGAGTCAGATGGGAACCGGAAAATTTTTCAATGGTTTCATCCGCCAGAAACATTCGGATTTCATCCCCCTCGACAAGGCGCTCAGAGCCGTCGCATTTTCTGCCGTTAAGGGTAATATTTTTTTTTCTCATCATCTTATAAAGGAAACTTTTGGGAGCCTGGCTTAAATATTTACTTAAAAGCTTGTCCAAACGCTGTCCCGCCTCATTGGGGCCTGCTGTCAACTGACGCATAGAAGCCAAACCTCCTACATGGATAAATTTTTCAAAAGTTCTATAGCATAATCTACACTTTCGTTATCCTCATAGGCAGAGGCAGGCTTAAAACCCTTGAGCCGCCGTTCAAACGCTCCAAAGTCCTTTACTACTCGGACGTTTCCCTTTAGTCTGTGAGCAGTGAACATGGAATTTAAATAACTTTCCGCTTTGCTTACGTCCGTTTTAGGATTGGAACAGTAAGCGCAAACTCCGGCCGGATGAACTGCCACCCCGTCTAAAGGAAGGATCTGTTCTTTAGAGGTAACGATTAAGTCATAGAGAATCACACATTTCTCCTCATAGGGAACCAAAGCTTTATAAAAATCTTTCCCGGGTGTAGAGTATGGAAAAGATGCTAAAAAGGGGGATGCTACATTCGCCACCGGAAGAACTGTCAGAATCGCCATAACAGTGAGAATATTTCTGGCAGCCTGATTGCCGGTAAAGTTCCGGGCCAAAAGCTGGGCCAGAATCATGGCTATTCCTATTGCCAGCTCTATAATCTGGATCTTTTTCCGGTAATTCCGGTATCCATAACTTCCTTTTGAAATTGATTTCATTCTATCTCTCCTTTTCTCCCGCTAATTCTATCTAAAAGAGAAAGAATCCACTCATGAGGAACCAATTTAGAAAACAGCCAGAAGGCCTTTACAGGAAATCCGTATACGGAAACGCTTTTTCTTAAAATGCTGTCCTCAATGGCCTTTTTTACCACTCTTTCCGGTTTAGCCATTATGAGACGTTTATAAATAGGATACCCCTCTAAAGCTGTTTTCTCCCCCATAGCCTGAAAAAACTCCGTTTTTACCGGGCCCGGACAAACTGCCGTAACCCCGATATTCTTCGGTTTCAGTTCCCGGTTTAAAGCCCGGCTGTAGCTTAAGACAAATGCCTTGGAAGCTGCGTAAACGGCAAAATCCGGCTGAGGTAAAAAAGCGGCGGCGGAAGCAAATTGGATTACCCTGGCGCCCTTTGCTAAAAAGGGGAGAACCATATGAGTGACGGCGCAAAGCGCTTGACAGTTTAGCGCCACCATACTGGTCTCCTGAGTAAGGTTCCCTTCTCCTACAGGCCCGGTTTTTCCAAATCCTGCGGCATTTACCAGAAACCGGACGTTTGGCCTAAGATGATAAAGGGCTTCCTCAAAAGGAGCCAGTTCTTGTAAGTTTAACAGATCTGCGGCAAAAATCCGAAGCTTTACCGGAACCTGGCGATCCAGATCCCTTAGCCGGTCTTCTCTCCTTGCCAGAACCCAAATTTCATCCAGCAAGGCAAAACGATCCGCCAGTTGTATTACCGTCTCCCTCCCCATACCGGAGGACGCTCCGGTAACAATGGCAATCTGAAGCTGCTTGTCTGATTTCACTGCTGTTTCCTCCCTTCCCTCTTTTTTTTGTGGATATTGCGAATAGTCTTTTGGGTTTCTTTTCGAGTGCCCTGATGCCATCCCTTTTCCGGCCGGATCAGGCATTTAGGCCCGTAACCGATAAGATCCGTTCTTCCCGCCAATTTTAAGGCTTCCTCCACCAAGGGACGGTTTTCCGGCCGGCGGTATTGAATCAAAGCCCGCTGCATAGCCTTTTCATGAGGATTTGTAGGAACGTACACCGGTTCCATGGTTCGAGGATCCAGGCCAGTGTAGTACATGCAGGTAGAAATAGTGGAAGGGGTGGGATAAAAGTCCTGTACCTGTTCCGGCATATAACCCAGATCCCGCAGATATTCTGCCAGCTCCACCGCCGCTTTCATAGTGGAGCCCGGGTGAGAGGACATAAAATAAGGAACCAGATACTGCTTTCTTCCAAGTTTCTCGTTGGTTTTCTCATATTCCCGGCAAAATTCCCGGTACACCTTATTCTCCGGCTTTCCCATCTTGCTTAGTACCGCGTCGGAAACATGCTCCGGCGCAACCTTCAGCTGGCCGCTGACGTGATATTCACACAGCTCCTTTAAAAACTTTTTTCCCGGATCCGCAAGGAGATAATCAAACCGGATGCCGGAGCGGACAAAAACTTTTTTAACCTTGGGAATAGCCCGCAGTTTTCTTAAAAGCTCAATATAATCCGTGTGGTCGGCCCGCAGATTTTTGCAGGGCTTGGGAAACAGGCACTGCTTATGTTTGCAAGTTCCCTTCGTAAGCTGTTTTTCACAGGACGGATAACGGAAATTAGCGGTGGGCCCACCTACGTCATGGATATATCCTTTAAAATCCTTATCCTCTGTCAAAATCCTGGCTTCCTCCACCAAAGACTCATGGCTTCTGGCCTGAATTACTCTTCCCTGATGAAAGGTCAGGGCGCAGAAACTGCAGGAGCCAAAGCAGCCCCGGTTGCTGATAAGGCTAAATTTGATTTCCGCCATAGCGGGAACGCCTCCGTCTTTTTCATAAGACGGATGGGCTTTTCGCATATAGGGAAGACCGTAAACCTGATCCATTTCCTCTGTAGATAAAGGTCTTGCCGGGGGATTCTGCACCACATACAGATTGTCCCGATAAGGCTCTATAAGGCGCTTTCCTGTAATGGAATCGGTATTTAAATATTGGATGTAAAAACTTTTGGCATAGGCCTTTTTATCCGCCTTCATCTCGTCAAAAGAAGGCAGAAGTTCTCCGTCATACACCGTCTCTAAACTGGCAGTCTTATAAACGGTTCCATTTATAAAAGTAATATCCTTTATATTAAGGCCTGAATCCAAGGCATCGGCAATCTCTACAATGGAATGTTCCCCCATACCGTAAGAAATCAGATCCGCTTGGGAATCTACTAAAATAGAGTGTTTCAGCCTGTCGGACCAATAATCATAATGGGCCAGCCGCCGCAGGCTTCCCTCAATGCCGCCGATAATAACGGGAGTCCTTTTAAAGGTGCGGCGGATTAAATTGCAGTAAACCACTGCCGCATAATCCGGGCGCCGGCCTATAACGCCGCCTGGCGTATAGGCGTCGCTGTTCCTGCGTTTTTTGGATACGCTGTAGTGGTTTACCATAGAATCCATATTTCCTGAGGAAACTAAAAAGCCCAGACGGGGCTCTCCTAAAATCCCAATGCTTCTGTCATCCTTCCAATCCGGCTGGGAAATAATCCCAACTTTATAGCCCTTGGCCTCCAAAAGTCGGCTGATAATCGCCGTGCCAAAAGAAGGATGATCCACATAGGCATCCCCGGTTATATATACAAAATCGCATTGCTTCCAGCCTCGTTTTTCCATGTCCGCCCGGCTGACAGGCAGAAAATCCCGGCTCATTCAAACACTCCGTTTCTCAAATCTCCATTTTTATCCAGCAACTGGTTAAAATCCTCTATAAAGTAATGGGCCAGCCTTGCCTTCTCCTCCCTTAAGTCCCGGGAAAATGCATCCTCCACCGCAAATACCGTCATTCCGGCCCGTTTTCCTGCCAGAATTCCCGCAGGAAGATCCTCAAAAACCGCACATTCTTCCGGAATAACATGGAGCCTTTTTGCGGCTTCCAGGTAGACATCCGGCGCCGGTTTTCCCGCCGCCACCTGGCAGCCTACAATAACGGTCTCAAAATATCCGGAAATCCCCAAGGATTCCAGCACTGCATCCGCCAGCTCTCTCCCGTTGCTGGTAGCAATTCCGGCCTTAATATCCCGAATTTTAAGGGCCTTTAAAAAGGCCAAAACTCCCTTTTTTAAAGGAACTTCCTGACGGTATTTATCGATAGCCATGCGGATCCACTCCGCCTTAATCTCTTCTAAGGATTCGGGTATGGCAAAATGTTCTTTAAAATAGGCAGCAGTCTCGGAAAAACTCATACCTTCAATCTCTCTTTGCAGAGTTTTTGGACACTGATGGCCATACCGTCCCAGATATTCCACATCAATGGCCTTCCACATCCACATAGAGTCAACCAAGGTGCCATCTAAATCAAAAATTACTGCTTTTATTCTATTCAATCTATTCTCCTCTTTTCAGTCCGGTAAGTTCTTCCTCCGTAAGCTTACGATACTCTCCAGGGAGCAGCTTCTCATCCAAGGACAGAGAGCCCATCGAAAGTCTTTTCAAATAGACCACCCGGCAGCTCAGAGCTTCAAACATTCTCTTTACCTGATGAAACTTTCCCTCCTGAATGGTAAGGGTAACGGCAGTAAGGTCCTTTCCCGGCTGTTTTTCAGTAAGGATGGTGAGAATTGCCGGCATAGTTTTCAAGCCGTCCTCCAGAATAATACCTGCCTCAAACCGCTTTTGACTGTCAGCCGGAAGAGTCCCCGAAATGTGAGCATAGTAAGTTTTATCCACATGGTGCTTCGGCGAAAGCAGCCGGTGGGCCAAATTCCCGTCATTGGTAATGAGAAGCAGCCCCTCCGTGTCCACATCCAGACGCCCTACCGGAAACAGGTCCTTTCGCACCGCGCTTTTAATCAGCTCCATTACAGTTGGATACCGGCCGTCCTCTGTGGCCGAAACTACGCCCTGGGGTTTATTTAGCATGTAATATTCAAATGCTGTATAGTCTATCCGGCAGCCGTCTAAAGTCACCTGATCCGTTTCCGGACAGATTTTCCGCTCCGCTTTTTTCTCTATCTGACCGTTTACAAAAATCCGCCCCTTTTTTGCCATTTCCTTTATCTGGCTGCGGCTTCCCTTTCCCATCTGGCCTAAAAACTTGTCCAAACGCATCATCGTTCCCATTACATCCACCGCCAGCCAGGATAATATTTATTTTTAAGAGAGCTTCCCGTCCATTTGGCCCAGCCCAGGGGAAAGCGGTCTACGCACACCAAGCACCAGCCGGGATATAAAGCTTCGCCTTCTTTATGGGTAAGGGAAAGGGTCTCCCCTTTTAAATAGCGAATTACCCGGCTGTCTTCTCTGGAAAGAGAAAGCTCATTGTCAAATTGCCCTCCTCTAAGAGTCATAGCAAAGGCCTGAGACGGCTCAAACCGTTCTTTTTTTATCTCCCCAATCAAAAGCCCGGTTCTAAGAAATCGAAGGCCTGTATTCCTTAAAAAATCTGCAGGCAGGTAGTACACCATTCCATTTTTTTCCGCAAGGCGGGAAGGCTCCCAACTCTCCTCCTCTTTCCCTTCCGAAACCGGATTGCAGTGGGATAAAAATTCCTCCACCTGGGACAACTGCTTTTTGGTGCTCCCTGTCCTGCTTTCTATATGCTCCTTACAGTCTGTCTCTTCTTTCTTTTTTCCGGCATAATATTCTTCTAAAAGCCGGATTCTTGGAAGAGGGAGATGCTTATACATAAGCGCAATAAAGTGCCCCTCCCCTTTTAGCTTGTGCGGGAAAAGCCTTAAACAGCCTGTAAGGCCGATACCGCTGCTGGCCCCTTCAAATTTTGGCAGGGATAAAAGCTCCATATCCGGAAATTCTTCCATGATATATTTTACAATCCCTTCATCCTCATCCATAGAAAAGGTACAGGTGGAATACATCAGATATCCGCCGGGCTTTAACATTCTTACCGCTTCTTCCATAATCCTCTTCTGGACTTTTGCATAATGGCCGGGGCCCCTCTCCATCCATTCCTTTATCATATCCCGCTCTTTGCGGAACATCCCCTCCCCGGAGCAAGGGGCATCCACCAGGATTTTATCAAAAAATTCCGGAAAACATTGGGACAGCCGCTCTGGTGATTCACTGGTGACACAAAAGTTTGGTACTCCCGCCAGCTCCAGGTTTTTTAACAGAGCTTTTGCCCTGGAACTGCTGATATCATTGGAAATCAGAATCCCCTTCCCTTTCAGCTTGGCTCCCAGCTCTGTGCTTTTCCCCCCGGGAGCGGCACACAGATCCAGGACCCGATCTCCCGGATTTATAGGCAGGGTAGATGCCGGAGTCATGGCGCTTGGCTCCTGAAGATAGTAAAGGCCGGCATAATAATAGGGGTCTTTGGCCGGCTTTACATTTTCATCATAGTAAAAACCGTTTGGAATCCACGGGATTTTTTCCAGATTCCATGGAACCAGATCCTCTAATTCCTCTGGGGACAGTTTAATGCCGTTGGCGCGAAGCCCCTGATAACGACCATTGTCAAAACTTTTTATATAATTTAAATACTCTTCCTCGCCTAAAAGGCTTTTCATATGCTGCAGATATTCCTCCGGCAGTTGAAACTGTTTTTCCATATTCCCTCTTTTGAAAACGCTTTTTTTATAACACTAATTAATTACTATATCATATCCGGGAACAAATTGATATTGCCAATATGCATAGTTTTCTTTTGGATTCTTCCTGCTAATAAGTATAGTTCAGACGATATTTTTCCAGATACCGCAGAAGCCAATAGGGATTTATAGACAATTCTTCATAATTGTCAGTGTGCAGATACAGTCCCAGATGGAGATGAACCGGGAAATTTCCGGTGGTTCCGGGAATTTTTGAATAGCCTGTATCGCCCATAAAACCCAAAAGCGTCCCGGCCGTCACCTGATCCCCCTCTTTCCAATCTCTGGCATAACCGTAAAGATGAGCATAGTATAAATAAAGGCCTTTGGGCGCCCGGACCCCAATCCGCCAGCCGCCCTGTTCCAGCCATCCTATCTTTTCAATTACACCGTCCGTAATACTCACCACCGGGTAAAAACCTGAAGGCTGATTATTTCCCATAATGTCGCAGCCTTCATGGCCTCTGTCTCCGCCATAGCTTCTGGGATCCTGCCAACCGTTTTCATATACGATGTCCGCTGCGGAATTGGAAATATTTTGGGGAATTGGAAAATACTTTAAATCCGAAAATACGGTTTCATAGGCGTTTATCAGCTTTTGAAAAGCCACCGGTTTTTTTGCCATAATAAAATCAGATTCATCGGTCAAAGATGGGGCTTTTGTCAAATCATATTCGTATTCCACCATCATGGAAGCAACTGCCGCAGGATCCAAAGACTTTTCCTTGGCCAGAAGCTCTCCTAAAACCATGGCCCGGAATCCATCGCTTTCCCAGGTGTAGCCGTCCAACTGATAGTAATTCGGATTGTTAACCAAATAATCAGATAAGGTGACCTGAAAAAGCGCCAACATAAGAATCAGAATAAAAACCAGCATATCCCCACCACAATCCTTCATATAAGTGTATAAATCATTGTATTCAGGTATCTATGAAAAAATCCTTGGTGTCCCGCCTGCTGGCAATTCTTTCCTTGACGCTTCTGCTTTGGAAACCGGATCTGGCCTTTACCGGGGCCAAAAACGGACTTCTTTTATGGGGGCTGGTAGTCCTTCCCACCCTCCTTCCTTTTATGATCTGCTCCCAGGTAATTGTGGGAATCCAGGCCGCCCCTCTTTTGGTCCGGCCTCTTATGCCTTTTTTCCGGCGGATATTGGGGCTTTCCGATGAAGGCGGCTATATTCTTTTATCCGGACTGCTGTGCGGATACCCTATGGGGGCTAAAACCTGCGGAGAATTTTTACGGCAGGAAAAAATTTCAAAGCAGGAAGCGGAATATCTTCTGGCAATCAGCAACCACCCCAGCCCTATGTTCCTTTTAGGCTATGTAATGAGCCAGCTTAAGCTGGTAGAAGGACTTGCCCATCCGGTTTCTGTCTGGCAAGTCCTGGTATCCTTGTATCTGCCTATTCTGCCTTTGGCTATTTTTGCCAGAAAAGCATATAAATTAAAGCCGAAGAGGAACAGTTTCACTCCCCGCTCTTCTTTTCATTCCTCCAAAGAGCCATTTCCTCAGGCTTTTTCTTTTGATGAAGCCATGATGTCCTGTGTGGAAACCATGGTAAGAATCGGCGGCTATATTATGCTTTTCTCCATTCTGGCGGTTTACGGAGCCAGGCTTCCCCTGAAAAATTCCTTCATTCGCTGTTTCTTCCTGGGAGCCATTGAAATCACCACCGGAATCCAGGCTATCGCCTCCTCTGTGAAAGGAGTTTCAGCCGCCTTTTTGATTCTGGCATCAGCCGCTTTCGGAGGCTTCTCCGGAATCTTCCAAACCAAAAGTGTAATAGACAGGCCATGGAGTTCTGCAAAAAAACCGGATAGCGGCGTATTAAACAGCCTTTCCATCCGGCACTATGTATTGTGGAAACTTCTCCACACCCTGTTTACCTGTATATGCTTTATTCTGTCTGAGTGGGTTGTGCTTCTTCTGTAGATTCCTCTGTAGGAGCCACAATCCCTCCGGCCAGCTCATTGCGGTTAGAGGAAACAATGTCATAACTGGACTGCATGGAGGACATAAAAGCATCAAAACGGCCTCTGGCGCCTTCCATAGAATGGGTAATGATGGTCTGAAGGCTTCGGAGCATATCATCTGTATACTGAATGGCGCCCTGGCGGATACCATTAGCATCATTAACCGCATTATCCACAATGGCCTGGGCCTGAAGATTGGCCTGCTCCACCACCTCATTAGCGTGGGAATAAGCCTTCTGCATAATTTCATGTTCATTTACCAGCTCGTTGGTTTGGGCATTTGCCTCCTGAAGCATAGCGTCGGCCTGGCTTCTGGCCTGGTTCAAAATAGCGTCCTGATTGCTGATGATTTTTTGATACTTTTTGATTTCATCAGGAATCCGGAGACGCAGCTCCACCAAAAGTTCCTCCAGCTCTTCTTTATTTACTATAATCTTTGTATTAGAAAGAGGCTGATATTTGCAGCTGTCAATAAATTCTTCAATCTCGTTAATTAACTGTTCGATTCTGCTTACCATAACTTTTCTCCTTAATCCTTAATACAGGCATTGGCCTGGGCAAATTTCGCCTTCACTTTATCTGCAATCTGGGGATGAAGGAACATACTAATATCTCCTCCAAACCCGGCTATCTCCTTGACAATGCTGGAGCTTAAATAGGAGTATTTTAAATTGGTATTTAAAAACAGCGTATCTATCTCCGGCGCAATGACCCGGTTGGTCTGGGCCAGCTGAAGTTCATATTCAAAATCCGTAACTGCCCGCAGTCCCCGGACAATTACAGTAGCGCCGCAGTTTCTGGCAAAATCAATAAGAAGCCCGTCAAAGCAGCGGACCTCTACATTTTCCAGTTCTGCAGTTACCTCTTTTAACATATTAACACGTTCCTGGGCGGAAAACAATGGGGTTTTGGACTTATTCTGCAAAACTCCGATAATCACCCTGTCCATAATCTTAGCAGTTCTGTTGATAATATCATAATGGCCAAGAGTTACCGGATCAAAGCTGCCCGGATACACGGCTATTGTCATAATGTCTCCTTTTGATTTGCTGTCTCATCCCGCAAATTTACTTTTTATGAATACATGTTTATTGGTTTTATATTCTTTACTTTTTAGCATGCAATACCCCCACTGGGAAAGCCAGGAAAAATCTGTACCCAAAGAAGCCTCCACCACAATCATAGTATGGCTGTCTAATAAAAGGGAATCTTTTAAATATTCAAGAACCTGCTTTTCCAAACCCATCCCGTAAGGCGGATCCATGAAAATCAAGTCAAAAGAAACCTTCCGGCTCTCCAGACGTTTTAAGGCAGAAAGCACGTCACATTCCATAATCTGAGCCCTGTTATCCAAGCGGGTAGTCTTTAAATTATAACGAATACAGTCGCAGGCTTTCCGATTCTGTTCTGCAAATACCGCTTCTCTTGCTCCACGGCTCAATGCCTCAATACCGATTGCTCCGCTTCCTGCAAATAAATCTAAAAATCGGGAGTCTAAAATATCCGGCTGAAGGATATTAAATAATGTTTCTTTAATCCTATCTGTGGTAGGCCGGGTGTCCATTCCCTCTATGGTTTTTAACGGAAGCCGTCTGGCGCTGCCTGCGATTACTCTCATAGATTTTATTCTCCTTATCCATAATAGTATAATATGATTATTTCCCTTAGACAAGTGATTTTCAAAATTTTTTGCTTTTTCGTATCAGTTCAGACAAACATCCTTTTTCTAGGTTCTGGAAAATTACGCAGAACCTTCTAGTTTATTAATTTGTATCAAGCACATACTACGGATGTAGCACAAAACAAACCGCTGCCCACTAAAAATACGCGGCGGAAATCGACTAAAAGGAGGCGTTTTTATGTCTACAAACAATTCTTCTAACAAAACCAACGTTCCTGAGGCAAAAGAGGCAATGGACAAATTCAAGATGGAAGTTGCCAGTGAATTAGGAGTACCGTTAACCAATGGTTACAACGGCAACTTAACTTCCGCACAGAACGGTTCTGTAGGTGGTTATATGGTGAAGAAAATGATCGAGGCTCAGGAGCGTCAGATGGCAGGCAAGTAAATGCCATTTTAGTGTGAGAATTCAATCATCAGTCACAAAAATGTGACAAAATCCCCGGATACTCTGAAATTCAGAACATCCGGGGATTTTTCGTAACAGCTTAAATTTCCCCTCTGAGCTGTTACGGTTTTCCTATTTAATGTAAACTACCTCTCCTACCCTTTCAATAGCCTTAGGCTCTTCATCACTATAGCCCAGCGCTGCCATTCCATATACCACATGCTCAGCCGGAATCTGAAGCTCATCTAAAACCGGACGGATTACCGGATCATCGCAGATTCCCTGGAGTTGGTTGATCCATACAGATCCTATTCCCAATGAATGGGCGGCCAGGAAAATATTTTCCAGCGCGCAGGCATTGTCTTCTTTCCCAAAGGAGCTTTCTTTTTGATTAGAAGGAATAATCAAAGCGGCAGGCTGATACATATTGTAACCGCTGCGGTTTAGGGCCATTTCAATGGCCCTGGCAAGCTCTTCTATTATGGGACGGCTGGTAACCACGGTAAATTTCCAGGTTTGTCCGTTTTTCCCGCTGGGAGCGCAGAGGGCCGCTTCCACTATCTGTTTTAAATCTGCTTCCGGGATGGGCTTTTCTAAAAATTTTCTGGTGCTTCTTCTGGTTAAAATTGTTTCTAGGGTCTGATTCATTTCAAACCTCCTCCTTTCATTGACAGCCCCACATCTGTGTCTGGGACTGGATGGTTTCATAGGGATGGAGAAGAGCTTTCTCCATGCACAGAGCAAAATAGGCATCCTGGAGAGCTTCCGCCATAGGATATACTTCTTCTCCGGTATCTACATAATGCTTCATGCCCGCAAGAAGTTTGGCGATAGCGGCTTCGTCATCGGTGAGGCCTTGCTTTTCATAAGGATTTTCCCAGGTTATCGTCTCATTATGGCAGATTTGATCCCGATCCATGTACGCCAGCCGGTTTCCTGCTATCTCTCCACGTTCCCCTTGAACCCGGATATCTGTTCCACGGATGCATGAGTGGTACTGGACATTGCAGAAATCATAAAATCCCATCTTTCCGCTGTCGAATTCTATATCCATGCGGATACGGTAGCGTTCTGTTACGGCTCCATCTTTCACCGGACCATTTCTGTCAGCAGTCTCAAGCACCGGGAAAGTATAGCGTTTTCCGGTAAAAAAGGCATTTTCAAAACCTGTTCCCAACAGCCTGCGGATCAGGCTGACGCCGTGATAATCGTGGGCAACCGACAGGTTCACAGCATGGGGATCTCCTAAAACTCCGCTTTTTACTATTTCTAATATCTTTTCATATTGGGGATAAAGATGATACTGTTCCGCCGTCTGAAATCTGGTTCCATAGCAGTGAAGCTGCCAGGCGTCCTCCAGATCTTCTATATTCTGCCCGACAGGGGTTTCGCAAAGAACCGGAAATCCCTTATCCAAAAATCCGCGGGACACCTTAAAGATCGAGGGCTTATCTACTGCCACCACAATAAAATCCGGCTTTAAATTCTCGCATTCCTCCTGGGAAACCGTAGCATAGACGCCGGTTTTTTCATGCATAATTCCGGCTTTCTCCTCTGTTCTGCAGAGCATGGCAAGAGCTTCAAATTGTTCCGGAAGGGCTTTTGCAATCCGGACATAAAACTCGGATCTCCAGCCGGATCCTACTATCACATATCGTATTTTTTCCATATTATAAGTTCAACCTTTCGTAACTGTTTTCTAAATAGGACTTTAGGCGCTTCTGCAGCTCCCTGTTCTCTTCTCTCTCCAGTTCCGGATCCTCTAAAAGCAGCTCATTCACTTCCTGGGAAACGGATTTTAGCAGGCTGGCGTCTGTAAAAATATCTGCCAGGCGAAATTCCATATCCCCGCTCTGACGGATGCCAAAAATGTCTCCCGGGCCCCTCAATTTTAAGTCCTGAGAAGCAATGTAAAAGCCGTCATTGGATTTATTTAAGATATCCAGACGTTCTATGGTTCCCTCATCATCGGAACAGTTGACCATAATGCAGTAGGACTGGCTGCTTCCCCGGCCTACCCGCCCCCGCAGCTGATGAAGCTGAGCTAATCCAAAGCGTTCCGCATTCTCAATCATCATAACCGTGGCATTAGGAACATTGACTCCAACCTCCACTACTGTGGTGGAGACTAACACATCAATCTCTCCTTCCGCAAACCGTTCCATAATCCGATTCTTTTCTTTTGCTTTCATCTTTCCATGAAGGTATTCTATCTGTGTCTGCTCCGGCAGGGCCTTTCTTAAAGTTTTGGTGTAGTCCAGTACATTTTCCGCCTCAATCATCTCACTTTCCTCTACCATGGGGCAGATTACATAAGCCTGATGGCCCATAGCCACCTGTTTGGCAATAAAGTCGTAGGCCTTTTCCCGGTAACTTCTGTTTACCACACAGTTTTTAATGGGAAGACGCTCTGCGGGAAGCTGGTCAATAACGGAGATGTCCAAATCCCCGTAAAGGATAATGGCAAGAGTCCGGGGAATGGGGGTAGCGCTCATAACCATAATATGGGGAGTCTTCCCTTTGGCCCCTAAAGCTTCTCTCTGGCCAACTCCAAAGCGGTGCTGTTCATCCGTAATTACCAGAGCCAGATTGTCGTAGACGACCTTTTCCTGAATCAGAGCATGAGTGCCGATGATGATGTGTGCCTCATGGTTTTTAATCTTTTCATAGGCCAAACGTTTTTCTTTAACCGTCATAGATCCGGTAATCAGTATGGGAACTTTGGAAATTCCATGGGTTTCAAGCATCTTACTGATAGAGTCATAATGCTGCTTTGCCAAAACCTCTGTAGGCGCCATCAGCGCTCCCTGATATCCGTTAAAGGCAGTGTGCAGTAAAGCCAGAACAGCCAGAACGGTTTTTCCAGAACCTACATCTCCCTGAATCAGCCGGTTCATCACCTTACCGCCGGACAAATCCTCTTCAATTTCTCTCCTAGCTTTTTCCTGGGCTTTTGTAAGGGAAAAGGGAAGAGATTTTTCAAAATCCTTTACCTCCTCGGACAAAATTATAGGATAAGGGCTTTCTTTATCTCCACGGCCTTCCTTAAGCCTTCGGATCCCAAGAACAAACATGAAAAATTCGTCAAATACTAACCGTTTTCTGGCAAAAAGCAGCTCTGTTTCATCTGCGGGGAAATGAATGTGTTCTATGGCAAAATTGTACTCAGCCAGTTGATATTTCTTTCGGATTCGGGCCGGAAGATATTCCCGGATCATGGGCCTTGCCAAAAGCGCCTGGCTTACGGCCTTTGTAATAGCCTTGTTTCCGAGGCCTTTGGTCTGACTATAGATAGGCTGCATCAGGCGAAGCTTCACGCTGTAATCCTCCGGGCGGAACAGCTCCGGCTGCTCCATTACCAGACGCCCTCTCTTTTTCACTACCCGTCCCCTGAAAATCCAGCGGCTCTGCGCCTTCAGGTTGGCGCGCATATAAGGCATATTGTACCAGCAGACCTGAAGAGTTCCGGTAAGATCTTTTAAAGTAAAAGATACCATCTGAAGCCCATTTAGTCGAATCAGATCCGGCGTTTTCGTAAGAACCCCCTCTACCGCCTCTATTGTACCTTCTTTTATCTGGCCTATGGAAACCGGTTCTTTATAGGTATCATAAGCTCTGGGATAATAGGAAAGCAAATCTTCTGTGGTCTCAATTCCAAGACGCCTGAACAGCTTCCCGGTTTTTTCGCCAATACCCTTTAATTCTTCAATCGGATGGGTTTCCATAATTGAACTCCTTAACAAGCCGGAAAACGCATCACTGCTACGTTTTTCCGGCTATTTGATCAGAAAATAGGATGTCACAAAATATAGCTTTCTTTTGCGGCATCCCACTTTTTGCGTTTCACTTCGGCGCTGTTTTTTCTGGCCTGAAGGTTACTCTACGGAAATCAAATAATAGTAGATTGGCTGGCCGCCATCCTGAAGTTCAATCTCATAATTGGGGAAACGTTCCCGGGATTTTGAAAGAAGGCTTTCGGCATCTTCTTGGCTGACATCGCTTCCATAATAAATGGTTACCAGCTCCGATTCCTCATCCAGCATGGCATTCATCATATTCAGCGTAGTTGCGTCAATAGATTTCCCTACTGACAGCATCCCTTTGTCGCCGATCCCCATAATATCACCTGCTTCAATGTCCATGCCGTCAATACAGGTAGTACGTACTGCATAAGTAACCTGCCCTGTCTTTACCCGGTTCATTTCCTGAATCATAGTATTTAAATTGTCCTCGGAGCTTAAATCCGGAATGAAATTAATCAAAGCTGTGATTCCCTGAGGAACTGTCTTTGAAGGAACTACGATAATGTTTTTGTCTTCTACCAGGCCTTTCGCCTGCTCTGCCGCAAGGATAATGTTCTTATTGTTAGGCAGGATGAAAATGGTATCAGCATTGACCTGGTCAATGGCGTTTAACATATCTTCCGTGCTGGGGTTCATGGTCTGTCCGCCCTCAATCAGGTAATCCGCCCCGATCCCCTTAAAAATCTCTCCCAAGCCTTCTCCGATAGATACCGCAATAAATCCAAAAGGTTTCCGCGGCTGAGCCGCCTTTTCTTCTGCATCTTTGGCTTTCTCCCGGATTTTCTGCTGGGCTGCCATCTGCTCTGCTCCTTTAATCAGGCGTTCTTCATGCTCTTCCCGCATATTGTCCACCTTCATCCTGGAAAGGGAACCGTAAGTCAATGCCTTTTCAAAAGCAAGGCCGGGATGGTTGGTGTGAACATGTACCTTTACCACATCCTCATCGGCAACTACTACAATAGAGTCGCCGATAGACTCTAAGTAAGCTTTAAAGCTCCGCTCCTGCTCTTCTGAAAATTCTGTGTCCGTATTGATGATAAACTCGGTGCAGTATCCGAATTTAATGTCAAAATCTTCGGCGGAGGCAGTGCCGGCTGCTTTCTTTGCAGAAAGAGAAGCCGGCGTTTTTACTCCCTCTACCTTTAAATCCAGTTCCTTTCCTAAAAGGCCGTCCAAAGCCCCCTTCATCACCTGCATCAGGCCCTGGCCGCCGGAATCAACAACTCCGGCCTGCTTCAGAACCGGAAGCATCTCCGGGGTCTGGCTTAAGACATAATCCCCGTGCCTGATTACCTGTTCCAAAAGCTCCGCCAGATCCTCAGTCTGACTCACCAGCTCCACCGCCTTGTCAGACATGCCCTTTGCCACCGTTAAAATGGTGCCTTCCTTAGGCTTCATAACCGCTTTGTAGGCAGTCTCTGTGGCCCTCACAAAGGCGTTAGCTAAAACAGTGGTAGTAATAACGTCACAGTTTTTAATTTCCTTGGTAAAGCCGCGGAACAGCTGGGATAAAATAACGCCGGAGTTACCTCTTGCCCCTCTTAATGAGCCGGAAGAAATGGCCTTTGCCAAATTCTCCATAGTCGGCTCCTCAATGGCCGCCACTTCTCTGGCAGCAGCCATAATAGTCATCGTCATATTAGTACCCGTATCCCCGTCCGGCACAGGGAACACATTTAGTTCGTTAATCCATTCCTTTTTTGCCTCTAAGCTTTTGGCTCCTGCTAAAAATGCCTGCTTTAACAGCTTAGCGTCTACTGTATTCATACCCACAGGTTTCTTCCTCCTAATCAATAACTCTCACGCCTTCTACATAGATATTAATTTTATCTACGCTCATGCCGGTGAATTCTTCTACTTTGTACTTTACATTTTCAATCAGGTTATCGGAAACTGCAGAAATGCTTACTCCATAAGCCACAATCACATGAAACGAGATAGAGATACGATTGTCCACAATCTCTACATTAATTCCGTGAGTCAGGCTTTCCCTCTTGAGAAGCTTTACCAGGCCGTCTTTCATACTGACTGCAGCCATGCCAACGATGCCAAAGCACTCTACTGCCGTAGTACCTGCATATAAAGCAATAACATCAGGGTTAATCTGGATTTGGCCCAGTTTATTATTGATTCGTCCTTTCATAGACTTGCCTCCAATTCTCTTGATATTGTTCAGTATACACTATTTCCTGGAAAAAAGAAATAAATTTTTAAAATTCGCTTGCAAATTTTTGAAGTTTCTGGTATTATACAGATGTTGTGGATTTATATCCAAGTAGCTTTTAAGGAGGTGCAAATCATGGCTAAATGTGCAATTTGCGAAAAAGCTGCTCACTTTGGTAACGCAGTGAGCCATTCCCATAGACGCTCTAATAAAATGTGGAAAGCTAACGTAAAATCTGTTAAGGTAAAAGTTAACGGCGGTGCTCAGAAGATGTACGTATGTACTTCCTGCTTACGCTCCGGATTAGTTGAAAGAGCTTAATTAGATTTTGTAGGGGCTGTGAGGTAATCCTCACAGCCCCTTTGACATAAAAAATTAAGCGCTATTGCCGTATTTAGTTCAGAAGGCTTCCGATCATTGATTAGAATTCTCTCCCCCATAGGCATATCAAATAAAATTTTATCAAACCTTTTACTCCTTCCAGTAAAGTATCTCCCCATCAATTTTGTAGCCGTTATGCTATATCCCACCGTTTTTTCTTTTTCGCAATGGTTTTTTCTCACATAGTTTTCCACATCTCCAGCACATATGGCTTGTGATACTTCGTTTTCATCTATGCCGAATATCTTTGCAATATATTGGGAAAAATTCGATATTTTGAAAGCAAGTTAGAAAATGATTTGAGCTGGAAACAGCAGCTGATTGGGGAGATAATAGCGGAAAGGCGACAGAAACCAGCATTTAGGGTCAATTTTGTGGTCAAAAAATAGGTTCGGTATCGAGAAACGGAAGGAGAAAGGTTATGGGAAGACACGGCGAAAATATCAGGAAAAGGAAAGACGGAAGATGGGAAGGGCGTTATAAAGTGTCCGGTGCAGGGAATGGTATGCATTTTTATCGTTCCATATACGGATATGCTTATGATGAAGTAAAAGAAAAACTTTCTATGGCCAGACTTGGAATCGCCAATCAGCCTGGCAAACAAGACCTGGCACAAAAGGCTATGGATAATCAAAAAAAAGATTCCGGCGCTGTTATACTCTCATTTTCACAGATAGCCGGAGAATGGCTTGAAGAAATTGCAGAGAAAAGGAAGTATTCAACTTATGTGAAATATGACTCGGTTTACAAAGTTCACATTGCAGAAACTTTAGGAGCATGTCAGCTTTCCAGTTCTGCAACGGCAGAATTGCAGGAAAAAATTTTTGAACACCTGTCTGAAAAGTCATTATCAGAAAGCCTGCAAAAAAGCATCTGTTGTATTGTAAATCAAATATTAGATTTTGCTAATAGAAAATATTTAGTCTGTGTTCCTTCTTTAGAAAATCCACCTGTAAAGCCAAAGAAAAAGCTGGTTGAAACCCTTTTAAAGACAGAGCAGGCCAGACTTCTTGAACATATTTATGAGAAACCGGATAAATTTAAAACAGCGGTATTGCTATGTTTATATACAGGGCTGCGTCTGGGAGAATTATGTGCCCTCCAATGGGAAGATCTTGATTTTCGAGGGAGGACTCTAACTGTAAATCGTACTGTACAAAGAATTGCTATGCAAGGGGGTACAAGAAAAACCGTTTTGATGGAAACAAGTCCTAAAAGTGAAAGCTCCAAAAGAATAATCCCTCTGGCGGATGGAGTTATGGAACTGCTTTTCCAGCTGAAAGGAAGCCAGTCCTATGTTTTTGGTAAGGAGAAACCTTTGGATCCTAGGACGATGCAGTATCAATTTAAAAGGATACTAAAAACAGCAGAGATTAACGACAGGAATTTTCATATTTTACGCCATACTTTTGCAACAAATTGTATTGAAAACGGTATGGATATAAAAGTTTTAAGCGAAATTTTGGGGCATGCTGATGTAAAGATTACTTTGAACCGATACATACATCCCACTATGGATTCCAAAAAAAACAGCTGGGGATGCTCCCTGATTTTTATGGTCAAATTTGTGGTCAGCCCGAAGAGTCGTTTGTTGGATTTACAAAATTTTTAGGAATTTTCGCAGAAGGATACAATCTGTGAAAAGTTTTTCCACCTGTTCAAAATCAGATAAGGGAATGGACGGTTTTCGTATCGTCCATTCCCTTATCTGATTTCGATTTATCTTATTTTGCTGAAAAGTGTGGTTTGCTGGGCCATATCTTGATTTTCCATATAACGTCTCGTTTTTCTACCTACGGATCATGTCGTAAGTCCGCAGAAAAGGTGTTTTTCCGTTCATTTCGTAAGCATTGGTGTTGGCGTGAAGTCCTCTTCCGTCCTGGCAATCAATCCGGATATAACCTTCCAGTCCGGTAAGTTCAAAGCTCGCCTCTGTAATGGTCTTCCCCGGCTCTGCCACAGAACGGTAACATCTTCGTCCCCGGGAAACTACATAGATCTTTTCAACCGGGCTGGTTTTTACAAAAAGAGTTCCGTCCTTTACATACAATTCCTTAATCTCCGGCCCCGTGGAACAGTAAAAGCTTCCTTTTAAAAGCGAGGCCGTAACGGCTTCATAAGTCAGCTCTTGGGCATAAATCATGGTGAATCCCCCAAAAGAATCGCACAAGGGGTGTCCAAAGGGATAAAAATTGTGGTTATCATCTGTAGCTACGCAGTACAGCCGGTTTCCCAGTCTTAACATTTCACTGTAACTCTGGGGATTGTAACCATACAGACCTTCATGCTCACAGCCATGGTTATAAATTTCCATCCCCCAAAATCCCCGTAGCTCCTTATAATCATCATAATTTTGCAGGGACCAGTAAGGATGATTATAGCAGGCGAAAAACCCGTAGCCTTTCATCACATCAATATACTCATTAATATATTCCTTGTCATTATAACGGCGTTCCGGAAGAAGCCCTCCTGCCTTCTCTTTCTGAAACTTTTCCGGAATGCTGTCATAAAGATTGATGTGGTAAGTCTTTACCTCGGAGAAATCACCAGGCACTTTGTAGTGCTCATTTATATCCACTTCCATAGCCGCCAAAGCCAGAAATTTCTCATCGGTCAGCTCTTTATGCCAGTGATAGGTACGGTGATCCGTATAAGCAACCACAGAATATCCCTGCTCTTTATAGGCTCTTTTTACTTCCTCCGGGGTCAGCTTTCCGTCAGAGAAGGTGGTATGGCAATGAAGATTTGCCTTGTAGCAGGCGCTGCTTTGAGGCAGCAAATAAATTTTTTCAGACATAGTCCTATCTCCTCTCATTACGTATGGTACCATTATACGGAAAAAGGCAGGAAAAAGCAAGGAATGCCGCGGCTCTCCTGCTTTGCCTGCCAAAAAATAGTTTTCTTAAAAAGTGATTAACAGCAAAATAAATTATATCCAATCACCAGACACCCGATGATAAATGCCAGAGTCCCGAAGGTTTCTGGTATAAACAAAAGTACCGTCATCCCGGCGCCGAAGCAAAATAGCATCAATCCGCACACCCTTTTCATAGAATCCTCCGTATTTATCCTATAGGGTTATTCTATGCAGGTTCGTACCAGATTATTCCGGCCTTTCCGAAGCCCTAGCCTTTCCTTAGCTCTTCTGCCATAGCGTCTGCCGCCTCCACTGCCTCAGGGGCAATCTCATCGTCAAATGTTTTTCCGCCCATAAACCGGTTAACAAAATCCGGCACCATATCCAGAACTTTGCTCATCGCATCCTGATTTTTTACATTGACCAGCTTAGTGGAACCATTTTGGATAATCAAAATAGCACTGGGACTTATTTTGGCATTCATGCCTCCTCCTCCTCCCTGTCTGGCTTCCTTATTGAAAGATCCGGCTCCCATGCCGCAGGTTACGTCCACCAGAGGGAGGATAATGGTATCTCCGATTTTCACCGCATCCCCCACCACGGTCTTGGTGGAAACAAACTGGTCCATTCCCTTGAATAATGATTCAATTGCTTCTGAAAAATGTTTTTCGGCCATAGTATCCTCCTATATCTCATCGCTCTAAATAGGCGCGGACAATTTTACGAATATTCTTATTAAACAGTAGTCTTACCGCATAGCCCAGGACAAAGCCTATACGGATACGGCCCCTGCATCTGCCCTCTATTTCCAAAACCTTTCTGTCAAACTCCGGATACAGCTCTATATGCTCTGCATAGAGAGCGTAAAAAGGACTTAAACCGGCCAGCACCCGGCCGGTCAGATAAGGATCCTCCCCAAAGCCAAACGTAATTTTAGCCTGTCCCCTTCTGGGGAGGATGTGGCGGAGCAGCTTTTTAAGCTGGGCGAGAACAAGCTTTACGGAAGCTTGGTTTTCTTCATTTCGAATCCATGTTGTAATCTTCTCTTTTTTCTGCCAGGCAGCTTTCAGTCGGTTTTCAATCTGCCAGATTAAATCAGGAATATTTTTCAGCATCCTTAAAAACCGGTAAAATGCACCTTTTATGCGGGAACTTATAGAAGAATCAGCTTTACTCTTTTGGGATGTCCCCAGCTCCTGAGCCCCCAAAACCGTTTCCTCGTCATTTTCTTCTTCCCAGCTTGGCTCACTTAAACTGCTGCCTTCCCCAAATTCCTCCGGGCCGGCTGAAAAGCCGTCTTCTTCCTGGTAATCTTCTGAAGCTTCAGTCGTCCGGGACCGGCTCTTTTTCTTTCTCTTTAGTGAGCGGACTGAAATTCCAAAAAGCCGTATGGTAGTTTTAATTTTTTCTTCAAAGTCCACCTGCACTGACAAGATATGGAAAAGCCAGAAACATTTTACCCATCCTCTTAACTTTCCCTCCAAAAAAGTTCCTTCTGCCCGGTAACAGACCGCAGAAAACAATACTGCTAAAAGAAGCAGAAGCAGCAAAGCCAGCAAAATCACCAGAGTCCAGCCGAGAATTTTTAAAATTCCAATGATTGCCCCCATCATTTTGCCTGATCCTCCAATAATTTCTTTAAGTCAAAGCCTCCTGTTTTCTGATATAAATCCTCTACAATCCTTGCAGCCAGCCGGGCGGCCTCATCATATCCCAGGGCAATCCCCATAATCAAAAAATCTTTGTCCCGATAATAGGGAAGCAGAAGCTCCGGAGCCGGATAGATGTCAAGAATATTATTGCCTCCTGACGCCGGAGTAATCACATATGCTCCCGGGCAAAGCTTTCTCTTCCGGATTCTCTGAATCAGCCGGAAACGCTTTTGAGAAGCGGATTCTCCCATATACAGCGGCTTATACCATCTCATTCAAGTCCACCATGATTTCCCGGATCAGATCCATAGAAACCGCCTTCTCGTCCGGATCCGTACAGCTTCCTAAACTGCTTTTAATATATTCCTCCACTTCAGGCAATGAATTAAAGCAGACCGGAAGATTCGACAGCATTCTGGCCATAATAGCCCGAATTACCACCTTGGGCATTCCTGTCCATATTTGAGTAAGGTCATGAAAAAGTTTCTGCTCTTCTCTCTCCAGATCTTCTCTCGTAAGTTCTGTCTTATCTTCTTCCTTCTCGTCCAGTTCCACAAAAGAACTGCCGGAAAGCAAAAGGCTTACCATTCTGAGACGCTGGTATAGTTCTCTGGCCGGGCCCTGAGAAAATTCTTCAAAAGCAGCCGGATCGCATCTAAGCCATCGCTCATAATATTGTTCCTGCCTGCCTTCAAGCCGGGCAAGCATCTCTTCCACCTCTTCCTCCGGAATGGAGTAATCCTCTTCTTCCAGCTTTTTCCAAATAACAGACAGAATTTCCTTGAGATTCTGTTTTTCTTTTGCCTCCATGACCCCGTCTCTTCCGGCCAAGTGAAGGACATAAAGGTCATTGAGCAAATCCATATGAAGCATCAGCTCGCCGGTGGCGTCTAAAAGCGCTTCGCTTGCCAGGACAAGGCCGTCTAACAGACGTTTAAATTCTTCTTTTTCCAGGGACTTATAATCCGCCTCCTTCAGCATGGAAAGGATCCCCTCAAGCTTTTCATGGCTTTCTCCCATGTTTTCCGGAAGCTGAACCATAGATTCCGTGCGGAGCACATACATCATAGCATCCAGACTGCTCTTTGGAGCTCCCTGATAGACGGAAAGGCCGGACTGAACCATAGAAAAAAATTTGGTCTTTGTAAAGCGGATGGGAAGCTGCTCCATAATCATCTGAATCCGCTCATTTATCATAGCAGAATCCTTACAGCCTGCAAGAAATCCCATAATCTCTCCGATAAGGACTTTATCTTCCGGAAGGGCCTTTTTTTCACTGTCCGGAAGATAGCGCTGTTCCACCCGGTTTAATACATGTTCATAGATCTGGAAACAATCCGTATAGGCGGTGAGAATCTCCATCTCCTTCATCGCCTTCTGCCTGAGATTTTCCAGCCCGGGCAGATCCCCTTCTCCCCGAAGCACGGAGCCTAATATCCTTTGAAAAGCAGGGTGAAAAAGCTTCTCCCATGAGCCTGCTTCCTTTTCGTCTGCTCTGTTCTCAAAATACATATAGTAATTCAGGGCCATTCTGGTATAAGAATACCCAAGGGCCGCTGTCAGATGTTTTTTCATCATCTGCTGATCCATAACGTCCTCCTAATCTTTGTCTTTTCCCTTCTCTTTCCGGTAATTACAAAGGATGGAACGGCGCAGAAGATCCAGTCCGCATACCACCGACTGCTCCCTTATTTTGGCCCGGCTGCCTTTAAACTGAAATTTCTTTACTGTCACCTTATCTTTTGCAAAGCAGGCAATATATACCAGCCCCACCGGTTTATCCTCCGTGCCTCCGTCAGGCCCTGCTATTCCGGTTATCGCCACACACAGATCTGCATCTGCTGCAAAAGCACCGCCGGCTGCCATTTCCTTTGCTGTCTGCTCACTGACCGCTCCGTATTTTTTCAAGGTGCTCTTGCTTACATCCAAAAGCCTTCTCTTCGATTTATTTGAATAAGTAATAAAGCCCTCCCGAAATACCTCTGAAGCCCCGGGAACGTTAATCAAACGGCCGGCTAAAAGGCCTCCTGTGCAGGATTCTGCTGTAGTAACCGTCAGCCCATATTTTTCCAGAAGGCGGACGATGGTGTCTTCTAGGTTTTCTTCCTCCCGAACCGTATAGACACTGTCCCCAAACCGGTTCTTTATCTCCTTAACCACCGGCTTTAAAAGCTTCCTGGCTAATTCCTGGTTTTTTGCCCTGGCAGTAATCCGGATATGAACTTCTCCGGTTTTCGCATAGGTAGCAATGGTAGGATTGGTCTGATTGTCAATAAGGTCTAAAATCTTGTCCTCCACCTGGCTCTCCCCATAACCGCAAAGTTTAATCATCTGGGACAGGATCACCTCCGGCTGTTTCTTCTGAAGGTAGGGAATTACCTGATTCTCAAACAGCGGATAAAGCTCATTAGGAGGTCCAGGAAGCAGGACTGCTGTCTTTCCTTCCTTTTCCAGAATCAGGCCGGGAGCCGTACCGTTATCATTGTCCAGCACAATGGCTCCTTCCGGAACCATAGCCTGCTTCCAGTTATTGTCCGGAATTTCCTTGTAAATATTGCTTTTAAAATAGCTTTCTATCCTTTTTCTTGTATGAGGGTCCTCTTTTAGAGGAAATCCCATAACCTCCCCGCACACTTCTTTGGTCATATCATCTTCTGTAGGTCCCAATCCCCCTGTAAGAATAACGATATCCGACCGGTTAAGGGCTGTTCGAATGGTTTCTGCTATTCGCTCATGATTATCCCCCACCGTTACCTGATGGTACATAGAAAGTCCCAAAAGGGCACATTTTTCTGCCAGATACCTGGTATTGGTATTAATAATATTTCCCAGCAAAAGCTCGGTTCCAACTGATATCAGTTCTACTACCATAAATTACATGCTCCCTTCTGTCAGAACTTTGTGATTTTTCGCCAAATAATCTACCAAAGATACAATAGTCAAAATCAGAGCAATCCAGATGCAGGCCTGTGTGAGCCAATCCAGGGCCGGAATATGGAGGATCATCAGTATAATAGCAATCATCTGAAAGGTGGTCTTAAATTTCCCCCAATAGCTGGCGGCAATTACCACGCCGTTGTCTGAAGCTACCAGACGGAATCCGCTGATGATAAACTCCCTGCTGATAATGATAATCACCATCCAAGCCGGAATTTGACGAAGCTCGATAAAGCAAATCAGAGCCGAGCACACCAAAAGCTTATCCGCCAGAGGATCCATAAATTTTCCGAAGTTGGTTACTAAATTATATTTTCTGGCGATCTTGCCGTCTAAAAGATCCGTAAGGCTGGCTGCAATAAAAATTACAGCCGCCACAATCCGCATGGTTTCATTAGCTCCTCCCTGGGTCATAAGGGCAACAACAAAAAAAGGAATTAAAATCACCCGAAGGGTGGTAAGTTTGTTAGGTAAATTCATTGTACACCTCTCCTATCAAATCATATTCACTAGCCCCCACTACCTTTACCCGAACAAAATCTCCGGATATAAAGAGTTGGTCCGTGTTTACGAAGATCAGTCCGTCTACGCCGGGCGCATCCATATAAGTGCGGCCCACATAGGCAGGTTCATCGGCTACCTTTCCTTCAATCAGCACATCCAGAATCTTTCCCTTCATGCTCTCTGACTTCTCAAAGGCAATTTCCTGTTGGAGTTCCATAAGTTGATCCCGCCGCTCTTCTTTTACCTCCTCCGGCACTTGATTTTCAAAAGAGAAGGCAGGGGTGTCCTCTTCTGCGGAATAAGCGAATACCCCAAGGCGATCAAATTCCATCTCGTCTACAAACTCCATCAGAGTCTCATGATCTTCTTCCGTCTCCCCGGGGAATCCGGAAATCAGGGTAGTTCTGAGAGCAATGTCGGGTATTTCTCTGCGAAGCTTTTCCACAATCTCTTTTAGCTGGGCTTTGCTGGTGCGGCGGTTCATCCGCCTTAAGATAGTATCGCTGGCATGCTGAATGGGAATATCCAGATAATGACAGATTTTTTCTTCTTCCTTTATAACCTGAATCAACTCATCTGTAATTTCTTCCGGGTAACAATATAGGATGCGGATCCATTGTATGCCGGAGATCTTCGCAAGTTTCCTTAACAATTTTGGAAGCATTTTTTGCCCGTAAAGATCCACACCGTACAAAGTAGTCTCCTGAGCCACTAAAACCAGCTCCTTTACTCCCTTTTCGGAAAGCTGCTCAGCCTCCTCCACCAGCTCTTCTATAGGATAGCTTCGGTAAGGCCCTCTCAGGCTGGGAATAATGCAGTAGGTACAGTGTTTGTCGCATCCCTCTGCGATTTTTAAAAAGCTATAGCAGCCGCCGGTAGTAAGAATCCTTCCGGCTGTGGTTTTGGGAAGGCTGCCTAAATCACGAAAACAGGAAACCGGCCCCTTCCCTTTTAAAACCTGATTAAGAGCCGTCAAAATTTCATGGCCGGAGGCGGTTCCCAGTATAGCGTCTACTTCCGGAATCTCTTCCAAAATTTCCTGCCTATACCTCTCTGCCATACAACCGGCTACCAAAAGCGCCTTTACCCTGCCGTTTTTTTTCAGCTCCGCCATTTCCAGAACCGTGTTTACACTCTCTTCTTTGGCATCGCCGATAAAGCAGCAGGTATTGATTAAAACGGCATCCGCCTCTGTCTCATCATCTGTAAACTCCCATCCGTCCTGGTACAGCAGGCCCATCATCTTCTCCGTATCTACCAGGTTTTTATCACAGCCCAGTGAAATACACAGCAATTTCATAATAGCTAAATGCACCTCGTTTTCCGTTCTTTTTGGTTCATATCTGTTAAGGGTATGTTGCAAGAAAAGCCATCTCATAGAAAAGAGACGGCTTGCGCTTACTTATTGATTGTCTTCCTCCGGAAGCTCATCTTCCCCTACAATTTTCACCTTTGCCTTATACAGCTCATCAATTGCCATAGACAATGGCTTACGGTTGCCTCCTGGAACCATAGGATCCGATCCGCCTATAATCTGTCTTGCCCGCTTTGCAGAAGCAATTACAATCGAGTACCGGCTCTGTACCACCGGCTGTTCTCCCGGTTCTACCTCACTGTTTACTACATTAATTAAATCCGAATAGGATGGATGTAACATATAAGAAATCTCCTTTCTATCTCACATTTTGGCGGAGCTCTGTCCGCATTTTCTCAATAAATTTTAGCTGATTACAGGTACGGCTGTGGTGATCCTGGATAATCTGATGCATTCTGCTTACACAATCCTCCAGCTTATCGTTAATCAGGATGTAATCGTAATTCTCAATGCCTTCCGCTTCCTCTGCCGCCCGTTTTAACCGATTTTCAATTACCTCTGCCGTCTCGGTTCCCCGACTGATAAGCCGCTCCCGAAGCTCTGCCGCACTGGGCGGCATTACGAAAAGAAGCAATGCCTGGGGAAACTGCCGTTTTATATTTAAGGCTCCCTGAATTTCAATCTCTAAAATGACATCCTTTCCGGCATCCATCTGACGGATCACATATTCCCTGGGAGTCCCATAGTAATTCTCTACATACCGGGCATACTCAAGGAGCTGGCCCATCTCTATCATGTTTTCAAACTGCTCTCTGGTAACAAAAAAGTACTCTTTGCCATCCTCTTCCCCTGGTCTTGGGGAACGGGTAGTCGCGGAAATAGACAAGGCATAATTGTCATATTTTTCCAGCAGCGCCTTCATCAATGTTCCTTTTCCGGCGCCGGAAAATCCGGATACCACTACCAATACTCCTTTATTTATCATGTCTGTTCTCCTATAAGCCTTATTCGATATTTTGAATCTGCTCCCTTACCTTTTCCACCTCAGTCTTTAAGGCAATGGCCCTTTGGGAGATCTCTAAATCATTGGCCTTGGAAAGAATAGTATTGGCCTCCCGGTTCATCTCTTGGGCAATAAAATCCAGCTTGCGGCCGATACTGCCTCCTTCCGTAAGTTCCTTTCTAGTATTGCCGATGTGGCTGCGAAGGCGGACAGTTTCTTCATCCACGCAAATCTTATCTGCAAAAATCGTAACTTCTGTGGCAATCCGGTTTTCATCCAGGGAGGCCCCGGCTAACAGTTCCCTTACCTTTTCCTCCAGCTTAACCCGGTACTCTGCCACCACCTGGGGAGAGCGTTCCTCTATCTCGGATACCAGAGTCTCCATATAGTCAAGCTTTCCGAACAGATCATTCCTCAGGTTTTCCCCTTCTAAAGTCCGGGTCTCTATAAACCTGTCCGAAGCCTGCTTTACCGCGTAAGAAAGGATCTTCCACATTTCTTCCTCGTCTTCAGGAGCCTGCTCCATGGTCAGAACCTCCGGGCACCGGGCCAGATCCGTCACCGTTACAACATTGGCAAGGCCAAACTGCCTGGCCATAGCTTCATAAGCTTCCATATATTCTGCTGCCAGTCCGCTGTTGTACTTTAAGCACATCCGCCCTTCTGTATAGTCTTCATAACTGATAAAAACATCCACCTTGCCTCTCTGGATATAATCTTTTAAGAGGGTCCGGATACCAGCCTCAAAGTAATTAAATTTTTTCGGCATCTTAATGCTCAAATCCAGATATCGGTGGTTGACGGCCTTCATTTCCACGGATATTTTGTAGCTGTCCGTTACCGTTTCAAATCTGCCGAAACCAGTCATGCTTTTTATCATGCCTTCTGCCTCTCTTTCACCATGGCTTTTCCCATAGATATTTCCATTATAAGGCAAAGGTTATGGCAAGTCAATAAAACATTTCATTATCGGAAAATCTGTGGTATACTACATAACAGCTTAAACTGATATACATACTATAGACAAGAAAGGAGCATCTTCATGGCTTTTGACGGAATCGTAATCGCAAATCTGGTTCATGATTTAAAACATGCCGTAGAAGGCGGGCGCATTTCAAAAATCGCCCAACCGGAGAAAGATGAGCTGCTGTTTTTGATAAAAAAGGATGGAAACTCCGTGAGGCTCTTGGTGTCTGCCAGCGCAAGCCTCCCGTTAGTCTATCTTACTGATGCCAATAAACCAAGTCCCATGACGGCCCCCAATTTCTGTATGCTGTTAAGAAAACATATCGGAAGCGCTCGGATTGTATCAGTATCCCAGCCGGGTCTGGAAAGAGTTATCGAATTTACCCTGGAGCATTTGGACGAAATGGGGGATGTATGCCGCAAACGGCTTATTATTGAGATCATGGGAAAGCACAGCAATATTATTTTCTGTAAAGAAGACGGCACTATTTTAGACAGTATCAAGCATGTTTCGGCTCAGGTAAGTTCTGTCCGGGAGGTGCTTCCCGGAAGGATGTACTTTATCCCTCAGACTGTGGAAAAGGCCGATCCTTTCACCGTGACCCCTGAGGCTTTTTCCGCCGCCATGTCCCGTACCCCTATGTCCCTTCAAAAGGCCCTGTACAACCGTTTTACCGGTATCAGCCCCATTATTGCCGAGGAGTTGTGCCATCTAGCTTTTCTAAACCCGGACAAGTCTGCTGTGGATCTGACGGAAGATGAAACCCTCCATCTTTACCGGACTCTCACCCTTATGATGGAAGATGTGGCAGAGGGAAATTTCACTCCCAATATTATTTACGATGGCGACACTCCGGTGGAGTTTTCCTCCCTTCCCTTAACCTGCTTTGACAGCCCCCGCTTTAAGCATCAGGAGTCCGATTCCATCAGTCAGGTTCTCCGAACTTACTATTCCTCCAGAGAGACTCTCACCCGAATCCGCCAGAAATCTGTGGATCTGCGGCGCATCGTTCAAACTGCCTTGGAACGCAACTATAAAAAATATGATCTGCAGTTAAAACAATTAAAGGATACGGAGAAACGGGAAAAATATCGGATTTATGGAGAACTGCTAAACACCTACGGCTATGAGCTTTCCGGCGGGGAAAAGGAATTTAAGTGCCTTAATTACTATACAAACGAGGAAATCCGTATCCCCTTAGATCCTCAGCTTTCAGCAAGAGAAAATGCTCAGAAGCATTTTGACAAATACAACAAGCTAAAGCGCACCTTCGATGCTCTAAGCAGCCTTATCAAAGAAACCAAAGGGGAAATCGATCACCTGGAATCCGTAAGCGCCGCCTTGGATATTGCCCTCCAGGAGAACGATCTGGTGGAGATAAAAGAAGAATTAATGGAGTATGGCTACATCAAAAAGCGCCGGGCCGGGGACAAACGTCCTAAAGTGACCAGCCGCCCCTTCCATTATCTCTCCAGCGACGGATTCCACATCTATGTAGGAAAAAATAATTATCAGAACGAAGATTTGACTTTTAAAGTGGCTAACGGAGGCGATTGGTGGTTCCATGCCAAAGGCATCCCAGGCTCCCATGTAATTGTAAAAACGGAGGGGAAAGAACTGCCTGACCGGGTATTTGAGGAGGCCGGGGCCTTGGCTGCCTGGTATTCCAAGGCCAGGGACAACGATAAGGTGGAAATCGACTACATTCAGCGAAAAAATATCCGTAAGGTAGCAGGCGCAGCTCCGGGATTTGTGATTTACCATACCAATTACTCGCTGGTGGCCACACCTTTCTGCGGATTTACAGAGTTGGAGTAAGAATACCGGGAGGTTGAAAAATGAAATCGGCGTATTTCATTTTCCAACCTCTTCTTATATCCATAAATCCTGAATATCCTTTATTTGTTTCGGATCGAATTTGTACTGATGATCCTCTGTCAAAAGTCCGTTTATCTCCTGCTCTACATCAGCAAGCTGGGTATAGCAGTAGCCGCAAATCAAATCTGACTGGCCGATTGCCTTCATAATCCGCCTGAACTCTTCCAAAAAGCCCGATTTCTTTACGGAAGTATATCCCCAGCCTTCTTTATCCTCTGTAATGGAAATGCCGCCTAATTCCGTCAGCATTACCGGCTGGCCCTGATAAAAAGTTCCTTTGGCAAACACAGGTTTTTCTACAATACCATCCAAACGGTCCACAGATTTTAAACACCAGGCAAATCGTTCCTGCTGCCTTTTATCCTCTTTTCTCCCGTGCTGATAAGAATGGAAGGCACAGATGTCCGTATCCGTCATCTCCCACCCGTCATTGGAGATCACCAGTCTGGTGTCATCCAGGCTATGGGCCAAATAGTAAAGGGACTTGGCAAAAGATTGCTGCTGCCGGCTGCCGTCAATCCGCGGCACGCCCCAGCTCTCATTTAACATTCCCCAAACCAGAATGGAGGGATGGTTGTAATCCCGCAGGATCACATCTGTCCACTCTCTTAAAAAAGCCGCTGCTGCCTGGGGTGTGTAAACCCAAAAGCTTGCCATAGCCTCCCAGACAATAAACCCCAGTTTATCTGCCCAATATAAAAATCTGGGATCCTCCACTTTTTCATGCTTGCGGCATCCGTTAAAGCCCATAGCCTTGGCTTTTTTTATGTCTTCTATGTAGGCATTGTCGTCCGGAGCCGTAATCAGGCTGTCCTTCCAGTAGCCCTGATCCAAAACCAGTTTCTGGTAACAGGGCTTATGATTTAAATAGACCCTGCCGTTCTTCACCTCTACCTTTCTCATTCCGAAATAAGAAGATATCTGATCCAAGGGGCTGTCCCCTCCACCTGCCGTCATTACCACGTCGTACAGATTGGGCTCCTGAGGAGACCAGTAAGCCCCGGTAAAATGAAAAGAGCCATTAAGGGCCTTTTTCTGAAACACATCCACAATAATCGTTTGCTCATAGTCTTTTGCCACCATGCTTCCGGAGAAGACCGGCTTGTTTTTCAAAGTAATCGTAATATCCACCGGGCAAGGAACGGCGCTTAATCTGGACAGGCAATAGTCGATCCGGACGGTCCCCTCATCAATATCCGGGGTAAAATGAATCCACTCAAAGCTGGTTTCCTCCACCGGTTCCATCCATACGGTCTGCCAGATACCGGTGCTGGGAGTATACCAGATAAACCGGGACTCTTCCTCCCAAAACTGTTTTCCCCTGGCAATCTTCTCATCCCTCAGCCAATCCTCTGCCTCCACCCGGATCACCTCTTCTTTCCAGGAAAGCAAATCCGTTATGTCCAGGCTGAAAGGGGTCTGTCCCCCTATATGACTTCCGGCAAGTGCGCCATTGACCCATACCCGGCACTGGTAGTCCACTGCGCCGAAATTTAATTTTATCCTTCGCCCCTTCCACTCCTTCGGAACAGACACTCGGCGTTCATAAATCACCTTGTCTTGGGTAATACGCTGCCCCACAGTGCTCATAGCACTCTGACACACATAAGGAACCTCTATGGTACAGGCTTTCCCGCCTGCAAAGAAGTCCCAGGTTCCGTTTAAATTCAGCCATTCTTTCCGGACAAAATCCGGGCGCGGATATTCTTTTCTCATATTTCCTCCTTCTACAATTTTTATAACTCTTTCATAAAATCTTTAAAGTAATGATAGGAATCAATATGACCGGTCTCTTCTAACCGCCGATCCACCTCAGCAATATACTCCTTTGTCGTAACATGTTTTACCTGACTGACTGAATAGGTTTTGCCGCCTTCATTCAGCATCTTTTTCAGATACTTTTTGGAGTACCCTCCAATGCTGCTCTCCTCTTTGGGAGCCTGCATTTTTTCCGGATCTGCCTCTGACACATTATAATGGGCCGCATAGGGCTTAAATTCACTGCTGTATGCGGAAGGGAAAACGCTCCTGTTTCCCAAAAACTAGGTTTCTAAACACATGGTCTGCAGGATAACCGTAAATTCAATCTCCATGCCCCCGTGCTTTACCAACTCTTGTACTGTCCGAAAGTGGGTAGCAGCTTCGTTTCCGTAGTAATCCGTATCCAGGCACACTACCAGGCGGTGGATTTGGGATTTATGGGTCCGGTTAAACTCTATAATGTCCTCAACCGCCGGTTCAATCTTATTATACAGGCTGGGGATTCCCTGCCCGCTGAACATATAGTAGGAATTTTCGGTAATATCATCAAGCGTTTTTACCTGTCGGTATTCCGGGTGATAAGCGGCTATCAGCTTTGGATAAACCTTCATCTCTGTGGACTTTCCCTCTACCAGCATATAAAAATTCATTATTTGTACCTCTAAAGCGATTCATATTGCAGGCGGTTTACTAGCTGCAGATACGCATCATGGCGGGACTTTCCCAAAGCCATTTCATCTGAGCGGTACGCTTTTACCACCTGCTCCTTTCTCTGCACAATCACCCAATTATCCATAGGGATTGCATTGATAATGTAGGGATGATGGCTGGTAGCCAAAACCTGAATATCAGAGCGGCCGTTTATAATAAAGTCGCTGACGCTTTCAATACAGTTTACACCCAGGCCGTTTTCCAGCTCGTCAATTAAAACCACTGCGTTGCGCGGTATGATTTTCATTTTTATTAAGATCCACAGTGTTTTCAGCATTCCGGAAGAAATCTCTTTTTGCAAAATCCAGTTGTCCTTTACTCGGATGGCAATCATGTACTCTTTTCTCTCATCCTGCAAATATGAAATCTCTTCAACCTCCGGAAATATTTCCTGGTAAAGCTCTAAAATCTCCTGGGACATTCCCCGGTAAGTTTCCGGGGCCACACTTTTCAGAATTCCATATTGGTCAAAGGGCGACAGCGTTACTACGGGAATATCTTGCAGCGGAGAGATATGATTCGCCTTATATAAATTGCAAAATGCATCATAAACATCCGGATACATAGAAACCATCATATCCCGCTCAAACATCCGCATATATACTTTTTGAAATTCTTCATAAATGAATCCTATCTTTTTTTCTCTCCGGTACTGGGAAATCAGACTTTCATTTTCTTTAGGCTGAGGCAGCAGGCTGTAATTCAAAAGCTTCAACTTATTCTTGTTTTTTTCTATCACAACGTCCCCGTTGACCGTAAGCTTCTCCTCTTTAATAACCGCATTGGACTCTTCTGCATGTACATGGATCTGCGGCACATAATCTACTTTAACCTGCCAGCAGCAATCAAGTTTTTCTATACAAAATTTCAGCTCTGATTCAAAAGGGATTTGAATATTCTTGTTTGTTCCCACAGCTAATTTGCTGATGGTATTTATGGCTTGTAAAATCTTTGTCTTTCCCGCTCCTGAATTTCCCACAAGCAGCGTCTTTCCCCGTTCAAATCTAACATGATCAATAACAAATCCGCTGTTTAATTCCTTATACCATATTTCTTTAATAAACAATCAAATCACCTCTTTCTTGCTCTGATTATACGCCATCGTTTCAAAAAGAGCCGCCGTTCTTTCACAGCAGCTCCCTTTTTGATTTCTATTCTTCTTTTGGTCAGTCTCCTTACTTCTTACAAATAGCCTTCTGCCCGCCCATATAAGGCTGCAGCACTTCAGGAATCCTCACACTTCCGTCCGCCTGAAGATTATTCTCCAAAAATGCAATGAGCATACGGGGAGGCGCTACCACGGTATTGTTTAGGGTATGGGCAAAATACTTGCCGTCCTTTCCATTTACCCGGATCTTTAACCGGCGGGCCTGAGCGTCTCCTAAGTTAGAACAGCTTCCCACCTCAAAATACTTCTTTTGTCTGGGAGACCAAGCCTCTACGTCTACAGATTTCACCTTTAAATCCGCCAGATCTCCGGAACAGCACTCTAATGTGCGGACCGGAATGTCTAAGGAGCGGAACAGATCTACGGTATTCTGCCACAGCTTATCAAACCACATAGGGCTTTCCTCCGGGCGGCATACTACGATCATCTCCTGCTTTTCAAACTGGTGGATTCGGTAAACGCCTCTTTCCTCCAGGCCGTGAGCGCCTTTCTCCTTGCGGAAACAGGGGGAATAGCTGGTCATGGTCTTGGGAAGCTCCTCCTCCGGGATAATCTGGTCAATAAATTTTCCAATCATGGAGTGCTCGCTGGTACCGATTAAGTAGAGATCCTCCCCCTCAATCTTATACATCATGGCATCCATCTCCGCAAAACTCATAACGCCGGTTACCACGTTGCTGCGGATCATAAAAGGCGGTACACAGTAGGTAAAACCTCGGTTGATCATAAAATCCCTGGCATAAGAAATCACCGCAGAATGAAGCCTTGCAATATCCCCCATCAGGTAATAGAAGCCGTTTCCTGCCACCCTTCTGGCAGAATCCAGATCGATTCCGTCAAAGCTTTCCATAATCTCCGTATGGTAGGGGATCTCAAATTCCGGAACTACCGGTTCTCCGTATCTTTGAACCTCTACATTCTCGCTGTCATCCTTACCGATAGGAACGCTGGGATCGATGATGTTGGGGATAGTCATCATAATTTTCCGGATTCTCTCCTGATACTGGGTCTCTTTCTCCTCCAGCTCAGCCAGGCGTTTGGCATCCTCACCTACCTGGCGTTTCACTTCCTCTGCCTCATCCTTTTTCCCCTGTCCCATTAAAGCGCCGATCTGTTTGGACAGCTTGTTGCGGTTTGCTCTCAAGGTATCGGCCTCCGCCTTGGTAGCACGGCTTTTGGCATCTAAATCAATCACCTCATCCACCAACGGAAGCTTGGAATCCTGAAATTTATTCTTAATATTCTGCTTTACAATGTCCGGATTTTCTCTGACAAACTTCAAATCTAACATGGTTTTCCTCCTGGTAGTCTCTTTTTATCCTGCAATCTTTTGGAAAAGACAGGAAAATGCTTATAATCTGGGTAGGATTATACTACAGATTCTTTACAAATGCAAGGTAGGCGGGAGCAAAAAGGAACCGCTTGTCAGAATATTTTCAACCTACAGCCAGCTTCCTATAAAATGGAAATCGCTATGTTTTGCGATTTTACACCGCCTCCCCCTTTTTCCATATCTTTATAATAGTCTTCAGAATGATTTTGATATCCATCTCCAGATTCCAATTCTCGATATATTCTGTATCCAACCGGACTACTTCCTCGAAATCGAGGATATTGCTGCGTCCGCTGACCTGCCAAAGTCCAGTAATGCCAGGCAGCATACTCAAACGCCGCTTGTGGTGCGGGCTGTACTTCTTGTATTCGTCCATGGTAGGCGGCCTTGTTCCAACCATAGACATATCCCCTCTAAGGACATTCCAGAACTGTGGGAATTCATCCAGGCTGGTTCTGCGAATAAAAGTTCCGATACCTCTAATGATTCTGGGATCATCATCCATCTTAAACATAAGATTATGCTGAAGCTTATTTTTCTCCATCAGCTCCTTTTTCTGCTCTTCCGCATTCATATACATAGAACGGAATTTGTAAATTTTGAATGGACGTCCATGCTTCCCAACACGGATCTGGGTGAAAAGGATAGGACCCGGCGAACAAAAAAAGATTATTGGACCTATCACCAGACCAATTAATAATGCCAGCAGACAGCCTACAAATCCGCCTGCAATATCCATCATCCGCTTCAGGAGCATTCCGCGGAAAGAAATAGGGCTGATGGTGCTGGTGAGCACATTATAGCCAAATACATTGCTTATACACCGATTAGGCAGGCATTCATAGGCCTCCTCCGTATAAATATGTACTGTAACCCCCATCTCCAGAAGATCCCGTGCGAGTTTTAGAGTACCGGCGGAATCATCAGCAATGCTGATAAATGCCTCATCCACAATATTTTGTCTCATATAATTTATGACCGTGTCCCTATCTGCCGAGACTGGAGTCCCGTCAATCTCTTGTCCTATCATAGATTCGTCTACAATCACAAGCCCTGAAAACTGATAATTTTTTATGGTAGCTTTCTTAATATGACGGATCATCTGCTGGGCCGCCTTTTTTGTGGTCACCACCACGATCTGCCGGACATATTTCATATTGCTGTAACGTCGGCCCAAAAAGTATTTGTGGATTAATCGGAATACAAATGTGGTCGGAATGCAGCATAGAAAATAGACCACCAGTACCTTTTGAGATATGGTTGTCATCAAAGCCAGAAAATAGGCAAAAAAAATCAGCAGGAAAAAAATCAGGAATTCCGTTTTGAGTACCGCCACAAACTCTCTTGCACGGCTCCGCCGGAGAATCCCATTGTAGGAATCTGTCAGAATACATGTTACCAGGTGAAACAGCGGAATCAGCACCGCTAACTGCCGGGCAATGGTATTAGTCTCCCAGGAATACTTCCTGGCTGTCAAAAAAGCGCACAGCAATGAAAGAACAATTGCGGCCAGATCCGCCACAATGAAATCCAAGTGTCGTATCCAGCCTTTTTTGACTACCTTTTCCATCTTAATCGTATCCTCCATTATAAACCGGAATATCGAAACATTCCGGTTTTATTCTGCTTCCTTTCCATCCTGAGCAGCATATTGCTTCTGTAAAACCGCCCTTTTCAGCTTTCCCGTCGTTGTTTTTGGCAGTTCTTCATCCCGGAACCATAGTTTTCTTATCTTAGTAGGTGTTGAACGCTTTTTATTGTATTCCTTTACAGCGCTAATAACCGTCTCTTTCTCTCCATATGGCTCCAGATAAAATACTGCTGCCAGCATCCCCTGAACGCAGAGCGTGGCTGCCTCCTTTACCCCGGGGAATTTTAGAAGATCTGCGTCTGTATCCTCAGCATGTATCTTTTCTCCATTTTCGAGAACGAGCATATCCCCCACACGCCCGCAGATTTTCACATATCCATCCGCGTTCATCTCGCATTGATCTCCGGTCCAGTAGAGCATGGAATCATGATCCATTACCTGGCAGGTCTCTTCCTCTTTCTTATAATATTCCTTCATCCGATAAGGAAGGAAGGCGCCTAATTCGCTATTTTCACCGGAAAGAAAGGAAACCCCTGCTACCGGTTTCATCCACTGAACTCCCAGCTCCTTTCCGGAACCGCAGATCGCCCCCAGAGTTTCAGAAGAGCCATAAAGATTACGCAGTTCTATGCCCTTGGACAGAATCTGCTCCGCCAGTTCCGGACGCAGATAGCTTCCGCCCGTAAAAATAAGCTTTAGTTGCTCTGGAAAATAATCCTTCTGAAGAAGATAGGACAATATACTTGGAACACAGAACAATATCTCCGGTTTCATGGTTTCCATATCCTTAATCAGATATCTTCCCATCTGTCCAATGCAATTCACCTTCCCATAGAAAATAATGCGGAAAATATATACAAACGCATAAATATGATGATAGGGAAGCGGGAGATAGTACTTCTCTCCATGTTCTCCCATAAGCCCTTTATACGTTCTTATACAGCCGCAAAGAGTTTCTGCCGTGATGACTACGCCTTTAGCGCTCTTCAATGTTCCTGATGTAAAGCAGATAAATTCGCCATCTGCCCCGTTCCGGAAAATATCATTTCTTACTGCTTCCCGTTTGGCTTCATCCGCCACTTGTCCCAACAAAACAACCTGAAAATGAGATTTTATTTTATCCGTTTCCTCGGCCATCTCATCATCTGCAACCAAAAGCTCCATATCCGTGTAATTGCAAAGAGGAATTAACTGCTCTTGTTCCAAATTTGCATCCAGCAGTATGAGTGTTTTCCCCTCCAGAAGCAGAGCGATAGCGGTAACCACCCACTCATAAGAATTATATGCCCAGAGTCCGATCCTTTTCTCTGCCAGCCTCCGAAAATACGTTTGTCTCGCTCCGATATCAGACAAAAATTCCGAATAGGTTACCGACTTTATTCTTCCATCCACATGCCACAAAAATACCGGGCGATCTTTATAGCAGCCCTCACATTCCAATAGTAAATTAGCCAGATTATTTTTCATTGTCCATCCTTTTCATACGAATAAAAATGTTATGATAATTTTGTTTGATGATTTCTATAGGATTTTTTCCCATTATAAATATCTCTGTATTTTCTTGCCATGACCACAGAGTTATATTTTTCCTCAATGTCATTATATGCCTGAAGGATCAATTGTTCCGCCAGCTTGGTTCCTTTTTGCCTGATTGCGGCTATATACTCATGAGCGGTTCCGCAGACGAATCCATTTTTTCCGTCCCGGATTACATCACAGTTCCCAACCACTTCACTGACAATACAAAGCTTCTTCATATACATCGCTTCCAATAAGGCAATCGGAAGCCCCTCCCACAAAGACGTGAGTATAAATATATCTGCCGAAATAGCTTTTTTTACCGCGTCCGTCCTACTCATCCATCCGGTAATCTCTATATTAGGTGCGGTTAGCAGATGAGCAAGCTCCCCGCCGCCAATCCATACAAAATGTATATCCGGCAATTGAAGTGCTATTTGATTGAAGAGCTCCGGATTTTTGGCATTGCAAATTCTCCCCAATGTAAACACCGTAAGCGTATGCTTTTCAGATTTACGTTCTATTGTTATAGAATCGGTCATTTTCCGCATTTCCTCAACATTGATTCCATTATCCACATGGAGAGCGTACCCGCCCAGCTTCAGAGATTCCTGATATTCCTCCTTACCGCAGGCAATCGTTGTACAAAAACGCTTTGCCGAGACTTTTTCGATCATCTTGTAAAAAAAACGTGTTGCCGCACTATGATTTCTCATCAAAAAGGCATATCCGTGCGGGGTATAAAACATCCGTATTTTACGGTCATCCAACCCCCACCGTCCCAATACGCCCGCTTTGGAAGAGTGAAGATGAATGATATCCGGACGAACCGTTTTTGCTATACTCCGAATTTCAAAAAGAGCTTTCACGTCTTTTATCGGATGTATAGTGCGGACAAAATTTTTGACTTTAATCAGATGGATTCTACTGTCAAAATAGGAAGCATAATCTGTAGGCGTCTGGGGGCGTACTGCATATGCAATATATATATCATATGTATCCGCCAATTCATTAGCCAAATTTACAAGATAAGTAAATACTCCGCCGCCCATAGCTTCAACAATATATAAAAGCTTTAATTTATCTTCCGTCATCATAATAACTCCCTTTCCAAACCATCCACCGCCAGATTGCTTAGTAAATGTAAATCGGTGAACCATGTAGAGGAATTTGTGCGACCCCATTCACGACAGGATATGTAATTCGTGTTCCCATAATATCCTCCGTCTCTACCGAAGCAGCATTTGTTTGCCAATATAATGTTTCTGTCTCTGTCCACTTATTTTCCCAGAGAGCGGATGGTAAACGAAATCTAGATTCCACTTCTGAATTTGCAAATTCCTTTGCCGACCATGCCATCGTAACAAATCGGCCGTCTGCCAATACACACTTCACTGTGTAAATCGTTCCATTTATGTCTGGAAGCTCTGCTGCCTGGACAGTTTCCAGATTTCGTGTCAGGTTAGCAAATGCTACTGCCGCTGGTTTTGGCATAATACGATCATAATAATCTTCCTTATAAAACATCCCCCAATTATCTTCTGCGTAATCAAACCTGATATTTTTCAAAAGGTTTGATCCGTCTATCAGGTTATAACACATCAAAGCATCTGCTCCATAAGCGAGTCCCAGTGCGTATTCCCTCATTAAAAAGTCTGCCTGAATCCGTGGATTCACGCCGGAGAAAAGGAACTGATTATTGACTGCCGCCGTATGAACCCCAAATTCACTCATATACCATAGCAGCGGCGATTCCAGGGAATCCAAAAATTTCCGGGTTTCTTCCAGGCACTCCAGATACCCTGTTCCGCCTACTCTTCTTTCCGGGGCCATATTCCACGAATAAGCATGTGTAGACAAAATATCCGTTTGGCGCAAAATGCCCAGATCTCTCATCTGCATTATCCACGGCATCCGGCTGTCTCTTACCCCGGAACTGGCAATCTTAAGGCCATACTCTTTTGCTGCCGCCAGCTCGCCGTCAAACTGATTCCGTTTGTAGATCTCTGCTTCTCTCCCTACGGCCGCACTGTCGCCACTGTTATTCTCATTTCCAAGTTCTACTGCGTACAAATACGGCGCTGTCTTTTTCAGCGTTTCCCTCGCAAGTTCATAACTCCCTGCTTCGCTTGTCGGAAGGTTCCATGCATCATCCAGTAAAATCTGTCCTAGTACACGGACACCTTGCGCCTTTAGGGCACGCAGATTCTCTACCAAGAGCTCGTCGCTCTTTTCCAGATAATCCGGAATAGTAAGACAAACGCGCATATTAGCGACCCCAAGTATAGACGCCAAATCAAGAATTGTTCCATTCTGCTCATATCTGCCAAAACGGACGCCGGATACGCCGAAGGGACTTGTATGCGAGTGGGTATATGTATGAGGCTGCAAAACAGCAAATGGATATAATTCCCGATATTGCTTTCCGAGATAGTTTGCCTTTAAATCCAGCCAATAGATACCAGGAGGGCTGTTTTTATTAATCTCAAGGGGAATCACTCTTTCATCGCCTATTCCCATCTGATCGCTCAGCTCTTTGTCCGTTACGGCATTTCCATAATAATCATAAATCTGGTATGAAATTCCCAATTCAGCCGCCTGGCTGCTCACATTTACAACTTTGATTTGCAAAGAAACCTGTTCGCCCTGAAACATCGTATGTTTCTTACCATCTGCCCGTTCAATTTTTATCCCTAACTCCTCATTATTTTTCTCAAAAAGAGCCCTCATATCACTATCAGGGGTATCGGATTCAAATACAAGCACAAAATGATTCTCTATCGGCAGCGTCCGTTCTTCGATCACCATCCCTTTATCCGGATAATATTCAAATAGGAATTCTGAATTCGCCGTATCTCCCACACGGAAACTATAGAGAAGCTGCTGATTATCCATCTGGTAAATATCTACCATACTGTCAAACTCACGATATGGATAATTACCATTGTCCGGAAAATTCCACCTGGATGCCACCCGTTTGTCAATCCTGCTGCAGTCTCCTATAAATGCCGGAACGTAAAGAATCGTATCGGCCTGTGTAATCTGGCTCGCCTTTGTAAGTACTGCATCTACTTGAATTGAATTTTCATGGAACGTATATATATTTACCATTTCAATACTGGACGAGGCATCCGTATATAGCACCTTTACTGAATTAGACGATAAAATTTCGGCGCTGTATGCGTGTATATCTTCAGAAGGAATAAGCTCCTGATTGTCCCGGAATAACCGGAATTTTCCGGCTCCTTCCAGCGCTCCGCCATTTTGTCCGCGCAGTTCCTCCGACCAGTCGGATCCCAGCACATAGGAATAACCTTTTTCTGCAATAGAAAACAAGGTTCTTTGTTCTGTCTCCGCAGCCCAGCCCGTTCCCTGTTTACCAGCAATCCAGAAAACGAAAAGTCCCAAACCCAAACAAAATAACTGGCTTAATTTTATTATTTTGTTCACACTATTCCACCTGCCTCGGGATATATTTCTGAAGAAATTCTTTGACATCTTGCATATCGTCTAACATAATATCGTGTCCCCGTCCCTCAATAGTAATATTTTCCAATTTGTTGGGAAACAGCTTGCTTTTCAATACAAAATTTCTGATTTCAGAAATTGATATCATTTCATCATCCTCTCCATTGATTAGTAAAATAGGAATCTGAAGTAAATACTCCAGATTATTGTCCGGGGAATTCTGTACCATCACAGTAATGACCTCTTTTTTCTTTTCTTCATCATCTATTGGCGTAAATTTACCATTCTGGCAAATATCATAAACTCCCTTATCCAGTAAACTATCCCACTCCGGAGTACCGCATATGCTAATCACGCACTGCGGTCGGTTATCGCTATATGCGCCATAATACAGCGCAGTCATTCCACCCATAGAAAAGCCTGCAATACCGAACCGGGACGTGTCGGCATACCTACTTTTATTATAAAAGGTCAGCATCTCGCCGCAATCTATTGCGGCCTGATGAATTATGTCATAAGTATTCATTGGTGTGGACGTAACACTTTCTCCATGTCCCGGCAAGTCCGGAACAATAACGAAATATCCTTCATCAGCCAGAGATTTCGCATAATCAACCATTCCTTCTTTACAATTGGTTAGCCCATGTATGAAAAAAAGCACCGGCTGTTTTTCACCCATATTTCTTCGCCTTATATCATAAAAATGTATCCCTTTTCTTTCATGGTAAGATACAAAATAATCAGCGTCTGACTCTACCTTTTTTACTTCCGTCTCAATGGTTTCTATTTCCGTTTCGGACTCAGACGGAGATGCGCTGCAGCATGTTAAGCAGAACAGCAGCATAAAGCACGCACAACAAATCCACTTTTTCATTTGGACGTTTATCCTTTCTTCGCAAGTGTAACCAGATCTCCTAATGTTGCAATTCGTGCCAATTGACGCTCGCTAATATGGATACCCAGACTTTTTTCTACTTTTGCAATAAATGCGAACATCTCCATAGATGATAGTTCCATATCCATTAAAATCGAGGTATCTTCGCTCCATTCCATATCATCGTTGTCACAAAACTCTTTTGCAATCGTAATTATCTTTTCTAACATTATCATTTCCTCCTATTGCAATATATCCGCTTTTGCACTATGGTTATGCAAAAGAAAATACATCCGATTAAAATACAACGTAAAACAAACTGTAAAACCATTCCGGCCAACGACTCCTGTGAAATATACGAAAACAGAATCTTCCATGGGACTACAGCCGCCTCTACACTATGAATGCACAAAATCCACATGGAATGCCGACCAATCCACTTAATCGCGTCAAAAAGCACATTTTCAATGCTGTTTAAAAGTAAAAATAATTTAATAACCAAAAACGAACCACACAAACTTCCAACAAGACTTAAAAATCCATACTTCATATTGTAAGTACCGAAATCCATGCTTCCGTATAGAATAGATATTACCCACGAACTGCTGAGCAGAACAAAAACGCCTGGAGAAATGGTTTTTTCAAGCAGTTTCTTTTTCTTAATGATGTAACCGCTGTAAACCAAAAAGTAACAGGAAAGCCCTTGTCCTATCTGAAACGGAAGCTCCAACGGCATTATAATTCCGCCTGCTATTCCGCATAAACATGCCCATATCATTTGTTGCTTTTCTTCGCATAGATTCACAAACAGATAAAACAAACACCACGAAAGGAACAGTGCGAATACGAACCACATTGCGCCAATCCTTGTATTCTGTCCGGACCTTACCAGCAGCGTCGGGATTAAAAACACATGCACCCATTCCTGCATATTATGTTGCAAAGCGCGATGGACAGCGCCAATCAGATTAATTACAAACATCACAATGCAAAATGGCCTTAATAGAAATTTAACGCTGCTTTCCAGCCCGGCTTTCAATGGGCGTTTTTTCAGCCAGAAACCACTGGCAATAAAAAAAAACGGCATCATAACAGAATAGAAGATCTTCAAAACATATGTATCCGTATTCCATCCATTGCTGTGGCCCCATATAACCAAAATTATCATTACGCCTTTCAGCAGATCAAACATAGTCAGATTAATAAAATTCTTCTGCTTCATTTTTATATTCATTCCTTTCGCTTCTCTCAGGGCAAAACGTTATTCACTTTGCAGTAAACTGTTTAAGCCTTTTGGCATAAGAGAACGCTATATTTTTTTCAATCAAAAAATATAGTAAATAGACCACCAGATAACCGAAAAATGCATACCACCCTGATAAAGCCCAATTACAGAAAATAAACATTACTGTCAGTAATCCCTCTTTTATGTGATCCGCCCAGTTATTCAATGGCATATATTTTGCCAGCAGCATTTCTGTATAGACTGCTTTCACCGCATACAACACAATAATGGACAAAACTGCCAGCTCCAGATTTTGCAACAGATAAACGGTAAAAAACGTAAGCGCCATGCTGACTGCTACTATGACCAGGTTGGCTTTCATAATATCGCTTTCCCGTCGAAGCGTTTTCAGATAGGTCCAGGTAAGCACAGTATTCCGTGTTTCATAAATACAAAGAGGAAAAAGAATTGCCAGATACCTCATGCTGTCATCATACTGCGGCAACCACATTCCCAATATAATTTTTATCGGCATATAAAAAATCAAAATGCCAAACATAAAAATTGTCAGGCACAGACGCGCTGGCTGGTATATTTCAAAAAGTTGCTTTTTTTCCGTATTGCGGAGCATAGGAAACAACACAATTCCAATTGCGGAAATACAAGTAATCAATACATTCGCCATACTCAGAGCAAGAGAAATTTTTCCAAAAGCGATGGTTCCCCACTGGTTCTCAATTGCAAACCGGACAATCCCGATAATCGACTGGCTTGCAAAGCTTGCCAGAGTAAGTTTATATCCGATACCGATCAGTTCCCTTGTCTCCATAAAACTTTCCCTGGACAGCAGCGGTTTGTGAAAAGTAATTTCACGGCAGAGATACGCCGAATAAGACAACATTACAGCATTGCTCATGATTTCCATTCCCGCAATTGCCTGGAAGCTGGCCCTTCCGGTCACCAGACAAATTATCACCAGGGCAAAATTAATCAGGCGTTCCCCTGTATATACTCTTGCATATTCCGATATGCGGTTAGTGGCCTGCAAAATTATCTGAAGCTGATATCTAAGGATCGACAGCCATGAATAAACCAGAGACAAGGACAGCGCCTGCATTTTGCAGGTATCTGATATAAAGCGAAAACATATCAGATGTATCACTCCCAGAACAACTGCCTCATATAATGCGAGCATCCAGAACTGCGAACTCATCTTATATTGATCCAGGGCCTTATAATCACTACCGCCATATTTTAAGTAGGTACCTTCACACCATCCCAAGGAGGAACAAGCAAGATACACCCCATAAAATCCGTATAATTGCCAGTAGCTGTAATTTTCCAGTGACATGAGCTTTGGAAGCAGCAAAGTCAAAAACATTGTAGTCACAATCCTGCTTGCATTTGCTCCTACTGCATACAAAATATTCTTAAAGAACAGCAATGTCTTTTCATTCAATCTGATAACCCCTATCTGGTGAAAACCGTTTGATATGGAAGCACATTATACCACTTGTTTACATACACATCATACAAAAGTTTCACGGTATAGATGCCAACTATCATCAGCCATACAAATAGCCACATTCTATCATCATTTTCCTTTTTCAGCATCTTGGGGAAACTGAATAATTGTATTATGCTCAAGCCCTCCGATACCCTAAGCACCTGTGACATATTTACGGAAAGCAGGAGCAGGATCGTAGAAATCACCATCATATTCGTCATAAACTCAAATTCCGCATCCTTTTCCGGAAATCTGGCCAGATAAAACACATGCAAAAGCGTAAAAAAAAGTGTCACCAAAAAACCAAGCAAATAAAAATTATTTTGATTAAACGCACTGTCAAGATACCATGCATATCTGGTAAACCGGGCAATGAAAGCGGAGCCCTTTACAAGTACAGGCATTCCCAGAAAGGCTGCTGCCAAAAGCGCGATACTTCGTTTGGGCGTGGCCCGTACTCCATAAAGAAAATACACCGGAAGATACATATAGGATGAGGTATGGATTGTCGCACCAAGAAGATTCCCAAAAAAATATGCTTTCCAATTTCTGCGAAATATGTATTTCAGCGAATAAATAAAAATAGCCATAGCAAGCATCTGACGTATCTGATTCAGGGACGTAAAGTATTTATTCGTAATAAAAAACAGCAAGATACTAAACGGCATCATGACAGACTGTTCACAAATTGCCAGAAAAAAGAAGATCATTGTCATTAGACCTACAAAAGCAATAACCCACCAGGCATCATCTGTAAAGGATCCGATAATCTGATAAATCAATGTAAATCCTTTTTCTGAAAATTCACGGATTCCGTGGTTAATATAATACAAAAACGGCTCATATACGAAGGTCCAGTCTGTCCCCACCCGATACCGGAATACTGTTACCAGAATAAATGGCAGTGCAGATAAAAAAGAAAATATCCAATATGTGCTCTGCAATTGTTCATACGGTTTTGCCCTGCCAGCGTAAACCGCAAAAAACATGGAAACCGATAGCATAACCAAATATATAATCATCTTCTACTCCCATATGCCTTTTCTGTAAAAATGATCCAGCCTTAGCGCCTCTGTTTTAATATCCAGATGTTTCTCTTTTAATATATGATATATATCAGCACCACGGCCTTTCTCCCTGCAAATCTGAATTTGTCTCGCCCATTCTTCCGCTCCCGCTTCAAGCGGATAAGAGATCACCTGATCCGTAAGAACCGCTTCTTTCGGCACTTCGCTTGACATTAGAACTGGCAGTCCTGCCGCCTGTGCCTCGAGCGCCGCAATTCCCAGTCCCTCATACAAAGAAGGAAAGACAAATACATCCATTGCCATATACCATTCGTTAGCTTTACTCGTAGAACCTACAAACAAGACCTTATTCTCAATTTCCAGATTTATAGTTAACTGCTTCATAGCATCCATGAGCGGGCCGTCCCCCACCAGAATCAGCCTGCTTTCCGGATCTGTCTCCTGATATTTTTTAAAAGTTTGAATTAAAAATTCCTGATTTTTCTGCTCTGTAAACCTCCCGACATTTCCAAGAACCGTCTTTCCCTTTAAACCATATGTTTCTCTTAATCGCTCTCTGGTATCATAATCAAAACAAAATGCCTCACAATCCAATGCATTATTCATAATAATAACCTGTCCAGCAGACATATTTCTTTTCCCATACAAGTATTCGCCTGCCGCAGTACTACATGCAAATAATGTGGTTGCCGTCCAGGTTGTCAATTTCTTAAAAAACCAATACAGAATCCGCTTCCCCATATCTGGCGAAAGCACAAGATGAGAATGTGAAATGCGGACCTTCGCGCCTGCAGCTAGCCCCAGTATGTTTGTAACAAAACACATCAATGTCATATGAGAATGCACTATCTGAACTTTATTTTCTTTAAATATATGAAAAACTTCCCAACAGCTTTTAAAAAAATTTTCCTTTTTTTTGGTAACGGAATATACCCGGAATCCTTTTTGCTCAAATCTTTTTTGTACCGTTTGATCCGGGGTGTCATAGCTGACATAAATCCAATTGTACCGGTCAGATGGCATATGGGATACATACTGGTAAATGACGCTTTCAACCCCTCCTGTAGTCAAACCGCCTGCTACATGTGCAACCGTAATTTTCTCCATCTCTATTTCTTCCCCATCTCTTTCCATCTCTTAATCGCCCTGAAAAAAGGAAAACCAAGGTAAGTACACAATACTGCCATCTTCGTTCCTTTCCTGGCATTTGGATCCATCCATACCTTCCATCTGCTTTCCACAATATTCTTTTCGATACGTTTGCGATACTTCCGATATGTTTTCCCTCCTGGGATCTGTAAATAAATATGGCAATTTGCCCGAAAAAAACGCGACCAAACTGCATTCTCCAATTGTGGATAACGAGACGGAAAAGTATTTTTCAGCTCTTCTGCAAAATCAATCAAATCCATTTTTCTCTCTGAAAAGTCCCCCCTCATAATACCATTGTCACGCAAAAGATATCTGTAACCTGGATATGGATTATAACTGACGCATTGCACACGCTCGAACAGCCGGTAGCTTGCATTCATGTCTTCATACTGCTTTCCTACCGGCATTCGGATGCCATCAAATAGTTCTCTACGATACAGTTTTGCCCACAATGCACAGTCAATCGGAACTTGATACAGCATTGCCTGCAGCGCCTCCTGCTTATTCCAGACAATTGTCTTTTCGGGGTCCAAAGGCGATGATTGTACTTGTTCAACTTCTTTCCAGCGGACGTCCTGCCATGCACACGCAGCAATATCTACATCTTTTTCTGTCAGCATTTGGTAAAGGTACTCTACATATCTCGAATCAACGGAATCATCTCCGTCGATAAAGAGCAGATATTTCCCTCTTGCATTATCCAGACCAACATTACGCGTATCTGCAACACCCTTATTTTTTTTATGTATCACTTTGATTCTTGCATCTTTTGCTCCATATGCATCACAAATGGCTGGACAATTGTCTGGAGAACCATCATCTATCAGCAAAATCTCCAGATTTTTATAGGTTTGTCCCTGAATACTCTCTAAGCATAAAGGCAAAAATTCTTCCACCTTATATACGGTAACAATCACACTGATTAAAGGTTCCATGTTTCTTTTCCCTTCTTTTGCGTCTGCTTTATTTCGAATGTAATTCAACACAGACCAGTTCCGGCCGGTTATAAAACCGTGGGATTTTTGCATCACCAAGCCCGCGGCTACTTATCATACTGCAGCTGCCTTTTGTAAAGCATCCCGCATCATACTCCGGAAACAAAGAACCGTCATTTCCAAATACCCCTCCGACAATGGGGAGTCGCACTACCCCGCCATGAGCATGTCCGGAAAGAATCAAATCATATCCAAAATCCGTTAGTCTCTCGAAATAATCGCTTCCGTGATACAGCAAAATATTAAAATACTCTGTATCAGCTATTGGGAGATAATCGCTAAAATACCCTGAACGCCATTTTGACCCTGTAAAGCAAATACTTGACCCGCCTATTGTGATAAATTCCTGTTTATCATCCAAATCTATTACTCCATGGGATTGAAATAATTCCTGCATTTCCTCATATTGTCGTGTAGCGGTAGGCTTCAAATCATGATTTCCACTGACATAATAGATCGGTACCTTCCCTGAGATCCCCTGCAGAAGTTCTTTTAAAGGAGCAAGGTCATCATGATTTTCATCCACCATATCTCCTGTTAGAACGATCACATCCGGCCTGCAGTCCATAACTGCCTTAATCAACTTTTCTTCTTTCTTTCCAAATTTTTTTAAATGAAAATCAGAAATTTGTACAATTCGAAAGTTATTAAATACCTCCGGAATTTTTTCTGATGTGTAGTCATAATAAGTTGTCTCCAGCCGGGGATCAAATCCCAAAACCAAAAATGCAGATACGAGCAAAAAAAATAAAATCAATAATTTCTTTTTCTTGGTCATGATCATATCCTCTTTCTTCTGACAACTCAAAATTTGGGAATCACCCCTACAATCTCAATCTGTCCATATAATCCGGCATCATTCGCAGAAACAATCTTATAGGAAAAAATAATTCTACACAAAATAATCATGCATCCCAAAAGGAAACCACCTATAAGTCCTGCGCCAACAACCATTAATTGAGTCTCGACAGCATTGTATACAATTTCTCCGTCATATGCATAATCCAATACCCGTGTTGATTCTGTCTCGGAAATTCCATTAATTTCCATCACAAAGGCATCCGCCACCGCATTCACGATGCGAATAGCATTGCCTTCGCTTTCACTGTTTGCATGAATAAGAATAACCGATGAAATATTCTCATATACATAAGTCGTCCCTCTTACTACACGGGAATCCACACTGATCATATTATAAATCATGTCCTTTGTTACTGCGGGGTCTGCCAGAAGCAGAGCTGCGCGTTCTGCGACTCGGTAGCTTTTAATAATATCGGAATATGCACGCAATGCAGACAATCCTTCTTCCGACTCCGCGTAAGAACCGTAAGAAATATTATAAACAGACGACACGGCTTCATATTCGTTATGATTTTTTACCACAAATAAAGCCGCAAAAATTCCAATAATACTTCCTAACACAGTAAGGAACAGTATGAACAGCCTCCCCTTCAGCAATCCTTTGGCACAACGATGAAAATCAATATTCACGATTCGCTTGATATCCATACTCTATTTGTCCTTTCCTAATTTCCGCTTGATCGTACTTATAGCATTGCTTATGACCTTCCTGACCATTGCCGTCAGTTTATGTACCATTCTCTTCGCCTGTTCAATTCTTTCATTTTCTATTTTGAGCAAATCCGTCCTATTCTTTATTACCATTCCAATCCTGAAATGCTTCGATAGAAAAGCCAACAGAATTCCAAGCATAATTACACTCGCAACAATATAACTGATCTTCCAGGCTTTCTCCCGGCGTGTGACTGTCTGCTCTTCTGTTTTTTCCCGAATATTGTTATATCCGCTCCTCTTAACGAGTGTGAATACCTGTTGAGGTTCTATCTCATACAGATTTCCGTCTTCATCCTCATAGCTTATATATATATTCAGTTCCTGGAGCCCCACTTCCGTAAAGACAATTTGCAGATCCAGATATTCCTGACGACCAATTTCCGGAGCCTTCAGCCATATGTCCTGCCCATTTTTGTCTATATTGCCCTCAATGCGAAGCTTCAGATTCTCAATGGAAACCTCACCAGTGTTTTTATAGCGTATATTGAAAAGCGCCTCCGCTCCAATCGTCGCATCGTTTACCACTGTCAGGGAAAGGACTTTCAGATCACAGTTTTTTCTCATTGTCGGTGTAATGGATGTTGAATTTAAACCGGAACGTCCGCTTTCATTTACGTAATTAAACTGAAGGCTGATATTTGCCGCATTACTCTGAACGTATTCCGCCGCCTCCATATCAATTAAAAAATCGAAGCCTCCGCCTGGAGGGAGATATTCCAGATAGCGTTGATTAGTTTCACCTTGTTGTAAATGAACTCCCTCAGTCTGTGAATAAACCGTAACCTGGACATCATATGCCCCAACATACTGGCTCACATTCTCTATGTGAACCTTTAAAGTGAATTTTTCTCCCGCGGCCACTACCCCGTCCTCAACGCTATATCCGCTGGCAACAACAATTGGCAGCATGGTATTTTCATCATCTTCATCACTTTGTAAGACCTGCGTGGTCTGGGAAGCCGCCACTTTATCATTCATAATTCCGCCTGACAACAGACATACCAGCATCAGACATCCCATCATTCTCTTTATTAAAGATACTATCGGAGATTTTTTCTTGGCGTCCTTATTATAATAACTGCTGCGGCTGACATACTCTTTCTGGTTAAAATAATCATAATCCTTTATATATCGGCTATATTCATCAAGGGAAACCTTGTTAAGAATCACACCTGACACTTGTACCCCCATTTCCTCAAGCTGTTTCTTCGACATTTCCAGGCAGTGAAAGCTTGTCTGTTCCGATGCGGCAACAAGGTAAGTGCAATCCACTTGTGAACATATGATCTTTGCATCTACTGCGGCATCCAGTGCCGGCACATCATAGAGAACAAAATCATATTCTTGTTCCAAGTATTCCAACAACTCTCCCATACGTTGAGAGCAAAGAATTTTCACAGGGGTTTCCCCTTCTGTTTTTCCGCAGGCAATATAATCCAATCCACTCCAGTTTGTATGATAAATAATAGATGTTTTCGGCACGCCGGCAATCACATAATCGGAAAGCCCATATTCCGTTTTTTGGTTAAGCCGCTTATACTCCCCTTCTTTACGTAAATCTGCATCCACCAGAATAGTTTTCCATCCGGATACTGCCAGTGAAATGGCTAGATCAACTAAAATGGATGTCGTACCAGCTCCTGCGTCACAGCCGCATAGGACAAAAGATTTGGCGCTGGCCTTCTGCGTTCTATCTATTATGTCGTCTGCGTTATCCTCGTATGTTGCAGAAGAATCGAAGTCATTTTTTTTCTTTTTTACAAAAATGTTTACAATAATCCGATCATACGCGTCAACAACCGCCTTGTTTTTATTTCTATATAAATCAACTGTTATACCCATGTTTGTCATCCTTGTTCGATATATTCAATGCTTACTCCAGGAATTTTGAGCTGCTCTTCATTCATATAGTCGAATATTCCCTCGCTGGTTCCATATACGGTCAACGTCTGCCCGAGTTTTAAGTCATCGCCTGCCCAATCAGTCGAACCAGAAATCATCATCAGCTTTGATTTATCACCATCTATGGCAAGCACAAGTCTCAATTGCTCCCCTTCTATATCTCCGCCCATCAGAATTCCAGTAAATTTTACCTTTTGAGTAATGTATTTGTCCGAACTGTCCGCAAGCTGTTCATATGTAATCCCGGTTTCATAAGCCTGAGCTTGAATTGCCAAAGCGTCAGTCTCATGATTTTGAAGGCTTTGCACATAAATAGGATACATTTGCTCCTGATACTGTTTAAACTCTGCAGTTAGACTTTTCTTTTCCTCTGCCAGTGTATCGTAGTCTTCTTTCAGTTGATCATAATCACTGGAATAATTCTCACAATCCAGCCGAAGCTGGTCCACTACCTCCTTCAGGGAATAGTATTCTCCCTCCAATTGGTCATATGTTTCCTGTGTCACACCCTGGCAGCCAGCAAATATAACCGAAGAAATCAAAATTATCCCGCTTATCATTGTTTTCTTTAACAAGCCATTCCTCTTATGCACATATAGCATACTATTTTTCTCCTTTCTGTTTGAAACGGACTGATTCTCTCAATTTTATTTCACACTTTCAAACATGCCGGGCGGTATCTTCTCCTTGCATCGTCCCTGCCTTCCGGCACAAGCAATGCATGAATCCAGTCATTTTACAGAATCTTTCAGAAGAGGATAAAGCATGCAGCCGTTAACGGAATTTTTTATTCGCAGATTATACCATTCTGCGAAAATCTTTAAAGAACTCTGTAAATAGGTGCTTTTTATACTCCCTGACCACAAATTTGACCATAAAAATCAGGACCATCCCTCTTGCTTTCCATACGATTTGCAGCAAATACAATCTTTTACTTCCTTTCATCTGTTAAAGAACTTTTGACCATGAAACTGACCATAAACTCCCCTTTTTCTGCTCTTTCTGTCCGTTCTGACTGACTGGCAACTGTTTTTCCTCCAGGTATAATTACTCAAATGATAAAAAAATTTGTATATTTGTTGCAAATATACATTAAATATTGTAAAATAGTGCCGATATGATTTATGTGGAGAGGGAAGTTCTCCGTATCTTTCATTTTCGCAGAATGGTATAATCTTCGAAAATATCGTTTTATAAAAAGTATTGGAATTTTAGTAAAAGAAGGAAGAACTCCTTACTTTTTGTAAGAAAATACATTTGATAATATTTGATAATAATTGAAACTGGAGGCAGATAATTTTTATCTATCAGCCTCCCACACCATATTGCATGTCCAGATTGATATAAATCAGTCCGGCAGATATTGATACAATTTCCTGAAACAAGAATTATCTGACAATTAGCTTATTTAAGAGCATTTCAAAACATACTCCGTTTTCTTTTGGAATCTCCATCTGGTCTGACAGCCGGATACAGTCTCCGATAAACCTGGCCGCTTTTTTTACGGATTTTCCAAAATCTTCATCATTTACCATATCTCCTGCCACAATAGAAGAAAACACATCCCCAGTGCCGGGCCGCTGATCTCCTGCAGTTCTGGTACGGATAAAACGAACTTTTTCATTTCCCTCTAAAACTCCATTGGTAAGAAACTGTCCTTCCTTTACTCCGGTAATCACCACTTTTTTGGGTCCCATGGCCTGAAGGCGCTTTAAAAGCTCTTCTATTTCTCTGCGTTTCCAGCCATCTTTTCGATAGGGAATCCCGGTTAAAATGCAGGCTTCTGTCAGGTTAGGGGTAATGATATCCGCATAGGCAATAAGGCTTCCAAGCCGGCGACACATTTCCTCCGTATAAGTGGCGTAAGATTGGCCGTCATCTCCCATAATGGGATCCACCAGAACCCTGGTATGAGGACCTTTAAACTTACGAATGGCGTCTTCCACAATATGGATCTGCTTTGCAGAACCCAAAAAGCCTACGGCAATTCCGTCAAAAGACAACCCCAGTTCCTGCCACTTTTCCAAATACCCAGGCATCCTTTCTGTATAATCATCAAAAAACCAGGTTGAAAAACCTGTGTGATTAGAAAAAACAGAGGTAGGCACAGGACAACACTGAACCTTTAAGGCAGCTAAAACCGGGAGGGCAACCGTCAGGGAGCAGCGCCCATAGCCGGAAAGGTCGTTGATCATCATGATTTTTTTCTGTGGTGTATGTTTCATCGCAATTTTGCTCCTGATTATTTTTCTTCCTGTCCCTGTCCAGGGTCAGATAAGGAATCCTGCCCTAGTCGTGGGACTCCACGCAGATTAAAACCCCCTCTTCAAACTCAATCCGCCCTTCCTCCTCTGCCAGTTCATTACTGATGCACAAACTGGTGCCAATCTCAATATCTTTTTGATTCAAAGGATATCGAAAACCTTTCAATGTAATCCCCTTTACCTCCTGCGTCAGAGGCAAAAAAGAGATATATTTTCCCCACAAAGTCTCTTTAAAAAAATCTTTTCCTTTATCCAGCAAATATACCTTATTCTGCCTGTCCAGCAAATAAGCGGCAATCCCTTTTTGAAGACAAGGATATAAGAGATGGATATTTCCAATCATATGATCCAAGCGTCCTCCTGTAGCCCCCAGCACTGCAATCTCACCGCAGCCTGAAGCCATTGCCCGGTTTAAAGCCAGTTCCGTGTCCGTCTCGTCCTTTTCCGGCCGGTGCACTTCCCACACAATATACTCCACTCTTTTAAACTCTTCTAAAACCTGAGGATCTGCCGTATCAAAGTCCCCTACAATCACATCCGGAACAAGTCCCAGAGCTTTGGCCGTCTCAAGGCCTGCATCTGCCGCAATAATTTTATGAAAGCTTCTTTCTCTTAAAAATGCTCCGGCAAAATCCAGATCAATGGGCCCTCCCGTAATCACCAAACAAGTTCTCATCACTTACGCCCCTGAAACTCCTTAAGAATCTTTAAAAATCCAGCCACATTGGCGGCGGTGTCATGCTTAAATACGGCAGAGCCGGCTACCAGGATATTTGCCCCTGCTTTTAAAAGTTCCTCAGCATTATCTAAGGTTACGCCCCCGTCTACCTGGATATCCACAGAAAGGCCTTTCGCTTCTGTCATAGCCCGCAGCCTTCTGACTTTTTCCGTGGCATAGGGAATAAATTTCTGTCCGCCAAATCCGGGATTGACAGACATAACGAGCACCATATCCGTCAAGGGGAGCACATACTCCAATACCTCTACCGGGGTTGCGGGATTTAAGGCCGCTCCGGTCTTTAATCCGGCTTCCTTAATCTGATGCAGCGTGCGATCCAAATGGCGGCAGGCCTCCGCATGGACACAGATTAAATCCGCTCCGGCTTTTTTCATATCCGTGATATAACGCCCCGGCTCCTCCACCATCATATGAACATCAAAAATTTTATCCGTGGTCTTTCTTATTGCCTGGATTACAGGCATGCCAAAGGAAATGCTGGGCACAAAAGCGCCGTCCATAACATCCAGATGGATGTATTCTGCTCCGGCCTCCGCCACAGTTTTGACTTCCTCCCCTAATCTGGAAAAATCCGCTCCCAGAATAGAAGGCGCTAAAATGTATTCCACTAATATTTCCTCCGTTCTTTTTCCTTCAGTTCCTCATAAATCTGCAAGTAGTTGTCATAGCGGCTCTTGCTCAGCTTTCCGGATTGTAGTGCCTCTTTAACCCCGCAGGCCTTTTCCCCTACATGGACACAGCCTAAAAATCTGCAGTCCGCCTCATAAGGGGTAAATTCTGCAAAATAGTCTTTCAGCTTTCGGGGATCCATATTCAGAGACAAAGAGCTGAAGCCCGGAGTATCCATGAGATAGGTATTTTCTTCCACGCAAAATAACTGGGAGTGACGGGTGGTATGCCGCCCTCTCTGGATTTTTTCACTGATATCTCCTGTTTCCATTTCGGCCTCCGGCAAAAGCAAATTGGTGAGAGAGGACTTTCCCACCCCGGAAGGGCCCGCCAGCACGGTAGTTCTTCCCCTTAGAAGTTTCCCCAGCTCTTCCATACCCGTTTCTTCATAGGTGCTGGTAAAAACGGTTTGGTATCCCGCAGGCTCGTATATTGTCGAGTAGGTATCCAAGAGCTCACTGCCGCACAGATCTACCTTGTTAAAACAGATAACCACCGGAATCCCCTCTGTTCCCATCATCACCAGAAACCGATCTAAAAGGTTTCGGTTGGGCTCCGGCTGGGTAACGGCAAAGACCACCATAGCTTGATCCACATTGGCGGCAGCCGGGCGAATTAACTGATTTTTCCGGGGAAGGATCTGATCAATATTTCCTTCACCGGTCTCATCATTTAACACGGTAAACTCCACATCATCCCCTACCAGAGGCTTTATCTTCCAATTGCGGAAAACTCCCTTAGCCCGACATTCATATATCCTGTTTTTTCCGTCATGAACGTAATAAAATCCTGCTATTCCTTTAATAATTTTTCCTGTCATTCTGTTATTCTTCCAGCTCAAAAGCTATCTCATAGCTTTCCAGAACTTTTCCTGTCTGAGCATTCACCACTTCAACTGTTCCTTCTTCCACGCCGTATTCTCCTATAATCTCAGGAAAATAAATGGAGATCTTACTGCTTCCGTTTACATTGTGCTCCGGCATCAGAGTTTTATAAATCGTTCTGCCGTTTACAAACTGTTTTAACTGGATCTTTATTCGGATATGAGTGCTGTCGCTTCCAGGACCTATTATAGGATTTAAGTCAAATTCTTCATCAATATAGCCGATATAAGCATCCCGGCTGTGGGTCAGTCCTGACGGATTAGCAGGTATTTTTTCCGGACCGTAACTTACCACATAGCCTATGGCGGTCCCTACCGGAACCTGAGTTCCCGGGGGAACGTTTTGCCGGATAACACTCCATTCCTCAACTACATCATTGTGTTCGATCTCCACCTCGCCAGGCATCAGTCCTATGCTCTCTAAAAGCTTGGCGGCATCCTCATCTGACTGCCCGCTCAGGTTCGGAACCCGAACTGTTTTCACCTTAGGGCCTAAGCTGATATAAAGGACAATGGGGTCTCCTCCCTTATAAACAACATCCTCCGGCTGACAGCGGATCACCCGGCCCGCCTCCACTGTATCACTGTTTTCTCCCGTCATTACCACGGAAATCTCATTGGAATCCAGAATTTCTTTGGCCTCCACATCCTTTTTCCCTACCAAATCCAGGGCTTCCACTTCCGTCCGGCCGCTTCCTTTGCTGACGGCAATCCGAACTGTGGCCCCTTTCTCTACAGTAGTCCCGGCGTTGTCCTGAGAAATTACATAGCCCTCTCTCCCGGTTTCTGAATATTCATAGCTAATCTCCGGAACCAGGGAAGCCTCTGCCAGACGGGCTTTTGCCCCATCCTCCGAAATTCCCAAAAGCTCCGGAATATTAGTCTGACTTTCTGAGAGAACAATGGTGCTCTCCGCCCTGCTTGACTCTTTCTCTTTTGTTGGCAAGGCAATGCCGGGCCCCACATTAAACAAACCTGCTATCTGAGCTACAAAAAATACCAGAACGGCCACAATCAGTATAGCTCCGGCAATTCCGCCTATGGAAAACAGCTTTTCCAAGTTATAGGTAATATCTTTCTCCTGCTTCGGCCCCAAAACCTCCCCTTGGGCCTGCTCTTCTTTCCTGCCGTTTCCGCTTTCCTCCGGATTTATCAGAACATGACGCAGTTCATTAATCACCTCCGCAGCGGAGCCGTATCTATCCTCAGGATGCTTCTTGGTGCATTTTAAAATAATGGCTTCAAGCCCCGGAGCTATCTGTCTGTTAAAACGGGACGGCGGGGCTATCTCTTCTTCCAGATGAGCTAGTGCTACGGCTGTGGCATCATTTCCATCAAAAGGAACGATCCCGGTGGCCATCTCATACAGGGTAATGCCAAAGGAATAGATATCGCTTCTGGCATCGCTTATGCTGCCGCTAGCCTGTTCCGGCGAAATATATTGGACCGAACCGATAACATCGGAATTTTTTGCCTGCATACTGACTGCTTTGGCAATGCCGAAATCCGCCACTTTAGCCTTTCCGTCCATAGAGATAATAATATTTTGAGGTTTAATATCCCGGTGAATAATATGGCTTTCATGAGCCGCCATCATGCCTTGAGCGATCTGGATTCCGATTCCGATGGCTTCTTTGTTGTCTAGCTTTCCCTTTTTGGCAATATAATTCTTCAGGGTAATTCCTTCAATCAATTCCATTACAATGTAATGAAGCTCACCCTGATCTACAACGTCAAATACGTTAACAATATTCGGATGGGACAGGCCCGCCGCAGCCTGGGCCTCCATTTTAAAGCTGGCGACAAAACCGGCATCTGCACAAAATTCAGCTTTAAGCACTTTAATGGCCACCAGGCGGTTCAGCTTATGGCATTTTGCCTTATACACATCAGACATGCCGCCAGAGCCGATTTGTTCCAAAATCTCATAGCGTTCCTGTAAAAAATCTCCATTTTTTAGCATGACATCCCCTCGCTTTCCAACGGTTCTGCCAATATAACAGAGATATTGTCCTTCCCCCCATTGTCATTCGCAGTCTGCAAAAGCTGCCATGCCTTCTCAGAAAGGCTTCCTTTCCCCGATACAATAGAATAAATTTCTTTATCGCTTACCATATTGCTCAAGCCATCGGAACAAAGAAGGATCTGATCTCCGGGATGGAGGGAAACCTCAAAAAAATCGATCTCCACCTGACCATCCGTACCGATTGCCCGTGTAATATAGTTCTTTTTATCCCGGTAATCCTGGCTCTCCCGGTTTAAAAGGCCTAAAGATACCATTTCCTCTACATAAGAGTGATCCTTGGTCACCTGAATAATGCCGCCCCGGATCAGATACAGACGGCTGTCCCCTACGTTTGCCACATAAAGAGTATTTTTTGACACGGTAGCCGCCACCATAGTGGTACCCATTCCCTTTAAGGACTCATCACTAAGGGATTCATTATAAAGCCGGCGGTTTACCTCGGTAATCCCCTTATTGAAAATCGAAATCTCGGATTCTCCTTCCGGCTGACGGTTAATATAAGCTACCAGCTTTTCTACCAGAAAGCGGGAAGCGTAATCTCCGGCATTAGCTCCTCCCATGCCGTCTGCCAGCAGAAGAAGGTTTGTCAATGGGCCTGTTTTCTGGGATGATGCGTATATATAGTCCTGATTGGTAGATCGGACCTTTCCGGTATCTGTATATGCACTAATCTGCATCCTGCCATCCTCCTTTCCAGTTCCTGCCTAAGTCGGCTCCTTCTCGTCCATAAAGCTTTTCCGAAGCTGACCGCAGGCGCCGTTAATATCGCGCCCCATCTCCCGGCGGACCGTAACAGCAATGCCCTGACGCTCTAAATAGCTGCGAAACGCTTCTATGGCCTTTTTATCTGACTGAACATAATCCCTCTCCTTAATGGGATTTACCGGGATCAGGTTTACATGGCCATGGCGGCCCTTAATCAGCCGGGCTAAGGCCCCGGCCTCCTCCAAATTGTCGTTAACGCCCTTTACCAAACTGTATTCAAAGGTAAGACGCCTTCCTGTTTTTTCAAAATAAGTCCGACAGGCCTCCAGCACTTCCTCCAGCCCATAACGGTTTGCAATTGGCATTAATGTTTTTCTTACTTCATCATTAGGGGCATGAAGGGACAATGCCAGAGTGAGATTTAAGTTTTCTTCTGAAAGCCGGTAAATCCCCGGAACAATGCCACAGGTAGAAACCGTAATATTTCTCTGGCTGATATGAAGCCCCTTTTCATCGGTTAACAACCGGATAAAGCGGATCAGGTTGTCATAATTATCCAAAGGTTCGCCGGATCCCATTACTACCACATTGGACACCCGTTCCCCGGTATCCTTCTGTATCTGGTAAATTTGTTCCAACATTTCTGAAGGCATCAGATTCCGTTCCAGGCCGTCCAGAGTGGAGGCACAGAACCGGCAGCCCATACGGCAGCCTACCTGGGAAGAAATGCACACAGAATTGCCATGCTTATATTTCATCCACACACTCTCGATAACATTTCCGTCTGCCAAAGCAAATAAATATTTCCTGGTACCGTCTATCCCGGAAATTCTTACGTCTGCCTTTTGCAGGCTGGTAAAAGAGTATTCCTTTTTTAACTGTTCCCTTAAAGCCTGAGGAAGGTTTGTCATCTCATCAAAGCTGTCCGCCAGCTTCTGATGAATCCATTGGTAGATCTGGCGGCTTCGAAAGGCTTTCTGCCCCTGTCTTTCAAGCTCACCGGAAAGTTCTTCGAATGTAAGAGACTTAATATCACATTTTTCCATATTATCTGCTGCTTTCTATTCCTGCTTTCTTTTCAATACCGCCAGAAAAAAGCCGTCGCTTGGGTGGCGGCCTGGAAGAAGCTGAAGGTATCCTTTTTTCGCCGTTTCCTCCTGAAATACTGTTCCCACATTGCCGGAAATGTCTACGGCATCAAAAGGAAAGTTTTCTAAAATCCACTCCAGATTCTCTTGGTTTTCTGCTCTGCTTATGGTACAGGTGCTGTAAACCAGAAGGCCTCCGGGCTTTACATACTCCCACACCACAGAAAGGATTTCTTTTTGAAGATCGGACAGCTCTCGGCATCCGTCTCTGGTCATCCGATATTTAATATCTGGTTTTCTTCCGATAATCCCCAGTCCGGAGCACGGAAGATCAGCAAGAACAATATCCGCTTGCCCCTTCATTTTCTCATCCGGATCTAAAGCGTTCCAGACCTTTGCCCGAATGTTGGAAAAGCCGGACCGGGAAATGTTTTCTTCTATAAGAGATACTTTTTGAACGGTCAAATCCCTGGCCTCCACCATTCCGGTACCTTTTAATCTATCGGCCATATGGAGGCTTTTTCCTCCCGGAGCTCCGCAGACATCCAGGACAAAGTCCCCTTCTTTTGGGGCCGCCGCCCGGCAAACCAGAGAGGAACTTACATCCTGAACCTGAATCCACCCTTTTGAAAAAGCGTCCAGCGCCTCCAGATAATCATAGTCTTTTATGTATAGAATATCGTCAAAGTCCGGCAGGCAAATGACTTGAACGCCCTGATGGGCAAGACTTTTTACTATCCTATCCATATCTTCCTTATCCGTATTGCACCGGATACAAGTAGGCCGTTCTTTTAACATGGCTTTTGCCACAGCCAAAGCCTGCTCTTCTCCCAGTTCCTGCCGCCACATAGAAAGCAGCCAGGCCGGTATGGAAAGACTGGTTTCCTCATCTGGAAACTCAAGGCCTTCTTTTTCTCTTGCTACTGACCGAAGTACTCCGTTTACAAAGCCTTTGAGTCCTGCAAACCGGCGCTTTACTGCCAGTTTGACCGCCTCATTGCAGGCGGCGGAATCCGGGATCCGATCCATATAAAGGATCTGATAAGCTCCCATCCGGAGAATATTTCGGATCACCGGTTTCATCTTATCTGTCTTTACCTTGGATACCCGGTTGATTACATAATCCACAGACAAAAGCCGTTCCACTACCCCCTCGGTAATCCTGGTGGCTAAGGCCCGGTCTTTTTTAGGAAGGTACTGATATTTGGAAAGGGCCTGACGCTCCACAACATGGCAGAATCTTCCCTTTTCCAAAATTTCTATCAGCATATCAAGGGCCAGCTCTCTGGCTGTCATTGTCTTATTCTCAATCATCCCTGCGGCCTCTTCCACCGAACAGAATGATCAATCGCAGAAGCTGTAAAATGGAAGTAAGAGCGGCGGCAACATAAGTTAAAGCGGCAGCGCCCAACACTTTTTTGGTGCCGTCCACCTCCCGATCCATCAGAATTCCCGTGTCTCCCAAAAGACGCACTGCCCTGGCAGATGCGTTAAACTCCACAGGAAGGGTGATAATCTGGAACAAAACCGCGCATACAAACAGCAGGATTCCGATTTGAACCAGGATATATCCGCCTCTTCCCATAAACAGCCCGATTAAAATCATCGGCCATGAGAGCTGAGAACCAAAATTGGCAATAGGCACAAATGCCCCTCTGAGTTTTAAAGGCGCATAGTTCTTTGCATCCTGAATGGCATGGCCGCATTCATGGGCTGCCACACCCAAGGCCGCAATAGAGGTTGCACTATATACCGGCTGAGACAGATTGACCGTCTTTGTCCTTGGATCATAATGATCGGTAAGACTTCCTTTTACCGGGTGGACGGACACATCGTAGATTCCCTGGGAATTTAAAAGACGCTTTGCCACCTCCGCTCCGGTCATGCCGCAGGCGCTTCTGACTCCGGAGTATTTGTTAAAGGTGCCGTTTACCTTGGCAGATGCCATGGCAGACAACAGCACTCCTATCAACACCAAGATTATCGTAGGGTCAAATCCATAATAATATCCCATTCTTACTGTGTTCTCCTTTCAAACAGCGCTCCCTCTTTTATGGGAAATCCTCTCAAGAAGGCCCCTGTATCCATTCGTTTTTTTCCTTCTATTTGAAGCTCTGTTATCTTAAGAGCTCCCTTTCCTGTCTTTACAATCAGGCTGTCCTTCTCTGCTGTTATCACCTGACCGCAGTCTCCCTCATATTCTTCCTTAAGAACCTGGGCGCCCCAGAGCTTTATTGTCCTGCCCTCTAAGCTTGTATAAGCGCTGGGCCAGGGATTCAATGCCCGGATTAGCCGTTCAATGGCATCTGCCTCCATAGTCCAGTCAATATCTCCCAGGGATTTGGTAAGCTTTTTGGCATAGCAGGTTCCCTCCTCCGTCTGTTTCGTCCGGGTAAGAGTTCCCTCCTCCAGCTTTTTTAAAGTAGAGACAATCAATTCCCCTCCGGCTGCTCTCAATTTATCGTGAAGGCTTCCTCCAGTCTCATCCTTTTCAATGGGGATCACTGCCTTTTCCAGCATGTCTCCCGTATCCAGGCCTGCCTCCATCATCATAGTGGTAATACCGGTCTCCCTCTCCCCGTCTATAATCGCCCATTGGATGGGGGCAGCCCCCCGGTATTTAGGAAGAAGCGAGGCATGGATATTGATACAGCCGTAGGGAGGCAGATCCAGGACAGACTGGGGAATCAGCTGGCCAAAGGCAACCACCACAATCACATCCGGCGCCAGGTCTTTTAGAACTTCCTGAAATTCCGGATCCCTTACCTTAACCGGCTGGTAAACCGGAATCCCCAGCTCCATGGCTCTCTCCTTTACCGGGGTCATTAAAACCGCTTTGCCTCTTCCCTTAGGCTTATCCGGCTGAGTGACGCAGGCGGATATCTGGTGTCCCGCGTCAACCAGGCTGTTTAATGCTCCCACGGAAAAATCCGGGGTTCCCATAAAAACAATCCGCATTATTCCTCATCCTCCATATCCGTCACATCCTCCAGCTCTCCTTCCACCAGATCCACATAGAGCCGGCCATGAAGGTGATCGCACTCATGGCAGATTGCCCTGGCCAGAAATTCTTCTCCCTCCAGCTCAAATTCTTCCATATTTTCATTAAAAGCCCTGACCTTTACCTTATTGGGACGGGTAACCACGCCGGATTTTCCGGGAACGCTAAGGCACCCCTCCGGCCCGGTCTGACTGCCCTCGGTTTCTAAAATTTCAGGATTTACCAATACATACTGATTGCCGTCCTCTACGTCAATAACCACGATTTGCTTTAAAATTCCCACCTGAGGAGCCGCAAGGCCTACTCCGCCGGTCTCATACATTGTCTCAAACATATCTTCTATCAGCTGTTTTAACCGGGGGGTTATTTCCTTTACCGGCTTACACTCTCTGCGTAAAATATCATCCCCCATGGTCCGAATCTGCCTGGTCGCCATATTTCTCTATCCCCTTTGCTCTTTCTTATGTTGATTCCCACAGGAATGAGCCAAATGCCATGCCTGCATGAATATTCGGTCAATGCCGCAAGTACCGAAACCCAGCCGGTTTCATGTAAAATCATATTGGACAGACGTACCCTCCGAAAATCCCGCCCTGTCCCACAGCTCTTCCAGCCTGTTTCGTATTTGTATTAGTATATCATAATTTTCGGATTTCAGATATAAAATTTTTCTGTAGATATCATTAACTTTATATACCGGGGCATGAACCGGCCCAATGATCCAGATATTCTTTTTTCCGGCGCTTAACTGTGCCGCCCATCTGTTCACAGCCCCCATGGAGCTCTCCAAAATATCTTCTCTTCCGGAAGCAACCTGGATAGTAAGAAGACCGCAAAAAGGCGGGTACCGAAGCATCCGGCGAAACGATGCCTCTCTCTCAAAAAACATCCGGTAATCCTGATTCGCAGCTGCCTGAATGCTGTAATGATCCGGAGCATAGGTCTGGATCACCACATCTCCGGGCTGATTATCCCGGCCTGCCCGGCCTGCCGCCTGGGTAAGAAGCTGGAAAGTTTTCTCCCCACACCGGAAGTCCGGAGCATAAAGAGCAGTATCCGCCGCCAAAACCCCTACCAGAGTCACATTGGGAAAATCATGGCCTTTCACAATCATCTGGGTTCCGATAAGAATTTGGGCCTCCCCTGCTCCAAAAGCAGAAAGGATTTCCTCATGCCCTCCTTTTTTTGATGTGGTATCCAAATCCATCCGCAGAGTGGAAATTCCCGGAAACCGCTCTTCCACCATAGCCTGTATCTTCTGAGTACCGGTTCCAAAGCCTGCGATATACGGAGAGCCGCAGCTTGGACAGACAGCCGGCTTTTTTGCCGTGTATCCGCAGTAATGGCACATCATCCGTCCATCCCTGTGAAGGGTCAGCGTCACATCACAGTGAGGACATTTTACTGCTTCCCCGCAGCTTCTGCAGGAGATAAAGCTGGAATACCCTCTTCGGTTCATAAACAGCATTATCTGCTGGCCTTTCTTTAAACGCTCTTCCATCATCTCCTGAAGAAGGCGGCTGAAAACAGATTTGTTGCCTTCTCTTAATTCCTGCCTTAAATCCACCACATGAACCTTTGCCAGATGGCTGTCTCTTTTGGCTCGATGGTTTAAAGTATAAAGACGGTACTCTCCTCTCAATGCTTTTTCGTAACTGTCCATCGAAGGAGTGGCAGAACCCAAAACCAGGCTGGCTTTCATTTGAGCCGCCCGGAAAGCCGCCGCTTCCCTGGCATGGTATCTGGGGGAAATGTCGCTTTTGTAAGCTCCTTCATGCTCCTCATCAATAATAATCAGCCCCAGGTCTTTAAAAGGTGTAAACAAAGCGGATCTGGGGCCGATCATAATCGAAATTTCTTTCTTTTTTGCCCTTTCAAACTGATCGTACCGCTCTCCTGCCGACAATCTGGAATTAATAAAAGACACATCCTGTCCAAACCGTTTATAAAACCGCATCACTGTCTGATAGGTAAGAGCAATCTCCGGGATCAGGACAATTACCTCTCTTCCCTGATCTCTTACATGAGCAATCAGCTCCATATATACTTCTGTCTTACCGCTTCCGGTAACGCCGTGAATTAGAGAAGTTCCTCTCTCCCCTGCATCATACCGAAGGCAGAAGTCCCGGACAACAGACTGCTGTTCCGGGTTCAGCCTGAGCCGCTCTTTTTGCAAACCAGATTGAACTGCCGGCGGCGCATTTTTCCGGAGTTCCGCAGCCGGATCCCGGTAAACATTTTCTTTCTCTATGGCAATGACTCCAGAATCCTTTAAAGGTTTTAATGAAGCCGCCGACAATCCAAGCTGATGAATTGCCGCTTCATAAGGAATAACCGGTATGGAGGAAAAAGCTTCTAAAAGCCGTATCCGTGCCCGGTACTTTTTCTTTTGGGCCTCTTTCAGGGCTTCCTTAAGCTCCTGGGCGGAAAGAAGGCACCGGACATACTTTTTCTCTGCCCCCTTTACCTTCTGTTTTACCGGAAGAACAGTTTTTAAAGCCTGGTTCATCGTAGAGCCGTACCGCTCTTTCATCCACCAGGCAAGCTCAATCAGCTGGGTTTCTGCAGTAATGCTTCCCTCTACCAGGCCCAGAATCGGCTTTACCTTGTCTCTGTCATAGCCGGCCTTATCGGACACTTCCACCACATATCCCGTTCTCTCTCTATTTCCGGAACCAAAAGGAATTTTCACCCGGCAGCCGGCTTTTATCTGATTCTTCAGATTCTCAGGGATAGCGTAAGAGAAAGGACGATCTACCTTCTCGTGGGAAATGTCAATGATTACTCTGGCAAACTTTTCCGGCATAAGAGACTAATCCTCCTTACAAAAGGCGGCGGCTACCGGCCCCAGCCCCATACTGTTGGAGCCCTTGAAAAGGACGCAGTCCCCTTTTTTTAAAAACTTTTTCAGAAAGTCCAAGAGACTTTCCCTGTCCTGAAAGACCCGGACAGCGCTATAATTTTCCCAATCCGGCCGCGCTTTAAAAAGTCCCTTCTGAATCTCTGCCGCCAAATCTCCCAGCAATAAAATTTGGTCCGCCATATGTTCCTCTAAATGCGCTCCGATATAGGCTCCAATCTCTTGATGGTAGGAGGCCTCATTCGGTCCCAGCTCCTTCATATCCGCCAGCACCGCAACCTTTCTTCTTCCCGGATGAACGGACATTAAAACCTCCAGTCCGGCTTTCATAGAAACCGGGCTGGCATTGTAGGAGTCGTCAATTACCGTAAACCTTCCCGTTTCATAAATTTGCTGCCGGCCCTCATATCCGGTAAAGCTTTCCAATGCTTTTGCGGCCGCCTTAAGGGAAACCTTATTTTCTCTGGCCACGGCGATAGAAAGTATAGCATTTAATATATTGTGGCTTCCGGGAACATTTAATCGGACCAAGGCTTCTTCTCCGTCCGGGCATACTGCAGTAAAGGCAGGAAGGCCGTCCTGAACCGTTATCTCTTTTGCCCGATAATGACAATTTTCCCCTGTACCATAATAAATTATGCGGATATTCTCTCTGGCTGTTTTGCTTTTTAAAATTTCGTCATCTCCATTTAAAAACAGGATTCCGCCCTCTTTCATTCCCTCCTGGATCTTCAGCTTTTCTCTGCAGATATTCTCCTGACTTTTCAGCTGTCCAATATGGGCAATGCCGATATTGGTAATGGCTGCCATGTCTACCTCCGCAATGGAGGCAATTTTTTCCATTTCTCCCGGCTGACTCATTCCCAGCTCTAAAACGGCAATTTGATCCTCCGGTTCTACCTGAAACAAAGTAATGGGAACCCCCACCTGGCTGTTATGGTTGCCCGATGTTTTAAACACTCTTTGATACCCTCCGGACAGGGCGCAGGCTATCATTTCTCTGGTAGTGGTCTTTCCCACGCTTCCTGTAATACCGATTACCGGGACTTTTATATTCCTGCGGCAGAAGGCTCCGATGTCCTGAAGAGCCTTTATCGTATCCTCTACATAAATCCAGGACTTTTCCTGATTACAGACGTTTTCCATCTCCCGTTTTACCGTCTCTTGATTTGGATGCCGGCTGGTAAGCACCGCCTCTGCACCGCCTTCCAGAGCAAGAGTCAAAAATCTATGGCCGTCCACCCGTTCTCCTATGATCGGAACAAACAGAGAACCGGCCCCTGCTTTTCTGGAATCTGTCTCTATCGAGGTAATACCTGCCTCATCGCTTCCCCAAACCAGGCGGCCTCCGGTAGCCGCCACAATTTCTTTTATCCCAAGTTTTGCCATGACGCTATTACCTCCTCAATGACTGCCCTGTCCAGGAAGGGGCGGCGGACACCGTTTTCCTCCTGGTAATCCTCATGGCCCTTTCCGATGATTGCAATCATATCCCCCTCCTGGGCATAGTTTAACGCATAGGTAATGGCTTCTCTCCGATCCGGGATCTCTAAATATGCCCCTCCGGTAGGAATCAGGGTGCTTTTAATATCCTCAATAATATCTTCTGTCTTTTCAAATCTGGAATTATCGGCAGTCAGGATGGACAGATCTGCCATCCTGCCTCCTATCTCGCCCATAGAATACCGTCTGTCTTTGGAACGGTTTCCTCCGCAGCCGAAAACGCAGACCAAACGTTTGGGATTATATTCCCGCAAAGTCTTCAGCAGGCTTTCCATACTCACTGCATTGTGAGCATAATCTACAATAACCGAACACTTTGGAGAACTGTAAACCAATTCCATCCGGCCGTTAATCCGAAGATTTTTTAAGGCTTTCTCCACGTTTTCTCCGGGAAGATCCAAAAAGCTGGCCACAGCAAAGGCTCCTAAAGCATTATATACATTAAAACGGCCCGGAACGCCTACCTGAACTTCTGTTTGGTATCTTCCGTTTATATGAAATTCCACTCCCACGAATCCTTTTTCCGCCACGCAGCGGATATCAGAAGCATAAAAATCGCAGGGAGTCTGAAGGCTGAATTCATATAAAGGGCATCGGGCATTCTTCTTAATCTCCTCATAATGAGAATCATCCCGATTTAACAGTCCTATCCGGGAGCAGGAAAAAATCTGAGATTTATAGTACAGATATTCTTCAAAGCTTTCATGCTCGTCCGGGCCGATATGATCTCTGGAAAGGTTGGTAAACAGACCATAGTCAAAGGTAATTCCGTCTACCCGATGCATCTTTAAACCCTGAGAGGAAACCTCCATTACCATATATTCGCAGCCAGCCTTTACCATCTCGTCAAAGGCCTGATGGAGAGCCCAGGATTCCGGGGTAGTGTTGACAGTGGGACGCGCCTGGTTTCCGATTACCACCCCTGTGGTCCCGATCATTCCCACCTTCTTCCCGCAGGACTCTAAAACCGCCTTAATCATGTGGGTGGTAGTAGTCTTTCCTTTTGTTCCGGTAACGCCGATGGTTACCATTTTTTTAGCCGGATAACCAAATCTGGCAGCAGAAAGAAAGGCCAAAGCCTGGCGGCCGTTTTCCACCTGAATCACCGTAATATCCCCAGGAACCTCTACCGGATGTTCTACTACCAGCACACGGCAGCCTGCCGTCAGGACCGATGGGATAAACTGGTGAGAGTCCGTCTTGGCTCCCTTCATGCACACAAATACGGTCTTTTCCGCCGCTTTTCTGGAATCGTAAATAACCTCTGCCACCTCTTCCTCAAGGCTTCCCTGAAGAAGCGTATACGAAATCTCGTTTAGCCAATCTTTAACTGCCATAAATCCTCCTCATTCCCTGACCTTAGAATAATCCGGTGATTACTCCGTTTTCATCTACATCAATACTGTCTGCCGCCGGCTTTTTGGGAAGGCCGGGCATAGTCATAATGGCTCCCGTAAGGACAACTACAAAACCGGCTCCGGCAGACACGTAAGCATCCCGGACGTTAACGGTAAATCCGGTGGGGCGGCCAAGCTTAGTCTGATCGTCAGATAAGGAATACTGGGTTTTTGCCATGCATACCGGAAGATTTCCAAATCCCATCTCCTCTATTCTCTTTAGCGCTTTCTCTGCAGCCGGAGCATAGGAAACACCGTCCGCTCCGTAAATTTCAGAAGCCACCGTATAAATCTTATTCTTTAAATTCATGCTGTCAGGATAGAGCACATGGAAATTGCCGGCCTTATTTTCCAGGGTATGAAGAACTTTCTCCGCCAGCTCTACGCCGCCTTCTCCGCCTTTTTCCCAAACCTCTGAAAGGGCAAACTCGCATCCCCTGTCCTCGCAGAACTTTTTCACGTATTCGTATTCCGCCTTGGTATCGGTAATAAAGGAATTCAAGGTTACCACGACAGGAACTCCATATTTTTGAAGATTCTCTATATGCTTTTCCAGGTTTACAATTCCCCTTGCCAAAGCCGTCAGATTCTCTTGGGCCAGATCCGCCTTGGCTACGCCGCCGTTGTATTTCAGTGCCCGCACTGTGGCAACCAAAACCACTGCATCTGGTTTTAAGCCGGCTTTGCGGCATTTAATATCAAAAAACTTCTCAGCGCCCAGATCCGCTCCGAACCCTGCCTCGGTTACAACAATATCCGCAAGCTTTAAAGCGGTCCTGGTTGCTCTCACACTATTGCAGCCATGAGCGATATTGGCAAAGGGGCCGCCGTGGACAATGGCTCCTGTATGTTCCAGCGTCTGAATCAGATTAGGCTTTAACGCATCCTTTAAAAGTGCGGCCATAGAGCCTACCGCATGCAGTTGGGCAGCCGTAACCGGCTCTCCTGCAAAATTATATGCAACAATAATCTTTCCAAGACGCTCCTTTAAATCCTTCATGTTTTCAGACAGGCACAGGATTGCCATAATCTCAGATGCAACCGTGATGACAAAATGATCCTCTCTCACCATTCCGTCCCCTTTTGCCCCCAGGCCTACGATCACGTTCCGAAGGACTCTGTCATTCATATCCAGGCAGCGCTTCCACAAAACCTGTCTCGGATCAATTCCCAGGGCATTTCCCTGCTGGATATGATTATCTAAAAGAGCCGCCAAAAGGTTATTGGCAGAGGTGATGGCATGAAAATCTCCGGTAAAATGCAGGTTCAAATCTTCCATGGGGACAACCTGGGCATATCCGCCTCCGGCAGCCCCTCCTTTAATGCCAAAGCACGGACCTAAAGACGGTTCTCTCAGAGCGATAATAGCGTTTTTTCCTATTTTAGCGAAAGCCTGGCCCAAGCCTACGGAAGTGGTGGTTTTTCCCTCTCCTGCAGGAGTAGGGTTAATAGCAGTTACCAAAACCAGTTTCCCGTCCGGGCGGTCTTTTACCCGCTCCCAGACTTCGTCCCCAAGCTTTGCCTTGTATTTCCCGTAAAACTCCAGCTCCTCCTCTCCAATGCCGTAGTTTGCCGCCACTTCTTTAATAGGCCGCATCTGCGCCTCCTGAGCAATCTGAATATCTGTTTTCATCCTTCATCCTCCTATTGTTTGCTTATTGTATTTTCAACCGCCCGTTTCCATAAGCTCTTCAAACTGCTCCATGGACATAAGAACCTTACGCGGTTTTGTTCCTTCTTCTTCCCCTACCACTCCGGCCTCCGCCAGCTGATCCATAATGCGGGCCGCCCGGTTAAAGCCGATTTTGAATACCCGCTGAAGCATACCGATAGATGCCTTATCTTTCTCTATAATAAATTTGGCCGCATGGGCAAAATACTCGTCCCGGTTTTCTCCGCCTTTTGCCATATCCGGGGAGCCCTTGGCAATCTGCTGCTCTACATCCGGGCTGTAGGAACTTCCTATCTCCTGTTTCGTCAAAAATTCCACTACCTGAGCCACCTCGTGATCGGATACAAAGGCTCCCTGAACCCGCTGAGGCTTTGGTATTCCGGAAGGATAGAACAGCATGTCTCCCTTTCCCAAAAGCTTTTCCGCCCCGTTCATATCAATAATGGTGCGGGAATCTACACCGGAGGAAACGGCAAAAGCGATCCGGGAAGGTACATTGGCTTTAATCAGACCGGTAATTACATTCACCGACGGCCTCTGGGTGGCAATTACCAAGTGGATCCCGGCCGCCCGGGCCAGCTGGGCCAGACGGCAGATCGAATCCTCTACCTCGCCTGGGGCCACCATCATCAAATCCGCCAGCTCATCTACAATAATCACAATCTGAGGCATCTTTTTCGGCTTGTTCTCATCCTCAATGTCCTGGATATTTTCCACTCTTTCATTATAGCCTTTCAAATCCCGGACGCCGTACTCCGCAAACTTTTTATATCGGTCGGTCATCTCCGCCACTGCCCAGTTCAGCGCCCCGGACGCCTTCTTGGGATCCGTCACCACCGGAATCAAAAGGTGAGGAATCCCGTTATAAACGCTTAATTCCACCACCTTTGGATCCACCATAATCAGCTTTACGTCATCCGGATTTGCTTTATAGAGAATGCTCATAATCAGAGTATTAATACAGACAGATTTTCCGGAACCGGTAGCGCCTGCAATTAACAGATGAGGCATTTTAGCAATGTCTGTCACCACGGTCTGTCCTCCGATATCTTTTCCTACGGCAAAAGCCAGCCGTGAAGGATGTCTGCGGAATTCCTCGGATTCCAAAAGCTCTCTTAAATATACAATATTATTTTCCTTATTCGGCACCTCGATTCCCACTGCCGACTTGCCGGGGATAGGCGCTTCAATACGGATATCCGCCGCAGCCAGACTTAATTTGATATCATCTGCCAGGCTTACGATCTTACTTACTTTCACTCCCTGTTCCGGATGAAGTTCATAGCGGGTTACCGAAGGACCGCAGCTAATGTTTGTTACGGTCACCCCGACTCCAAAATCCCGCAATGTCTGCTGCAGTTTAATCGCTGTATTTTTATATTCCTGTTCCGAGAAAGAGCTGCTTCTTTTTTCTTTCTTTAGCAGGTCTACAGAAGGAAAACGGTATTCTTTTTGAATTTCTTTTTCCTCGGCTTCCTTAACAGCCATCATTACCGTGGAGAGAGATTCCTCCTCTGCCTTGATTTCCTGTTTCCGTTTCTCCAGCTTTTTCTCCAAAAGCTCCGTTTCTGTCTCAATAATCTTGCCGGAAGCAGTCACTACCCGTTTTTCTCCCTCCGGAACATAAATGGTATCCGGAACGGAGGCTTCCATACTGTCAGGCGCAGATGCTTCTTCTTCCCAACTGTCATAGCTTTCCTCCTGAAAGGCCACGGGAATCCGCCCTTCGTCTTCCCTGTCCCATATCTCATCTAAAACAACAGTTCCGGGAATGGGATCCTCTTCAAAGGGCGGCTCTTCCGAATGCTGATCATCTTCTGAATATTGAGTTTTTTCCGGATAGATCACTTCTTCTCCATACTCTTCCGGACGGGCAGGATCTTTTTCCGTCTCCACTACGTTCATTTCCCGAAGAGTCCTGGTATTTCTCGGCGCTACAAAGGCTTCCGGCGTTTCCTCTTTAAAGTCCTTGACTTCTCCGGGTTCTTCTATGTATGTCTGGGAATCCCCTGTGCGGGCAATGCTTCCGGTGAAAATGTCCGCCGGATGAACTGTCTTTCCTCTTATCTCCTTTTCTGAAATATCCCTGTCTTGAAAATCTGATAGCTTAGGTGCAGGGCCAAACATAGACTCCACAGGAGCATCGGTTTTTAAAGGCAGGTTAGAAACGTCTTCAATCTTGGTAGCATTCAGATCCACTCCTCGGACCTTTTGCTCATCCCGCATCCTTCGCCGCTCTTTTTGGCGCTCTGTCCGGATCTCCCGCCGTCTGTCCATATCCTCCCTGGCATAATGATAAGCTTTGTCTCCTCCGTTTTTTACTGCCTTTACCACGGATTTTTCTGTAATGCACACAATACAAATCACAAGAGCAGCAATCAGCACCACATAGGCCCCTACGGTTCCTACCACTGAGGACAGGCCTCCGGCTAAAATGCCTCCTGCCAGGCCTCCTCCCTTTCCGGTTGCGGCTGAAGCCTGATAATAGTCTAAAAATCCGGCTCCAGCCAATTCTTTATTGCCAAAAACCAACTGGCATAAGCCGCATAAAATCAGGGCTGTTCCAATTGCCGCCCCCAGCTTTAAGGCCGCCCGCACATTGCCCCGATTAGACAATGCAAAACAGGTGCCGATGAATAAAAAAATGGGAACCAGGTACCCTATCGAGCCAAACAGTCCCAGCTGGGCACTTTTTAAAATACGGCCGATTATGCCGCATAAATTAAAATTGCTTAAAAATAACAGGACAGCTATTACGAAAGAACTGATAATTAATACTTCCGCCCGAATTACCTCTGCACCCTCATCATATTGAGGTTCCGGCTGCTTTTTGGGGCGTCCCGGTTTTTTCGTACTGGTCTGCGCTGTTTTTCTGCTTTTTTTCGTTTCTGACACGAAATCACGCCTCCTACTATCTTCCTTCATGGGAAAACCCGAAGATTACCCTAGTGGGCAAGGGCACCCATTGTTGATAGTATACAAAAGTTTCCCAAAAATTTCAAGGCTTGACTAGCGTCCGGAATCGATCATGTGATGAAGCTTTGCAAGGGCTTCTCTAATCCCTCCTACTTCATCGATCAGTCCTGCTTCTACGGTTTCCCCTCCCACTAAAACCGTCCCCAGATCTCTGGTAAGCATCTCCGTATTGTGCATCAGCCGCATTAGTTCTTCATAATCTATTTTGGAATGAAGGGCCACAAAGCTGAGGATCCGATCCTGAATCATTTCAAAATATTCATACGTCTGGGAGGCCCCGATAACCATGCCGCTCATTCTCACCGGATGAATCATCATGGTTCCTGTAGGCACAATAAAGGAATAATCCGAAGCTACCGCCAGAGGCACTCCTATAGAATGGCTTCCTCCCAAAACCAAGGATACAGTAGGAATACTCAAGGAAGCAATCATCTCTGCAATGGCAAGCCCTGCGTCTACGTCTCCTCCAGAAGTATTTAAAAGAACCAGAAGTCCTTCTACTTCTTTATCATCTTCAATTTCTGCAAGCTTCGGAAGAACGTGATCGTATTTGGTTGCTTTACTGCTTCCCGACAGGTTTTCATGGCCTTCTACTTCTCCGATAATCGACAGCAGGTGGATATTATGACGGCTTTTATTATGGTCTAAGGTCATCTGGCCGTACTCTTCCAGAACTTTGTTTTCCTTTTCCTCTGCCTCCTTTTTGGTCACTTCCTTTTCTTCGGTGTTATCTGTGGATTCCCGGCGGTTTTTTTCCTGGTTTACCATATGCTTCCCCCTTATTTTTCATTCATTCTCTTATAACCGTTTAGGCTGGTATCTTCTGTCTGCTCGCATAATCAAACGGTTACTTCTATTCTGTACGAATTTTCCTCTCTTATACGCGCCTGAGATGTTACCGTAAATTTAAGATTTTCCTTTGATTTTGTGTACATTTTTTCTTTTTTGTAGTAAGATATTGGTTAAAGTCAAACGCAACAGGAGGTTTTAAATGGAAAAGATAAAAATGACTACTCCCCTTGTAGAGATGGATGGGGACGAAATGACAAGAATCCTCTGGAAAATGATTAAAGATGAGCTGCTGATTCCTTTTATTGATTTAAAGACCGAGTACTATGACTTAGGCTTAGAGCACCGGGATGCTACCAATGATCAGGTAACAGTAGATTCTGCCTTGGCAACTAAAAAGTATGGTGTTGCTGTAAAATGCGCTACCATTACCCCTAATGCCGCCAGAGTAACCGAATACAATTTAAAGGAAATGTGGAAAAGCCCCAACGGCACCATTCGTGCCATTTTAGACGGCACTGTATTCCGCAGTCCCATTATTGTAAAGGGAATTGAACCCTGTGTAAAAAACTGGAAAAAGCCCATTACCATTGCAAGACATGCTTACGGAGACGTATATAAAGCAGTGGAAATGAAAATACCGGCGGCCGGCAAGGCAGAGCTTGTTTACACTGCAGCTGACGGCACCGAAACCCGGGAAACCATTCACGATTTTACCGGAACCGGCGTTATTCAGGGTATGCACAATATATCCGCCTCTATTGAAAGCTTTGCCAGAAGCTGTTTTAACTATGCCTTGGATCAAAAACAGGATCTATGGTTTGCCACCAAGGACACTATCTCCAAAAAATATGACCATACTTTTAAGGATATTTTCCAGGAGATCTTTGACAATGAGTATAGGGACAGGTTTCAAAAGGCGGGAATTACCTATTTTTATACGTTAATTGATGATGCCGTAGCCCGGGTTATGAAGTCTGAGGGCGGCTATATCTGGGCCTGCAAAAACTACGACGGCGATGTAATGAGCGATATGATTTCTTCTGCTTTCGGCTCTCTGGCTATGATGACCTCTGTATTGGTTTCTCCGGAAGGTTACTATGAGTATGAAGCTGCTCACGGCACCGTACAGCGTCACTATTATAAGCACTTAAAAGGGGAAGAAACATCCACCAACTCCGTTGCCACTATTTTTGCATGGTCCGGCGCTTTGAGAAAGCGGGGAGAACTGGATAGCAATCCGGAGTTAGCCGCCTTTGCGGACAAGCTGGAAAAAGCCACCCTGGACACCATTGAAAGCGGTTTTATGACAAAAGATCTGGCTCTTATTACCACAATGGAGAATCCCACTGTATTAAACAGCCAGGACTTTATTAAGGCCATCGCCAAGCGGCTGGCATAATTGCTGTTCTGCTGAACAAAGTCAAAAACCCCGCTGCAAGCAACGGGGCATCAAGCTTGCAGCGCTGCAGAGCAGCGGGGTATTTGACCCTCGCGGCAGTCGCCAAATGTGCATGCGAGCATGCCCACTTGGCT